>JAITSQ010000019.1 GCA_031287685.1 Clostridiales bacterium | reverse complement strand
CGCAACCCCTCGACGTAATCAATCCTGGTGCCGACGCACGGGCGCGTGTAGCTACTCCGAATGTCTCCCCATGTGTTTACGGTAACGTGCGGCGTTGTTATGAGAACCTTCCTGCCAAGAAGCGCGAAAAGCGTCGTCGCGGCGGTGCCCATACTTATGTTGCCTATCTCGCCCAAAACATCTTTTTCTTCTGTGGATAACACCCCGTCGTAATCTATCGGCTCCGGCTCTAAGCCAAACTTCGATTCGGACGAAGGTACGGCGGAAAAATCAGAACTATCGTCGTCATCGTCCAAAGACGCACCCGAAAGCAACGCGTTTATTTCATCTTGCGAGAGCATATCGCCCATAGCTTAATCAGCCTCCCTTATTACGGAAGTTATTTGAATAGCGTTCTTGTGTTTGCTCAATCCCGGCTTTGCCTTAAATTTAAGCAAATCGCCGACCATAACGTCCATATCGGAGGTATAGTAAGAATCAAGGAGAAGCACGTCGCCGACCTGCAGATTGACGAAATCGGAAACGGTAATGCTTGTGCGCCCGACGGCGACGGAAACCGGCACAAATGTCTTTTCAAGATTTTCCTCAAGTTTCGCCTGATACTCGCTGTTGTCCTCATCGTCGAGATAAGCGAAGCGGTACCGGGTGTTCAGTTTGCTCACAATCGGCTCTATCACGAAATGCGGGAAGCAGAAGTTAAGGTATCCCTCCACGCCGCCTACTTTTATCGAAAGTGTGACAAGGGCAATCATCTCGCTGGGCGCGATGATTTGGGCAAACTGGGCGTTGGTCTCGATCCTGCTGACCTTCGGCTGAAGCGGCGTTATCGGCGCCCATGGCTCAATCATACCGTTCATCATCTGCGTCAGGATTCGCTCCATAAGTATCGTCTCTATTTCCGTGAAATCCCTTGTCTTTTTCAAGGAAAACCCCGGCCCGCCCAAAATCCTGTCTATAATCGCGTAACCGATCTCCGCCGTCATATCAAGAAGTATAGAACCCTTAAACGGCTGAAAATCCACTATTCCCAAAATCGCCGGATTCGCTATTGACGCGGCGAAGTCGTTATAAGTGAGCTGCTCCGCGTTCAGCACTTCAATAGTGACGACTGTGCGCAGGTACCCCGTCAGAAACGACGACGTAAGCCGCGCGTAGTTATCGAACAGAATCTCAAGAGTGCGCAACTGCTCCTTATTGAATTTCGACGGGCGAGAGAAGTCGTAATTTATGACCTTTTTCCCGGCTTTCTTGGCGAGCGCCGCGTCTTCCTCCACTCCCCCTCCGCCCGAAGCCATCGCCCTTAAGAGCGCGTCTATTTCGTCTTGGCTAAGAATATCACCCATTGTTACACCTGCTTTATTTTTTGGTATTCCCCTCTTTTACCCTTTTTTATCCGTCCGTAAAGCTCCTTACTGATACAGATAACCGCTTATATAAACCTGGTATATGAGGTTGGAACCGAACTCCGTCTGCAGTTTTTCCAGAATCTCGGCTGAAAGGGAACTCTGTATAGCCAAGGAATCGCTGAAATCCGCCGAGTCATGCTGATAGACTATTTCGTTGACATAAGACATCACGACGGTCTTGCGTTCCTGCATAAGCGACTGGAGCGCGGCAAGGTCTTTTTCCTTCTTTTTGTCGGAGTTGTCAAGCCCGACGCTCACGTAGAATGTCACCGCGTGCGCCTTCTTGGTCTCTTGGTCGTTATAAATCGCCTTAACCGCCGTGTCGTAATCAATCGTGACGATTTCAGACTGCGAAAGCCTGTTCGCGTTCGCCGGCTGCTCCTGGCTGCCGCTCTCCCCGTTTATGTTCTTCAGCGTGTTCGTAAGCACAAACACGCCGCCGCCTATAACGCCAAGCAGCAGAACAAGCAGAGCTATAATAACTACCATCATTATCTTGTTCTTGTCCAAACTCATTCTCCCCTTACGGTTCTTAATTATTGCTCCAAGCCGTCTCCGCCGGAGTAAACGCTGCTCATTATAGTGATTTCAACCCGGCGGTTTTTCTGCCGCCCTTCGGGAGTGTCGTTATCGGCTACCGGCCAGTATTCCCCGTGCCCCAGCGCTGTAATTCTCTTCGGGTTTATCCCGTATTCGTTTATGAAAAACCGCTCGACGCTCGTCGCGCGGCACGACGACAAGTCAAGGTTATCCCGGAAGCGCACCGTGCTTATCGGCCTGTCGTCCGTATGCCCTTCTATGTTTATGGCGTTGTCGGGATATTTAGCCAGTTCAGAGGCTATCTCCCGCATAATCGTCAAGGCCTCCGCCTTCAGGTCGTCCTTGCCGCTGTCGAAAAGCATATCGCCGAAGTTCAGTTTTATTGACGTTTCCGTGACCGTCATTTCAACTTTTTCAGTCAGGTTTTTCTCCGCGAAGTACGTCTTGAAGGTCGAAGCCATATCCTGAAGCTCTTTTTCAGCTTGCCGGGCGGCTTCGTCCGCTTGCGAACCGTCCGCTGCGTCGCTTTCCGTATTGCTCTGGCCGGTGGGCATTTCTATAATGCCGTTGCCCATCATTTCCATAACCTGCTCCCCGGTAGCCATCTGCACAAAGCTCTGCGTCGAGCCGGAGAAAGAGGCCGCCACCGCCGTAAACTTCGCCGGGTCAATACTCGACATCGCGTACAGGAGCACGAAAAAGCAGAACAGCAGCGTTACAAGGTCGGAATACGTGCTCATCCATTCCGGCGAGCCAGCTTTGGGTTCCTCCGGCTTTTTCTTGGCCATTACTCCTCGCCGCCTTTCCCTCCGCCTTCCTCAAGGGTGCGGCGAATAGCTGGCGAAAGAAACGCTTTAAGTTTTTCCTCAATAATACGAGGGTTTTCGCCCGCTTGAATCGAAAGTATACCCTCCACCAGGATTTCCCGCGTATGCATTTCCTCGCCGCCGAATAACTTGAGCTTCGCCACAATCGGGTTGGCGATAAAGTTGGCTATAAGGGAGCCGTAGAACGTCGTGATAATGGCGACGGCCATAGACGGGCCGAGCGCGTCCGGGTCGGACATATCCTGAAGCATCATTATAAGCCCGATAAGCGTGCCAATCATACCCCAGGCCGGGCCGGAGCCGGAGATAAATTCCCACACCCCGCGGCACTCGCCGTGCCGCGCGTCTATGTACGCCATTTCGGTTTCCATAATAGAACGCACAAGCTCCGGGTCGGTGCCGTCAACTATAAGCATAACGCCTTTTTGAAGAAAATCGTCGTTAAATTCCCTCACCGCGTCCTCAAGGGAGAGAATCCCTTCTTTACGAGCCATATTCGCCAGCATTATAATATTTTTAATGGCCGCCGCAGGGTCCGCGTTCGGCGGACTGAAAATCTTGCTCGTAGCCTTAAGCCCGGTCATGAGTTTATTGAGCGGATGGGCGATAAGCGTAGCCGCCACCGTGCCGCCTATTGTAATCATAACCGAAGGCGCGTCTATCAGCTTCAGCGCCTTCGTCATATTAAAGTCCGCCGACAAAAGAATCGATGTGATAATGAAAAACACACCCGACGCAATACCTAATATAGAACCTAAATCCACGTTGATTACTCCTTTTCCGTCAATCCTTTATTTTCTCATCGGGCGTGATTAAATGACAAATTCAATTATGATAAATTCATTTGAAAATTTCTTTTGAAGGCGACTATTTTATCAATTATCTCATCAGAGGTCTCCTTGGCGATAAACTTCTTTCCCGTGGTCATCGTAATAGTCGTGTCGGGAGTCGCCTCTATGGATTCGATTAAATCGCTGTTTATGATAATTTTAACGTCGTTGAGCTTTGTGATATAGACCACGGGCAGTTTCCTTTCCTTCGGCGGGCGTTTTCGGCCCGGCCTATGTATCCCTCCCGCGCCGGGGGTGGCGGGTGGCGCGGGAGGGTTGAAACGCGGAATAAATCCACATTCGTTTTATTCTAACACAAAATACGCGATTACGCCACATATTTTTGAAAATTTATTAAATTTTTCTCAAAAATATTATCGTTTCAGGTTCACAAGCTCCTGAAGCATATCGTCGGAGGTGGTGATCACGCGGCTGTTCGCCTGAAACCCGCGCTGGGTGGTAATCATTTCCGTAAACTCCTGGGAGAGGTCCACGTTGCTCATCTCCAGCACGCCGCCCATCATCTTGCTGCCGTCGGCGGTTACCTCCTCCCCTATCCCGTCGAACTCCCCGCTGTTAATCGTGGGAACGTAAAGGTTGTCTCCGGCTTTTTCAAGGCCCTGCGGGTTGCGGAAGCGGGCCACGGCTATCTGCCCGAGGAGGAGCATATTGCCGTTCGTATAGCGGCCCGTAATCTTGCCGTCCGAGCCGATGGACACTCCGGAGAGCGTGCCCGGCGCGCTGCCGTCCACCGCGTAAGACTTGGCGTTGGTCACTTCGTTGCCGAACTGGGTCATATTCTTAAAGTCAAGTATAATGTTTCCGGTGCCGTTATCGCCGAAAGTGGCGCCGGCCGGGGGCGCCGGGGTTGTGCCTATGCCCACCCCGGGGAATACCTGAAGCTGTATCCGTCCGTTAGTGTTGCCGCCCGCGCTCACAAGAAGCCCGTTGGAGTCGAATATAAGCGCCGCGGACCCGGCCGCGGTCAGCGGTATGCGGTTCTCCGGCTTCGACGGGTCGGTGCCGTCGGCCCACATATACGGGCCTGTGCCGGCCGCCGGGTTGCTCTGGTTTCCTACGGAGCCGTCGTCATACAAATCAAACGCCCAGGTGGTCTGCGGGGTGCCGCCGGTGACGGCCGCCGGGTTGTGGATAACAACCTTCGATATATAGCGGTTGCCAAGGCTGTCGTAGAACGAAACCGTCGCCACATGGCCTTTCTCGGAGGCTCCGCCGATCGTCAGGTTCTGCAGGTCGTTCGCGTTGAGGTTATCCTCAAAGGTTATTTTAGTGGTCGCGGAGGGCGCGGCGTACTGCTTGTCTGGGGTTATCTGAATCCCCGTGACCGTGCCCTTCTGGATTTCATACTCCTTGTCCTCGTTGTTCCACACGCGGTCCCAGCCCTGCACTATAAGCCCGCTGGGGTTGACGAGGTTGCCCGCTTCGTCAAGGCGGAAAGCGCCCGCGCGGGTAAAGTAGGTGCCGCTGCCGTCGCCGACTATGAAGAAGCCTTCGCCCTGAATCATAAGGTCATACGGGTTGTCCGTCCTCTGGGCCGCGCCTTGCGTCATAGAAAGGTCTATAGAGGCCACGGTGCCGCCAAGCCCGATTTGCATAGGGTTCGTGCCGCCGCGCCCGGTCGCGTCGCTCGCGCCCGAAGCGCCGGAGGTCGTCTGCGCGAAGATTTCCGCGAAAGTTACGCGGCTGCTCTTGAAGCCGTTGGTGTTTACGTTTGAGATGTTGTTTGCTATAACGTCCATTTTTGTCTGGTGTATACGCAGGCCCGAAACGGCCGAGAACATTGAACGCATCATAAGATATTTTCCCCCTTAGGAATCCGCGGAGCGGGTAATCGCGTTTCTTCAGTCAGTCCGAAACGCAAGCCCCCGTAAGGTCCGGCTACACTATAACCGCTCCGTCTATGTTAGTAAAAATGTTGTTATCCCCGCCCGAAACGGCGGTTATTACGGTTTTATTCGGGATATTGACTACGAACGCCGCGTTATCCGCCAGCACGAGCGCGTTTTTTATGCCCTTGCCGCGCGCCTTGGCCACGCCGGTCTCAATCCTCGCCAGCTGTTCCGCCGAAAGGCTTATGTTCCTGTCGGAAAGCCGCGTATCCGCGTGTTTTGAAAACCGAAGCGGCGAAGCGTCTATCTTATCCCGCAAAACCGCCGCGAAATCGGGCCGGTTCTCGGCTTGCGCCGCCGGAAGCGCCGGACTTTGCTGCGGCTTTTGAATGTCGCCTACTAAAATCACAACAACCACCTCATTACTGCCCTCGCACCTCGGTAAACTTCACAAGCCGCTCTCCGTCAAGCTCAACATAGGTCACGCCCTCGCGGATAACCACGCCCGTAACCGTCCCCGGCAGGTCGTTCACCGTGACTCTCTTGCCCGCGTAGCGCAGAGCCTCGGTCAGATAGCTTATATTGTCTATCTTATAGGGCGCGCCGTTTATAACCGCCGCCGCGCCGCCGGCGGCGTCAACTTTAACGTCCGTAACCGCGCCGCTTGCGCGGTTTCCGTCCGCGTCCTCAACCTCGACCGTCTTGCCTATAAGCATCATTTCCTCGCCCACGGAGATAACCTCCTGCGCGAAAATCTCTTTGCTGCCCACCACCAGAATCGTTTGCCCGTTGTTGAACTTGACGTAGTCAACCCTGCCCTCGATAAAGCCCGTAGGCTCCATTTGGCCGTTTACGGTTATCGCCTGGACGTATTTCCCGACGAGCGCCATATTCTGGCTTGTGTTAAGCGAGTTAAGCACGTTGCTCAGCTGAGGGTTCCCGCCGATTGGGTCGTAAACCGAACTCACGTCGTCAATAGAGACCTCCGCGCCGTTTTCGCCGACCACGAGATACGGCTGGCCGTTTTTAATGGTAACCGCGTACACGTGCCCCTCGACCGTGTCCGTCTGGAAAGTTTTTTGATTGTAAACCTCCGAGACGATTTCCTTGCCTATCATAGCGTTTGCCTGCGCCTTCGCGTTCGTCGCCGAAAGGTTCTGCATCTGCTCAAGCGCGGAAAACTGCGCCATTTGCGCCAGGAACTGCTTGTCGTCAACGGGGTTCATCGGGTCCTGATACTGCATCTGCGTCACAAGAAGCCGCAGAAACGCGTTCTTGTCAAGCGAATCGTTGCCGCCGCTCCTCGGCGCCGCCGCCGTATCGGCGCTCGCGCTCCAATAGTCGCTGTCCGGCGCGTAATACGCTCCCCAGTTGTAACTCTCGTCCGCCATTTAATCATCTCCTTTTTAAGTTGTAATTTAGTCGTAATTTTACGCCGTATAATTGACCTTCGCGCCCACGGCTTCGCTTTCCTGCACGGAAACGGCGGATAACTCCTCCGCTTCGCCTATGCCCGCCGCGCTTAAAATTTTGTTTACGCGCCGGTGCGATTTCTGGCGTTCCCGCTCATAGGTCTGCATAGCCTCGCTGTTGCCCTCCTGCCCTACCGAAACCGACAGCGACGCCACTTTCACGCCCGATTCCTCAAGGGAATTTTTAAGCGAGTTAAAGTTGGCCTCGATAATTTCTTTGACCGTCTGGCTTTCGGCGGCGAAGTGCGCCGTAACCAAGCCGTTCTGTGTTGAAATCTTGAGCGATATTTCGCCGAGGGTTTCCGGTTTCAGGATAAGCCGGACTTCCGACACGCCGCCCTTTACGTCCGCCTTGATTTTATCCATAATCTGGCTTACGACGTCTTGCTGGCTGACCTGCCTCGGCGCGGCTATGTTCCGCACGGAGACGAACGGCGCTTTGCCCGCCGTTTCGGTTACTACCGTGATGGTTTCTCTGTTTTCTGAAACCGCCTCTGTCGTCTGGGCTTTGCCCGCAACAGGGATTTCAGCCGTTTTCGCGGTTTGAGTATCCGCGTTTTCGCTGTTTCCGTTCGCGGCCCTGCCCTGCCCGCCGTCTTGAGCTTCTTGATGTTTCGGCTCCTCCGCCGTGGCCTGCGCAGCGAATTCGCCGGGAGCTTTTCCGGACGTTTGTACGGCTTCCTTCGGAGCTTCGTCCGTCCGGAGCGGCTCCGGAACCTCGGCGGGCTTAACTGAAGCCTCCGCTATCGCCGCGGTTTCCTCCGGAGCGGCTGAAAGTGCTTGTTTTACCGCTTCCTCGACCGCCTTAAAGGTTTCCCACGCCTGCGGCACGGACAGCAAGTCGCTCTTTTCCTCCGCTCCATAAAACTCCTGAATAAAATCGCTCAAATTCGACGGCTTGGTCAAATCAACCGCTGAAATCTCGAGTTTATCAAGAATCTTCGCCACTTCCTCCGGCGTGGAGTTAATCGCTTGCGCCGCGGCGGTGATTACGGCCTGGTTAAGAGCCAGCGCCGCATCCGCCGCTTCTGGCGCGGCGTCCTCCACGGGCGTTTCCCTCACGGGCTGCCCCGCGTCATTTTGCTGGCCGGGCTGCTTATTTGCCGCCTCAGTTTCCTGGGGCTGAGCCTTGGGCGAATTGTCCGCCTTGGCCGGCTCCGCCGCCGGCGCGTCGTCACGGACGAAGTCTCCGTCCCTCCCGGCGCGTCTGGCCGCTGGTTTAGCTGACTGGGCCGTTTGAGCGTCCCGCCTTGATTCCGCCTGAACCGTTCTGTCCGCTTTTGACGCGTTCGACATAAATTTATCGAAATCACGCGGAGCGGCTCCCTGAGGCAGGTCGCAGTCCGTCCGGACGGCGCCCCCACCCCTGGTCTGAGAATAAATTGACGCTATTTCCACGTCGCGCACCTCCTTTCAAGGTTACACTTTATATATCGGCTTGCGCCGGCAAAACATATATCGCAAATTCCGGAAAAAAAATTCCAAAATCTGTCAATATCAAATTAATACTGAATCGGACTCCACCGTTTGGCCACGGCGGCGGCGTTTTCGGGGGTCATCTCGTTCAAAATCTCCCCCGCCAGGTTTGCGTCAAGTTTCTTGAGGATTTCTATGACAAGCGGCAAATCTCCGCCTATCAGCTGTTCAAGCATAGCGGCGGAGTTACTGGCGTCCATTTCGGAGATTACGCCGATATAACGCTTTATCTCCTTTTCGCGCGCCAAATCCGCCTTGAGCGTGGGGTAGAGGTTTTCCGCGTTCTGCGGGTCGATTTTTTCATAATAAGCCGTGTAAGCGGCCGGGTCGTTTTCGGCTATCAGCTTATCGAAATCGGCTTTTTCCGCGCGAAAATCCGCCTGTGCCGCCTCAACCGGGGCCAAGCGGTCGATTTCCTGCTGCTTCATATCGGAAAGTTTCTTTTCGTCGGCTAGCTGAGCCTCAAGCTCCGCTATTCTCGCCTGAAGTTCGGCGGCGGAGACGGAGGGCTGCGCGGGCGCGCCCTCGGGCATACCCGCCGGGTCCTCGGGAGCGGCCTCCTCCGGAGACTTGACCAAATCCTTCAAAACCGGCACGTTTTTAAGGACGGGGGCCAGATACTTATCGCGCAAACCCGCCGGGTTCAGCGCGATAACCCCCGCCAGGCCGCCGATTACCGCGATTAGAAGAACCCCCGCGATAACCCCGCCTTTTCCGCCGCTTTTCCCTCCCGCTTCGCCTTTCGGAGGTTTTTCCTTTTTAGGCTTCTTGCCGACGCTTTCATTTTCGGGAATGTCAAACGTCAAATCCTCCGCGATATTTACATTAGCCGCCATAAGATAACCTCGCTACCGTTTGCCGTATTTGTAACTTACTATGCCGTCCGTTACTTTGGCTTCGTCCTTTTTTTCTTCTATAATATGCCGCTCCTGGGCGCGTTCTCGAAGTTTTTCCATTTTTTTGCGTTCTTTCATAGCCTCCTGAAGCTCGGCGCGCCTGCGCTCCGCCTCTTCCTCGGCGCGTTTTACAGCCTTATCCTGGCGCGCCGACGCCTCTTTCAAGTAGGCCAAATAATTATTATGCGCCTGGGCGTCGGCTGGTGATATTTTATTTTCCAAATTTTTTCTGAAGGAATCTATCATTCGCTCCCTGTCTCGCAGGATAGCGGTTTTTTTATTTTTTTCTTCCTCTAATTTCCGCAGCGCCTCTCCGTAGGCTGTTTTTTTCTGTTCCTCAATCTTTTCCTTAAGTCTTAAAAAAGCCGCGAACCTGAAAACAAACTTCGCCATTACTCCATTATCCTTTTTAAATCCGCCACCGTCGCGTCAAAATCCGCCTTTTCCATAATGTCCTGCATAATAAGCTTGCGAATTTCCGGGTATCTTTTAACCGCGTCGTCTATCTCCGACGACGAACCCGCCACATACGCCCCTATATTTATCAAATCCTCCGCGTCGGCGTAGACCGCCATCGCTTTTTTCATCTCGGCGGCGGCGGCCTTGTGTTCTTTTGTTATAACGTCGCCCATAACGCGGGAAATGCTCGCCAGAATGTCTATCGCGGGATACTGATTGCGCCCGGCGATTTTGCGCGAAAGCACTATATGCCCGTCAAGGATACCCCGCGCCGTGTCCGTGACCGGCTCGGTCAAGTCGTCGCCGTCAACAAGCACGGTGTACAGTCCGGTAATAGAGCCTTTGTCGGAGTTTCCGGCGCGTTCAAGGAGTTTCGGCATAACCGCGAAAACCGACGGCGTGTAGCCTCTTGAAACAGGCGGCTCCCCCGCGGCAAGCCCAACCTCGCGCTGGGCCATTGAATACCGCGTGAGGGAGTCCATAAGCAGAAGCACGTCTTTGCCGCGTTCGCGGAAATATTCCGCCGCCGCCGTGGCCACGTCGGCGGCTTTCAAGCGCACAAGGGCCGGCTTGTCGGAAGTGGCTATGACCACGACGGAACGTTTCTGCCCCTCCTCGCCCAAATCTCGCTCCAGAAACTCACGCACTTCCCTGCCGCGCTCACCGATAAGGGCGATTACGTTCACGTCCGCTCTTGTATTCCGGGCAATCATACCCATAAGCGTACTCTTGCCCACGCCGCTTCCCGCGAAAATACCCACGCGCTGACCCTTGCCAATTGTCAGCAGGCCGTCTATCGCCTTTACCCCAAGGGGCATAGGTTCGCTTATGCGGCTTCTGGTCAGCGGGTCAGGCGGCGGGTTGACGACACTTACGCTGTCCCCGGCCGTAATGGCGCCTTTGCCGTCCATAGGGTTGCCCAAGCCGTCAAGCACGCGCCCAAGGATTTTATCCGAAATCCGCACGGTCACGCCGCTCCCGGCAGCCTCGACTATCCCGCCCTGGCCGACGCCGCTCATATCCCCAAGCGGCATCAAGAGGATTTTCCCTTCCTTGAAGCCCACCACCTCCGCCATTACCGGAGCTGCGTGCTTATCCGCCCTGATATAGCAAAGCTCGCCGAGACTCACATCCGGCCCGGCAGCCTCTATGGTCAGCCCGACTACCCTGGACACGCGCCCAAGTTTTTTAACGTAGTTTCTTCCCAGCGCCGCGTAATATTTGTCAAGGCGGCTTGAGTTCGGGTTTATATTTTCCGTGCTTTCCGTAAGGTTCATACTACCCCCGTCGGATTTCAGTTATTCCTGTTGTCGCACAGGTAAACGAGCGCTTGCCGAAGCCCCGAAAACTGCGCGTCAAGGCTCGCGTCAAGGCTTCCGAACGGTGTTTCTATCACGCAGTCCCCTTGTTTTAAGGAAAGGTCTTTTACGATTTCTAGCGTCCCTCCCGCGTCAAGGCCTTTGCGCAATTCTTTCTCCCGCGCCGAAACGTCCGGAAAATCATCCTCCGAAACGTGGACGGCGGTGTGCCCGGTCGTCGTCGAATCCGCCAGCCCCCGTTTCACAAGCAGCGCCGCAACCTCCGGAGAAAGCCCGGCCGCCTTGCCCACCAGATCTTCTGTGATTTTTATTATAAGATCCACCATTTGCGGCTCGGAGGAATCCAGAATATGGATTTTTTCACGCTCCGCTTCCTCAAGAGTTTCCTTGGCGGAATCTATGAGGGCCTGCGCTTTAGCGCTCCCTTCGGCATGGCCTTCGTCGTAGCCCGTTTCGCGGGCTTCGGCGCGTATGCCGCCCGCTTCGCCTCTCGCGAGAGATAAAATTTCCTCCGCTTCGGCTTCGGCGGATCTATGGGCTTCCTCCATAATTTCGGCGGCTCTTTCCTCCGCTTCCTTAACGGCGCTCTCTATAATCTCTTTTGCCTGTTTTTCCGCTTCTTCCTCCGTAATCCCTTCGTATTCGGAAAGCTCCCCCTGTTCGCTTTCTTCCTCAAAATAGCCGTATTCCGCGGATTCCTCCGCGGGGGCCTCCTGGGGGCGCGAAATGTCAATCGTAACCGCGTTTCCCTCGTCAATCTTAAAGTACGGGGCTTTCAGCACGTTATACAATAATCTCGTCGCCTCCCCCGCGGGCCACTATAATCTCTCCTGAATCCTGCAAGCGCCTTATGACGTTAACGATTTTCTGCTGAGCGTCCTCGGAGTCGGTCTTGCGCACAGGTCCCATAAACTCCATATCTTCCTTTATCATAGCGGCAAGGCGCTTTGACAGGTTGGCGAATATAATATCCTGTACCTCCGTTTTCGCGCCCTTGAGCGCCACCGCAAGCTCCCTGTTGTCGATTTCCTGGCGGAGAACAAGCTGGATGTCGCGGTTTGAAAGCTGCAAAATGTCCTCGAAAACGAACATCTTCTTGCGGATTTCGTCCGTAAGTTCGGCGTCCTCGCTCTCCAGCGTTTCCAGAATGTTTTTCTCCGTGGAGCGGTCCACATTGGAAAGTATTTCCACAACCGCGTCCACGCCGCCGATAACCGTGAAATCCTCCATCATAAGCGACGATAGTTTCTTCTCCAAAACGCGCTCCACCTCTTTTATAACGTCGGGGCTTGTTCTGTCCATAGTGGCTATGCGGCGCATAACATCAACCTGTCTGTCGGGCGGCAGCTCCGCTATAATACCCGCCGCCTGCTGCGGCTTGAGATACGACAGCACCATAGCTATCGTCTGCGGGTGCTCATTCTGCACGAAATGCAGAATCTGCGAAGCGTCCGTCTTGCGCATAAAGTCGAACGGCTTAACCTGGAGGGAGACGGTGAGTTTCGATATAACCTCGTAAGCCTTATCCTCACCGAGCGCGCGCTCCAGAACCTCTTTGGCGTAGATTATGCCGCCTTCGGTAATGTATTGCTGCGCCACGCAAATCTGGTAAAATTCCTCCAGAATCGCCTCGCGCACATCCGGCATAACCGTGGAGATATTGGCGATTTCAAGGGTCAGCGCCTCGATCTCTTCTTCTTTCAAGTACTTAAAAATATTCGCGGATTTTTCCGGCCCAAGGGTTATAAGCAGAATCGCCGCTTTTTCCTTCCCCGAAAGCTCCGTGTTTGACGTAATCGCCGCCATTGCCGCTCCTCCTCCCGCCGCGCCGCTTAACTCGCTAAGCGGCGTATAATCCTATTCCCAATCCTCGTTGAGCCAGTTGCGCAGAAGCTGCGCCACCGCCTCCGGGCGTTCCTCGATAAATTTCTCAATTTGCAGCTTCGTCTCAGAATCGGCGTTGTAAGCAATATCCCCAAGCTGATCCGCGATTTCCGCTTCTTTCTCTTCCTCAATTTGCGAGCTGATGAGCACGTCTTCGACGGAAAGCTCCTGCTCCGCGTCCGGCACCTCCTCCGGCTGCGTCTTTTTAATGAAGCCGTACAGCAGAAGCAGTATCAGCGCGGCGAGTATCGCCAGTATTATATAGTGCTGAAGCTGCGACTCCTCAACCCGGTCGATAAACACCGGGCGGTTGCACGCGATTATTGACACGTTCTCCAGCGGGAAGTGCGTCCCTGTGGAGATGTTGTCCCTGAGCTGAACCACGCCCGGTTCGTCCGCCGCGATAAGTACGTTGTCCTTGTTTCTTTCTTTGAATTGCTGCCACGCCAGGGCTTTCTGCCGGGAACTCCGGCCTATCTCTATACCTTCGGCCTGAGCGGCGTACACGCCGTTTTCAAAGTCCGCCTGGTTATATACCTGGTGCCTGTAAAGCATAAGGCTAAGCGACGAGTTGTTATAATCCACAACGCCTTGAGCGTGCTCAATGCGACTGTACACCTCATCATAGAGATACTTCGTCTGGTTCTCGCTCTTTTTGGCGTTATAGGCGTTGCCGGTGCTCATCTGATAATCCGGCGCGGTCTGGTCGTTGGCGCCCATACCGACTTCGCCGTCCTGAACGCCCCCGGAGGCCGACGATTTGTTGTTCACCTCGGTGTCAAGAAAACCCGTCTGGCTGTCGGCGGCGTAAGGATTCTCATAGTTGCGCAGTTCCTCAAACACCTTGTCGTTATTAAGTTCTATGTTCGATATTATGTTCGCCTCGTCATACAAAGGCAGGACATAACTTTTGACCTTGCTCTCAAGATCCGTCTTTTTCCTGCGCTCAAGCTCCTGAAGCGCGATGTTTCCTTCCTGGTCGTCTTTTGGGGCCATTCCGGAATAAAGGAGAGCGGCGTTCTGGTCGGTTATTTCTATGTCGTCCATCGTCAAGCCCTTAATGGAGTTGCATATATATCGGGCCATATTTTCGACGGCTTTCTTTTCCTGCGTAAAATCCTTAATAGTGTAGATAATTACGGCGGCGGAGGCCTTCTGGTCGCCCTTGAGAAAATACCTGTCCTCGGCGGGCACCGTCAGCGTCACTTTGGCGTCCTGCACCCCGACGAACATTCTAAGGCCGTTAGCTATCTGATCCTGCTTGTTGTTCAGAAGGATTTCGCGCTTAACGCTCTCGGTGGTGCCCATATTCATAAGGTCGAGCGCGTCCTTGAAAGTGGAGTCCACGCCCTGCTTGGTTGTGCCGTAGCTTTCCGGGCCGTTAACCGTAATCTGGTAATACGCCTTATCGACGTCCGCCTCCCGCACGGTAAGCCGGCCGTCCTTCAGCTTGCTTCTTATTCCCGCTTCGTTTAAGATTGTCTGATACTCGCCGCCCGTGGCGTAGTCAAGATTATTATAAATCTCGGCGTTTTTCGGGCGCGCCGTGAAGCCTATAACGGCCGCGAGCGCGACAATAAGAGCCGATACGGTAATTATCAGCTTTATTTTCCTCATTCTGTCAAGCTCGTTCCATTTATCCCCGATATTTCCCGCAAAAAGACGCAGCCTCTGAACCATAAGTCACCCGTCACCTTCTTCCTACGCGCCGTAAATCATAGCTGCGTCCGCATAATTTCCTTATAAGCGTCGATAATCTTATTGGTTACCTGCACAGTAAAACTAAGCGACGCGGCGGCTTTTTCCTCCGCCAAGGACACGGCTAAAAGGTCGTCGGTGCGCCCTGTGGCCAAATCCGTATACAGCTTATCCACTTTAAGCTGCTGTGTATTCGTTTCGTTGATGGTATCCATTGCCGATTTAAGAAAAGTCTCAAAAACATCTTCCGCCGCCCGCGGCTCCTCCGCCGGCGTTAAATCTCCGAGCCTTCTATAAGTAATGTTCGTTACGCTTGGCAAAGCCGGCGCGGGGCCGGCTGAACCGCTCAAATAGCTTACTGAAAAGTTTGCGGGGTCCATCGAAAATGCTCCTTGTTATAGTTTGCGTTTTCCTTAAGCAAGTGCCTCTTTAGTGTGCACAAAGAGGAATCCCCCTCACCCTTCCCCGCGCGGGAAAGGCCTCGACCGATATGTGCCTATCATACAGTTTGCTTGGCCATTTCTATAGTCTTGTTTATCATAGCCTTTGTGGCGTTCATAGCCGTTATGTTCGCCTCGTAGGAGCGGCTTGCGGAAATAAGGTCAACCATTTCCGTGACCGGGTTGACGTTCGCCTGCTCCACGTATCCGTCGGCGTTCGCGTCCGGGTGCCCCGGGTCGTACACAAGCGCGCCCTCTTTCTGGCTTTTTACCACGCGGGAAACGCGCACGCCCTTACCGTTCACTCCCCTGTTCAGGGCGTCCTCAAAAAACCGCTCGAAAGGGCTTGCCTGCTCCCTTTCTTGAAAAAGAATGATTTTCCTCTTATAAGGGCCGCCGTCGGCCGTCCGGGTAGTGTTGGCGTTAGCCAGGTTTTCGGAAATTATATCCATTCTGAGGCGCTGAGCGGTCAGGCCCGAAGCGCTTGTATTCAGCGAACCCATAAACGACATAAAAATCACGTCCTTACGTTAAAATACATAAACTTACAGGTTAAAACGCGCCGCGCTTACCGAAGCACGGACATAATGCGCTTGTAGTAATTCATTACCCCGGTGCTTATGGCGTCGTACTTCGCGCCGTTTTTGTAAAGGTCGGCCATTTCAAGCTCAACGTCCACGTTGTTGCCGTCGAGCCGGTAAAAATAGTTCGGCTTTTCAAACCGCGCGGTGGCGGTCACTTTAGACTGGTCGAAACGCCCTCCGTCGTTATACGACTCGACAAGAGCGTCCCGGAGCGAATCCTCAAAATCCACCGCGCTTTTCTTAAAATTCATAGTGTCGGCGTTGGCTATGTTGTTTTGAATGACGTCGTTGCGCGCGGAAAGCCCCTTAAGGGCCGCGCCGAGTATTGACGCCTGGTTGTGTATATTGTTAAGCAATTTTCATTCCCCGCTTAAAAATATCAGTTATTATTCTTCATCTTTAGAAAACGCGGAAATTTGGCCGTTCCGCAAAATATATCAATATTATAACTCATCTTTTCCTAAAAAGCAATACTAAATTTTTATTTAATATTACAAAGTTATTACTTTAAGACCCGCTTCCGCCGCCCGGAAAATCCTTGAACAGCATACTTGGCTGGATATCGGTGTTCCCCTGGTATTTCCCGCCGGAATATTCCTCAAAGTCGCCCTCTATGCTGTGGTAATAAATCTGGCATATGGGTATCCCCGCGTAGACGCGGATTGGCTGCACGCAATGGATTTCGAGCGTCCAGAAGCCGCTGAAGCCCACGTCGCCAAAGCCCGCCGTCACGTGCACGAAAAGACCGAGCCTCCCGACGGAGCTTCGCCCCTCAAGCATCGGCACGTAGTTTTTGGTCCGCGTATACTCGACCGTGCGCCCGAGATAGAGCCTCCCCGGCTTAAGAACGCGCCCCTCCTGCGGAATAATAACGCGGCTGGCCGGATTCGGCGTTTTCATATCAAGCACGTCCCCGTCGTACACAAGCAGCTCGTTGTGCAGACAAAGGTTGTAGCTGTTCGGGTTGAGCCTCTTGCTGTCATACGGCTCTATAATTATGTCGCCGCCGATTTTTTTTTCTATACTTTTCCCTGATAAAATCATAATATCCCCCACCCCCGGCGAAGCCTTCCTCAGCCCCCGGCAAGGATTTTTTTAAGATACTTCCCCGTGTGGGAGCCGCGGCTCCCGGCCACCGCCTCCGGCGCGCCCGCGGCCACGACTCTCCCGCCGCCGTCCCCGCCCTCCGGGCCAAGGTCGATTATGTAGTCGGCGGTCTTTATAATATCCAAGTTATGCTCGATAATCACGACGGTGTTCCCGCCCTCCGCCAGCCGGCGCAGGATATCCGTCAGCTTATGCACGTCGGCGGTGTGAAGCCCGGTCGTCGGCTCGTCCAGCACATAAATCGTCCGGCTGGTGGCCCGTTTTGAAAGCTCCGCCGCCAGCTTGACGCGCTGAGCCTCACCCCCCGAAAGCGTGGTCGAGCTTTGCCCGAGTTTCACGTAAGACAGGCCCACGTCGCACAGCGTCCGCAGCTTGTCCCGCAGACGCGGCAGCTTGCCGAAAAACTCAAGCGCCTCCTCAATCGTCATATCAAGGCAGTCCGCGATTGTCTTTCCTTTATAAATAACCTCAAGCGTCTCCCTGTTGTAGCGTTTGCCGCGGCAGACCTCGCAGGGCACGTACACGTCCGGCAGGAAGTGCATCTCGATTTTTATAATCCCGTCGCCGGAGCAATACTCGCACCGCCCCCCGGACACGTTGAAGGAAAAGCGCCCTTTCTGATATCCGCGCACCCGCGCCTCCTCCGTCGCGGCGAAAACGTCCCGCACCAAGTCAAAAAGACCGGTGTACGTGGCCGGGTTGCTCCTGGGCGTGCGCCCAATCGGGGATTGGTCTATATTTATGATTTTGTCGAGCCGCTCGGCCCCCTTTATGTCCTTATGCGCGCCGGGCCTGGTCTTGGCGCGGTTCAAATCCCTCGCGAGGCGCTTGTAAAGGATTTCGTTGACGAGCGTGCTTTTGCCGCTGCCCGAAACCCCCGTAACGCACGTCACCACCCCCAGCGGGATTTTTACGTCTATATTTTTAAGGTTATTCTGAGAGCAGCCCGTCAGCTCAAGCCAGGCTTCCCCGGTCGGCCGGCGCTCCTTGGGGATTTCAATCTTTCTCCGGCCCGAAAGGTAGTCCCCGGTTATGGAGCCGCCGCACTTAATAATCTCCCTGGGCGGCCCGGCGAAAACCACCTCCCCGCCGCGCTCCCCCGCGCCCGGCCCTATGTCCACGATATAATCGCACGCGAGCATAGTGTCCTCGTCGTGCTCCACGACGATAAGCGTGTTGCCTATGTCCCGCAGGCGCTTGAGAGTTTTCAGCAGCTTGTCGTTGTCCCGCTGATGAAGGCCGATGCTCGGCTCGTCCAGAATATAAACGACGCCGACAAGCCCGGAGCCGATTTGCGTGGCCAGGCGGATTCTCTGCGCCTCCCCGCCGGAGAGGCTCCCCGCCGCGCGGGAAAGCGTCAGGTAGTTAAGCCCAACGTCCGCCAGAAACCCGGCCCGCGCGCCGATTTCCTTAAGAATCTGCTCCGCTATCAGCGCCTGGGTCGGCGTGAGCGAAAGCTTCCCGAAGAACTCTCGAAGCTCGCCTATAGTCATATCCGTAACTTGGGAGATGTTCCTTTCCCCCACCGTCACGGAGAGCGCCTCCGGCTTCAGCCGCGCCCCGCCGCAGCCCGGGCAGGTGATATTCGCCATAAGGTTTTCGTACTCCGCCTTCATAAAGTCCGAAGTGGTCTCCCGGTAGCGCCGGGTCAGGTTCGGGAGGACCCCCTCCCAGAAATAGCTGTAGCTTTTCTGCTCCCCCTGGGAGATATAGCCGATATTCAGCTTTTCGGGCTTCATATCGCCGTATTCCCCGTGCAGTATAAGAGCCTTTATGTGGTTCGGCAGGCGTTTGAACGGCGTCCTCATATTAAATTTATAAGTTTTTGACAGCTCCGTCAGGATTGAGTTGGTCATACTGTTCTGGCTGCCCGCGCTGTTCCACCCCATAGCGGAGATGGCCCCGTCCGCCAGAGACAAGTCCGGGTTCGGCACGATAAGCTCCTCGTCGAAAATCTGCTTGAAGCCAAGGCCGGTGCACTCCGGGCAAGCCCCCTGCGGATTGTTAAACGAGAAAAAGCGCGGCTCAAGCTCCTCTATGCTCACGCCGCACTCCGCGCACGCGAAGTTTGTCGAGAAGCTGATTTCCGCGTCCTCTCCGGCGAGCACGGTAAGCATCCCCTTTGAGAGGCGCACCGCGGCTTCTATAGAGCCGGTCAGCCGGCTCTGCACGCCGTCCTTTATCACAAGGCGGTCTATAACCGCCTCTATGGTGTGTTTCTTGTTTTTCTCAAGGAGGATTTCCTCGGAAAGCTCGTATAAAATGCCGTCGGCGCGAACGCGGGCGTATCCGCTCCGGCGCATATCGTCCAGGATTTTAAGGTGCTCCCCCTTGCGCCTTGACACCACGGGCGAGAGCAGCTGCACACGGGTATTTTTCGGCATTTCCATAATTTTATCGGCAATCTGGTCAACCGTCTGCTTCCGGATTTCCCTGCCGCAGACCGGGCAATGCGGCACGCCCGCCCGCGCGAAAAGAAGCCGCAGGTAGTCGTTGATTTCCGTCACCGTGCCTACGGTAGAGCGGGGGTTGCGGCTCGTCGTTTTCTGGTCGATTGAAATGGCGGGCGAAAGCCCCTCAATGCTTTCGACGTTCGGTTTCTCCATCTGGCCCAGAAACTGCCTCGCGTAGGCGGAGAGCGACTCCATATAACGCCGCTGGCCCTCGGCGTAAATCGTGTCAAACGCCAGAGACGACTTGCCGGAGCCGGAAATCCCCGTGAACACGATAAATTTATCCCGAGGCATAGAGAGGTTTACGCCCTTGAGGTTGTTCTCCCGCGCGCCTTTGATGATGATTTCTTTTTGGGACATTGTTTATTTCTCCTCTTGCCCTGATTCCGCGTACTTTTTGTATATTTTCCGCGCCGCGATACATATCACCACCGTGAATATTGTCGTCAGCGCCTCGGTTGCAATTCTGTTGATGCCGCCGACGCCGCCCGGGTTCGCCGCTTCCAGACCTAATTGAGCCGCTCTCACAGTAAAATCCACCGTGGTGTGCATCAATATCGCGACGGGGAAAAGCCATTTCTTCCCTTTCACGTTGACAGCGCACCAGTTTATGACCGACAGTCCGATGTGTATTGCGCAAGCCGGTACGCGCTCATACGCGCTCCACCAGAACTCCGCTATGGGCGTGGTGATTAAGTCCTGGTACTGCGCGGCCACAAGCTCCGCGCGCAGCCCGCTGCCTATTTTGCCGTGGTAAGCCAGTATTATGAGGGAGATAACCGCCGTCAGCCCAACCATAATAATGCTTTCCACGCCTCCGTGGCCTATTCCGTAGGAAACGGCGGTTTTCAGCCCGCTGTGCTTCCGCTTTAATATATTAAAGGAGACAAACCGCGCCGTTTCCTCAAAAACGCCCGCTTGAAACCCGGTTACAAGGCTGAAGAAAAGCGGCGCGGTGAGCGCCAGCGTCATGCTGCCGTCTTTTTGAAGTCCCAAAAACTGGCGCATGATAACCCCGTCCAAAATCGAGCTTTGCAAAATGAACGCAAAGACAGTGTACATCACGAGGCCCCAAACGAAGGGGACGCGGCTCATATCCGTCCATTTCCGGCGGGCTATGGCTAAAAGCAGGAAGGGCAGGGACAGCGTGAAAGCCCCCGCGAACACTATGGAAAATACTAACATTGTTTTTTCTCTCCTCTGTTATGTCAAATTATGTCAGATATTGCCGAAGTTTCAGCATTTCGTCCCTTGCCCGCGCCGCGTCCTCAAACCTTAACTCCGCCGAGGCCGTTTTCATCTCCTTCTCCAGCTTCTTAATCGCGGCCTGAAGCTCCTTATTGCTCATCGACTCCGGGTCTTTTTCCAAGCCCTTGCGTTTCGGGCCGCCGCCGTCCGCCGAAGCGGTTATGACGCTGTGCACCTTTTTCACTATGGTCGTCGGGGTTATGCCGTGGCGCTTGTTATATTCGTCCTGGATTTTGCGGCGGCGGCCCGTTTCGTCGATTGCGCGGCGCATAGAGTCGGTGATTCTGTCCGCGTACATAATCACCCTGCCGTCGGAATTTCGCGCGGCGCGGCCCACCGTCTGAATGAGCGACGTTTCCGAGCGCAGGAAGCCCTCCTTGTCCGCGTCGATTATCGCCACGAGAGATACTTCCGGTATGTCAAGCCCCTCCCGCAGCAGGTTTATCCCCACCATAACGTCAAAAATATCCATGCGCAAATCGCGTATAATCTCAAGCCGCTCCAGGGTTTCAACGTCCGAGTGCAGATAACGCACCCGGACGGAGTTTTCCCGCAGGTAATCCGTCAGGTCCTCCGACATTCTTTTTGTCAGCGTCGTTATAAGGACTTTCTGACCCCTCGCCGTCACCGTTTTTATTTCCGCCATAAGGTCGTCAATCTGTCCCTTGACCGGGCGCACGGAAATCTCCGGGTCGAGGAGACCCGTCGGGCGCAGAATCTGCTCCACAAGGCCCTGGGCGTGCTCCCGCTCGTAAACTGACGGCGTGGCCGAAACAAAAAGCATTTGATTGATTTTCGCCTCAAACTCGTCAAACTTCAGCGGGCGGTTATCAAGCGCGGAGGGCAGGCGGAATCCATAGTCCACAAGCGTGGTTTTCCGCGCCCTGTCCCCGTTATACATTCCGCGGATTTGCGGTATGGACACGTGGCTCTCGTCCACTATAATAAGGAAGTCCTCCGGAAAATAATCTATAAGCGTGTGCGGCGTGCTGCCCGGCGGCCTGCCCGACAGCGGCGCGGAGTAATTTTCTATGCCGGAGCAGTACCCCATTTCGCGCATCATCTCAAGGTCGTACCGCGTGCGCTCGCCGATTCTCTGGGCCTCAAGCAGCCTGTCCTCCGATTTGAAATAAGCCAGCCGCTCCTCAAGCTCGCTTTCAACGCGCTCTATGGCCGCCTCCATTTTATCCCGGTTTATGACGTAATGCGACGCGGGGAAAATGGCCACGTGCGCTCGCTTGCCCAAAACCTCTCCCGTGAGCGGGTTCATCTCCGCGACGCTCTCAATCTCGTCGCCGAAAAAATCCACCCGGAAAGCCGTGTCGGTCGAATACGCCGGAAAAATCTCCACAACGTCGCCCCGCACGCGGAAGGTCCCCCGCTTGAAGTCCATATCGCCGCGCTCGTAGCGGATTTCAACGAGCTTGCGCAGAACCTCGTCCCTATCGCGAACCTGCCCGGGCCGGAGGGAAATCACCATTTCGTTGTAGTCAATCGGGTCGCCCAAGCCGTAAATGCACGAAACCGAAGCCACTATAAGCACGTCCCGCCGCTCCGAAAGGGCCGCCGTGGCCGAGTGACGGAGTTTGTCAATCTCGTCGTTTATGGACGAGTCTTTCTCTATATAAGTGTCGGAGGAGGGCACGTACGCCTCCGGCTGATAATAATCGTAATAACTGACGAAATACTCAACCGCGTTATTGGGGAAAAACTCCCTGAACTCGTTATAAAGCTGCGCGGCGAGCGTTTTGTTGTGCGCCATAACAAGCGTCGGGCGGTTGAGCCTCTCTACTATATTAGCCATTGTAAAAGTCTTGCCGGAGCCGGTCACGCCGAGCAGCGTCTGAAATTTCCGGCCCTCTCTGAAGCCCGCCGTGATTGTTTCAATAGCGGCGGGCTGGTCTCCGGTCGGGGAAAATGGAGAAACTACTTTGAAATCAGGCATATCGGCTCCTTAAATTAAAAAAACGCCATCTCCCTACACAAACCCATTCCTTCTTAAATTATTGACCGCAATCATCGCGCCTAACCGCGCGTGCTCGAAGCTTATCCCGCCTTGAAGGAAGGCGGTGTACGGCTCTCGCACAGGCGCGTCGGCGGAAAACTCAATCGACGAGCCTTGCGTGAAGGCCGCTGAAGCCATGATTATTTCACAGTCATAGCCCGGCATAAGCGAAGACGCAGGCTTGGCGAAACAGTCAACCGGACCCGCCGCCTGCGCCCCCGCGCAGAACGCCAGCAGGGCCTCCCGGCTGCCGAGGTTTACCGCCTGCACAATGTCGGAACGTTCCTCAAAAGACTTTGGGCTAACCTCTTTGCCGAGCTTTTCGAGCACCCGCGCCGTCAGCGCGGCGGCTTTCAGCGCGCCCGCCACGACTGGCGGCGCCATAAAAAGCCCCTGCAGCGTCTGGCGGGACATGCCCAGGTTCGGGCCGATTTCTCTGCCAAGGCCGGGCGCCGTCAGTCGGTCGGCGGCGTTTTCCACCAAATCTTTCCGCCCGGCGATATATCCTCCGGCGGAGGCTATGCCCGCGCCGGGATTTTTTATAAGCGAACCGGCCACAATATCCGCCCCGGCCTCAATCGGCTCCTCTATCTCCGTAAACTCTCCGTAGCAGTTGTCCACCATACAAATTATTTCCGGATTCACGCGCTTTACGGCCGAAATTATCTGCCGGATTCGGGATACGCTGAGCGAAGGGCGGAGACTGTATCCCCTGCTCCTTTGAATCCCCACCATTTTTGTGGACGGATAAACCGCGCGCTCCACGTCGTCTTCGGTAAAATCCCCCGTGAAATCAACACAGGCGTAGCTCACGCCCATTGACATAAGGGAGTTTCTTGAGTCCCGCAGGCCGATAACGGAGCAAAGCGTGTCGTAAGGCTCCCCCGTGACGTAAAGAAGCTCGTCGCCCTCGCGGAGGTTGCCAAAAAGCGCCGCCGCAATGGCGTGCGTCCCTGAAATAATCTGCGGCCGGCAGAGCGCCGCCTCCGCGCCGAAAACGTCCGCGTACACCGCTTCCGTCACCTCGCGTCCGCGGTCGTTGTAGCCGTAGCCGTAGCCCGCGGCGAAATCCCCGGTGGCAAGCCTGTTTTTCTGCATCGACCATAAAACCTTGGCTTCGTTCCGCAACGAAACGCGGTCTATATTTGAGAAGACCTCGAAAAGCTCCCCGGCCGCGTCGTCAAAAAGTTTGAGTATATCCCCGTCTATCCCGAATTTCTCCTGTATGTACGCGTTCGCCATATAACCGCCCCTTTCGGCAAATAACGATTTATTATACATCATATCTAAGGTTTTGTCAATCTTATAGCGCGGCGTTTCATTAAAATTAATAATAAAATTTATACATACAACAAAAAATAACCGCTTGTTACATTTCGGCTGCACAACGGTTAATTTTTTATAACATAGTATTAAAAAGCAACCCGCTTATTTTATTATACTCCGCCTCCTGAAATAAATCAATAGTTTTTTTGAATATACGCGCTTCATTATTGACCTTACACACATTATTTCAAATTCAGATGACGACTTATCTGCAGCGATTAACGCCAAAAGATTTAAGTCGGAAAAGTCATTTCCTGCTTTATGTGTCTTGTTATGCGCACAACTCCTCTTGGCCAGTTCCTTTATGGACTTGTTTTTGAAAAAATCTGAACTCGCGTATATCTTCCGTTTTACGCGGCGGCGCTTATAATGCTCACGGTTAGTGTCTTCACCCGCCGCGTTTTCTATGGAATCAACTCTATTGATAGAAAAACAAACAAGGCAGGTGGAAAACGCCCCCTGCCTTGACGACCTGGTGAGAGCCTGACCTACCCCCGCTCCACCGCGATTACCTCAATTTCCACGAGCGCCCCCTTGGGCAGGCCCGACACCGCCACGCAGGAACGCGCGGGCGCGGATTTGAAATTCCTGCCGTAAACCTCGTTAAAATCTTGAAAATCCGACATATCAGTCAGAAAACACAGCGTTTTGACCACATGGTCAAGGTCGCTGTTTGAGGCCTCAAGCAGGGCCTTTATGTTCGCTATGACCCGCTCGGTCTGCCGAGTGACGCCGCCCTGCTCAAGCGCGCCCGTTTCCGGCACGATCGGTATCTGCCCCGAGAAATACAAAAAGCCGCCGGCGGCTTTGCCCTGAGAATACGGGCCTATGGCGGCGGGGGCGCGGTCGGTGAATATAGTGCGGATTTCTGACATATAAAGCGCTCCTTTATAAATATAATTTTATTGCCCAAAAGCCGTTTTTTACTCCTTGCCGTCCTCCTCCTTTTCTTTCTTTTCCGCGTCGATTCTGCCCTTATAGCTCGCGAGCATTATCAGAAACACCGCGAGGAATACGATCATAACCGCGAACGCGCGCATATCGCGCAGGGATATTACAATCGCCACTCCGCCGGACAGCACGCTCAGAGCATATAGTATGGACACCGCGCCCCGGTGAGAAAACCCCGAATCAATCAAGCGATGGTGCAGGTGCCCCCGGTCGGCCTCTGAAATCGGCCGGTGGTTGTAGATACGGCGCAGAATGGCGAAAAGAGTGTCAAACACGGGCAGAGCTAGGCAAAACACCGAAATGACCATCGCGAGAAGCGCGTAGCTCTTGAATACGCCTATTATTGAGCATACCGACAGGACGTAACCCAGAAACAGCGCGCCGGTATCGCCCATAATGACCTCCGCCGGGCTGAAATTCCGGGGGAGGAAGCCAAGGCAGGTCCCCGCCAGGGCCGCGGTCAGGACGACCGCCAGGTGCGTCCCAGTGACAATGCACAGCACCATCAGCGAAAGCGCCGCTATGCTCGACACTCCCGCCGCCAGTCCGTCCACTCCGTCGATGAGGTTGACTGCGTTCGTTATGCCTATAATCCAGAAAAAAGTCACAGGGACGCTAAAATATTCCAGAAAATGCCAGCCGGATATATTCAGGCGGGAACCGGTGGCCACGACCACCCCCGCCGCCGCGAACTGAAAAACGAGCTTCTGCAGCGGCTTCAGGCCGCGCGTGTCGTCTATGACCCCCGCGGCCGAGATTATAACCGCGCCGAGCAGGAACCCGACAAACTGCATCGTGTGCAGCTCCGGCAAAAACGGGCAAAGAGCCAGCATCGTGCCGATAAAACCCATTATTATAGCTATCCCGCCCATCCGCGGAATAGGCCGTTTGTGCATACCGCGCTCTCGGGGCTTATCGATAGCTCCGAGCTTTATGGCCGTGCGTTTGGCGAAAGGCGTTGACAGCAAACTTATCGCGAACGCCGAAAAAAACGCTATAAGGTATAAAAACCAGTCTTTAGTGATGCTCTGCTCCATCTGCGATTTCTCCTAATTCCGGGCGGTTTCAGCTGTCCAGCAGGGCTATGCGCCTGGCGTGTTTTTCTTCCTTGGAAAACGGAGTGTCAAGAAACGCCGCTAAAATCTCCGGCGCGTCCGCGTAGTTAAGCGTCCGGCCGCCAAGACAGAGCACGTTGGCGTCGTTATGCTCCCGCGAGAGCCTCGCGCACGCCGCGTCCGAACACAGGGCGGCGCGGATTCCCCTGTGGCGGTTGGCGGCTATGGAAATACCTATGCCCGTGCCGCATATAAGTATGCCTTTTGAGAACCCGCCGCCGAGCACCGCCGAGCAGACTTTCCCGGCGAAAATGGGATAATCCACGGATTCCTCCGAAAACGTCCCGAAATCGGTATATTGGATTCTGCGCGTGTCAAAAAAGTTAAGGATGATTTTTTTCAGGGCGAAACCGCCGTGGTCGCATCCTATGGCTATAGGAGCGGCGGGCCTGACCATTTCCGCTATTTTGGGCGCGAACTCCGTAATATATAGGTTGAGCTGATTATAGCAATCCTCGTAGGCTTGATTATCCTTGCCGAAAGGGTCCCGGACGTCGGCCTCATACCCGGCGAACTCCGCCACGGTGTAAACATGGTCGCCCCACTCGCTCATTTCCCGCAGGTAATACTTGAGGTTGTTCGTCATGACAAGCACAACGTCGGCGGAGTTGGCCAAATCGGGCGTAACCTCCGTCGCTTTGTGAAACGAGAGGTCTAAGCCGTGGCGCTTGGCCAGGGCCGCGGCCTGCGCCGAAGCCGGCTCGCCGGAGCTGGCCGCCGTCCCCGCTGAGGTCACGTGCGCGTCCACGCCGTTCTCCTTGAAAATTTTGCGCGCCAGAGCCTCCGCGATAGGGCTTCGGCAGGTGTTGCCGGTACAGACGAAAAGGATTGTCATTGTGCACCTCGCTGTTTTTAATATAGCGCCGCCAAGTTACTGTCATCGCTTTGGCAACAGGTTCTTAATCTCATCAGACAGTTCCAGTATTTCTCTCCATTCTCTGGACTCTCTGACGGATTGGATATTCCATTGCTCGGTATTTTGTATTTCTATAAATTTATTTCTTAAAACTATACTTTTTTGTGATATCTCCTCCGTTATTAAATTTGCTTCTTTTAATTTTAACAAGGCGTCCTCGTGAAGAAACGACGCGGAGCCTATATCAAATTCTTCAAATATGCAATATCCAACATCTTCATCACTCATTTCCAGCAAACGCGTACCGCACTTTTGCAGCGTATCAACAAATAATTCCATCAGCCTTACCGGCATACCCGCTTACATATCCCCCTTATTTGCCTTTCGTCTATAATCGCACGACTTCCGACGCGGCTTTCATCAAGCGGTTCATGGCCGCCCGGCCCGCCGCCCGCTCCGGCAGGGCCTCCGCGTAAATAACGCCGGCCCCCCGCTCGTCGAACAGGCGCAGAACGCGGAACAAATTGCGGCAAATCTCCAGAACGTCGCCTCGGGAGCCGACGCTTAAAACAAGCGCGCGCCCGTCGTACATCTCGGCGGTTTCATTTGTCGCCAGAACGCCTATCCTGCTTGGGTCGGCGGAAGCCGCTATAATGCCGTTCACGCGTTCGGCCGTCTTGTGCGCCTGCCCGAAAAACACGACTATCTCGGCTTTCGGCGCGTAGTGCTTATACTTCATACCCGGCGCGCGCGGCGGCTCGTCTTTTCCGGGCGCGTGGAGCCGCGGCTTCGCGCCCAGAACGCGCGCCAAATCCTCCGGCGTTATGACGCCGGGGCGCAGAATTTCAAACGAATCGCCCGACAGGTCGATAATCGTGGACTCAAGCCCCGCCAGGCACGCTCCCCCGTCCAGAATCATATCAATCAGTCCGTCCAAATCCTCCCGAACGTGCTCCGCGCAAGTCGGGCTGACGGTGGTGGAGCGGTTGGCGGACGGCGCGGCCACCGGCGCGCCGGTCAGGTCAATAAGATTGCGCGCGGCGGCGTTCGCGGGCAGGCGCACGGCCACCGTGTCCCGCCCGGCGGTGACAATATCAGGGACGAGGCTTGATTTTTTCAGCACCAAGGTAAGCGGCCCGGGCCAGAACGCCTCCGCCAGGTCAAACGCCGCCCGGGGGATTTTTTCCGCCACGCGCGGCAGCTCGTCCGCGGAGCTTATATGAAGAATGAGCGGATTGTCGGCCGGGCGGCCCTTGGCGGCAAAAATCCCCGCGCAGGCCCGTTCAAGCAAAAAATTGGCCCCAAGCCCGTACACCGTCTCCGTCGGGAAAGCCACAAGGCCGCCCGCCCGCAAAATCTCGGCGGCGCAAAGCAGGGATTCCTCCGAAACGCGCTTTATAATAGTGCGCATTATTCGCCGGAA
The DNA here is from genome assembly GCA_031287685.1 of Clostridiales bacterium. Lineage (GTDB taxonomy): Bacteria > Bacillota > Clostridia > Lachnospirales > WQUN01 > JAITSQ01. The sequence goes on along the minus strand of JAITSQ010000019.1, from coordinate 52,783 downwards.
ACCTCTCCGGCTGACGCCGCCCCGCAGCATTTTTTGTACTTTTTGCCGCTTCCGCAGGGGCACGGGTCATTCCTGCCGACTTTTTCGGAACGCACGATGGTTTTGGTCTCCCTCTGCTCCTTATAAAGCGAACGCAGCTTAGCCACGGAAAAAACCCCGCTCCACTCCTTCAGCTCAAACAAATAAGCCGCCTGATACTCCACCATCTTGCGGAAAAGTTTCTCAAAGTCTATTTCGAGAGAAAACGCCGAGTCCTCTTTCATATTGCGTATAAAGTCCTCGTCGGGCGCGCTCACGACGCTTTCGTTTATTCCGTCAAGAAAACCCGCCACGCAGTAAAGCGGCATACCGAAAAGTTTCTCAAATTCGGAGCAGGACGAGTTAAAAGTCCAAACGCCGCTCTCCTCTCCGGATTTCGCCTTTTCGGTCAGAATATGCCTGTATGCCGCCGTCTCCATAGGGGAATAGTATTCTTTCCAGAATTTGAGGGCGGCCTTGTCCTCCTCCATTTTGCTTTCCCATAACTCAATTAAGTCCATAAAATTATTCCTCCTTAGAATTTCGCGGCGCCGCGACAATCTCAATATCACCCGCGCCCGTGGCTTTAAGGTATGCCCTTTCAAGCGTAACGATTGCAAACTGCAAATATTATAGTATATTTTCGCCAGAAATTCAACTATTTTATGATAAAAAACCGCGAAGGGTTTTCTCTTGACGAAAGCGGCAAAAAACAATAAAATATAGTTAACAGACTATCCGAGGGGCGACTCTTTATGAGGGATAAAATTTTCAAAATTCAGGAATCCGCCGAAAATTATCTTGAGACGATACTGATTCTCTCAAAGCGCGGGCTGAGCGTGCGCAGCGTGGACATAGCGGGGGAAATGGGCTTTACGCCGCCCTCCGTCAGCGTCGCTATGAAAAACCTGCGCGAAAACGAGTATATCCTTATGGATGGCGACGGCTTCATCACGCTGACCGCCAAGGGCCTTGAGACGGCCCGCGCGGTCTATGAGCGGCACTCGTTCTTCTCCGGCTGGCTCCAGAGCCTCGGCGTGGACGAACAGACGGCTATCGCGGACGCCTGCCGCATAGAGCACGTCATAAGCGAGCGCAGCTTTGAGGCCATAAAGCGCGCCGCCGCCGAGCGCCCTAAGGCTTGATAAAATCCGTGTAAAACCCGTCCACGCCCTCTTTGCGCCACCGCGCGGCTTCCTCCGGGTCGTTGAGCGTAAAGAAAAACACTTTCTTCCCCTCGTCCCTCAGCGCCTTGCCGAATTTCGCGCTGAAACGCGCGGGGGCCATTGTCACCGCGCGTATGTTGTCCTTATCCGCCACGAACCGGGCAGCCTCCTCGTCGCTGTCAGGGGATTCGTACAAAGTGTATATAATGTTCTTGAACGGATAAATACCCATAATCATCGAATACATTTCCTGATTATAAATCTGCGGGATTATCCGGTCGATTACGCCGCGCTCCTTAGCCTCCCGCGTCATTATCTCAAACATTTCCCGCGTTTCGGCCGGGTCGTCGTCCTCAAAAGATTTCGTGTCCGTCACCAGCCACATATCGGGCTTTTCCGCCATTTCGCCGCAAACGTCTATGTACGACATCGCGGAGTAATCGTCATATATGTCGTCCGCCCTGGCTTTGCGGTATTCCTCCATTGTCCGCTGCCCGGCGTAGAGCGCCCAGTCGTGGACGACGGCCACGGAACCATCCCTGGTCAGCTTGAAATCCAGCTCGAAAACGCGGTGCCCCAAACTGTAGTTAAGCTCGACAGCTTCCCGGCTGTTCGTGCCGTCCTTCCCGTCTATCCCCCCGCCCGCGTGGGCGATAAGCCCGCCCGCGGCGGTCAGCCAGGCCCCGCTCCCGGCGTCCGGGCTTGCCTCCGGCCCGCTCAGGGGCTCTCTTTCATCAAACCCCGGCCCGAGGTCCGCCGGGATTCGCGCGGCCGCCTCAAAGCCGCCGCTCGCCGCGAACGCCGGTATTATAGATATTATAACTGCTATGACAGCGTTAATCATCGCATTTTTTCACTTCCGTATTTTAAGTTTCTTAGAGCGTGTTCACAAATTCGCGTAAGCCTTCCTCAGGTTATCCATTTTCGACGTAACTCCTTTCAGAACCGCGTCGAGCAGGACTATCGCCACCATAGCCTCCACCACCACCACCGCGCGCGGGGCTATGACCGTGTCGTGCCGCCCTTCGACGGCAATGGTCACGTTGTTAAAGCTCGTGTTGACCGTTTCCTGGGGCCGCGCTATGGAGGGCGTGGGCTTAAACGACGCGCGGACGATAATCGGCGCGCCGTCGCTTATGCCGCCGGTTATGCCGCCGGCGTGGTTTGAGCGTTTGCCGGCTCCGCCCGCGTCCCGAGCGAAAAACTGGTCGTTGTTTTTCGAGCCGGTCGTCTTGGCGGCGGCCGTCCCGGCGCCGATTTCCACGGCTTTAACCGCGCCTATTGAAAACACCGCCCTGGCGAGCGCCGCGTCGAGCTTGTCAAAAACCGGGTCGCCAAGCCCGGCCTTAAGCCCCCTGGCGACGCATTCGACGACACCGCCCGCCGAGTCTTTTTTCTCCATAAGCCCGCTCAGGTAGGCGGAGGCCGCCCTGTAGGCCACGTCGTCCGGCATATTAAGCTCGTTCAGCCGGGCGTCCGCGTTTGAAATCACTCCGTAATTCGGCGGGGGTATCTCAATGCCGCCTATGCTGCGCACATACGACACAAGCTCTACGCCAAGCTCTTTCAGGATAAGCGCGGCGACCGCCCCCGCCGCCACTCTCGCCGCCGTCTCCCGCCCGGAGGAGCGTCCGCCGCCGCGATAATCCCGTATGCCGTATTTCTTGAAATAACCATAGTCGGCGTGCCCCGGGCGGAATTTATCCCGGATTTCGGAATACGCTCCGGAGTCCTGGTTATTGTTGGCGACGACCATTTGTATAGAGCATCCCGTGGTCATTCCGTCAAAAATCCCGCTGTAAATCTCCACAATGTCGCGCTCCTTGCGCGGGGTGGCGTACTTTCCGCCGCCCGGCGCGCGGCGCTCCATATAGTCCCGGATAAAATCCATGTCAAGGAAAAGACCCGCCGGGCAGCCGTCTATTACCGCGCCGACAGCGCGTCCGTGGCTTTCTCCCCAAGTCGTCACCTTAAAAACCGTGCCAAATGATGAACCGCCCATTTTATCCCCTTTCCTGTTGCCCGCCCGCTTCCTCCGCGTCGTCAGACAGTCCGCCGCTTTCGCGGATTCCGTCCAGGATACGGCTGATTTTAAAACCGTTGTCAAGCGAGTTGTCAAGCTCGAAACTGATTTCCGGGGTGTTGCGCAGGTTTATCCGGTTCGCCAGCAGTTTCCGGAGGAGCGGCGCCGAGGCGCGAAGCCCCTCCAGGGAGGATTTCTTCTCGTCGTCCCCGCCCATTACGCTGACGAAAATTTTGCAGAACTTCAAATCCTGCGTCGTCTCCACATCAGTCACGCTTATAAGCCCGCTCACGCGCGCGTCCCGCAAACCGCCCGCGCGAATGATTTCCGCGGATTCCCGCAGAATCTCGTCGTTCACGCGGCGGAGTCTTGTCTTATTTATAAAAACCATTCCTTTCATTAAATAAGCCTATCTCGGTATTTCCTCCATTACGAACGCCTCAACGACGTCCCCCTCTTTCAGATCGTTAAACTTACTGAACGTCAGGCCGCACTCGAAGCCCGACAGAACCTCCTTCACGTCGTCCTTGAATCGGCGGAGCGCGTCAAGCTCTCCCTCGTAGACGACCTTGCCGTCGCGCACTATGCGCACTTTGGCTGTCCGGGTTATTTTCCCGCTTGTGACGTAGCTTCCGCCGATCGTGCCTATTCCGGAGGCCTTGAACAGCTTGCGGATTTCGGCCTGGCCGATTACCTTTTCCTCGTAAATCGGGTCGAGCATACCCTTCATAGCTGCGGTGATGTCCTCGATGGCGTTATAAATTACGCGGTAGAGGCGAATGTCAACCTGCTCCGCCTCGGCTATGGATTTCGCCAGAGGCTCCGGACGGACGTTAAAGCCTATTATTATGGCGTTTGAAGCGGAAGCCAGCATTACGTCGCTTTCCGTCACCCCGCCCACGCCGCCGTGAATGGCGCGTATGCGCACTTCCTCGTTTGAGAGGCGCTCAAGACTGCTTTTCACCGCCTCAACGGAGCCCTGCACGTCGGCTTTGACGACTATGTTAAGGTCTTTGACCGTGCCGAGCTGAATCTGGCTGAATAAATCGTCAAGGGAAACTTTCTGGAGCGTCCCTTTTATCATATCCTGCCGGCCCTTGGCCACGACGGATTCGGCCAGATGCCGCGCCTGACGCTCGTTCCTGGTCACGTAGAACAAATCCCCGGCCTGAGGCGCTTCGGACAGGCCCAGGATTTCAACCGGCATAGACGGCCCGGCGGCAGTCACTCTTTCGCCCTTGTCGTTCATCATCGCTCGGATTTTGCCGTAGGTTTGCCCCGCCACCAGCGGGTCCCCGACGTTTACGCTGCCGTCCTGAATAAGCACGGTGGCCACGGGGCCGCGGCCCCTGTCGAGCATTGCCTCTATGACCGTGCCCCGCGCGCGCTTTTTGGGGTTGGCGCGAAGCTCTTTCATTTCCGCCGCAAGCAGTATATTCTCAAGCAAATCGTCAAGCCCCGTCTTTTTCATAGCGGATACGTTGACGGAAATGACTTCCCCGCCCCAGTCCTCAACCAAAATCCCGTATTCGGTAAGCTCCTGCTTGACGCGGTCGGGGTTGGCGGAGGGCTTGTCGATTTTATTTATCGCGACGATAATCTCCACGCCGGCGGCCTTGGCGTGGTTTATGGCCTCTATTGTCTGGGGCATAACGCCGTCGTCCGCCGCCACCACAAGCACGGCAATATCCGTTACCTGCGCCCCGCGCATACGCATAGCGGTAAAAGCCTCGTGGCCGGGCGTGTCGAGGAAAGTTATAAGCTGGCCGTCTATATCTACGGTATAAGCGCCGATATGCTGGGTTATGCCGCCCGCTTCGCCGCTGACCACGCGGCTGTTTCGTATCGCGTCAAGGAGAGAGGTCTTGCCATGGTCAACGTGGCCCATAACGACCACGACGGGCGGGCGCGGCTCCCTGTCTGACTCGTCGTCAAGCTCCTCCTCGATTTCCTCGGAAAAAAGCTGCTCCAGGATGTCTATTTCCTGGGCCTCCTGCGCCAGAAACCCGTGGTCCTCCGCCACCTCCGCGGCGGCGGCGTATTCTATGCTGTCGTTTATCGTGACCGCCATACCTTTTTTAATGAAAATCTCCTTAACGACGTCCGTCGCCGAAAGGCCTATCATTGCCGCCAGCTCGGAAATAGCCACCGTTTTCGGTATGTCAAGAATTTTCACTTCATCTTCTTTTTCGTCCTGGTCGGTCCGGTTTTTCTTGTTCGTCCGCTTAAACGGCGCGGACGGCTCCGCAGCCTGCGCGTTTACCTCCGGCGGGGTTTGCGCCGCAGGCGCGGCCTTCTCCGGCTCCGCTTCGGCGGAGGGCTGAGGCCCCGGCTTGGCGGCCGGTTTTTCCGGGCGCTTCTCCGGCCGCCTCTCCGGTTTGCGGGAATCCGCCGCCGGTTCGTCCGGCGTTCCTTTTTTAGCCTCTTTCTGAATTCCCGCCGGCGCTTCCTTCGGAGCCGCCGCGCCGGAGAGGCTCTGCCGGAGCCTGTCCGCCAGCCCCGGCTCTATGCCTACGCTTGGGTTGTTCTTAACCTCTATTCCAAGCCCCTGAAATTTAGCTATAAGCTCCTTTACGGACAGGTTTGTTTCCCTTGAAAGTTCGTACAATCTTATTTTCGGCAATATATATACCTCCTATTCGTCAATTCTCGTCAAGCCCTTTAAGTATCATGCCGGCGAATTCGCCGCTGAGAACGCCCAGCACCGACCGCTCTCTCTCGGCGCCGCCCGTCAGCTTGCCGAGTTCCGGCTTCGTGCCGTATCTTACAAAAGGCACCTTGTAAAAATTCGTCTTGTCCGTGAAACGCTTGACGGTGTTTTTCGCCGCGTCCGCGCTTACTATTACGAGCTTCACTTTCCCCGCCGCTATCGCCGAGTGGGTTGTGTCCCCCCCTGTCACCAGTCCGCCCGCGCGGGTGCACAGCGCTATGGCCGAGGCTATTTTCTGCTTGTTCATACGCTTACCACCTTTTCATAAATTTCAGCCGGAACCGGGGATTTGAACGACCGCTCAAGAGCGCGGCGTTTTTTCGCCGTTTCCCGGCACGGCCCCTCCCGGCAGATATACGCTCCGCGCCCGCCGCCTTTTCCGGATAAATCAATAAAAAAACTTTTTCCCGTCCTGGCCGCGCGCAGAAGCTCTTTTTTATCCTTCATTCCGCCGCAGACGGCGCATTTACGCAATACCTCCCGCATTTTAACACCTCTTTACGCCCGCGTCATATTTCCTTATAATCCTCCTCGGCCAAAGCCTCCGGGTCGCGCTCGGGCGCGTCCTCCGCCCGCTCCGCCTCCTCCCTGGGGAAGCCGACCCGGGCCAGCTTTTCGTCCATTTCGGCCGCTTTCGCTTGGGACTCGCTTTTTATATCGACTTTATAACCCGTCAGGCGCGCCGCAAGCCGCGCGTTCTGGCCTTCCTTGCCTATGGCCAGGGAAAGCTGGTTATCCGGCACTATCACCCGGGCGGCGTTTTCCCCGCTGATTATAACCCGGACGACCTTGCTTGGGGCCAGGGCCGCCGCTATAAAAGCCTCCGGGTCGGAATTATAGCTTATAATGTCTATCTTTTCGCCGCGCAGCTCCGAAACAATAATGTTGACGCGGCTGCCGTTCGGGCCGACGCAGGCGCCGACCGGGTCCACGCCCTCCCGGTGAGAAATCACCGCCATTTTAGTGCGGCTGCCCGCCTCGCGGGAAATGAATTTTATTTCCACCGTCCCGTCCTCAACCTCCGGCACCTCGCTTTTGAAAAGGCAGGCCACAAGCTCCGGCCGGGAGCGGGAGATATTTACCTGCGGCCCTTTCGTGGTCTGCCGGACCTCCGTAATGTAAACCTTGACGCGGCCCCCCACGCGCAGCTCCTCCCCCCTCACCTGCTCGGAGGGCGGAAGCCAGGACTCCATACGCCCAAGCGATATTACGTAATTCTTACGCTCCTTACGGGAGACTATGCCGGTGATCAGCTGATGTTCCTTGGAGGCGTACTCATTGTACAAGATTTCCCGCTCAAGCTCGCGGAATTTTTGCACGACGACCTGTTTGGCCGACTGCACCGCCACGTACCCGAAGTTTTTCGGCGTGACCGCTATTTCCACCATATCGCCCACGCCGGCGGTGACGTCTATCTCGTGGGCGTCCGCCAGCGATATCTGCGTAAAATCGTCCTCCGCTTCCTCCGACACGATTTTTTGAGCGTACACCTCAAACCTGCCGTTTTCGCGGTTCATAACGATGCGCATATTTTCCGAGCCGCCGTAATGCTTCTTGCAGGCCGACAGGAGCGACGCTTCGATTGTCTCGAATATAATCTCCCGGTCTATGCCCTTTTCCCTCACCATCTGGTCAAGAGCGGCTATAAGCTCCGCGCCTTCGTCCACGGCCGGTTTTTCCTTTTTACGAGAAGCCATTTTCCCGGATTCCTCCCTTAATTATTGTTTAGAACCTGTACTCATAGGATATTAACGCCGTCTTTGCGGCGAATTTTCACAACTTCTTCGTTGCGCTTCGCTTGCGTACCTACGGGTACGCGGCGCTCATCGCGCCTTGAAGCCGCAAAAATTCGCTCGCAAATCCGGCATTCCTACCTATGAGTACAGGTTCTTAAATATTTATCCAAAGTCTGGCGAAACGGGCGCGGCGGCACGCCAGGGGAACACACCTCAAGCGTGTACGCCGGCTCTATGAAGTCCTCCCGGTCAAGCAGCGGCTCCACGGCGCGGCTGACGAACTCGCAGTCGTTTATAGTGACGCCGCCCTCCCTGCCGATGTAAATACGCAGGTAAAGCGCGCCGTTTTCCGCGATAAACTCAATATCGTGGGTGAACACTCCGCTTTCGCCGTAAATTTCTGAAAGAAGCCGTTCTGTCCGGATAGCCACGCGCCCCTCGAGGGCCGCCGCCCGCTCCGCCGAAACGTTATTTTTTCCGCCTTTTTTCATTCCTTTCCTCCATCACCGCACAAAAGATGAGAGCGGGCTTTCGCCCACTCTCGAATCACGCCATATTAACTTATTTATTATATCATATCAAAAAAAACTTGGCAAGGGGAAATTTTACAATAATCATTACATCAATGGTTATATTTAATTACATACCTTCCGTCTCTAATTCGCAAACGCGTAATCGCAAAAAACCCTCTTTACAAGCGCGTGATAAAATATTATAATAACCTTGTGTATCTGCCTCACCCAACCCGCGCTTGCGCAGAGAAGGAAGTGTTTTTATGCAAGTCGAGAGAATCAGCGAGAATCAGCTTAAAATAACAATATCCCGCGCGGAGCTTGACGACCGGAGCGTGGATTTGGCCGAAATCGCCAATAAATCCGAGAAAATGAACGAGTTTATACGCGATATGGCGGAAGAGTTTCTGGACGAGTTTTCTTTCCGCGCGGATTCGCAGCTTATGATAGAAGCCGGGCCGGCCTCCGAAGGCAGCATGATGATTATAATTACGAAAATGAGTGCGGAGGACTTTATAGACGACGAGGAGGACGACGAGCAGGACTGCGCGGAATGCGAGGAGCAGCGGCGCTGCCCGTCGGGGATTCTGTCGGAGCTTATGAAAGTCACCGAAATGATGAAAAGCGCGATTGAGCGGCAGGCCTCCGGGGAGGCGCCCGCGGCCGCCGAGTCTACGCTGCGCCTGCTTTTTTCGTTTGAAAGCCTGGACGACGTTTCGCGCTTGTGCGCGCGGGTCAACGGAGTGTATAAGGGTGAAAGCTCCCTCTACAAGCTTGGCGGGCGGTATTACCTGTTAGCGCGCGCCAAAAAGCGCGACTGCGCCGCGACCTCCCTTAATTTAAGCCGGATTTTTTCCGAATACGCGCGGAAGCACTCTTTCACCGACCTTTCGGAGGAATACCTGACGGAGCACGGCGAAGTCATAACCCCGCGCGACGCGGTTGAGATTATGGCGGCGCTGTCGTGACGCGCGGACGCGGTTTCACGCGCGGGTTTCTGCCGCTCGCGGTAGCGGCGCTTCTTCTGGCGTCGGCTTTCTCCGCGTTTTCGCACAGGGCGGCAAGCCGCTTTCACGCCCGCGAAAACCAGCCCGTCTGCGCGGACTGTCTTAAAACGGCGGTCTCCGCGCGGCTTTTGGACCGCGCGGCTCCTCCGGCGGTTCTTATGTTCGCGGCGGCGGTTTTCGCCGAATCGGCCGAAAATGACTCGGGCCGGCTTTCCTCAGCGTATTCCCCCGTGTTTTTGAAGGTTCGCTTGAACAGCTGAAAAGCGGTTTCCGAGCCACGCCGCGAGCGTCTTGAACCTATAAGGAGGATACTTTATGAAGAAATTTTTTGGAGCAATTTGCTTAATTCTTGCGATGTGTATAACAGGCGGGTGCGCCCCGCGGAGCCAAAGCGGGCAGCCGGCGGCCCAGAACGCGGAGCCTCCGCGGAATCAAGCCGCGAACCCGGGCGAGGGCAAAAAACTGAGCGTCGTAACCACGATTTTCCCGCCGTATGACTTCGCGCGGCAAATCGCCGGGGATAAGGCCGAAGTGACGATGCTCCTGCCTCCCGGCGCGGAAAGCCACTCTTTCGAGCCGACCCCGCAGGACATCATAAAAATCCAGAACTGCGACGTGTTCGTCTACAACGGAGGGGACTCCGACGCGTGGGTTGACCGCATACTCGGCTCAATGGACACCAGCGGGATAAGAGTGCTTTCTATGATGGATATGGTGAAAGCCCGCCTTGTGGAGGAGGAGACCGTCGAGGGAATGGAGGCGGAGGAAGAGGACGGCCCGGACCAAGGCCCGGAGTACGACGAGCACGTTTGGACCTCCCCGGTGAACTCTTCCGTTATAGTAAGCGCGCTGGAGCGCTCCCTCGCCGAGGCCGACCCGGCGAACGCCGAGGCGTATAAGGCCGGCGCGGATGATTATAACGCCAAGCTGGCCGAGCTTGACGCGGGCTTTAAGGCAATTGTGGAGTCCGCTCCGCTCAAGGAGCTTGTTTTCGGCGACCGCTTCCCGTTCCGGTATTTCGCGGAGGAATACGGCCTGAAATATTACGCGGCTTTCAACGGCTGCTCCACGGAGACGGAGGCCTCCCCCGCGACTATCGCTTTTCTTATAAACAAAGTCAGGGAGGATAAAATCCCCGCCGTGTGCCACATCGAGCTGTCGAACGAAAAAATAGCCGACGCGGTGTGCGAGGCCACGGGCGCGGAAAACCTGCTTTTCCACTCGGCGCATAACCTGACGAAAGATGATTTTGACGCGGGCGCGTCCTATTACGACATAATGAAGCTGAACGAGGAAGCGCTCAAAAAGGCGCTTGGCTTTAACGAGGGCGACTGATATGGAGCTTATTTCCTGCAGAAAGGCGGCGTTCGCCTACGACGGCGCGGTGGCCGCCTCCGAGCTTAATTTCACCGTGAACGAGGGTGATTACCTCTGCGTCGTGGGCGAAAACGGAAGCGGCAAAAGCACGCTGATGAACGGCCTGCTTATGCTCAAGCCCCCTCAATCGGGGGAGGTCGTCTTAAACGAAAGCCTGCGCGCGGGCGACATAGGGTACTTGCCGCAGCAAAGCCGCGCCCAGCGGGACTTTCCGGCGAGCGTTTATGAAACGGTGCTCTCCGGGCGGCTCTCGGCGCGCGGCCTGCGCCCGTTTTACACGCGGGAGGACAGGCGGATTGCCCTTGAAAATATGGAAAAACTGAACATCACGAGCCTTAAGGACAGGTGCTACAGGGAGCTTTCGGGCGGGCAGCAGCAGAGGGTTCTCCTCTGCCGCGCCCTGTGCGCCACTCGGAAACTTCTTGTTATGGACGAACCCGTGACCGGGCTTGACCCGAAAGTCACCGGGGAGCTGTACGCGGCCATTAAGGAAATCAACCTGGCGGGTATGACTATCGTAATGGTGTCTCACGATATACGAAGCGCCGTGGCCTACGCCACTCATATACTTCATATAAACAACCGCCAGCTCTTTTTCGGCACGGCGTCGGAGTATGCGGCCAGCGGCGTCGGAAAGGCGTTTATCGCTAACTGCTCTTGAAAGAAAGGATTCGTATGTATAATTTATTTAATATGTACCGCGAAATGTTCTCCTACACCTTTATGACCCGCGCGGTCGTCGTGGGCGTTCTGGTGTCTCTGTGCGCGTCGCTCCTGGGCGTGAGCCTTGTGCTCAAACGGTATTCTATGATTGGCGATGGGCTTTCGCACGTGGGCTTCGGCACGCTGGCCATAGCCCAGTCGTTTAAGCTCCCTCCCCTTGAGGTCTGCATACCCGTGGTGGTGGCGGCGGCTTTCGGCCTGCTGCGCATATCCGAAAACAGCAAAATCAAGGGCGACGCGGCGATAGCGCTTATTTCCACCGGCTCGCTGGCCGTCGGGGTAATGGTAATGTCGAAAACCGTCGGGATGAACACCGACGTGTGCAACTATATGTTCGGCAGCATCCTGGCGATGAACGTCAAGGACGTGTACCTGTCCGCGGGGCTCTCCATAGTCGTGCTCGCGATGTTCGTGCTGTTTTACAACAAGATTTTCGCCGTCACCTTCGACGAGAATTTCGCCAGGGCCACGGGCGCGAGGGTCGGGGCTTACAATATGATGATTGCCTTCCTGACGGCGGTCACAATCGTCCTGGGTATGCGTATGATGGGCGCGCTGCTCATCTCAAGCCTTATAATATTCCCGGCGCTTACGAGTATGCGGTTGTGTAAAAATTTCCGGAGCGTTATAATCTGCTCCGCCGTGGTGTCCGTTTTATGCTTTATGGCGGGGATTACTATTTCCTACGTTTACGCCACGCCCACGGGAGCTTCCGTCGTGGGGGTAAATATTATTATTTTCCTTATCTTCAGGCTTATCGAACTTTACAGAGAAAGAGGCGGTGTTTTATGCAAAAATCCAGAATCGGCCGGCTGATGAAAATTCCGGCGGCGGCGCTTTTGATAATGACGGCGGCGGCTTCGCTCACAGGATGCGGCGCGACGGCCCAGGGCGCTCCGAACGAGGCGCGGGCGGCCCGGGAGGGCGCGGCCGGCGACGTTATCTTCGTAAAGGACAAAATGTTCATAACGCAGATTAACGATATGTACGCGAATTACGAGGATTATCTCGGCAAGACCATAAGCTACGAGGGCGTTTTCGACATATATACCGCCGACGAGGCGAAGGGCCTGACGTATTATTACGTAATCCGCTACGGACCGGGCTGCTGCGGCAACGACGGCAACGTCGGCTTCGAGGTGGCGTGGGACGACGACAGTAAAAAGGATTACCCTAAACAGGACGATTGGGTTAAGGTGACGGGCGTTTTGGAGCAGTACGAGGAGGACGGCGAGCCGTTCCTGCGCCTGCGCGCGTCCGAGCTTACGGTAATGGACGAGCGCGGACTCGAAAGCGTAATTCAATAGGGAGAACCCAGGAGCCTGTTCAATATCTCGCTTTTGACGGATTTCAGAAGTTTCGCTTCGCGAACTGCCAGGCCATGCGGCCTGCAGGGCGGAAAATCCGCTGAAAAGACGTTAAAATGGAGCTGTTGAACAGGCTCTAAGGCTTCAAAATCTGATTATTCAAGGGGCGCATTTTATGGAAATTATTGGCGAACAGAGGGAAGCGCTTATCGCGAAAGGGTTTTCGGATTTCAAGAACGCGGTGATAAATTTCACAATCGTTCAAAACGAGCTTTTGGGCTTCGCGATAATTCGCAACCTTGAGCAGGTTAAGGAAAACAGCGACTACCTGACGCGTGAGGTCACACGGCTCGCCGCCATGGCGAAACAGATTGACAAAATTTCCTCGCGGACGCAAATGCTTTCGATAAACGCCTCCGTGGAAGCGGCGCGGGCGGGGCAAGCGGGCAAAAGTTTTTCCGTCGTCGCGCAGGAAATTTCAGAACTTTCAAAAAACACCAAGGAATGCTCTGGTGAGACGGATAAATGCGGCGGAGAGGTCGGGAGGCGCGTCGGAATGAATTCCGACCGAATCGGAAGCCTTGAAACCAGCGTAATGGGATATATATCCGCGCTTGGAAATAACCACGCTGTGCTTATGCCCCGGATTCAGATAGAGGAGAACGGCTTCCTCCTCACGACGCTTCCGAAGCGGCTTGAGGACCATGCGAATTTTATCCGCGCCTATATTAAGAATTTTGACGACCCGTCGGTTAAAGTCGTTGACCATAAGAGCTGCAAACTCGGAAAATGGTACGAGGCGAGCCGCTCAAAATACGGCGGTATGCCTCTTTTCGAGCGGCTCTACGGCGTTCATCAGAATTTCCATAAATTGGCTATCGACTTTAAGGCTACAGGGCAGCACACCTTGATTTTGGAGTTTTCCGCCGCGTCGCACGAGATTCTTCATATTTTTACCGAGATGATGGAGGATTTCAAGCGCCGCGCGGATGGGGACGAAAGCTATTTTAATATCGGTTAATATTTTACTTGACACGCCGTGTTTTATATAGTATAATTTACCGTTGTGCGGTGTTTTTGTTAGCCCCAAAATGCCGTGACGATCTTATTACGAAATATTACGGTATTTTTGAGGAGGTTACGCCTATGAGGACAACTTTTATAACTAAAGCGTCCGACATTCAGCGCAAATGGTACGTCGTCGACGCGACGGGACACACCCTGGGCCGGCTTTCCACCGAGGTGGCCAAAATCCTGCGCGGCAAGCACAAGCCTATTTACTGCCCCTATCTCGACACGGGGGATTATGTCATAATCATAAACGCCGATAAAATCAAGGTTACGGGCAAAAAGCTCGACCAGAAAATATATAAGCGCCATTCGGCGTATGTCGGCGGCCTGAAAGAGGTCACCCTGCGCGTAATGCTCAGCAAGCGCCCCTCGGAGGTTCTGAGCCACAGCATCAAGGGTATGCTCCCGAAAGGCGCGCTGGGGCGGCAAATGCTCCGCAAGCTGCGCCTCTACGCCGGGGATACCCACGAGAATCAGGCGCAGAAGCCCGAAGTTCTGAAAATTAAATATTAAGGAGGGTTTCAAGTGGCTATTGTAAAATATTACGGCACCGGTCGGCGCAAAAGCTCCGTAGCGAGGGTTTATTTGGTGTCCGGCTCCGGCAGGATTACTGTCAATAAACGCGATATAGACGAGTATTTCGGGCTTGAGACGCTCAAGCTCATTATCCGCCAGCCGCTCGTGCTTACGGGCAACTTGGCTAAGTTTGACGTTAAGGTAAACGTGCGCGGCGGCGGTTACACCGGGCAGGCCGGCGCGATTCGCCACGGCATTTCCCGCGCTTTGCTCCAAGCCGACGGCGAGCTTCGTCCGCCTTTGAAAAAAGCCGGTTTCTTAACGCGCGACCCGCGTATGAAGGAGCGCAAGAAATATGGCTTGAAAAGCGCCCGGCGCGCTCCGCAGTTCTCAAAACGATAATTTTTATCCCCCTACCCGCGCGGGTTCCTGTCCGCGCGGTTTTTTTTATTGCGGAATAAGTAGGCGCGATAAGCCGTGAAAAACAACCGACTACAGCCTTTTTGTCAAGTATTTTTTATGACTATGTTTAAAAAATAATAAGATATTGATGGAAATTTTGTTGTAAAAGCGCGGCTTTTATGTTATACTAAGATGTCGTTATTGGAGGAGACGACGAGGCTCCGCTCGCCAAGGCGGCTTGAAAGCGGCGCTGCCGCGCCGGCTAAGACAAACGCTGACAGGAACGGCCATGTAACTTGTAAAACAAAACTATTAAGGAGAAAAAAGAAATGTGCCAAACATCACAGATAATTTATGAACCTAATCTACTTTGCAGGAGTGTCTCTAATAATCTGGAGACAGCGCGGTTTGACTTGATGGCTCTTACCGGGCCTATTTGGGAGCAACTTGACAACTCGCGTTATCAGCTATTGACCTTCAGCCTGCGGAACGGCGATAGTTGGTCTTCACCCCAGCCGCCGCCTTATATGCTGCTGGGGTGGGATACGCAAGCCCATTTTACCCTTAAGGACGACGGTCTATGCCATTTGGATGAAATATATACCGCGCGGTCTAAAGACATAGAAATTAAAAGTTCTTTTCAAAAAGTGTTTACAGTTGGCGTTACAACTTGTTCGACGGCAATCATAAAGCGCGGGAACAGAATTGTGTTTTTTCATTTGGATGGTGATCCATTTAGAGGCTATTTTAATGATGACGGGCTTTGGGATAAGGCGAAAACTTATTTGAGCGAAGTTACCGGCGCGATAAAAGTCTTTATATCAATTACCACTATGTCCAAGGCCGATAGAAAGAAAGTGTATGATAGTCTTATTACGAAAATTAAAACTATAGACAACAACGCTCAAATACTCGTATTCTCGCGAGGAACCGAGTTGCTTTCTTGCGGTCATTGTGAAATTGGATTTTATGTAACAAACGGACGGATACGGATATACGGAGATATTCTCCCATTCGCGTTCTTATTGCCCAAAGACCTCGGAATTACCATTACTTTGCGCGAGTTGACAGCCATAACTCTACCTTTTTTCAATTCACCGCAAACTAAGTGTTATTCGGATTTCGATTTTGATTTTAACGACCTCAGTCAAAACGATCTTGATGGCCTGCTAACTTCTTCAATAACGAATACACTTGTGTTTTTATTCTATTTATCTTTAAAGGATTCTGCCAAATATAATGCTTTATTCTCTTGTTTTGACTCTCAAGAACCGGTGATTCGCGAGTGCGTGCAATTATTAAGCAGTCTATCTGATTTCTCAACGTTGTTTCAACAAAAAATACGCGATATTTTTTATTCCGCTAAAGCGCTTGTTGAATTTCCTAACTAACCCTATAGTCAAAAACCAAAGCGCGCCAAGTTGAACTGCCGGGAAATCAAGACTCCAATTCGCAAAATTCCGAGTCTGTTGGGGTTCCCTTTCGCACGCTCCATATCTTGCTTTCCTCCGCCCCCGCGCTGCGGGGGCGGGCTGTTGATAAAGAAATAGGAGCTTTTTGTAAAAATTTTTACAATTCCTTCAACGCCTCCGCCATTATCGCCGCAGCCTCGCTATCGCGGCCGAACTCCGCCTCAAACCCGCTTACCGCTTCGGCGCGAAGCCGCGCGTAGTCGGCTTTAGCCGCGTCAAGCCCGTGGAGGCTTACATACGTGAGTTTTTTGCGGTTCGCGTCCCCGCCGGGGTTTTTGCCGCGCTCCTCGGCGGTGGAAATCACGTCGAAAATGTCGTCCATAGTCTGAAAACAACGTCCGAGCTTCAGAGAAAGTCCGTCAAACCGGCAAAGAACCGCTCGTTCCGCCCCCGCTAGGCACGCCCCCGCCAGCACCGCCGCGCGGAAAAGCGCGCCCGTCTTTTTCTCGTGAATCTGGTTGAGAATTTCGTGAGTCCACTCTCCGGCGCCCTCCGACAGCATATCCAGGACCTGCCCGCCCACCATGCCAAAAACGCCCGCCGCCGCCGCAATCTCCCTTGAGGCGCGAGCCGCGCGCAAAACTTTCGTTAAGCCGCCTTGTTTATCTATACTTTCCGCCGCCTCATCGGACATTATTTCATACGCGCGGTTGAGCAGCGCGTCTCCGGCCAGAATGGCCGCCGCCTCTCCGAATTTTTTGTGGCAGGAGGGCTGTCCGCGGCGCAGGTCGTCGTTATCCATAGAAGGCAGGTCGTCGTGTATAAGCGAGTAGGCGTGTATCATCTCAAGCGCGCAGGCGAACGGCAGGACGTCCTCGCGCCTGATTTTAGGTTCAAGCGCTTCCGCCGCCGCCCAGAGAATAAGCGGGCGAAGCCTTTTCCCGCCTGTGAGCAGGCCGTGACGCATTGCCTCAAGCAGGAGCGGCGGAGCCTCGTCCTCTCTCCGGCGAAGGAACCCGGCAAGAGCCTCCTCTATCGCGCGCTTTTTTTCCGCGATTCCCGCCGCGATTTCCTTAGTCATTGTCGAGTCCTCTCTCTATAAAGCCGTCGGCGGTTTTTTTAAGCTCCACCGCCCGGCTCTCGTGCCGCGCAAGGGTTTCCCGCAGGAATCCGGCAAGCTCCACCGCCTCGCCGTACCGCTCCATTACGCCGTCAAGCGTCATCCCGTCCGACTCCATCTCGTCCGCCAAGTCCGACAGCCGGCTGAGCGCCGACTCAAAGTCAAGTTTCTTCTTTCGCATTGCCCGCCAGCCTTTCCAGGATTTCCCCGCTCCGCGCCATAAATCGGTTCATTTCCTCAACGTCGAGCGGTTTATGAGAAAGCCTGGCCAAATCCCGCACTTGTTCGCAAATCATCGTAACGTCGTCCGCGCGGCTCTCGTCGTCTTTTAGGGCCAGCAGGGCCTTTATGAGCCGGTTGTTCGAATTAAGCACGAGCGTCTCGTCGTTTGCCGGCGCGAAGCCGGGCAGCCCCCCCCCGAACATATGGCTCATCTCGCTCATTCGGCGGGACTGCTCGCTAAGCAGCATAAGCGCCGGAATGTCCGCGCTCTGCAACGCCTCGACGGATATTTTAAGCTCTTTTCCGCCGAACGCCTTTTTAAACAGCGCCTCCGTCTCCTCCGCCGCCTCCTTGGAGGGGGCGGAGTCCTTCAGCGCGCCCGCCAGGTCGGAGTCTATCCGGCGGAATTTCACATTATAATCATAGCTTTCAAGATACGAAATGAACGGCGCGTCAAGGTTTGTGTCAAGCACGACGGCGTCCATCCCGAAATCCCGAAACATCTTGATATACCGCGCTTGCTGGTTTTCGTTCGACACGTAGTACACTGTGTTTTCGTGCTTTTCCTTAGCCGCCTCAAGATATTCGGCAATCGTCACGAAGCCCCCGCTTATATTCTTGTATAAAACAGAATCCTTGATTTTATCGTAAAAGCCCCTGTCCTTAATACAGCCGTATTTAACGAAGGGCGCTATGTCCGGGAAGGTTTTCGCGTATTCCTCCCGGTCCTTTTTGAAAAGCCCGGTCAGCTTATCCGCCACCTTTTTCGTAATATAGCCCGACATTTTGGACACATATCCGTCGTTTTGCAAGAAACTTCTGGAAACATTAAGCGGCAAATCCGGACAGTCCAGCGCGCCCTTCAGAAGAAGCAGGAACTCCGGTATGACCTCCTTCACGTTGTCCGCGATGAACACCTGGTTGTTGTAGAGCTTTACCTGCCCCTCGATGGATTCAAGCTCGTGCTTGAGCTTCGGGAAATAGAGTATGCCCTTGAGCCTGAACGGATAGTCCATATTTAAGTGTATCCAGAAGAGCGGCTCCGCGAAATCCATAAATACTTTGTGATAAAATTCTTTATACTCGTCGTCGGCGCACTCGTTCGGCTGCTTGAGCCAGAGCGGGTGGGTATCGTTTATGGGCTTAGGCTCGTCGCCCTCGTGAGAGTGCTCACAGTTTTCGTCGTGGACGTGCTCCGCTTCCTCTTTAAGCTCCTCCTCCGTCCGGCGGCTTTCAAAATAAAGCGGCGACGGGATAAAGCCGCAGTATTTCGTCAGAACCCCGCGCAGCTTATACTCCTCAAGAAAATCCTTGCCGTCCTCACCGATATGGAGGGTTATTTCCGTCCCTCGGGAATCTCTGGAACCCTCGCTCATTTCAAACTCAACGCCTCCGCTGCATTCCCACCGGGCGGGGGCCGCGCCCTCCAAATAAGACAGCGACTCTATCGTTACCTTGTCTGCCGCCATAAACGCCGAATAGAAACCCAGGCCGAAGTGCCCGATTATATCCCCGCCGCCCTCCATTTTATCCTTGTATTTCTCCAGGAAAGCGTTCGCGCCGGAAAAGGCGATTTCGTTTATATATTTCTTGATTTCCTCGGCGGACATACCGATACCGTTATCCCGGAAAATAATCGCGCCGGACTCCCGGTCGAGGATTACTTCTATTTTATATTCGGCGTCCGCCGGGATATGCGGCGCCTCGCCCAAATCGACGAGCTTGCGCAGCTTCGTTATAGCGTCCGACGCGTTCGACACAAGCTCACGCACAAAAATATCCGAATCGGAATAAAGCCATTTCTTAATAATCGGCAGGATGTTCTCACTGTTTATTGACAAGGTTCCTTTTTCTGACATTACGTTTCCTCCTGGTTAAAATTTGTTCCGCGCGTTAAAACAAAGGCGCAGTATACGCCTTTGCCGTAAATCTCATTTCTCGGGCTAAAGTATTATTTCGTCAATCATATCCCTCTCCGAACCCTTGACCTTCTCAAACTCGTCCATCAGCTGCTTATCTATGTCTCCCTTGCCCGCGCTTTCCTCCGCCTGGTGAGCCTTAATGGATTCTTTCAGGTCAAGCGCTTTATCGCGCAGGCGCTGAGGCAGTTCCGCGGTCGGCAGGATTTTCCCAAGCCAGCGCAAGGCTTCGTCATAATGATATAAGTAGTAATTGCAATACGCCAGCAAATAACCCAACGTCGGCTCGTCCATAGTGCATATCGGGAAATTTTCCTGAGTGTAGGCCTTTTCAAGATGGCGCAGGGCCTTGCTTATAAATAGAATATAACCCCGATTGTTATTCACAAGGCGGTTGAGCCACGCCAGCTTGAGGCAGACATAGCCTTGCTCGCTGTGCTTCGCGCCCTTAACTACGGACGAAAGAAGCGCGCGCTTATATTTTTCCATAGCCTCACGGAAGCCCACGACTTTGCCGAACATAGGGGGATTTTTGGAAATTTCAAAAATTTCGTTAAGGCTTTTAATCTGAAGTTCCGTAAGTTTGTTCCAATACATCGTCATAGAGGCGTACCCGCAATGCGGGCATATTATGACGTCGTAAAGCATTGGGTCCATCGGGTTAAAGTTCGGGTGTAAATCCGCGTCGGTTGACGAAAAACGCAGCTTAGTGGACCGTGACACGCGCGCCTTAAAGCTGGTCTCGCAAACTCCGCAGTCATAGCTTTTTTCAACCGTGCAGGCGCCCACGATTTCCTCAGCCGATTTGAACGCCATTTCAAAGGCTTGCTCCGCCACAGTCAACACTTCTTCCTATACTGACATACTTAACGATATTATAGCACGTTTTTTTACCTGTTGCAACTATATTTTTCAAAAAATCCCGGTAAGCGTAAAGTTATAAGTTTGCTTTTTTTCCGACTTTATTAATTTTTTATAAAATTTGCGAATAGCCCTTGCGTTTCGCCGCATCCTATTATATAATAAATAAAATTTCCTGAGATGCTCGACAACCTATTATTTTGAACCTACATCGAGTAAAAGGGAGTCCTAATCGCCGCGTGTACGCCGGGCCTTGAAAGTATCCCGGGGGTTATCCCACCGGGTCGGAGGAATGCGGAAAGGCAGCTGCGGGCACCCACCTATCATTTTGATAGGTGTCAAAATATAGGCCGGCATTTTGGGGTTTTATGGACCGATTTTTAATCGGTCTTTTTTATTGCCTGTCGAGCGCGCGGCGCACGCTCCGCGCCAGCTCCGCTATACCCCCGCCCGCGTCCGCGCCGTGCCTGCCGATTAAGTCAACGAACGCGCTGCCTATTATAACGCCGTCAAAATAGGCGGCAAGCTCTTTCGCCGTCGCCGCGTCCTTTATGCCGAAGCCGACCGCGGCGGGAACCGCCGCTTTTTCCTTTATGCCGGCCGAAAAACCGGCGAAATCCGTGTTAAATTCCCGCCGCACGCCCGTCACCCCCGCGACGGAAACCGCATAGATAAAGCCTCGCGCCCCCTCGGCGATTTTCCCGGCCCGCTCCCTGGAGGTCGGCGCGATGAGGCGTATGGAGTAAAGCCCGTGCTTTTCAGCGTCTCCCTCAATTTCGTCTTTTTCCTCAAACGGCAAATCAGGCACTATCACGCCGTCCACGCCCGCCGCCGCGCAGTTTTCAAAAAATTTCTCCTTGCCGTAGGCGTAAATTGAGTTTATGTAAAGCATAAAAAGAATCGGCATATCCGTCGTTTGACGCAGGGCCTCCGCCATTTTGAAAATATCGTCGGTTTTAACGCCTCCGCGCAGCGCCCGCTCACTCGCGGCGGCGATTGTCGGCCCCTCGGCCACCGGGTCTGAAAACGGCACGCCCAGCTCCAGAATATCGACGCCGTTCTCCTCCAGAACCCGCGCGAACCGCGCCGTGTCCTCAAGAGACGGGTCTCCGGAGGTGATAAAGGCTATGAACGCCTTTTTCCCCGCTTCGGCGAGAGCCTTGAATTTTTCGTCTATCCTGTTCATTTCGACGCGCCCCTTTCCTTAATCGCCGCTATTTCCGCCACGTCCTTATCCCCCCGGCCCGACAGGCAGATTATAACCGAGTCCTCCCGGCTCGTCTCCGGCGTTATCTTCAGCGCCTGCGCCACGGCGTGGGCGCTTTCTATCGCGCAGATAATCCCTTCCGTCCGCGCCAGGTATTCAAATGCCGCAACCGCCTCCCCGTCCGTCACGGGGTAATACTCGGCACGGCCGGTCTTGTGCAGGTGCGCGTGCTCCGGCCCTATGCCGGGGTAGTCAAGCCCCGCCGAAATAGAGTAAACCGGGGCGATTTGCCCGTCCGCGTCCTGCAGAAAATATGACTTCATACCGTGAAAAATGCCGAGCCGGCCCTTGGTAAGCGTCGCCGCGTGGTGAGGCGTGTCCACGCCCCGGCCCGCCGCCTCCGCGCCGATAAGCCGCACGCCCTCGTCTCCGATAAAATCGTAAAACGCTCCGATAGCGTTGCTGCCGCCGCCCACGCAGGCTATGACCGCCGCGGGCAGCTTCCCCTCCGCGGCGAGAATCTGCCGTTTGGCTTCCTCGCCGATGATTTTCTGAAAATCCCGCACAATCGTCGGGAAAGGGTGCGGACCCATAACCGAGCCGATTAAGTAATGCGTCGTGCCCGATTCCGCCGTCCATCGGCGCAGGGCCTCGCTGACCGCGTCCTTGAGGGTGGCCGTGCCGCTGCGCACGGCGGTGACCTTCGTGCCCAGAAGCTCCATACGGTAGACGTTCAGCGCCTGCCGCCGCGCGTCCTCCGCGCCCATAAAAACCTCGCACTCCATACCGAAAAGAGCCGCCGCCGTCGCCGCCGCCACGCCGTGCTGCCCCGCTCCGGTCTCGGCTATGAGGCGCGTCTTGCCCATTTTTTTGGCGAGCAGGGCTTGCCCAAGCACGTTGTTTATTTTGTGCGAACCGGTGTGGTTCAAGTCCTCACGCTTTAGGTAAACCCGCGCCCCGCCAAGGTCTTTCGTCATTTTTTCGGCGAAATAAAGCAGGGAAGGCCGGCCCGCGTATTCCGCGTAAAGCCGCGCCAGCTCCGCCTGAAAACCCGCGTCGCCCTTGAGGCGGTCATACGCCTCCTCAAGCTCTATAAGCGCGTTCATCAGCGTCTCCGGCACGTATTGCCCGCCGAACTCCGAAAAGCGGTTTGGCATTTTATTCCGTCCCTTCCTTAAAATAGGTTCTTAATTATAATATATATCGTAAACTTCGTCAGTGTACGAACCGTCGCCGTTATGGATAATCAGCGCCGGCAGGACGGTCAGGCCGTCCCCGCCGCCCTTTACCGCCTCTATCAGAAACATCGCCGGCTTTTTATGTAATTTGGGCTGAACCATACGCAGTTTCCTTGGCGACAAGCCGCGAGCGGCAAGCTCCGCCATTACTTCGGGCAGGCGCCCCGGCCGGTGAATCATATAAAGCCGCCCGCGCTCCCGGAGCGCGTAAGCGGCGCCCGCCAGAAGCTCCGGCAGGGTCAGGCGCGTTTCGTGGCGCGCGGCGGCGCGGTTTTCGTCCGGGTTTTTAACGCCGCTCCCGGCCCGGATATACGGCGGGTTGGCCGTCACAACGTCAAAGGACGACTTCTCGACATATTCGGAGAGATACTTGACGTCGCCCTCAGTCGCGGTCATCTTCTCCGAAAGGCCGTTCAGCGCGATGTTTTTCCGCAGAAGCTCAGCCTGCCTCGGAAGGATTTCTACAGCCGCGAAACGCCCGGCCTCCGTCTTCGCCGTCATAAGCACCGGCACCACGCCTGAGCCGGAACACAAATCAAGCGCGGATTCTCCGGCGCGCGCCCGCGCGAACGCCGACAGGAGCACCGCGTCGCACCCGAAACAGAAACAGGACGGATCCTGCAAAAGGCGCAGACCGCCCCTGTGGAGGTCGTCAAGGCGGGCGGTTTCCGGCGTTTCGCCGAAAAGGCGCAAGATTTCGTCGTCACGGCCTTTTGTCATACGACGCGCCTTTTTTATGGGTAGTCACTGTCTCCTCCGGCTTGCCGCGCTTCAGAATCTTAATTTCATCGGCGCTGTACGCGGCCACCTCCACCTCTTCCCCGGCGTTTTTCTTAACGGCGACTTTGACGAGCCGGCGCAGAGGGGTCACGGAAAGAACCTCTCCGGAGCCGTCCGGCGTGCTCACAGTATCCCCCGTGGAAGGCAGACCCTTTCCGAGCTGTTCATACGTGTCCTGTTCGTATTTCAGGCAGCACATCAGCCGCCCGCAAACCCCGGAAATCTTGGCCGGGTTGAGAGAAATATTCTGGTCTTTCGCCATTTTAATGGAGACAGGCTGAAAATCACTCAGGAAACTGCTGCAACACAGGGCGCGCCCGCAGACGGCTATGCTGTTGAGAATCTGGGCCTCGTCGCGCACGCCTATCTGGCGCAGCTCTATGCGCATCTTGAAAAAAGTGGCCAAAGCCTTCACAAGCTCACGAAAATCCACGCGCCCGTTCGCCGTGAAATAAAATATTATCTTAGACGCGTCGAAGGTCATCTCCACGTTTACGAGGTTCATCTCCAACCGGTGCTCGGCGGCCTTTTTCACGAAAGTCTCCCAAGCCTCCTCCTCCCGCTTGCGGTTGCGCGCGTCCTGCCGCAAATCAGCCTCCGTGGCCGTCCGCGTAATTTTCCGCAGGGAATTAAGGGAGGCGTTCGGCAGTTCCCTGCTGCTTGTTTCAACGACGCCCATTTCAAGGCCGCGCGCCGTTTCGGCTATTACGCTCGTCCCCGGCTCAAGCCGCAGGCCGCACGGGTCGAAATTATGCACTTTTGATGATTTTTTGAATTTAACGCCCACTACCGAAGCCATTCGTCGCCGCCTTTCTTTTATAAACCCGCCAAGCCGAGCATAAGCGCGTCCATAGTCATAGCGAAGCCCGCGTTGCGCGAAAGCGCCGCCTTGGCGCGGAGAATCTCCTCAAGCCGCCGCCCGGCCTCCCGCGCGGGGCGCTTTTCGTTTTTCGCCGCGAAAGCCCGTAAATCCGCGCCGTACATATTATACAGCGCGTCCAGAAGCTCGGACGGCGCCGCTTTAAAATTTTCCGCTTCCTTGGCGAGGGACAGCGCGTCCAAGGCGCTTGCCGAGTTTTGCGAAGCCTTTATTTTCCGGCAGAACTCAAGGGTTTTCTCAAACTCGGGGTTATCCCTGAGGCTCAGCGCGGCGCCTATGCTCCCGCCCGCGAAAGCCGCCAAATCCGGCGAAAGGCCCGCTTTTTTGAGATATTCCCGCACCAAATCCTCGTGAAGCGGCAAAAGGCGGCAGAGCGCCGCGCGGGAGCGCACCGTCGGAAGGAAGCGCTCCGCGCTCCGCGCCGTTATGATAAATACGGCGTAATCCGGCGGCTCCTCAAGCATTTTAAGCAGGGCGTTCTGGGCCTGCGGAGTCAGGGCGTCCCCGTCGGGGAATATGAAAATTTTGCGCGCGAACCGGTAAGGTGGCTCGTACAGCCTGTCTCCGACTTGCTCGCGAATGTCCCCAACGCCGATTGTCTTGCGCCCGTCCGCCGGCGTTACAAAAAAGAGGTCGGCGCAGGAGCCGCTTTCCATAGCGCGGCAGGCCGCGCAGGAGCCGCAGGGCTTAACGCCCCCGCCGCGCCCTTCGCAAAGAGCCGCCGCCGCGAAAACCTCCGCCAGCAGACTCTTGCCGCAGCCCGCGCCCCCCGTCAGCAAATACGCTTGAGCCAGCCGCTCCAACTCAATCGACTTTATGAACAGGTTTTTTATCGCTTCGTGCCCGTAAATTTTATTAAATCCCAGCATTTTATATCAGTATATCCAGAAGCAGGCCCCGGATTTCGTCGGTTTTATCCAGAATTTTTATATGGTCCTTTTCCTGCTTCAAAATCTCTTGAGCCAGCTCGTCCAGGTTTTTATCCACTAAACGCACGATTCCATAGACCCTGTGCCGCCCGCGCCTGTCCAGAAAGTTCTCCCGAGAGAATTCGTGGCTGTGGCTCGTCACTTCGCCGATGAAATCCTTGACAAGGCCGCGGTAGCGCTTCATATCGGACACGTCCATATGTTCGGCCAAACGCTTGCCGGAGTCGGTTATCTGGTCGATAAGCCCGTGAAGCCGCTCCATAAGCCGCTCGTCGGAGGTTTTGGCAAGCGTGAACTCAAAATCGCCCGAAGCCTCTCGCTTTTGAGTTACCGCTTCCGTCTCCCGCACGTTCGATATTTCGGAAATCGTCAAATCCATAACAGCATCAGACCTTTTTGAATTCGTCTACGTTCATCACGAAAATGCTCGCGCCGCCCACGGTCACTTCCATAGGGTAAGGGACATACGCCTCCCCGTTGCCGTGGCCCGTGCTGACGGAGGCCACCTGTTTGCGAGATTTACAGCGTTTTTCGATTATTTCTATAAGCTCCGGCACGCGCTCTTTCGGCACGCCCGATATGAGCGTGGTGTTGCCGGAGCGCAGAAAACCGCCCGTGCTGGCCAGTTTAGTCACCGAAAAGCCTTTTTCGTTAAGGTTATCCATAACCTGGAAAGCGTCCTCGTCGTGGATAATCGCCATTACAAGCTTCAATTGTAAAAACCCCTTTCGTATCTCGCAGTCTCGTATATTGTATAAATTATATATATACCAAAGTTTTCATTATTTCCTCGTGGATTTCGTCCCGCTCACGCGAAGCGTCCACCACCACGAAGCGCCCGCCCGCCGCCGCCAGAGCTTTGTACCCTGCGTACACCCGCCTGTGAAACTCCGCGTCCGCCAGCTCAATCCGGTCTAACCCGCTCTCTTTCATACGAAGCATCGATTTTTCCGGAGGCAGGTCAAGAAAAAATGTCACGTCCGGCTCGGGCGCGGAAAAAGAGTTAATCCGCTCGATAAAATCCCGAGGGAGGCCCCGCCCGAAGCACTGGTAGGCGACGCTTGAATCAATGAAGCGGTCGCAGATTATCGTAAGCCCCTGTTTCAGCGCGGGTTTAATCTTTTCCTCCGTGAGCTGCGCGCGGGCGGCGGCGTAAAGCAAGGCCTCGGCTTGGGCGCGCATAGCGCCGTTTTCTTTCGAGATTAAAATTCGGCGAATCTGCTCCCCTACTTCCGTGCCGCCGGGTTCGCGCAGCAAAACCGCCCGCTCCCCCAAGCGGTCGCGCAAGAGGCCCGCCTGGACTGTTTTCCCGCTGCCGTCGCAGCCCTCGAAAGTTATAAACATCGGGCACCACCGCTATTGGTATATTTACGAACATTTTTAACAGTATATCATAAGCGCCGACTAATTGCAAGCCTAAAATCGCCGCCAAATCCCGACAAAAAAGACCCCGGAAAAACCGGGGTCGGCTGGCTTCAAGCAAAAACCAATAAAATTTCTCAGTATCCCTCCACTTCGGCAATCTCCGCCTTATACGCCTTCCCAAGCACAATCCTGCTTATTTTGTCAAACTTTCCTGAATTATCGCTGACAAAAAACTTATGTTCCGGCTTGTCCGACTTTCCCCGCTTCATACCGCGTTTTTCAAGCAGCGCGCGCATTTTCCGCGCCACCTGCACGGCGGGGTTGATTACGGAAACGCCGCCCGCCGCCCGCGTTATTATGTCCGTCAGCAGCGGGTAGTGCGTGCACCCCAGAATAAGCGAGTCTATGTCCCTGTCAATCAGCTCCTGCAGGTAAATTTCGGCGGCGGCGGCGGCCACGCTGTTGTTTATCCAGCCCTCCTCCGCCAGCGGAACAAAAAGAGGGCAGGCCTTTGAATAAACGATAATTTCCGGGTTTTCCGCCTTTATCATTCGCTCGTAAGCCCCGCTGGCTATGGTACGCTCCGTGCCGATTACGCCGACGGTGTTATTCCGCGTGATGCGCGCCGCCTCCCCCGCCCCCGCCGACACCACCTCTATAATCGGCAGGTCAAACCGCGCCGTCAGCGCCTCGTAACAGTTTGAGCTTACGGTATTGCAGGCGGCGACGACCGCCTTCACGTTTTTTTCAATTAAAAAACTGACAATCTGCGCGCTGAATTTTGTCACTATTTCCTTGGACTTCGAGCCATAGGGCACGCGGGCCGTGTCCCCAAAATATACTATTTCCTCGTCCGGCAGGAGCTTCAGAAACTCCCCCGCGACGGTCAGCCCCCCCACGCCCGAATCAAATATCCCTATCGGTCTGTCGTCCATGTTTTCCCCCGCTCGCAAGCCAGAACCAGCAGTTTATCAAGCAATTCCGGCAGTTTGACCCCGCTTTTCTCCATAAGAACCGGATACATACTTATGGCCGTAAACCCCGGCATTGTGTTGATTTCGTTGAAATAAACCTTTTGTTTCGCCTCGTCGTAAAAAAAGTCAACCCGCGCCAGGCCGTACCCGTCAACCGCTTCAAAAACCCGCGCCGCCAAGCCGCGAACCTCCTCTGAAACTTTTTCGGGCACGGCGGCGGGGACGACGGTTTTTGACTCCTCGCTTTTATACTTCGCGTCAAAATCGTAAAACTCGGCGGCGGGCACGGCCTCCCCCACAGGGGAGACGGTCAAATTCCCCGGCTTGCCCAAGACGGCGCACTCAAGCTCCCGCCCTTTTATTTCTTTTTCTATGACGACGCGGCGGTCAAGCTCGAACGCCTCTTTCAGCGCGGCGGTCAGGGCTTTTTTCGTCGCCGCGCGCCATACGCCGATTGACGAGCCGCCCGAGGCTATTTTGACAAAGCACGCCGCGCCGAGGCTTTTTCTGGCTTCCTCCGCTATTTTGGAGATTTTTTCGGGCGCGTCGGCCTCGCGCCTGTTGAATACGAGATACGGAGCCTGCTCCACGCCCGCCGCCGCGGCGATTATTTTCGTGTACGCCTTGTCAAGGCTCACCGCCGAAGCCAGCACCCCGCAGCCCGCGTACGGCAGGCCCTGCAGCTCCAGCAGGCCCTGAATGGCGCCGTCCTCGCCGTTTTTCCCGTGCAATACCGGAAAAACTATGTCCACCGGGATATTCTTGACCTTATCCCCCACGACGCGGAGCACGCCGCGCTTGTCGGCCCCCGCGCCCATTATGGCGTCGGTGCCGAGTTTGTCCCACCGCACGCCCTTTATGTTCTCAATCGAGCCGTCGTACAGGAGCCATCTCCCCTCCTCCGTTATATACACGGGGATTACTTTGTATTTGTCCTCCGGGATAGCCCGCATAACCGACGCCGCCGACATTTTGGATATTTCGTGCTCGGCGGACTGCCCCCCGAAAATCACAGCCACGTTTTTCATTATAATTCCCTCCTGCTTGCTCTGAATTAGAACCCGTTCTCATAGGCAGAAAAGTCGGATCCCCGCCTTTTCGCGAAGCGGCGGCGTTTATATCCTATGGGAACAGGTTCTTAAAGGCGTATTCCCAAAAATCCTATCCCTCTTCCCGGAGCAGCTCCTTTACCTCGTTTATAAGCGGGTGCCCCGGCTTCAGGCGCTTTTCCCTTATTTCAAGCGCCTTTTCAAGAAGCTCCGCGTTCCCGGTCATTCTGGCCGTTTCAACATAAATTTCCGCAACCATTTGGTGTTCTTTCCCATAAAGGTCAAACACGGTAATAAGCGCTTTTTCATAAAGCGCCCGCGCCTCGTCCGTCTCTCCCAAATCCCGCGCGGCGTTCGCCAGCAAAATCGTCGCCTTGGCGGCTGATTCCGCTTTCTCCCCCGTGACGGCGGCCGCCGCGTTATACGCCCGCTCGGCGCACTCCCGCGCTTTCCCCGGCTCTCCCTTTTTCAGGCGGAACCGCGCCGCGCTCTCGAAATAATTCTCTCGGTCGTATTCCGAAAGCTCCTCGCGGTCCGCCGCCTCAAAACAAAGCTTCATATACTTTTCCGCGCTCTCCAAATCCCCCATTTTGGTATACACGCTGAAAATATTGTAATAAATGTGTGAAAACCAGCCGCCCTCGGCCTCCTCCTGGATTGCGAGCGATTTTTTCAGATATTCCATCGCTTTTTCATACTCTCCGTCGCTTTCGCAGGAACAGCCCCGGTTTTCGTAGGATATGGCGGCGGTGGTGTTTTTAGGGTTTCCTAATTTTTCGAGTATGCGAATGTTTTCCTCGGCCGTTTCGCGGAGTTTGTCATAATCGCCCAGCGTCTCGTACGCGCACTCAATGCCGAGGTTGCAATCCGCCGCTTCCAGGCTGTTCGCGCCGTGAAGCTCAGCGATAACCTCTTTTCGCGCCAATAAATATCTAAGCGCGTCCGCGTCCCGCTCGTAATAGCCGCACGCGTCCGAAAGCCGGCGCAAGATAAGCGCCCGGCCCTCCAGGTTTTCGCTTTTTCCAGCGTGCTCCAGGGCTTTTTCACCGTATTTTTCGGCCCCGTCCAAATCCTCCGCGGCCAGGCGCGCGTTCATCATTTCGTAATAAAGCCGCTCGAAGTTGTAGGTTTCGTTGTACTCGTCCGAAAGCGCCGTCTCCTCCGCCTTCAGGTAAAGCCTTTCGGCCTCGTCATACTCGTCCTTTTCGTACGCGCGCCAAGCCGCCGAAGCGTAAACCGCCGCCGCCCCCCTGCTGTCGCCTTTAAGGTATTTCCCGCAAAACGCGAGCGCCGCCTCGTCGCCGCATCCGGCCTGAATATCGCTGGCCACCTCCCCCGCCATCCATTTAATCCTGCCGTCGCGCCCTCCGTCGCCCTCCTCAAGCGCCGCCTCCGTTTCCGCGCTTTTTACATAATAATTCTCCGCCTCCCGGAGGCTGCCGGCTTTGGCTAAGGATCCGGCGATAAACCCGTAAATGTCGGCGGAATAAATCGTCGCTTTATTACCGAAAACCCGCCTGTGCACGTCGAGCGCGCGGCGGAAGCTTTGCGCGGCCCCGTCAAAATCCCCCTCGCTTCGGCGCGAAAATCCTATGTTCACAAGCGCCGTCATAGCGCTCTCGCTGTATTTGCCGTCGCGGTTTTCGGCCACTTCAAGCGCGGTTTTATACCAAGTTTCGGCGGTTTTTCCGTCCTCAAGCTCGTCGCGGTAAAGCTTTCCAAGGTTATAATACAAATCGGAAATCTCCGGGCTGCTCTGGCCGAACATCTCCTTGAACAGAGGCACCGCCTTTTCGTAAAACTCCGCCGCTTCGTTATGATTGCCTATTCTGTAATGCGCGTCGGCCATTTTACAGAACACGTCCCCGTCCGAGACGGGCTTCTCGTTTTCCTTGAGTTCCCGCCTTTTCGCGTTTTCGGAGCGAAGCTCCAGCAGCTTCTCGTAATACGACAGCGCCTCCGCGTATTCCCCGGCGTTGAACGCCAGCCAGCCGAGCCAGTAATGGCAGCCCTCGTAAAAATAAACCGAGTCGTCGTCCTCCCCCGCTCTGTCCTCGTGGATAGAAAGCGCCCGCAGAAAAGCCCTCCGCGACTCGTCGTACCGCTCCGCGCGGCAGGCCATCTCCCCCGCCGCGTAATAAGAATATTCCACAAGGTAGTTATTCGTCCCAAGGCAGTATTCGTTTATATCAAGGTTGCGCCGGGCGTACTCAAGCGCCGTTTCGTATTCCCCCCGGACGTAATGCAGCTCCTTCAGCGTATTGCAGCGGTAGGACACGCGAAGGTCGTTTTCGCCGTATATATAAGCGAAGAAGTTTAATATCAGTTTATGCGCGGCTATGGCCGCCAAGCCCAAAATCCCGTTATAATACATAATTTCCTCCCGTTCCCGAACTCGTTATAATTATAGCACATCTGTAATTAAAAAAATATATAGACTTTTTTTGTAATATTTATTATAATGATATGTATGGCTAAACTACGGCAAGGGGGGCGTTTTTAATAAAGCTTTCGCAAAACCCGCGTGAAGCGGCGGCCGACCTGCTCTGCCGGATTTTCTCGCAAAAAAGCTACAACAACCTGGCTCTGCGGGATTATCTCAAAAACTCGCCGCTTTCCCCGGACGGGCGGCGGTTTGTTACCGAGTGCGTCAACGGCGTTCTCCGCAACCTGATTTACCTGGACTGCGTCATAAACCGGTTCGCCGTAATAAAAACCGATAAAATGAAGCCTTTTATACTTAACGTCCTTCGGGCGGCGGTTTACGAGCTTCGCTTCACAAACTCCGCCAAGGGATACGCCGTCTGTTCCGAAGCCGTCGAGATATGCAAGGCGCGCGGCTTCGGCAAGCTCTCCGGCTTCGTGAACGCGGTCCTGCGCAATATCCAGCGCGCGGCGCAAGCCGGGGAGCGGTTCCTGCCGGAGGACGGGCCGGAGCGGCTTTCGGTTGAGTTTTCAACGCCCCGGTGGATTGTTGATATATTTGAGAAAACCTACGGCGCGGAGGGCGCGCGCGACCTTCTGCGCTCGCTTTCGGAGCGCCCGCGCGTTTGCGTTTGCCCAAACGCGGCGAGAATTACGAAAGCCGGCCTGGCGGAGGTTCTTTCCGCCGAAGGCGTAACGGCGGAGGATTTTTACCCGGAGCGGGAGGACTGCCTCATAATCCGCGAAACCTCGGACATATCCGAGCTGCGGGCTTATAAGGACGGGCTTTTCCACGTGGCCTCCGCGTCGGCGCTGGCCTCTCTTGACCCGCTTTCCGGACGCACGCCGGAAAACGCGCTTATTCTGGACGCCTGCGCCGCCCCCGGCGGCAAGTCCTTCGCGCTCGCGGGGAAATTTCCCGGCGCGTCCATAACCGCCGCGGATATTTACCCTCGCAAGGTCGGCCTTATCCGCGACGGAGCGGAGCGCCTCGGCCTGTCCGCCGCCATAAGCGCGGAAACGGCGGATATGACGAAGTTCGCCCCCGCTTTCGAGAAAAAGTTTGACATAGTAATCGCGGACTGCCCGTGCACGGGCCTGGGCCTTCTGCGCAAAAAGCCCGACATAAAGTTCTCCCGCGCGCCGGGGGATATAGAGACGCTCGCCCGGCTTCAGCGTGAAATCGCCGAAAACTGCGTAAAATACGTAAAACCCGGCGGCCTTTTCCTTTATATAACCTGCACCCTGAACCCCGCCGAAAACGCGGATAACGCCGGGTTCATAGAAAGCCTCGGCGGCGCGCCGCTTGAAGCGCGGGAAATCCTCCCGCGGGAGCTTGACTCGGACGGGTTCTTCACCGCGCTTTTCGGCTTCTGACGGGAGATTCTTATGAGGCGATTATCAGTCCTGCTTTTCATAGCCGCGCTTACAGCCTTATCCGCCTGCCGCTCCGAGAGTCCGGAGGACAAGACGCGCCGCGCGGATTACAAACGGGAAATCACGGCGTATCTCTCGCGGAAATACGGCGCGCGCGGAGTTAAAACGAAAGTCAAAAGAATTGACCTCAACCCGCGCGAAATAAACGGAGGCGGCGGGCCGGAGCGCGGCCTTGCCCTGTGCGCCGGCTCAAGCGGGGATTTTTCCGTAGATATACGCGGCGGCCCGGCCCCGCCGGAACACCACATTTCAGACGACTTGCAGGCCTCGGAAATCTCGGGCGGGTTTGACCGTTTCATAGCGGAAAACTTTTCCGCCAGGGGCTGGGTTTGCGAAACCCCGCCCGAAATAGAAGGCTTCTATGGCGAAAACCAGTATTATTCCGGGGATTTAAGCGAAATCCCCTCTCTGCTGAACGGCGGCTTGCTGACCTTAAAAAAAGAAGTCCCGCCGGAGAAAAAGGACGAGGCGCTGTCGGAGATTAAAAACCTGATTAAAGCTATGGATTCATTAACCGTTCACGCGACGGTCGTCAACGCCTACACGGCCGCGCCGCTGTACGACCTTTTTCAGAACTCCGGAAGCCTCTCGGTCAAAGACTACTCAAATTACGTAAAAGTACAGGACGGCTCCTACGAGCCTCTCCTGACAATAGACGGCGAACCCGCCAATTAGGAGGCGCAGGCGGCAATGGACATTTTATCCCTCTCCGAAGACGAAATTTTTGAGTTCCTCAAGCCCCAGCCGCGTTTCCGCGCGGGCCAGATTTTTTCCTGGCTCCATAAAAGCGGCGTTTCGGGCTTTTCGGAAATGACGAACGTACCCGCTAAATTACGGGAGGAGCTTTCAAAAACCCTGCCGTTCCCCGATTTTTCCGCGCGGCGGCGGCTTGAAGCCCCGGACGGAGCGGTCAAATATCTTTTCAGCGCCGCTGGAGATTTTATCGAAACCGTCGTAATCCCTCAGTCCTACGGCGCGACGGTCTGCGTGTCCTCCCAGGTGGGCTGCGGCATGGGCTGCGCCTTCTGCGCCTCAAAGGAAGGCGGCTTCATACGCGACCTTTCGGCGGGAGAGATGTGCGCGCAGTTCTACGAAGCGGAGCGGGGCTTCGGCCGGAGAATCAGCCGCGTCGTCGTTATGGGCGGCGGAGAGCCTTTCCTCAACTACGAAAACACCGTTAAATTCATAAATCTTATAAACGCCGCCGCCGGCCGCAATATAGGCTCGCGAAACATAACCGTGTCCACCTGCGGGATTCTTGACAAGATTATCTCCTTCGCGAAGGACGCGCCGCAGGTAAACCTTTCCGTGTCGCTCCACGGGGCGGACGACAAAACGCGCGCGGCGCTTATGCCCGTCGCGAAAAGCTATTCCGTGGCCGACCTTATGGCCGCCTGCGATATCTACGCGGCGAAAACCCGCCGCCGCGTCACCTATGAGTACACGCTCATAGACGGCGCGAACAGCAGCCCGGAGCACGCGCGGAGCCTGGCGGCGCTTATGCGCGGGCGGCTCGCGCACGTCAACCTGATACGGCTGAACGGCGGCGCGGGCGGCTTCCGCCCCGCCGAAAACGCCGCCGGGTTTCTCTCGATACTCGCGAAAGCCGGAGTCGCCGCCACTATTCGAAAAAGCCGCGGCGGCGCCGTACACGCTGCTTGCGGCCAGCTCCGCGCCGGCAAAGCCGGTTCGGCTATATAGTAGCGATTCCCTTTTATGCGGAAAAACTTCTCCTTTTCCCGTATAAGATACTGAATTGCCGTAACCTAAACTTTATTTCTGAGGTGTATTTTTATGAACGTATTCGGAATCACGGACGTCGGCAAAATACGCGAAAACAACGAGGACTCTCTTTATTTCAGCGATTCGCCGGTCTGCGCCCTGCCGAACCTTTACATTGTGGCTGACGGTATGGGCGGCCACTGCGGCGGGGAGGTGGCAAGCTCCAAAGCCATAGAGTTTTTCCGCGCCTCGGCTGAAGCCTGCGGCGGCGAAATACTGGACATTTTAATATCCGCCGCGCGCGCGGCCAACGCGGGGGTTTACGCTCATTCCCTGTCCGCCGCGGCGCTTTCAGGCATGGGAACGACGCTCTCCGCCTGCGCCGCCGCCGAGGGCAAGCTCTACGCCGCCCATATCGGGGACAGCCGGATTTACCTCGTCAGCCGCGAAAACATAACTCAGCTCACCCAGGACCATACCTACGTGGCGGAGATGGTGCGCCACGGGGACATCACCCCCGAGCAGGCCCGGACGCACCCCCAGCGCAATTTCATCACAAAGGCGCTCGGCACGGAGCCGGAGGTTTTCGCGGACGGCCTGGCGCGGGACGTTTCCGCCGGGGATAAAGTCCTGCTCTGCAGCGACGGCCTTTACGGCCAGCTCCCGGACGGGGAGATTCTCCGCGCGGTTTCAGAAAATTACGGGGACAACGAGGCGGCGGGCCGCCTTTTGCTTGAACTGGCCCTTAAAAACGGCGGGGACGACAATATAACCTTAATCTTATTCGACGTAAATTAAAAAGGCGGTGGGTTAATTGCTTCTGAACGAAGGCGACATTATCTCCGAAAGATATGAAATTATAGGCAAGCTCGGCTCCGGCGGCATGGCTATTGTTTACAAGGCGCTCGACAAAAAGCTGAACCGCCCCGTTACATTTAAGGTAATGCGGGAGGAGCACGCCGGCGACGAAAATTACATCAAACGCTTCCTGAAGGAAGCGCGGGCGGCGGCCTCCATATCTCACCAGAATTTAGTTAATATTTACGACGCGGGCAGCGACGGCGGCGTGCATTATATCACTATGGAATATATCGACGGTTTCACCCTCAAGGATATGATTAACCGCAAAGCCCCGTTCACGAACGAGGAGACGCTCGGAGTGGCCATTCAGATAGCCGCCGCGCTTGAGCACGCCCACAACAACCAGATTGTCCATCGGGACATCAAGCCTCAGAACATTCTTATAGATACCGACGGCATGGTCAAGGTGACGGATTTCGGCATAGCCCGCGCGGCGTCCGACAATACCCAGACCAAATCCCTAAATACTATGGGTAGCGTCCACTACTTCTCGCCGGAGCAGGCGCGCGGCGGCTATACGGACAACAAGAGCGACATCTATTCTCTTGGTATCGTTATGTTTGAAATGGCCTCCGGGCTTATCCCCTTCGACGGGGACACGCCCGTGTCTATCGCCCTGCGCCACATAAACGACCCCCTCCCCGACATTCGCAAAGTCAACCCGAGCGTCTCCGAAAGTTTGGCCCGGATTATTGAGAAAGCCACGGAAAAAACCTCCGCCAACCGCTATCAGTCTATAGACGCTATGAGCGACGACCTTAAGCGGGCGCTGACCAACTCCACCGGGGATTTCGTGAATAAATCCGAATTTAATTCCGGTGATACCGTGCGCTTCACCGATAATGAAATGGCCAAAATCCGCAGCGACGCGAAGGCTATTTTTCTCGGCGAGGATAAGCCGGACGCCGAGGAAAAGCAGCCCCCGCGCAAAATTGACCTTGAATACGACGATGAATACGAAGAATACGAAGAGGAGGACGACGACGATTACGCGGAGGAGGATCCCGAAGCCTCCTACAAGACCGCCGAGCGCAAGGTCATAGCCGCCGCGATAATCACCTCCATAGCCGTAATCGGCATAAGCCTGGCCGTCGTGCTCAACGGCCTTAATAAAGGCGGCAAGCCCGTAGCCACTATGGCGAACGTCGTCGGTCAGCCGCTTATCTCCGTGCAGACGGAATACAAGGAGCTCGGCCTGACCGTGACCAACACCGAGACGCGCAAATCCTCCGAATATCCCGAAGGCGTCATCATCGAGCAGTTCGTGCCGGAGGGAGAGCCTCTTTACAGAGACACCAGCATAACTGTCGCCGTCAGCGGCGGCGCGCCGGACGTCTCCGTGCCGGATTTGCGCTACAAAAGTTTAGACGAGCTTGACGAGCTGTTGAGCGGCGTCCCTCTTGAGCTTAAAAAAGAATACACCGCCGACGACCACACCCCCATAGACGTGGTGGCGCGGCAGGAGCCGGAGGCGGGCGCGGAGGTTCCCCCCGGCTCGACCGTCACGGTTTACGTCAGCAGCGGGCCTAATATAACCAACGCGCAGGTGCCCGCTCTCGTGGGCGAAACGGAGGCGCGGGCGAAGGAGCTTATTCAGGACTCCGGCTTCCGCACCGGCTCGATTTCTCAAGATTTCAGCTCCACTTACGACAAGGGGATAGTGATGTACCAGAGCGTGCCGGCCGGCTCCATGATGCCCGCCGAGACCACCGCCGTGGGCATTACCGTCAGCGCGGGCGCCGAGAGCGCGCCGGAGATAACAACCCCCGACAAGCCCCGCGCCCTTTCGGGCAAGGAATCCTCCAGAACCCTGACGCTAAACCCCACGGCCCTGCCCTCGGGCGATTCCGTGGTTGAATACCGCGTCACGCGGATGCCTCCGGACTACTCCACGCAGGAAACCGTGGCCCAGGCCCAGGCGCAGGCTTCGGCCTTCCCCGTCACGATTGAGGTGACGGGCAGCGGCAATCAGGAGTTCATCTTCTCAATTTTCGACAAGGAAAACAACAGCTGGAAGCTGCAGCAGCGTTTTGAAGTCGATTTCAGCGAGGAGCAGGTTTCGCCGCCGGATTTGTCCGACCTGTCGAACGGGACGGACTGATGCGCGGACGGATAATAAAAGGCCTGGGGGGGCTTTACGAAGTCTCCGCCGAAAATGAGGACGGCGGCATAATATTCGCCAAGCCTCGCGGAGTTTTCCGCAACAGGGACATTAAGCCCTTCATCGGCGATATATGCGAAATCGGGGAAATTACCCGAGGCGCGGGCAAAACGCCCGACAACCCCGCCGTTATAGCGGAAATCCTCCCGAGGAAAAATCTGCTCCCGCGCCCGCCGGCGGCAAATATTGACAATATACTGATTGTCGCCGACGTGTCGCGCATCGAGTCGGAAATGCCCCTGCTCACCCGCCGCTTGGTCTATTTTGAGTCGATAGCCCGAAAAGCGGGAAATATCCGTATTTTAATCGCCGCCACAAAGCGCGACCTTGTTACCCGCGCGGAGGATTACGAAAAGCGCGGATTACGGGAATTTTTCGATTTATACGAAAGCCGCAGATATTACCGCAAATACTGGACGAGTATGACCGCCGGGCGTCTGCGCGCCGTTAAAAGCCGCTACGCCGCGCGGCTTTACGGCCGGACGACCCTCCTTGCCGGTTCCTCCGGCGCGGGCAAATCCACCCTTGTCAACGCCCTGACCGGGACGGAGCGCGCCGAAACCGGCGAAGTAGGCAAAGGCTCCCGAGGGCGGCAAACGACGCGGCACGTGGAGCTTATCCCGCTCCCGCTTGGAAAAACCGCCGGCTCCTTTATTCTGGACACGCCCGGCTTCTCCTCCGTCGATCTGTCCGGAGTTACCCGAGGCGAGCTGCCGGGGCTTTTCCCGGAATTCCGCCCGTTCCTGGGAAAATGCGGTTTCCGGGACTGCCGGCACGTAAACGAACCCGGCTGCGCGGTCAGGGAAAAGGTCGCTTACAGTGTGACCGACGCTCATATAAGCCGCGCGAACGGCGAAATATCGACGGAAAGATACGAGAGTTACTTAAAGCTATACGAGCAGTTACAGTGAGGCGTTGCTTAAATGTATAAATTGTCACCGTCCATACTATCCGCGGACGCCGCCCGCCTTTACGAATACGTCGCTCAGATTGAGGCGGCCGGGGCGCACTATGTACACATAGACATAATGGATGGCGTTTTTGTGGACAACATCTCTTTCGGGATTCCCATTGTGGAGAGCCTGCGCAAAACGTCCAACCTGACTTTCGACGTACACCTTATGATTACCCGCCCGGAGCGGTACGCGGAGGCGTTTATAGACGCTGGCGCGGATATTTTGGGCTTTCACGTTGAGGCGCTGCGTTCCCCCGCGGAAATACGGGGGCTTATTGACTTTATACACGGCAAGGGCAAAAAGGCCAGCCTTACCGTCAAACCCGAAACCCCGGCGCGGGAGCTTTTCCCGTATCTTCATTTAGTCGATATGGCTCTTATAATGTCCGTATCCCCCGGTTTCGGCGGACAGTCGTTTATGCCCGAAGCGCTCGGCAAAGCGCGGGAGGTCGCGGGTTTCGCCCATAAAAACAACCTCCCGCTTGATATAGAAATGGACGGCGGTATAAACCTTTTCAACATCCGGCACGTGCTTGACGCGGGCGTGAACGTGGTCGTCACCGGCTCCGCGGTTTTCGGCACGCCCTATATAGGCTCCGCCACAAGGCGGTTTTACGACGTTTTCAGGGAATACGAAAAGCCGCCGCCCGTGTCCGCGGCAAGCCTTAATGATATGCTGACAAGCCCGCGGCTGAAGCCGGGCAAGTCATAGGTTGTTTAGTCCCCGCATATCCTTAAGCAATTCCAACAAATTGCTTAAGGGGCGCGTATGAATAAAAAAGAGCTGACGGATTGTCTTAAGGCGGCCGGAGTGTACGCCGGGCTTATAATCGGCGCCGGCTTTATGTCCGGCCGGGAGATTATTGATTTTTTCCTGAAATACGGGGACTTGGGGTACGCCGGGATGCTCCTGTCCTGCTTGGCTTTTTACCTGTGCGGGCGTTTCGTTTTTGAAATCTGCCTGATTACCGGCATTTCGTCTTATCGTGAGTTTTCGCTGAAAATTTTCGGAGCCGCGTCTCCTTTTCTGGAGTTCGGCTCGTCCGTTTTTATGCTCGCTCTGTTCTCGGCGATGCTCGCGGCGGCGGGCAGCCTCTGCTCGGAAATCTGGGGTATCCCCGTGATTATCGGCTCCGCCTCGGCCGCCGCTCTTTGCTTTGCCGTGTTCCTAACGGGGGTTTCCGGTTTCGCGCGGCTGAACCTGCTCCTTACGCCGTTTATGCTGATTGGCGGCGCCGCTTCGGCTCTTTCCGGCGCGCGGCCCACCGAAGCCCTCCCCGGCTCGCTTACCCTCGGCGGCGCGGTGGCTTCGGCGGCTTCGGCGGTTGTTTACGCCAGCTATAACATCGCCAGCGCGGCCCCCGTGCTCGTAGCGGCGTCCGAATACGCCGGAAGCCGCCGCGCCGCCAAATACGCCCCCTTTCTGGCCTCTCTCGGCCTGCTCTCGCTTGGGCTGTGCGTATCCCTGCCGTTTCGCAAAGCGGCGGGGCCCTTCGGGCAGATTCCTATGCTTTACGCGGCGCGCGGCGGGCTTCGGGCGTTTTACGCCGCCGTCCTTGTCGCGGCGATAATAACAACCGCCGTCGGCAATTTTTACGCCTTCGTCACTTGGGCGGCGGAATCCGTCGCCGCCCCGAAGCGCCGCAAAAAGGCCGCGAAAATCGTCATAGCCGCTTTTTTTGCCGTCTTGGGCGCGCGGCTGTCCTCGTTCGGGTTTTCGAGCTTCGTCACGAAAGTATACCCCGTTTTCGCCGTTACGGGCTTGGCGCAGTTTTTGTGCGTATGCAGGTACAGGTGGAGATTGCGCGGGTAAGAACAGGGCTTTGCGCCGTCTAAATTTTTCAGGCGGCGTGAAACGCCGGACAAAATAATACATATAGCGATTTCCATTTTTGACCGGCTTGTTTCGAGCCGAAAATCCCGGGCAAGAAGAGGGGCTTTTTCGGCGGGCGTTAGCGCCGAAAAAACACCGAGCAAGAAGGCGGCTTTTTCGGGCGGCATCAAGCCCGAAAAAACACCGAGCGAAGCCTATGTCATACGGAATTGCTATACCGCAGGAGGCGGCTTATGGACTTCGACTACATACACCTCCGCCCCCGCGCCAAAATCAACCTGACGCTTGAAATCACCGGGCGGCGCGCGGACGGCTACCACGAAATTTCGACCGTTATGCAGACGCTCCGCCTGCGCGACGACTTGTTCATATCAAAAACCCCGCGAAAAGAAATCTATTTAGCGACTGAAAACCTGACCCTGCCGCCGGAGGAAAACCTCGTCCACAAAGCGGCGCGGCTTCTCGAACCGCTTTACCGGGAAAAGTTTTCCGGCGGGATCTCAATGCGTCTCGTCAAGCGAATCCCTTCCGAGGCGGGGCTTGGCGGCGGCAGCAGCGACGCGGCGGCGGCTCTGCGCGGGCTTAACAGGCTGTTTGAACTGGGGCTTGCCCCGGCCGAGCTTGAGCGCCTGGGCGCTGGCCTGGGCGCGGACGTGCCGTTTTTCATACGCGGCGGGACGCGCCTGGCGCG
This sequence comes from Clostridiales bacterium, assembly GCA_031287685.1. Classification (GTDB taxonomy): domain Bacteria; phylum Bacillota; class Clostridia; order Lachnospirales; family WQUN01; genus JAITSQ01. The sequence continues at coordinate 12,174 of JAITSQ010000019.1, read as the reverse complement.
GGGAATCGGCGAAATTCTGACTCCCCTGCCCCCCTGCCCGCCGCTCTGGGTCGTGCTGGCGAAACCGCCGTTTGCCGTCCTCACCGCCTGGGCCTACGGCAAGCTTGACGAAACCGGGGATTTCGGCGCTCCGGCGGAATTTGACTTTACGGGCGATACGCTCAACCTGCGGGAAATCGCCCGGAAAGCCCAAAATTTCCTGCAAGCGCCCGTGGCGGCGCGACACCCGGAAATTGTCGAAATAGCGGCGTTTTTAAGGCGGCGCGGCGCGCTCCTCGCGATGATGAGCGGGAGCGGCTCCTGCGTTTTCGGGCTTTTTGAGAACCCGAACAAGGCAAGGGCGGCGAAGGACGCGCTCCCCCGGCGGTTCGGCGGGGTTTGGGCCGCGGTCACAAAAACCTTTTCCTGCGGCTAACGGCGCTTGCGAAGCTCACGTCAAATCCCGCTTTTATCCTGCTATATCCCCTATTCTATAATCTACGATCGGTATAATTTATATTTCTAAAGGAGCGGATTTTTATGGAAATTTATCCCCTTACGTTCAACCCGATTTACAAGGAAATGGTCTGGGGCGGCGCGAAAATGCGCTCCCTCTACGGCAGGGAAATCCCTTACGAAAAAACCGGCGAAAGCTGGGACGTCTCCTGCCGCGAAAAGGAAATGGGCGTCGTGTCAAACGGCGCGTACAAAGGGCTTTCTTTCCGGGAAGTCATAGAGCTAGCCCCCGCCTCCTTTCTGGGCGAAAAATTCCGGAATTTCACGCATTTCCCATTGCTCGTGAAAATTATCGACGCCGCCGACTTCCTTTCCGTGCAGGTCCACCCGGACGACGAATACGCCCTGCGGAGAGAAAACGCGCCGTTCGGCAAAAACGAAATGTGGTGCGTTTTAAGCGCGGAGGAAGGCTCCCATCTTGTTCTGGGGCTTAAAGACGGCGTTTCCCGCGCGGATTTTTCCGCAATGCTCGAAAACGGCGCGGTTGAGGACGCGTTAGAGAAGCTCCCCGTCCGCGCCGGGGACGTCGTGAACATACCCGCGGGCCTTGTCCACGCGATAGGCCGGGGAATTACCCTCGCGGAAATCCAGCAAAATTCCGATATAACCTATAGGGTTTACGATTACGGGCGCTTAGGGCTCGACGGCAAGCCCCGGGAGCTTCATAAGGAAAAGGCGCTCGACGTTATAGACTTCGGCGGGAAGCTGCCCAAGGCCGCCGTGAAGCCGGAAATAATCGGGGAAAGCGCCGGCTTCCGCCTTTCCCGCGCTGTAAAAACGCCTCATTTCAACGTAAACCTGCTTGAGCTTGACTCGACGGGCGGACCGTCGGCTGGTTTTGGAGATTTTGACGCTTTCCAGATTCTGACAGTTACGGAGGGGAGCTGCGTCCTTTCCGCCGGCGGCTGCGAAACCCCGCTTAAAACCGCCGATTCCGTCTTCCTGCCCGCCAAGCTCGGAGAGCGCGGCGGATACCGCGTCACGGGAGTGTGCAAGGCTCTTATAAGTTACTGTTAAGGCCGGTGAACATTGTGAAAAACGCTCTTACCTCACGAAAAATCTGCCTTTGGCTTTCGACGCTCGAAAGCCTGACCGCAGTAAAAATCGGCTTCTTGCTGCGCGCGTTCAAAGACCCCCGGAGGCTGTGGACGGCCTCCTCCGCCGAAATAGCCAGAATCCCCGGAATCAGCGAAAAAAACGCGCTGGACATAACCTCCTCCCGCGATATTGAAGAACTTGAGGCCTACGCCGCCAGCCTGGAAAAACTTGGGATTTATTATGTCACGATATTCGACGACGACTACCCCTCGCTCCTTAAAAATATTTACGACCCGCCGCTCACGCTTTACGTCAAGGGCCGGCTGCCGGGAGACGACGCGCGGCTCGTGGCGGTCATAGGCAGCCGCGCCTGCACGGAATACGGCCGCTCCGCGGCGGCCAAACTTTCCGGAGACTTGGCGCAGTGCGGAATCGTCATAGTCAGCGGCATGGCGCGGGGAATAGACTCCTACGCGCACCGCGCCGCCGTTGATAACGGCGGTACTACCGTAGCCATTCTCGGCTGCGGGCTGGACGTGTGCTATCCGAAGGAAAACGCGCGCCTTATGGAGGATATTGCCAGAAACGGCTGCGTTATCTCGGAATATCCCTTGGGGACCCCGCCGGCGGCGCACCATTTCCCTTTGCGCAACCGCATTATCAGCGGGCTTTGTCAGGCCGTCGTGGTCGTCGAGGCTTCGGACAAAAGCGGCACGCTCATTACCTCCCGCCTGGCGCTTGAGCAAGGGCGCGACGTTCTGGCCGTCCCCGGAAACATAACAAGCGAAACAAGCACGGGCGTAAACGGGCTTATAAAAGACGGCGCGGGCCTTGTCACAAACTACAGGGACGTGCTTCTGGCAATCGGCTGCGACGTTCCTTACAATTCGGCGCAAAATGAAGATTTAGGTCTTGCGTTATCCGAAAAATTGATATATGATTGTATCGGCTTTGAAAGTATTTCTCCCGACGAAATAGCCGCCGCGTCTAAACTTGATTTAGAGGAAATCGTCTACAACCTCCTGCTCCTTGAGGTGCGCGGCTTCATACGGCGCGCGCCCGGCGGGAGATACGTGCGGATACGTTAAAATTAAACTGCGGTATAGCAATTTTCAAAATCGTGGACTGCCGACGTTCGCGAAAAACGGCTTAAAGCCGCCGATTTTCCGCTCCGCGCCAGTCAACGTTTTGTAAAATTGCTATGTCTCGGAAAGGAAATCCAAATGTCGTCAAAAAAACTTGTTATTGTAGAATCCCCCGCGAAAGCTAAAACGCTTAAAAAATTTCTGTCCTCCGCGTATAAAATCGAGGCTTCCGTCGGCCATGTGCGCGACCTGCCCAAAAGTGAGCTTGGAATAGACGTGGAGAACGACTTTGAGCCGAAGTACATCACCATACGCGGCAAGGGCGAAATCCTGGCGAAGCTGCGCAAGGAAGCCAAGGCCGCCCAGGCGGTCTATCTGGCCACCGACCCCGACCGGGAGGGGGAGGCCATTTCCTGGCACCTGAAAAACGCCCTGAAGCTCGACTCGGCCTACAGGATTACTTTTAACGAAATCACCAAAAACGCCGTACAGAAATCCATAACCGAAGCGCGCCAGATTGATATGAACCTTGTGAACGCGCAGCAGGCGCGCCGCGCCCTTGACCGGATAGTGGGCTATAAAATAAGCCCCCTCCTTTGGAGAAAGGTGCGCAAACGCCTTTCGGCGGGACGCGTCCAATCCGTCGGGCTTAAAATAATCTGCGACCGGGAGGAGGAAATCTCTAGTTTCGTCCAGGAGGAATACTGGAGCATTGAGACCGAGCTTAAGAAAAAGAGCGGCGAAAAGTTCAAAAGCCAGCTCCACTCCAAAAACGGAGAAAAACTCTCGCTCAAAACAAAAGATGAAACCGACGCGGTTATCGACGAATTGCGGAAAGAAAAATTTTCCGTGCTTGAGGCAAAAAACGGCCAGCGCTTGAAAAAGCCCGCGCCGCCCTTCACGACGAGCACGCTTCAGCAGGAGGCGTCGAAAGTTCTGGGCTTCGCCACGAGCAAAACAATGATGATCGCGCAGCAGCTTTACGAGGGCGTGGACATAGCCGGACAGGGCACCATCGGCCTTGTTTCCTACATCAGGACGGACTCCGTGCGCGTTTCGGACGAGTCCTACGCCGCCGCCGCCGATTTTGTTAAAAATAACCTCGGCGAAAAGTATCTGAACCCGGAGCGCGTCGTCTATCAGTCAAAAGGCCGCGCCCAGGACGCGCACGAGGCCATTCACCCAACCTATATCGAACAGACCCCGGAGGCGCTCAAAACGCACCTGCCGAGGGACCAGTTCCGCCTGTACAAGCTGATTTGGGAACGCTTCGCGGCAAGCGTAATGTCTCCCGCCGTTTACGACACAATCACGGCGCGGATAGAGGCCGGGCCTTACCACCTGCGCGCGTCGGGCAGCCAGCTTAAGTTTCAGGGCTACCTCGCCGTGTATAACAAAAACGAAACCGACGCGGAAAAGGACGTAAAAATGCCCTCGCTGACCAAGGGAGAGCCGCTGACCGCCGCCGCCATAACCGGCGAGCAGCATTTCACTCAGCCGCCCCCGCGCTATACGGAGGCCGCGCTCGTCAAAAACCTGGAGGATTTGGGGATAGGGCGCCCGAGCACCTATTCCGCGATTATCTCGACGCTTCTGGCGCGCGGGTACGTCATTAAGGAAAACAAGTCGCTTTACCCAGCCGAGCTTGGAATTATCGTAAACGACATAATGGAGGATAATTTCAGGGACGTGGTGAACATCGGCTTTACCGCCGAAATGGAGGATATGCTCGACAAAGTTGAGGACGGCCAGACCGAGTGGAAAGAAATCCTCCGGGCGTTTTATCCCGAGTTTGAAAAAGAGGTCTCCGCCGCCGAAACCAAAATCGGCGACGTGGAAATAGCCGACGAGGTGACGGACGTTATATGCGAAAACTGCGGGCGGAATATGGTCATAAAATTCGGCCGGTTCGGAAAGTTCCTGGCCTGCCCCGGCTTTCCGGAATGCCGCAACGCCAAGCCGTTTTTTGAAGACGCGAAAATCGCCTGCCCCGTCTGCGAGGACGGCAAGGTGCTGATTAAAAAGACGAAAAAGGGCCGAAAATACTACGGCTGCAGCAATAATCCGGATTGCTCCTTCCTTTCGTGGGAGAAGCCCGTGGGGAAAAAGTGCCCGAAATGCGGCGGCTTTCTTGTGGCAAAGGGCAAAAAGGCAAAGAAGGCGGCCTGCGCGCAGGCCGGGTGCGGGTATTCGGAGGATTTAGCGGAAGAGGAATAGGAAAAATTTTAAGGCGCGCGATAGTATCCTCTGCTATCGCGCGCCTATTCTTTCCCGCCCTTTTTACTGCTTTTTCATCGGGTTGATTCTTATTTTATCCGCCGAAACGCCCGTTTTCCGCTTGACAATATCCTCAATCTGGGCTATTTCCGCGTCTGAGAGGCGCTCCTTGCTCACCACCACGTCAACCGTGTCGTCGTCAATCCGCACGTAAACGTCCGTGAAGCCCTTCGACTCAATCATAGCCTCGGCGGCGGTCTCCTTCTCTATACGCTTCTGTATCTCAAGCATTTCCGACGCGCATTCCGAGCGCTTGACCTGCTCGATATTCGGGTTGTTTATCATCTCGCTCAGCATCTCTTTTTGCCGGCTTCTCGACTGCTCCCGGTCAAGCTTCGCCTGAATGAAATACGAGCTGTCCGCCGGGCTGGCGTTGACAAAAACCGCCGCCCCGGGGTCGGTCTGGTCGCTTTTGTTTTCGTCCGCGGCGATGGCCGGGTCGTCGTATTCGTTTATGTCGCTGTATAGCTCCCCCAAGGCGGAAACCGGAGCCGACTCCCGCCCTTCGCCGTTCGGGATGAGCGCCAGCGCCTCCCCTTCGTCGTTCAGGGCAATCCCCACTGGCGAGTTTTTCGTGTCCACATAGTTCAGATAGCCCGCCACGGCCACCATAACCACGAGCGCGGTGATTATTATTTGATTCCTTTTAAGTACGAACATTTACAAATCCCCTCTCATTTTTAACACCTGGATTTTATGCGTCTCTATTCCAAGCAGAGCGGCGCAAGCGCGCGTCAGCGCGTCTTTGACCGCCGGGTCGGCCCCGCCCCGCGCCACAATCACCACCCCCTCTATACGCGGGAATATTTCTTTTAGTACAAGAGGCGCGCTTTCCCCTCCGCCGCTCAGGATTATTTTTTTCGTTTCAGACTTCCGCTGTTCATTCTGGCGGCTGCCGCCTGAATCGTCCGTCTCTTTTGTAACCGCGCTTTCGGCGCTCGCGTCCTCCCCCACGATAATCTCACGCCCCTGGCTCAGGGTCAGCATTACGCGCACCTTCCCCGCGCCCTCCGCTTGAGAAAGTATCTCGGACAGCCGGGACTCAAGGTTTTTCTCGTATTCACCGGCGCTTTCCTCTGCCGCCCGGCTTTTCGGCGTTTCCGGAGCCGCGCTTCCGGGGGCGCGGCCCTCCCCAAATTTCCCCGCCGCCAGCAGAACCACCCCCAAAATCACCCCTACCGCGATGTTGAACGCCGTCCGGGGAGACTTCAGCAAATCTCTGAATTTTTCGGTCAGTTTTCCGCCCATTCCCCGCCCTCCTCAGCGCGCGCCGGCTTCGTCCGTCACGGTTACATTTATACGCTCCGGCGCTATGTTATAGAACTTCGCCGCCGCGTTTTTTACGCGCTCCGCTTCGGCGGAATTATGCTCTTTTCCCGCCCGACTCTCGTTGGGCGGTTTTATTTTTACCCCCTCTATTCGTATAAGGCTCGGTTTTTCCGGTTTTTCCGGGGCCTCCGCCGGACCTGTCCTAAGCCGGATTCTCTTGATTTCCCCAAAATCCGAATCAGTTTCGCCTATTTCAAAATCCGCCGACAAAAGCCTCTGATTTTCTCCCGCCGCTATGCTTTCGGCGTAATTTTCAAGCTGGTCTTTATAGGCGGTTAAAATAATTTTATTCCCGCCGGAGCTTATATATTCGTAATTCCCGACAATTCCCGGCGGCGGCGCGGGCGCCCTTTCTCGGAATTTCGCCAAAAAATCCGAGGCGGGGGATATTATAAGGCATATAAGAATAACTCCCATAACAAAATCAATATAATACTGATATTTTTTATTCGGGACAATTATCCGCGCCATCGCCTGAAGAATCAGAACGGCGGCGACGCTTTCAAAATAAGGCTTCATACGGCTCCCTCCAAGAATGTGGCTTGAGATTGTCTGAATTTTTTTAGACAATCTCAAACACCGAGCAAGGTTTATAGCGAAACCACTATAATCAGCGTGAACAAAAACATAATGATGACCGCGAACAGCCCGCCCAGCAGAAGCGCCGCGAAATCTCCCGCCGCGTCCATACACTTTACGACGCGCTCGTCGCAAATCGGCTGAGCTATGACGGCGGCGGCCTTATACATCGCTATCAGGACGGCGGTTTTAACGACCGGCACCGCCAGAATATACCCCGCCGCTATGACGACCGCCGCCACCGCGCCGTTTTTAAGCGTTTTCGCCGCGTAAAAATACGTGTCCACCGATGAGGACAAAGCCCCGCCCACCACCGGAACAAATTTCACGGCGTTTTTAACGGCGAAGCCCCCCGCTCCGGAAAGCGGCGGCGCGGTCAGCCTCTGGAGCGACAAAACCGCGCAGAACGCGGAGACGGTCAGCTTCAGCAGGAGCGTCAGGCCATTTTTGCAGAATTCCCCAAATTTCGTCAGTATTTCTTTTTCGCTCAGGAAATTGACCGTTTGTACGCACAGCGCCATCGACGCGCCGCCTATGACAAAATTTTTTATAACGCCGGCCAGAACCGCCGATAAAATTGACAATACCGGCGAAAGCCGCCCGGCGGCGTATACGTCGGTCATCGCCGCCACCGCGCAGACGACCGGCGCCGCGGCGTTCATAAACTCCGTCAGCGCGTCTATGACCCCGCCGGAAATTTTAATCACCGTCGTAAACGACGAAAAAAGCATTGTCAGAACGCTCGCGTAGGAGGCGAAAAAAGCCATTTCCGCCACGGATTTATTTTTCTGCGCTCCCGACAGGGCCTTTATGACCGCGCTTAAAATAACCGCCAAAAGTATTTTTTTGAACAAGCCGAGATTGTCCGAAATTTCCCCGAAAAAAAGGCGCGCGCCCGCGTTTATAAATCCCTCCGGAGAGAGAGAGAATTTCCCGGACAGAATTTCCGAAAGCAGCCCCCGCGCGCCGCCGCTCCCCGCGTTCAACCGGTCAATCCCCGAAAAATCAATTAAATCCAGCTGCCTGTCCAGCTGCCCGCTGAAAATGTCCGGCGCTCCGGTCATAAAATCCCCCCTACTAGGTCAGAGAAGTCACCAAATAAAGCAAATTCACGAGAACCGGCGCGCTCGCGACTATTATCAGCGTTTTCGCCAGAAACTCAATTTTAGCGGCAATCGCCCTCTCCCCCGCGTCCGCGCAAATCTGAGAAGCGAACTCCGCCGCCGCCGCTATCCCTATAATTTTAATCACCGGCGCTATGTCCGCCAGGCCGCCGAGCCGCCCGCTTATGCTCTTCATCAGGCTTACGACTGAAAACAGCGGCTCCGCGCACGCGATGAAAATGATTGTCCCCGCGGCTATGGCAATCATCAGGCTTATTTCCGGAGCCTGCTTTTTTATGGCGAGAGACAGCACCGCCGCCGAAGCGCCCACCACGGACGCTTGAAAAATGTCCATTACCCCGCCCCCCTTGCCCTATCGTCCTTGCTACAACTGAAACAGCGTGCGCACCGTCGTGAACAGCTCGCTTATATACTGGATTATCCAGAATAAAACGACAATCAGCCCCGCCAGGGAGGTCATCATCGCCTGCTCCTCCCGCCCCGCCCGCTGGAGCACCTGATTGAGCACCGCGACGAGAATCCCCACCGCCGCTATCTGAAAAACAATTTTTATATCCATAAAAATCCACCGCCGTCTGTTGATTTTTTAGGTTTCAATTTTTACCACAGCGCCGCCGCGAGCATAAGACCGCCGAGCAGGCCCAGGTTTAAGTAAAGTTTCTTGTCCGAATCCCGCCGCTTCAGCAGAATCTCCGTCTCCCCGTCGATATAACGCAAAAGCGCGTCTATGTTTTTCCGGTGCGCATTTATGTCCAAAACGCCGATTATTTTGGCAAAGCCCCGGAAAATCTCCATATCCCCCTTTCCGAAGCTGTGCAGGCGGCAGTTTTCAAGGGAGTTTATAAAAGTGTCCTCTGCGCCGCCTTTTTTCCCTAAATTTTGGTAAAAGTCGCGGAAAATACCGGCTATGGCTCCCTCGACGCGCTCTGAAACGAGGCGGGCCGCCGCTCGGAGCGAGCTTCCCCTCTCTATTTCCGACGAGAGCAGCATAAACGCCCGTTTCGCCCGCAAAAGCTCGTCCATTCTGAAGCCCGCCCGAAAAGCCGCCCGCGCCCCCGCCAGGGCGCACGCCCCGACGACGAGCGCCGCCCCCGCCGCCCGCGTTATCAGCATAAAGCCCTTCCCCCCTCGCCATAAACGCCCTCGACCCGCCCCGTCCGCCCGCTTCCCTCGATTACGGCAAACCGCCCGAAAACCCCGCTTTCAAACAGCTCCGCCAAAACCGGCCGCTTTCTGGCCCCCGCCACCGAATCCGCGTGAACCGTGCAGAACACGGCGGCCCCAGCGGCGGCGGCTTCCTCTATGGCCAAAACGTCGGCGCGGCAGCCTATCTCGTCGGCGGCTATTACGTGCGGGGACATAGCGCGGAGCATACCCATCATCGCCACGGCCTTCGGGCAGCCCTCCATTACGTCCGTCCGAATACCCACGTCGAGCGCGCCGCCCCCCGCGATTTCCCCGCGCTCGTCCGCTATGCAGACGTTCAAGCCGGAATCCCCCGCGATACGCGTTAAATCCCGCAAAAGCGTCGTCTTGCCGCGGCCCGGCGGCGAAATTATCATAAAATTACGCGGGCGCGGCTCAAGGGCGTAGGCGCTGATTTTTTCGGCGCAGCCGCGCGCCTCCCGCGCTACGCGGATATTCACGCCGGTTATTTCCCGCATTGCCCGGATTTCCCCGCCGGACACGAACGGCTTCCCGCAGAAGCCCGCCCTGTGCCCGCCGCGCAGGGTCAGATAGCCCTGCTTCAGGCTCTCCTCAAAGGCGTAGGGGGAATAATCGCTCAAAATCTCCGTCAGCTCCTGTAAATCCGCGAGGGAAACCTCCCCGCCCGCGTTTATTTCCTCCCCGCCCGCGTACACGAGCACGGGCCTCTCCGCGCGGAGGCGGATTTCCTCCGCCGCGCTCAAATCCATATTACCCATAATTTTCCTTATCTTTTCCGGCATATATTCCGTTATTTCCACGAGATAACCTCCCGTCCCGGCTTTTTACAATAGTATATTGCCTGTCCCTCCATTTTATGTTATAGTTAAGTAGAAACGGCTGCAGCAATTGATATGCAAAAAATAAGAGAAAAAGAAAGGTGGTTTTATGTCGCAACTGAAAAAAGGTATTCTTAAGTCAAAGAAAATCGTTATGAAGCCCGTAGGCCGCTCCAAACTCGCGTCGGGCCTCGTAAAGCACGGCCGGGCGCCCTCCAAGGACCTTGCGGTTCTGGCTTCCGTACTGCTTTTCGGCTTTCTGCACGGGTTTATAGCGGGCAGTGTAATAGGACATATTTACGATTAAATAATTAGGCGTGTTGACACAAATGGGTTGCGCGGATTTGCGAAGCTGATTTTTCACGATTCAAGGCGCGTGACCGCAGGCTTACTTGAAAAGTAAGTCAAAGGAGCGCAACGAAGAAGCGCGGAATAATCAGCCGCAAAGACGCGTAACAGCTTTGTGTCAACACGCCCTAAAAAGGTGGCTTTTTGCCAAGGCGAAAAGCACCGAGCAAATTTGCCGGAGGGTATTTATGAAACTCGGAATTGTGGGCTTGCCAAATGTCGGAAAAAGCACCCTGTTTAACTCGCTGACGCTCGCCGGAGCGGAGGCGGCCAATTACCCATTTTGCACAATCGACCCGAACGTGGGCATAGCCGCGGTTCCCGATCCGCGCCTCGGTCCGCTGGAGGCTATGTACAGCGCCGCCAAAGTCACCCCCGCCGTAATTGAGTTTGTGGACATCGCGGGGCTTGTCAAGGGGGCCAGCCAAGGGGAGGGCCTTGGCAACAAATTCCTCTCCCATATCCGAGAGGTTGACGCCATCGTGCACGTCGTGCGCTGTTTCGAGGACGAGGGCGTGCTCCGGGATTCTCCCACCGACCCCGTTTCGGACATAGAAATAATAAACACGGAACTTATCCTGTCGGATTTGGAGGCGCTTGAACGGCTGATCGCCAAGACCGCCAAAGCGGCCAGGGCCGACAAAGCGCTCGCGGCCGATTTGGCCGTTATGGAGCGGCTTAAAGCCGCGCTTGAGCGCGGGGAGCTTGCCCGCACAGTCGAATTTTCGCCGGAGGAGCGCTCCGCGGTCGATTCCTTTAACCTGCTCACGGGCAAGCCCGTACTGTACGCTGCTAACGTGGCCGAGGGCGATTTGGCCGATTCCGCCGGCAACGCTCACGTCGCCGCCGTTACGAATCTCGCTCGCGGGGAAGGCAGCGAGGTTTTCACCGTATGCGCCAAAATAGAGGCGGAAATCGCCGATATGCCCGAAGAGGACAAGCTGATGTTCCTAACCGACCTTGGCGTGTCGGAAAGCGGCCTGTCCAAGCTAATCGCGGCGGGATATAAGCTCCTGGGGCTTATCAGCTTCCTGACGGCGGGGCCGAAAGAAGTCCGCGCCTGGACGATTAAACGCGGACTGCGCGCGCCGCAGGCCGCCGGCAAAATCCACACGGACTTCGAGCGCGGCTTTATCCGCGCCGAAATTGTCAGCTACGACGATTTAATGGAACGCGGCTCGTTCGGCGCGGCTAAAGACGCGGGGCTGGTACGGCTTGAGGGCAAGGAATATGTCGTGCGGGACGGGGACGTGGTGCTGTTCAGGTTTAATGTGTAACCGCTTTTCATTCCAATGAAAACCTTGTATACAGCCGTTTTTACTTGAAATGGCTGAAAACAAGAACGAAACGCGCGGCAAGAAGGTGGCTTTTTCGGCAGGCAGAAGTGCCGAAAAAACACCGGGCATTAGGCGCGTTTTGGGCGAAGTTTGAAGCCTGTTTTCAAGTTAAACGGCTAGCTTATGGGGTTGCCGCCCGGTGCGGCAGCCCTTGTCTTTGCGTTATACCCCTACCTTACCCCTACGGAGTTTTTCGACTCAATACGCAACTGTATTTCCCATCTTTCGCATTTCGTTTGCTTTACTGTCCGGTATGATGCGTTCGGATAGCCGCTGGCTGGAGCGGAACACTTCTATAGCCGGCGGGTGTTTTGGGTGTCCCAAACGCTTTGTGCCATTGCGCGTATTCATTGTCCAAGGCGGCTAACGATTTAGGGCTTTATATTCATTACGACGGGCTTAACATCGACCTTTTGACAGCTCGGGGCTCGGAAATTGCCAAAGATTTGCGGGGGCGGGCGTTCGTTTTCACGAAAAATATTGACAAACGCAACAACACGACGGCCTATACCGCCAAAGCCGCTGATATAAACGAATTTTCCGATTTATCCATAGGAGACCGCGTGACGATTCCCGA
>JAITSQ010000028.1 GCA_031287685.1 Clostridiales bacterium | reverse complement strand
CAAGAAGGAGGCTTTTTCGGGCGGTCACGAGCGTTTGCAACAGCTTTTTGGCGAAGCCAAAATAGCGAACGCAAACGCGGGGAGGCCCGAAAAAACACCGGGCAAGAAGGAGGCTTTTTGCCGTAAACGCGGGGAGGCGTCAAAAAACGCCGTTTTTAAGCCGTTTTTCGCGAACGCCGGCAGTCCGCGATTTTGAAAATTGCTATATTGACGAATCGAAGCGAGCTGTGGTATTATATATGAAGGAAGAGGCTTTTTGGCGCGGCTTTAATAATCATAAGGAGTGGAAACTATGGAGAACGATACGGTTTGTCAAGTTAATGAAAACGCGGTAAGTCAGGAAAACCTCCAGGAGAGTGTTCCGGAGGCGGCGCCCGCGCGGGGGAAATCCCCGAAACCCTTTATAATCGGCGGCCTGTGGGCGCTGAGCGTGCTCGGGGCGGTTTTCGCGACTTCCCTCTGGTGGTATAAAACCGCCGAGTATAAGCTGGGATATAAGATTTACAACGCCGAAAGCGCGAGCTTGTCCAAGGGAAGGGGATATATGAATTACGATATAGTTAACTATACGTATCCGTTTGAGAAGAGAAGCAAACTTCAGATAGGACCCACGAAACACTCCGAGTCCGTTAAGAGACTAGAGAAAGCCGAGCAAAGCGAGGGGATTTCCCGCGCCCGATAAATTTTTTTATTGGGTGATTTTTATGTTTACTAATTTCAAATTTATGCTATAATAAAAGGACGGCAACACACGCGGTTTTTAACGCGCTTAATATATAAAGGAGGATTTTAAGTATGGCTAAAAAGCAAACAATGGACGGCAACACCGCCGCCGCGTACGCATCTTACGCTTTTACGGAAGTCGCGGGCATTTACCCCATAACGCCCTCTTCGCCAATGGCGGAGTCAACGGACGAATGGGCCGCCGCCGGGCGAAAGAACATTTTCGGGCAAGAGGTAAAAGTTGTGGAAATGCAGTCTGAGGCGGGCGCGGCGGGCGTCGTTCACGGCTCTCTGCAAGCGGGCGCTCTTACGACTACATACACCGCGTCGCAAGGGCTTCTGCTTATGATTCCTAATATGTATAAAATAGCGGGAGAGCTTCTGCCGGGTGTGCTGCACGTTTCGGCCAGGGCGCTGGCCAGCCACGCGCTGTCCATTTTCGGCGACCATTCGGACGTTATGGCCTGCCGCCAGACGGGCTTCGCTATGCTGGCTTCGGCGAACGTTCAGGAAGTTATGGATTTAGGCGCGGTGTCGCACCTTGCCGCAATCAAGGGCCGCGTGCCTTTTATGCACTTTTTCGACGGTTTCCGCACCTCTCACGAAATCCAGAAAATCGACTGTCTGGACTACGAGGACTTAAACCGCATTGTCGACCACGAGGCCATAAACGCCTTCCGCCGGGCGGCTCTTAACCCGGAGCACCCCGTGCTCCGAGGCACGGCGCAGAATCCCGACATTTTCTTCCAGGCGCGGGAGGCTTCTAACCCGTTCTATGACAGAATCCCGGAAGTCGTCGAGCTTTATATGGGCGAAATCAATAAACTTACCGGGCGCGATTACAAGCTGTTTAACTATTACGGCGCGCCGGATGCCGACCGCGTGATAGTGGCTATGGGTTCCGGGTGCGACTGCGTTGAGGAAACTGTTGACTACCTGACCGCGAAAGGCGAAAAAGTCGGCCTTCTTAAGGTACACCTGTATCGCCCGTTTGCTGTGGGCAAATTCCTTTCGGCAATTCCCAAAACAGCGAAGAAAATCGCCGTGCTCGACCGCACGAAAGAACCGGGCGCGCTTGGCGAACCCCTTTATCAGGACGTTTGCACGGCTTACTTTGAGGTGGGCGAGCGTCCGGTTATCGTAGGCGGCCGCTATGGGCTTGGTTCCAAGGACGTTACCCCCGTTCAGATTATCGCGGTTTATGATAATCTTAAGGCGGACGCCCCCAAGAATCACTTTACTATTGGTATAGTTGACGACGTGACTAATCTGTCCCTTCCGGTCGGCGCGGAAATTGACGTTACCCCCGAAGGCACGACAAACTGCAAATTCTGGGGCCTCGGCTCGGACGGTACTGTCGGCGCTAACAAAAACTCTATCAAAATCATAGGCGACCATACCGATATGTACGCTCAGGCATACTTTGCCTACGACTCCAAGAAGTCCGGCGGCATAACGACCTCGCACCTGCGTTTCGGCAAATCGCCCATACGCTCGACGTATCTCGTTAAAACGGCGGATTTCGCGGCCTGCCATAACCAGTCGTACATTGATAAGTACGATATGCTCTCCGACCTTAAGGACGGCGGCACGTTCCTGCTTAACTGTATCTGGGACGAAAACGAGGTGGGGCGGCATCTTCCCGCCGCTATGAAGCGCTATATGGCGGAGCATAACATTAAGTTTTATATCATCGACGGCGTGAACATCGCCAAGAAAATAGGCCTTGGCAACCGCATAAACTCCGTGCTTCAAGCGGCTTTCTTCAAGCTCACGGGCATTATACCGATCGAGCAGGCCGTTGAGTACATGAAAAAAGCGATCTATAAGTCCTACGGCAAGAAAGGCGAGAAAATCGTTAATATGAACTACGCCGCCGTTGACGAGGGCGTGGCCGGCGTTAAGGAAATCAAAGTGCCCGCCGAGTGGAAAAACGCGTCGGACGAAGCGGCCCCCGAGGCGGCCGAAAAGCCCGCGTTCATTAGGGATATCGTTGAGCCGATAAACGCCCAAAAAGGTGATTCCCTAAATGTTTCGGCGTTCGTCGGGCGTGAGGACGGCACTTTCCCGCAAGGCACCGCCGCTTATGAGAAACGCGGCATAGCGGTTGACGTTCCGCGCTGGATACCCGAAAACTGCATACAGTGCAATCAGTGTTCCTACGTATGCCCGCACGCCGTGCTTCGCCCGGTTTTGGCCGATAAAGAGGAAATCAGCAAGGCTCCGGAGGGCTTTTCGGCGAAACAGGCGGCCGGCAAAGGTTTGGAAAACTATCAGTACAAAATGCTTGTGTCTTCTTTGGACTGCACGGGCTGCGGCAACTGCGCGCAGGTATGCCCCGCCAAGGAGAAGGCGCTTGTTATGGAACCTATCGGCACGCGTCTTGACGAAATGAAAAACTGGTATTACGGCATTTCCCTCCCCGAAAAGGACGCCGAAGCCTCTTTCAAGAAAGAAACAGTCAAAGGCAGCCAGTTTAAGCGGCCGCTTCTTGAGTTTTCCGGCGCGTGCGCGGGCTGCGGCGAGACGCCTTACGCCAAGCTCATTACGCAGCTTTTCGGCGACCGTATGTATATCGCCAACGCGACGGGCTGTTCGTCTATCTGGGGCGGCTCCGCACCCTCCACGCCCTATACGACTAATGAGAAGGGTCAGGGCCCGGCGTGGGCTAACTCTCTCTTTGAGGACAACGCGGAATTCGGGCTGGGTATGTATACCGCCGTTAAGCATATCCGCGAGGGCATAAAGGCGAAAGCCGCCCGCCTTGCCGAAATCAGCGGAAACGGCGAGGTTAAGGACGCCGCCGCCGCTTGGGCGGACGCTTTCGCGGACGGGGAGGCTTCCAAGGAGGCTTCGGCCAAATTCGCGGCGGCGCTTAAGAGCGTTCAGGCTTCCGGCGAAGAAGGCGAAATAGCTAAATATATCTTGGAAAACGATGATTTCCTTGTTAAAAAGTCACAATGGATTCTGGGCGGCGATGGCTGGGCCTACGACATAGGCTTCGGCGGGCTTGACCATGTGCTCGCTTCCGGAGAGGACGTAAACGTGCTCGTGTTCGACACGGAGGTGTATTCAAACACGGGCGGCCAGGCCAGCAAATCCACGCCAGTCGGCGCGATAGCCAAATTCGCGGCGGCCGGCAAACGCGTGCGCAAAAAAGACCTTGGTATGATTGCCATAAGCTATGGGTACGTGTACGTGGCGCAGGTGGCGATGGGCGCGAATCAGTCTCAGCTCATAAAGGCTCTTGTCGAGGCGGAGAAATACCCGGGTCCGTCGCTCATTATAGCTTATGCTCCGTGTATCAATCACGGGCTGACCGTTGGTATGGGTTGCACTCAGCTTGAGACTAAAAAGGCCGTTGAGGCGGGTTACTGGCACCTTTTCCGCTACAACCCGATTCTGGAGGACGAAGGCAAGAATCCCTTCGTGCTCGACTCGAAGGAGCCGACGGCGGATTTCAAGGAGTTTATCGGCTCCGAAGTGCGATACTCGTCTCTCAAGCGGGCCTTCCCGGACGTGGCGGACGGGCTGTTTGACTCGGCGAAAGCCAACGCCGAAAGACGGCTTAAGACCTATAAACGCCTTAACGAAAGCGGAGTTATCTAAGAACAATAAAAAAACCCCTGCCAAGCCAAACGGCGGGGGTTTTTGGTTGCGGCAATTTAGCCCGCGCTTCTTATACGCGCGCTTCCGCCGCCTGCCGCTCTTTTTCAAACATTCGCGGCGCCTCGTCCTTCCCGAATATCATAAAGCCGTTCGCGCCGTCCGAATACTCGCGGTCAAGCGCCTTGCCTAGCTTTTTAGGCATTGTTTTAAGGGTGACAAGATACTTTTCTTTTAATTTCTCGGTTTCGCGCCATACCGCCTTGAATCCCGAACTTTCCTCATAAAACAGAGTGATTTTGGGCTTGTCAGGTATAATAATGCAGGAAGCGGTTTTGCTCAGAATGTCGAAAATTCGCTCAAAACCTATAGAGAAGCCCACAGCGGGCACATCTTCGCCTATAAATTTCCCTATCATACCGTCGTAGCGTCCGCCGCCCGCGACCGAACCGGGATAGCCCGCCGCCTCAATCTCAAACACCGCGCCGGTGTAGTAGCCTTGCCCGCGCACGAGCAACGGGTTGAACTTTATGTCGACGTCCGACAATGTGCGTACATTGTCTATAATCGTGGAGAGGCTTGCGGCGGGGGAGTCCGCGGCTCCCTCTCCGGCGAGGGCGGCGAAAGCCCGCGGGGAGGCGCTGTTTTCCGCCGCTTTTAGGAATTTTTCAATAAGCGTCTTGTCATGCCCTTTGGCGGACAATTCGTCGAGCACCCCGCTGGCCCCGATTTTATCGTATTTATCAAGCGTCATACAAACAGTCGATAAATCATCGAAACCTAGCCTCGACAAAACAATGCTAAGCAACGCCCTGTCGTTTATATGGACAATTATGGAGCGTCTGCCGAGCAGTTTTTGCAGGGCGCTGGCGGTTACGAGTATAAGCTCAGTCTCGCAGTCGGTGGAGGAAGAGCCGATTATGTCTATGTCGCACTGACGAAACTCACGCAAGCGGCCTTTTTGCGGACGCTCCGCGCGATATACACGGTCAATTTGTATGCATTTGAAAGGATTCGGGAGCTTCGAGCGATTGTTCGCGTAGAACCGGGCCAGCGGCAGGGTAAGGTCGTAGCGCAGGCCTAAATCCGCCAGAGGGCCGTCCGCCGCTATGGCTTTTTCGAGCTTTTCGCCTCGTTTGAGCACCTTAAAGATTATGGCCAGGTTTTCGCCGCCGTCACTCTTGTCTAAATTGTCGATATCCTCAAGAATCGGCGTGTATATTCGCCTGAAGCCGCTTTCCCGATAGGCCCGCATAATCTGGCATTCCAAAAAATCCCGTAATTCCGCCTCCTGAGGGAGGTATTCCTTTGTTCCGTTTACCGGCGTAGTTTTCATTGATTAATTTCTCCTTAAGCTGGATGTATGGCGCAGCAGGGCTTCTTTGAACGCCTCGCACTCTTCTGGGGTCGTTGAATACGCGAAACTCACGCGCAGGCTGCCCTCGGCGGCGCGGGGGTTGATTTTCCGGATTACGCCGGCTTTCTGGCGGCGGGAATTGCAGGCCGAACCGGCCGAAACGTAAATCCCCTCGGCGGAAAGCGCGTTCAGAAGCACCTCTCCCCGCGCGCCGGGGACGCTCAAGCTCAGGATATACGGGCTTCGCCTCCCGCCGCCGTCTATGACGGTTATGCCTGATTTTTCTTGAACTTGAAGTATATTTTTGCGGAGGCTTTCGGCGCGCTCCAAAAACTTCTCATAGTGATTGTGAAAAAAATCAGCAGCGAAAGCCATATCTCGGATGGACTCCGCGTTTACAGTGCCGGAGCGGCGGCCGTTCTGCTGTCCGCCGCCGAGCATAAGCGGGGTGAGCGCCTTTCGGGCAAGCAAGCCGCCGGCCCCTTTCCCGCCGTGGATTTTATGGGCGCAAAACGACGCGAAATCCACGTTTTTGAGGTTCAGCGAGATTTTGCCGAAGGCTTGGGCCGCGTCGGTATGAATGAGGGTTTCGGGGCTTTCAGCTTTGATTTCGGCGGCGAGGCCGGGAATGTCGTTGATTACGCCCGTTTCATTGTGGACGTAAAAAAGGCTCACGAGAGCGGTTTGCGGCGAAACGGCGCTTAAAAGCTCGTCGCGGCTGATGCGCCCGGTTTCGTCCGCTTTCAGGTAAACGCCCTTGAATCCGCGCTTTTCCAGATTATGGAAACATTCCGTGACGGAGGGGTGCTCGATTTCCGTCGTGATGATTTCGCGGGCCTTGCCGCGCGGCGCGCCGGTTTCTCCCGTTAAAGCGCCCAAAATAGCGGTATTGTTGGATTCCGTGGCTCCGGAGGTGAAGATAAGCTCCTCCGGGCTGACCCTAAGGATTTCGGCGAGCGTTCGCGAAGCCGCTTTTACGGCCTCTTCAGCGGCAAGCCCCGCGCCGTGGAGCGACGACGGGTTATAAAGCGGCGGTAAATCCCGCAATTCCAGCAGGGGCGCGGTCGTGGCCGCGTTGTCAAGATAAATCATAAGTCACCCGTTTCGTTAAAAAATAAGGCCGCCGCGACAATAGGCGCGGTCTCCGTCCGCAGAATCCGCCGGCCCAGCGTGACTATGGCCGAATTCCGGCGCAAAAGCTCAATTTCTTTGGGGGAGAAGCCGCCCTCCGGGCCGATAAAAATAGCCGCCGTCTTGCCGGAGAAGCCTCGGAGCGCGTCCGACAGCCTTGCCGACGTTTCTTTCTCATACGGCGCGAGCGAGAGGTCGAACGGCCTTTCGGCGGCTTGCGCCAAGGGCAGGAGCGGCGCGACTTTCGGGACGCTTCCGCGCCCGCTCTGCTTCGCGGCGGCTTCCGCTATTTTGTTTAGCCGGGCCGATTTATGCTCGTTTAGTTCCCTCGTGACGCAAAACTCCGTCAGGACGGGAGTTATTTCATACACGCCCAGCTCGACGCATTTTTCGACAATCAAATCAAGTTTCGCGCCCTTAGGCAGGGCCTGAAAGAGGGTGAGCCGCACGGACGGCTCGGAGACGTTTTTTGATATATCGGTAATTTTGGCGCGAACCGAGGAATCCTTGATTTCTACAATAACGCACTCATAGTCAAAACCGGAGGAATCGGAAATTTTTATGTGAGCGCCAATTTTCAAGCGCAAGGAGCGCGTTATGTGCCGCGCGTCGCCGCCGCCAATAGTAAAAACGCCGTCCGCGGGAGGCTCGTTTATGAAAAAACGCATAAAACGCACCGCCAGTCTTCGGAGGAAAAAATTTCCAAATCGTGAAAGCCGGCTTTTTTCAAGGCGTCGATAACCTCATTTTCCCGCCCGCTGATTATGCCGCTTGAGATATACGCGCCGCCGCGCCGGATAAAACGCGGGACGAGCGGCGACAGGTCTATGATAGCGTCCGCGACGATGTTTGACACAACTATGTCAAAGCCGGGTTCGACGAGTCCGGCGAGGGAGGCCAAATCTCCCGCTCGGGCGATTATTTTTTCCGGGGGGATCCCGTTCAGGGCGGCGTTTTGCAGGGCGATTTCGACGGCGTTCCGGTCTATGTCGAGGAGGACCGCCCGCGAAGCGCCGAGCAGGAGCGCCGAAAGCGCCAGAATACCGCTGCCGCAGCCTATGTCAAGCACGCGGATTCCGGGAGTCACTTTTCGCTCAAGGACTTCGAGGCACATTCGGGTGCTGTGGTGCTGTCCGGTGCCGAAGGCGGAGGCGGGGTCGAGCGTCACGACGGCGCGGCCGCCCGCTTCCGGCGCTTCCTCCCAAGGCGGGCGGATAAGGAGCCGCTCCCCCACAGTAAAGGGCTTGTAGTGCTCTTTCCACTTGTCGCTCCAGTCGTCGCGCACTTCCCGCGCGGTGAAGCGCAGGGAGCCGAAATCAAGCCCGTAATCCGCCTTTTTCAAGTCGTCAAGGATTAATCGCGCGAAGTCGGCCTGCCGCCGCCCGTTTTCATTCGCCGCGGCGTAAAATTTAATTACCGGCGGGGATTTGGGGGCGTTTAAGAGAGCTTCGTCCACATAGTCCCAGTTGAGGGGGTTTTCCGCCAGAAACTCCGCCATTTCAGCGGGGTCGTCTATTTCAAAATTGCGGAAGCCGGCTGTCTCAAGGGCGGCGCAGACCGCCTCCGCGGCGGCCCGCTCCGTTTCCACAGTACATTCTATCCAGTCAGTAAGATTTATACGCTCGTCCATAGCCGCTCTATGACTTCCTTTGCCGTTGGTTTTTGTTGGAATTCCAAGTAATTTACGCGCTCGTTTATATCCTGCAGGTAATGCGCGTCGGAGCTTGAGATTACGCCGTATTTTCGGGGAAGCAGGCGCGCGTTGCGGAGCGTGAAATCCCCCGCGCGTTTCGACAGCTCAATAAAAGGCGCGTCAAAATCCGGCGGAACCATACCGAGGTTTGAGACGACGCTGTTTGAGCTTCTGTCGATATGCGCGGGCACGCAGACCCCGCCGAAGGAGCGCAGCAGGGCGGGCAGCTCGCTCAGGCCGATGGAGGTCTGCGTAATGAGCAGGTGCGGGTATTCCCCGGTAATTTCGTCGTTTTCATCCATTAGGGACTGGTTTCCGAAAATGCCGGGTTTGTTAGGGATTTTCATAAGCCGCGCTTCAACGTACTCGTCAAACGCCGCCGCCGCCGCCAAATCCGGCAGAAGGCAGACGACGTGGATTTCCTCCGAAGTTTCAAGCTCCATACCGGGAAGGGCGAGAAGCTCCGTGTTTTCGGCGGCTTTCAGGAACGCCGCCGCGTTTTTGCAGGAGTTATGGTCGGTCAGGGCGATAATGTCAAGCCCGTTCAGGAGCGACATATTCACGATGTTGTTCGGCGTCATATCCGCGTCCCCGCAAGGGGAGAGCGCGCTGTGCATATGCAAATCGTAGTAGAGCCTCATAACGTCCCCACTTCCACAAGCCTGTCCTGCGCGAGGACGACGGGGGTCTTGCCGACGACCTCTCGCGAGACCTCCAGGCCGTTGAGTTTCTCCACGTGCTCGGTCACTTCGTCCTCTCCCGGCGCGCCCGCCTGGAGAACCTGCGTGTAAGACTTAGGCTTCGCCGCGTTTTCCCGCGTTACGACCTGCGGCTGGCTTGGCTCCCGGTGTTTTTCAAGCTCGAGCGTGCGAATGTCGAGAAGCGGCTTTTTGGCCAGAATTTTGAGCGTCTGCCCCACCTGAATTTTCGCCACGTTTTCCGGCGCTATGTCGTTCAGCTTGCACAGGCTTTCGACGGAGGTGTTGAATTTCGCGGCGATGGACTGCATATAATCGCCTGGGGCCACGGTGTAGCTCGTTTCCATATCGACCTCCTTCGAGAGCAGGGCCGCGGCGTCGTCCACCGAGAGCACCTCCGAGCTGTCGACGAAGCGCTTCTCCACAGTCAGCCCCACGACCTCTTTTTCGAGGACGGCCTCGGGATCCTTAATGTACGGCGCGCACAGCTTGTCCTTAAGGGACTCCGTGTCCGCGTCGTTTTTAAGCACGGCCGCCTCCTGCCCGTTCACGGAAATTGAATCCGCCTCTA
This sequence comes from Clostridiales bacterium, assembly GCA_031287685.1. Lineage (GTDB taxonomy): Bacteria > Bacillota > Clostridia > Lachnospirales > WQUN01 > JAITSQ01. Next base: position 58,237 of record JAITSQ010000028.1, on the reverse strand, counting down.
TCTGATATGACAGGGAGCTTGAGAGCATAGTGAAAAGGGCCTCGTTCGGAATAATCTCGGATTTCCCCGCGTGCTTGCGCTTGAGGGAAATAGCCTCGTTTATTTTCACGTTTGTCCGGATCGCGTTTTCAATCGTGGAGGCGGCCATATGGGTGAGGTATTCGGCGTCCAGGTTTTTGTCATATTTTACGTGGGTTATGAGCGAATCACCAATATAAACCGCCCAGGCGTTCTTGTTGGTGAGAGCCCAGATGACCGCGGCGACGGAGAGCGCGCAGACAAACGCCCCCGCCGCGAAAATGTGCGAGCGGAACCCGTCAAGCGCTCCGAGCGGGATGCGCCCGGCGGCGCCCCCAAACCGCTTTGAGAGCTTTTTAAGGTTAATGCCGATTACGGTTATTATTAAGGCGGGCAGGCTTCGCGGGCCGCGCCCTCCGCGCTGGCGTTTCCGCTTGATGTTTTTTTGAGCGCGGCGGCGGTGTGAGCTTATGGCGCCGCGCCGGGCCGGGCGCGGGCCGCTCCCGCGGCTTGGCTGGTTGCTGCCGGGTGTGTTTCGCATTGATTCTCCCCCTGTTTCTTACGGATTCTCAGATATAGGCTTCCCTTTTTACGCTGAAAATCGCCGAGACGATGTTCATAGGGAAATTAAACAGCTTCTCGTTATAGCCCTCCACCGCGTCGTTGTAGAACTGGCGGGAGAACTCGATTTTTTCCTCGACGGCCGTCAGCGAGCGGGAGAGGGTTTCGTAATTCGTCGAGATATAGCGGAGGGGATATTTAGCCACGAGCGCGTCAATTTTTTTGATTACGACGCTCATTCGGCGGTCGGCGGCGGCGAACTCCGCCATATCCCGCGCCTTTATATAGCGCGTCAGGTTGCGGGAGAGAGCCAGGGTCACGGCGCTGTCCTTTGAGTGGATGTCCGCGACGACCCCGGACAGGCCGCCGCACAGCGCGAATTTGTTGTCAAAAAGCGCCTTTATGTCGCGCTTGCACGCGGCGATCCGGCTTTTCCAGTACAGCACGTAGCCGTATCCGAGGGCGATAAACGCCGCTATCACGCATATGAGGAAAACGGCTATACTTAGCGGCATATAATCACCCTTTATCAACGGCTTTGCCGGCGCTTTCGCCAAAGACGGCGGCGGCGAAATCTTTTGGGTCGAACTCCCGGAGGTCGTCTATTCCCTCTCCCACGCCCGCGAAAAGCACGGGCAAATCAGTTTCCTGCGCCAGGGCGACTATTACGCCGCCTTTGGCCGTGCTGTCAAGCTTTGTCAGGATAAGCCCGGTCGCCCCGGCCGCCTCCTTAAAGAGCTTCGCCTGGGAGAGGGCGTTCTGGCCGGTGGCCGCGTCAAGAGTCAGCAGGCTTTCAACGCGCCAGTCCGGAAGCTCCCGCTCTATGACGCGGCGGATTTTTTTAAGCTCCTCCATTAAATTCTTTTTATTGTGGAGCCGGCCCGCCGTGTCGCACAGCAGGACGTCCGCGCCGCGCGCTTTGGCGGCTCTGGCCGCGTCGAACACCACGGCGGCCGGGTCTCCCTTACCCTGCTTATGGCTTATTATGGGGACTTCCGCCCGCTCCGCCCAGATTTCAAGCTGGTCCGAAGCCGCCGCGCGGAAGGTGTCCGCCGCCGCTATGAGCGCCTTTTTCCCCTCCGACTTAAAGAGATGGGCCAGCTTGCCTATAGAGGTCGTCTTGCCCACGCCGTTTACGCCGATTATAAGCAGGACGACGGGAAAAGTCAGCTTTCTCGCGGGATTTTTAAGGAGTATTCCGGCTATCTCCTCCGCCACAAGACCCTTTATTTTCGCCGGCTCAAGCACGCGCTCTTTTTTGGCCCGCGCCCGGACGGACTCCGTGACGGCGCTTGCCGCCGGGGCGCCCAAATCGGCCAGGATAAGCGCTTCCTCAAGCTCGTCGAAAAGTTCGTCGCCAACGGCGGCGAAGCCCGACAGAAGGTCGTCCACGTCCGTCGTCAGGAGCTTGCGCGTCTTTTCAAGCCCGGTTTTCAGTTTTTGAAAGAAGCCTTTTTCGTTGTCCATAAATCCTCCTGCGGGGTTTACAATTCGCGCTGCGTTTGTTACAATTATAATCGTTGGGGAAAGATTTTTCAAGATAGAAATTAGAAATGTGCCATTAAATAGGCGAAAAGGCTAAGCGAGGCGGCCTTTATACTAGAGCAATTCCGTTTGACCGGCTTCTTTCATCGCCGAAAACGCGTTGAAGCCCGCGATTTTCGGCTCGAAACAAGCCGGTCAAACATGGAATTGCTCTATGAGTACAGATTCTAAACGATTGGAGCGCGCCGATGTCAGCAAGTCATACGGTTCTTTACAGGAAGCTGCGCCCGAAAAACTTTTCGGACGTTCTCGGGCAGGAGCATATTGTCAAAACGCTTATAAATCAGCTGAAATCGAACAGGCTCGCCCACGCCTACCTTTTTTGCGGCACGCGCGGCTGCGGAAAGACTTCCGCCGCGAAGCTCCTCTCCCGCGCGGTCAACTGCGAAAACCCGCGGGAGGGGGAGCCTTGCAACGCCTGCCCGGTCTGCCTTGAGATACTGCGGGACGCTTCGCTGAACGTATCGGAAATCAACGCGGCGGACTACACGGGCGTTGACAGCGTCCGGGGGATTATAGAGGAATCCGCCTACCCTCCGTCGTCGGGAAATTTCCGGGTATATATCATCGACGAGGCGCATATGCTGTCGGCGAGCGCGTTCAACGCGCTCCTCAAAACCCTTGAGGAGCCGCCGGGATATGTCATTTTCATACTGGCCACGACCGACCCGCAGAAAATCCCCGCGACTATTCATTCCCGCTGTCAGCGCTTTGATTTTAAGCGCATAAGCGGCGCGGTGATGTTTGACGCGGTGAGGGGGTACGCGGCCGCCGAGGGCATAAAGATAGAAGACGAGGCCCTGCGGTTTATAATCTCCGCGTCGGACGGGGCTATGAGGGATTGCCTGAGTATTCTGGAGCAGTGCGCGTCGTTTTACTTCGGCGAGGAAATCAGCCTTGAAAAGACGCTGGAGCTTTTGGGAGCGTCGGATATTTCCGTGTTTTTCGCGCTGGCGGAGGCTGTCCTTAAGGCCGATATGGGGGAATGTATGAGCCTTATAGACGGGCAGGCCTGCCTTGGGCGGGATATTTCCGGCTTCGCGAGGCAGGCGCTTTCGCATTTCCGCAACCTGCTGGCGGCCAAGGTTCAGCAAAACGGCAATATAAGCGTCAGCGCTTCGGGAGAGACTATCGCCCTCCTGCGGGAGCAGGCGGCGCGCCTTCCGATGAGCCTGATAATCCGGGGGATTGAGGCGTTTTCCGAGCTTTTGGGGAATCTGCGCTACGCGGCGTCCGAGCGGGTTATGCTTGAGGCGGCGTGCGTGGCGCTCTGCCGCCCGGAGGCGGCCGGCCCGGCCCGCGCCGGGGGCGCTCCTCAGGCCGGCGAGGAGCAAGCGGAGCAAATCGGCGAGCTTAAGGCGCAGCTGGAGGAACTGCGGAAGGCCGTCCGGGCCTTGTCCGAGGAACGGGGGAAACCGGCGGAAAAAGCCGCGGGGCCGCCCGAAAAGAAAAAAGCGGCGGACAAACGTAAGCTCCGCCCGCCCGGCTCGGCGGAGCTTAAAAAAATCGCGGAGGGCTGGGCCGGCTTCACAGGCTCGTTTTCCGACGGTTCAAAGGAGCTTCCCATAAAGGAGCTTCTGGGCAAAAGCCGCGCCGCGCCGGACGGCGGGCGGCTGCTTATAATAGTGGAGGACGGGGTGGAAACCTTGGTGCGGGCGCGGGCGTCGGCCTACAGCGCGGTTATCCTGCCGCTTATGGCGGAAAAATTCGGCGTTTCCCCGGAAACGGAAATAGAATACGTGGGCGCGTCGGAATACAAGACGCGGTTCGACGAGCCGGCAAAGCCCCGCGAAAGGACGGCTGAGGAAATAGCCAGAAACGCGGAGGGCTTGCTTGGAATCAAGGTTGAGCTGAAGGACTAAAGCGCTTTTACTTTTCAAGAACTATGAAAAGTAAAAGTGTGGGCAGTTTCACAAGGGGTTTCCCGCGAGCAAGGAGGGGGCTTGTGATTGTCTAAATCTTTTTTAGACAATCACAAACACCGAGCAAGTTCTCGGCAGCCCATTGTTCAACTGCTATGGCAATTCCGTTTGACATAAGCCGCCTTATTCATCGCCGGAAACGCGTTAAAGCATCGCGATTTCCGGCTCGAAAGCAGCAAGCCAAACAAGGAATTGCTCTATAAAAAAAATATTCGGAGGTATTAAAAATGGCGAAACATAACGGCGGTATGGGCGGGATGAATCTCGGCGGCGGAATGAATATGAATAACCTTATGAAGCAGGCCCAGAAGATGCAGAAGCAGCTTGAGGAAATGCAGGCGGAGCTTGACACGAAGGAATTTGAGGTCACGAGCGGCGGCGGCGCGGTCAAAGTCGTAATTACCGGCAAAAGGGTGATTAAGGAAATAAAAATAGCGCCGGAGGCGGTTGACCCCGACGACGTGGAGACTCTTGAGGATTTGATTCTTACAAGCGTGAACGAGTCCATACGCAAAGCGACTGAAGCCGTGGAGAGCGCCGGCCGGGGGATTATGCCGAGCGGGTTTAACTTTCCGGGGGGGCTGATGTAGTGTACGGCGGCTATATGAACCGGCTGATTGAGGAATTTGCCAAGCTGCCCGGAATCGGCGCGAAGTCGGCCCAAAGAATGGCGTTTTACGTCATAAGCCAGAGGGAGCGCGCCGCCGCCCTGGCCGCCGCTATAACGGACGCCGGAGAGAACATAAAATACTGCTCCGTGTGCTGCAATATGACGGACAGCGACCCGTGCGGGATATGCGGCTCCGGAAAGCGCGATAAATCCGTCATTATGGTCGTTGAGGATCCGCGGGATATGGCGGCGTATGAAAAAACGGGGGAGTTCCGGGGGGTATATCACGTCCTGCACGGGGCGATTTCCCCAATGGCGGGGGTCGGGCCGGACGACATAAGGATACGAGAGCTTTTAGAGCGCCTGAAAGACGGAGTGGAGGAGGTCATATTGGCCACGAACCCGAACGTGGAGGGGGAGGCCACGGCTATGTACATCTCAAAAATAATCAAGGCGGCGGCGGGAGCGCTGGTTACGAGAATCGCCCATGGGGTGCCGGTCGGAGGGGACATAGAATATGTAGACAGCGTGACGCTCTCCCGCGCGCTGTCCTACAGGAGGGAGATGTGAGAATTGGGGGATTTTTCCGGATTCGCGGAGGGGCTTCGGTTTATAGCGGGCGAGCTTTCGCTTTCGGGCGTTTCGGCATATCTGGCGCGGCACGGGCGTGAGCTTAATAAGACCACGATTCAGAATTATGTGCGCCAGGGGGCGCTTCCGCCGCCGGACGGACGGCGCTACGGCAAGCGGCACGTTCTGGCGCTTTTTTTAATCGAGGAATTAAAAGAGACGTTTTCGCTTTCGGAAACAGGCGCGGTTTTGCGGAAATTTCCGGGCTGCGACGAGCTTCTTATATTCGCGGGGGAGTATTTTAAGCTCCGAGCCGAGGCCGAAAAAACGGCCGCGGACGGGGGGCCGGCGGCGGCGGCGGCGATGGCCGTCGCCGGGCGGGGTTTCTTTCGCAAGTTTAACGCTTAAGGCAGCCGGAAAGGCCCATTTTACCGAGGAGACTCAGCGCCTTTTTGCCCATAGGCATAGTTTTTATGTCGGACTCGCGCAAGCCGCCGAGATAGAGCATAGCCGCGCCGTAGGAGAAAACGCTGGCCGCTATGGCCGTCAGGACGCACGGGGTGTTCGCCTTTGTATAAAAATACAGCGTGTAGTAGCACACATAGCAGACAAGGCTCATAAACAGGCTCGCGAGGGCGGGTTTGATTAAAATGCCGGCAAAATCAAGCGTCGCGCCGGTGGCTTTGGTCAGGCTTGAAAGGTCGATTATGGACGAGACCGCGTAACAGCAAATAGTGCCGACGACGGCGCCCGCCACGTTTATCCGCGGGTCGCCGAGCAGGATATAGTTTATGGGGATTTTTACCAATACGCCGGCGGCGGCGGCAATCGCCGGGACGTAAATCTTGCCGATTCCCTGCAGCATACCGGTTGAAATCTGCGCCAGCGCGAGGAATACGACGCTTATCGAGCCGATGCGCAGGAGCAGCCCGCCGTCGGGATAGTGCTTGAAAAGCATAAGCAGAATCTGGTCGGGCAAGACAAAAAGCCCCGCCGCCGCCGGGATTGACACCGACATAGCCAGGCGGAGGGCGGTGTTTGTTTTTTTGATTACGGCGGCTTTCTGTTTAAGTACGTTGCTCGCGGCGATACTGGGGATAGAGGCGGTGGCCATAGCCGACGAAATAGCCACCGGGAGCGTCGATATGGAAACGTATTTGTTCGACAGCTGGCCGTAAAGGGCCAGGGCCTCACGATCGGAGAAGCCCGCCGCCTCCGTGAGGCGCTTCATAACCATCTGCATATCGACAAGATTTGTAAAGCTGAAAATGGCGGCTCCCGCGATTATAGGGAACGCCGTTTTCAAAAGCTCGACGATGATTTTGCGCCGTCCGTCGAAGCGGATTACTTCGTGAGCCTGCTGTTTCTGCGCGTTGATGCGTTTATATATCCGCGGGCGGTTGAGCTTATATACGAGGCACATAACGATAAGGCCGGAGAGCGCGCCGAGGCCCGTGCCGGCTGTGCCGCCGGCGGCGCCGAGGGCCACGTCGCCGTCCCACCATTTCATAAAGTAATACGCCAGAAGCACGGAAAAAACGGCGTTTATTATCTGCTCCACAAGCTGAGACAACGCCGTGGGAACGGAATTATTAAGGCCCTGAAAGTACCCCCTGAAAACGGACATAACCGCCACGAGGAAAATTGTCGGGGCCAGCGTCAGGAGGGTGGCCTGGCTGTCCGGGTTTTTGACGGCGTTCGCTATATGCGCCGACAGCGCCCAGAGCAGTATCGAAAAAAAAGCTCCCGCCGCCGCCGCCGCCGCCAGGGATATTCTGAACACTCGGTGGGCGTTGCCGTATTGTTTCAGCGCGATACGCTCGGACACCATTTTTGAAATGGCGGCGGGTAATCCCGCCGACGACAATATCAATAAAAAGTTGTACACCTGGTATCCGGCGGCGTAAATGCCCTGGCCCGCGTCGCCTATCATATTCGTGAGGGGGAGCTTGTATATAAACCCTATCACGCGGACCAGCAACGCCGCCGACGCCAGCAGCGCCGCCTGCTTGACGAAGGACTGCGGCTTGTTTATCTGTTCGTCTTTTGTTCTGCTTTGCATAATTCACGTCCCTCCAGGGCCGGCTGAAAGCCCTTCAAGGTTTTTCAGCCCCCCGCGCGGCGCGTTTTCTCTGAGTATGGTCGAGCAGTTTCTTCCGGATGCGCAGGCTTTTCGGGGTGGCTTCAAGCAATTCGTCGTCCGCGATAAACTCAAGAGACTGTTCAAGGCTCATCACGAGCGGCGGCGAGAGTTTAAGCGCGTCGTCGCTGCCGGAGGCGCGCATGTTGGTAAGCTGTTTGCGCTTGCAGACGTTGACCTCCATATCGTCGGACTTGGCGTTTCGCCCCACGACCATACCGGAGTAAACGCGCTCCCCGGAGGAGATGAACAGCTGGCCGCGGTCCTGCGCGCCAAAAAGGCCGTATCCGGTGGCCTCCCCGTCCTCAAAGGCTATGAGGGAACCCTCCGTCCGCGCGGAAAGCGGACCCTTGTGCGGCTCGTATTTGTCGAAAATAGTGTTGATTACGCCGGTGCCGCGCGTGTCGGTCAAAAATTCCGTGCGGTATCCGATTAAGCCTCGGGAGGGTATGCTGAAATTGAGCCGGAGCGTCCCTGAGGCGGAGGGGGACATCAGCGTAAGCTCGCCCTTGCGCCGGCCCAGTTTTTCTATGACGGCGCCGGAATATTCCTCAGGCACGTCTATAACGGCGTTTTCAATCGGCTCCAGTATTTCGCCGTCCGCTTCCTTAAGCAGCACCTCCGGCTTTGACACTTGAAACTCGTACCCCTCGCGCCGCATTGTTTCGATAAGAATGGACAGGTGAAGCTCTCCGCGCCCGGACACCTTGAGAATCTCGGTGGAGTCCGTTTCCTCCACGCGCAGGCTGGGGTCGGTGTTAAGCTCGGCGAAAAGCCGCTCCCGCAGGTGGCGGCTGGTGACGAACTTGCCCTCCGTGCCGCAGAAGGGGCTGTCGTTGACGATAAAATTCATTGAGATGGTCGGCTCGGATATTTTTGAGAAGGGCAGGGGAACCGGGTTTTCCGGAGCGCATATCGTGTCGCCGATTTTCAGGCCCTCTATGCCCGAAACGGCGGCAATCTCCCCGGCGGAGGCGCAGACGGACTCCGCCCGCGAAAGCCCCTCGAACACATATACTTTGGTTATTTTAAGCCGCCGAAGCTCCGCGCCGTCGTCGTGCGCGTTGACTATAACAACCTCCCGCCCGGTTTGTATTGAGCCGTTCTCGATTTTGCCTATGCCGATTTTGCCGACGTACTCGTTGTAATCAATCGTCGTTATGAGCATCTGAAGCGGCGCGTCGGGGGAGCCGCCCGGCGCGGGGATATGGTTAATTATAGCCGAAAAAAGCGGCGTTAAGTCAGTCGTTTCAAAATCGGCGCGCTCGGCGGCCTCCGCGTCGCCGGCTTCCTCATAGGCCGCGCCGTGCTTCGCGGAGGCGAAAATAAACGGCGAGTCAAGATATTTGTCGTCCGCGTTAAGGTCCATAAAAAGCTCGAGGATTTCGTCAACGACTTCCTTGAGGCGCGCGTCGGCGCGGTCGATTTTGTTCACGCAGACTACGACGGGGAGCATAAGGTCGAGCGCGTTCTTGAGCACGAAGCGCGTCTGGGGCATAGCCCCCTCGAAAGCGTCCACCACGAGCACCACGCCGTTAACCATTTTAAGCACGCGCTCGACTTCCCCGCCGAAATCCGCGTGGCCGGGCGTGTCTACAATGTTTATTTTCACGCCGCCGTACATTATTGAAGTGTTCTTTGAAAGTATGGTTATTCCGCGTTCCCGCTCTAAATCGCCGGAATCCATAACGCGCTCGGCCACCTCCTGGTTTTCGCGGAACGCGCCGCTCTGCTTGAGCAGCTCGTCGACGAGCGTGGTCTTGCCATGGTCAACATGGGCGATTATGGCTATGTTGCGGATATTCGGAGCGGTTTCTTCCGTATTCAAAATATTTCCTCCCGATTGTCGTCCTTATTTGTTATATTCCGCGAGATACGCCTTAATCAGCTTGTTTTCCGTATCCGCGAAGGGGTCGCGGCAAATCAGCCCGCCGGTCTTTTTGAGCTTCGCGAAGCCCGCCTTGGCGGTCAAGGAGTCCTCGTCGTCGTAAGAGATAAACGCGCGGGTTTCGGCGTTATAAAGGTAGGGAACGTAAGAATCGTCGTCCCAGAAACGCTCGAAGCCGTTTTTTCCGATATAAAATTCCGTGAGAACGGAGTAGGGGATAAGCCCTCCGGGCCAATACGACGGGTCTTTTATGTTGAATTTCTGATAAAGCCCGTTGTTATGCGGGAAAACGCCCAGAAACTCCCGCCCGCGGGCGGCGTAAGAGAAACACAGCCCCCCGGAGGGGATTCCGGCTTCCTCAAACCGCGTTATAACGCTCTCTATATCGAGGCTTTTATAAGCGACGGGGTTGTAGGAGCTTGGCCGCAGGTTGGAGATATGCTTCGTCTCCGTGTCCCAGTGGCCGGTGAAGGAATCCGTGAGTATGTTCCAGGAACCGACAAAACCGCGGAGGGCGGAAATATCGACGCACTCGGCCCACCACGCGTCGGCCTGCGCGCGCAGGGAAATCGGCCCGCCCGTTTTTTCCGAGAGTTCGGAGACAAAAGCGGTCAGGCCGGACCTGTCGGACGGGCGGTTTTTGCCGACGCTGCGGGCGCTGCCGGGCGCGTCCCAGTATAACTCCACGCCGTCGAAGCCGCGCTTTTCAAGAAAAGCGGCCAGACCGCGGATAAAAACCGCCCGCGCGGGGGGGGAGCCGGCCACGTCCGAAAAACCGTCCATGCCGCCGGGGGAGCGATCCCCCAAGGTCAGGACGAGCTTCGCCTTCGGGGCCGCCCGGCGGATTTTCCCCACGGTCTCCGCCGAGGCGCTTGATTTTACGTTAAAATCCGGCCGGATGGCGGCGTAAGACAGGTAAATACAAGAAAACGGCGAAAGCGCGGCCGCCGCGGCCTCTTCGCCGGAGGAGGCTATAAAATTCTCAAACTGGTCCGCGCGCAAAAATGTCTTAATCGTACAGAACACCCCTCAAGTAATGATATAGCAATTCCGTTTGACATAGGCTTCTTTCGTCGCCGAAAACGCGTTGAAGCCGGTGTTTTTTCGCGGGGCAGTAACCGCGAAAAAGCCCCCTTCTTGCTCGGCGTTTTTTGGCGCCTACTGCCGCGCCAAAAAGCCGCCTTCTTGCCCGCGATTTTCGGCTCGAAACAAGCCAGTCAAACATGGAATTGCTCTATTTAGGTTAATTATAAAGTTTATCGCGGAATTTGTCAACCGTTAACATTGCCGGAGGTTTTGACCCGCTGTAAATATCTGCTTGACAAGGGTTTTGCAGGGAAGTATAATATTATAATGCGTATTTATCGCTTAGAGCTTTTGTTTTCAGCCTATTCTTATTGAAGGAAATTCAGCCTATTTAAGGAGCGGGAGTTTTGATGGAGAAATTTATAGCAAGGCACGTACAGCTTGGGCGCAAAAAGCGCGTGACGTATTCGCGCATAAACGAAGCCTTGGAGATGCCTAACCTCATAGAAATCCAAAAAAACAGCTATCGCTGGTTTCTGGACGAGGGGCTGAACGAGGTTTTCGCCGACGTTTCGCCCATAACGGACTACAGCGGGAGCCTTATTCTGGAATTCGTGGGATATAATCTTGACTCCGAGCCTAAATACTCAATAGAGCAGTGTAAGGAGCGCGACGCGACCTACGCCGCCCCGCTCCGCGTCCGGGCGCGCCTGCGCAATAAAGAAAACGACGAAATTAAGGAGCAGGAAATCTTTATGGGGGATTTTCCGCTGATGACCGACAACGGCACGTTTATTATAAACGGAGCGGAGCGCGTAATCGTCAGCCAGCTTGTGCGCAGCCCCGGCGTTTATTACAGCATAAATTACGACAAATTCGGCAAGAGGCTCATAAGCTCGACGGTTATGCCGGGGCGCGGCGCGTGGCTTGAGTACGAAACGGACAGCAACGACGTTTTCAGCGTCCGCGTCGACCGCACGCGCAAAGTTCCAGTGACCGTGTTTATGCGCTCCTTCGGCCTGGGCACGGACGAGGAAATACTTGAAATGTTCGGCGACGACCCGAAAATCAAGGCCACGCTTGAAAAAGACATTTCCAAAAACAAGGAAAACGGGCTGGTGGAGCTTTACCGCCGGATCCGGCCGGGAGAGCCGCCCACCGCCGAAAACGCCGAGTCTCTCTTAAACGGTATGTTTTTTGACCACAAACGCTATGACCTGGCCCGCGTCGGGCGCTATAAATTCAACAAAAAGCTCCATTTAAGGAACAGGATATGCCGTTTTAAGCTCTCGGAGAGCGTCGTGGACCCTTCGGGGGAGGTCATAGCCGAAGCGGGCGAGACCGTGACGCGCGAGCTTGCCGACAAAATCCAGAACAGCGGCGTTGTGGCCTGCTATGTTCAGGCGGACGACAGGAGCGTCAAGGTCATAACGAATCAGATGGTTGACATCGACGAGCATATAAGCGCCTACGGCCTGACCGCGAGGGAGCTTAACATCCGGGAGGCGGTTTATTACCCCGTGCTTTCGCAGCTGCTTTCCGAGTTTAACGAAAGCGGCGGCGGCAGCCGGGAGGAGCTGCGCGAAATCTTAAAAACCAACGTGGTGCGCCTTGTGCCGAAATGCATTACGCATATGGATATTTTCGCGTCCATAAATTACGTTATAACGCTTGAATACGGCATAGGCGGCAGCGACGACATAGACCACCTGGGCAACCGGCGCATCCGCGCCGTGGGCGAGCTTCTGCAGAATCAGTTCCGCGTGGGGCTGACGCGTATGGAGCGCGTCGTCAGGGAGCGAATGAATATCCAGGATTTGGAGATGATTACGCCGCAGGCGCTTATAAATATCCGCCCCGTGACGGCGGCCGTCAAAGAATTTTTCGGAAGCAGCCAGCTTTCGCAGTTTATGGACCAGACGAACCCCCTTGGGGAGCTGAACCACAAGCGCCGCCTCTCCGCGCTTGGGCCGGGCGGCCTTTCCCGCGACAGGGCCGGGTTTGAGGTGCGGGACGTTCACAGCTCCCACTACAGCCGGATGTGCCTCATAGAAACGCCGGAAGGGCCGAATATCGGGCTTATAAACTCCCTGGCCACCTACGCGCGCATAAACGAGTACGGCTTTATCGAAGCGCCGTACAGAAAAGTTGACAAAACGCCCGTCGCGCGGCCGGACGGCACGACGGACGCCCGGCCGCGCGCCACGAACGAGTTTGTTTACATCACCGCCGACGAGGAGGAAAACTACGTCTGCGCTCAGGCCAACGAGCCGCTTGACGAAGAGGGGCATTTCATAAACGAGAGCGTGCTCGGGCGGCGGAGGGAGGATATATTCCGCGTAAAGCCGCAGCAGGTTGATTATATGGACGTTTCGCCGAAGCAGATTGTCTCGGTGGGGACGGCCTTAATCCCGTTTCTGGGAAACGACGACGTGACCCGCGCCCTGATGGGTTCAAATATGCAGAAGCAGGCCGTGCCGCTTTTAACGACGGAATCACCCATAATCGGCACGGGAATGGAATATAAGACCGCGTGCGACTCCGGCGTGGTCATAATAGCGCGCGAGGAGGGAGAGGTTTACCGCGTGTCCGCCGGAGAGATTCATATCCGGGAATATTCGGGAAACCTGGCGAAATACCGACTGACGAAGTTTTTAAGAAGCAATCAGGGCACCTGTATAAATCAGCGTCCGATAGTGGTGAAGGGCCAGATTGTCAAAAAAGGCGAGGTTATAGCCGACGGGCCGTCCACCGAAAGCGGGGAGCTGGCGCTCGGCAAGAACGTGCTCATAGGCTTTATGACGTGGGAGGGTTTTAACTACGAGGACGCGGTGCTGCTCAGCGAGAAGCTCGTCGAGGAGGACGTGTACACCTCGATACACATCGAGGAGTATGAAGCCGAGGCGCGGGACACTAAGCTCGGCGCGGAGGAAATCACCCGCGACATTCCGAACGTGAGCGAAGAGGCGCTCAAGGACCTTGACGAGGACGGCATTATCCGCGTGGGGGCGGAGGTTGTGCCCAACGACATTCTCGTGGGCAAAGTCACCCCGAAGGGAGAGACGGAGCTGACCGCCGAGGAGCGGCTTCTGCGCGCTATTTTCGGCGAAAAAGCGCGGGAGGTGCGGGACACCTCCCTCAAAGTGCCTCACGGCGAAAGCGGCATTATAGTTGACGTTAAGATTTTTTCGAGGGAAAACGGCGACGAGCTGCCGCCGGGGGTAAATCAGCTTGTGCGCGTGTATATCGCGCAGAAGCGCAAAATCTCCGTCGGCGATAAAATGGCCGGGAGGCACGGCAACAAGGGCGTTATAAGCCGCGTGCTCCCCATCGAGGATATGCCTTTCCTGCCGAACGGGCGGCCGCTCGACATCGTGCTTAACCCGCTGGGCGTGCCCTCCCGAATGAATATCGGCCAGGTGCTTGAGGTTCACTTGGGGCTGGCGGCTAAGGCGCTTAACTGGAAAGTGGCCACGCCGGTTTTCGACGGCGCGAACGAGGGCGACATTATGACCACGCTCGACCTTGCCAATGATTACGTTAATATGGAGTGGGAGGACTTCGAGGCTAAATGGAAGCCGGAGCTTGAGGACTCTATTTTCAGCGATTTGGAGAAAAACAAGGACTCGCGGGGGGAGTGGAAGGGCGTGCCCATTACCCGCGACGGCAAGATTAAACTTCGGGACGGCCGCAGCGGGGAGGAGTTCGACAACCCCGTTACGGTGGGCTTTATGCATTACCTGAAGCTGCACCATCTTGTGGACGACAAGATTCACGCGCGCTCCACCGGGCCGTATTCTCTCGTGACGCAGCAGCCTCTCGGCGGCAAGGCGCAGTTCGGCGGCCAGCGGTTCGGGGAAATGGAGGTTTGGGCGCTTGAAGCCTACGGCGCGGCGTACACCCTGCAAGAAATACTGACTGTCAAGAGCGACGATATAGTGGGCCGCGTCAAGACCTACGAATCAATAGTCAAGGGGGAGAATATCCCCGACCCGGGCGTGCCGGAGTCGTTTAAGGTGCTTATTAAGGAGCTTCAGGCGCTTGGGCTTGACATAAACGTGCTTGAGGGCGCGACGGAGGTCGAGATACGGGATTCCGCCAGGGACGACGACGATTTTATCTCCGAGCTTGAGCTGAACCTTGAGGGCGACGAGGAGTTTGAGTCCGAAGAGGGCGTGAAGAAGGAGCCGGAGGAGGAAATCGAGGATTTTGAGGACGAGCGCGAGCTTGACGACGAGGATTATGGCTCGATGAGGGAGATTGACGCGCTGGACCCGGAGCTTTTTGAGGGAGACCCGCTGATTGACGGCGCTCTGCCGCTCGGTAAGCTCGTGGCCGCGATTGACCAGGACACGGACGTGGAGTGAGGTTTTTTATACAAACTTCTTGAAGGGAATGACTTTACTTTATGAGCGGGAGCGAAATTGTGGAAGTCTTAACGGGAGATTTTACGGAAACGCCGGAAGCCGCGGACGGCGGCGGGCTGATAGGCGGCAAAAACCGCCAGCCGGAAGAAAAGGCGATTATTTTCGACTCGATACGCATACGCCTGGCTTCGCCGGAAAAAATCCGGGAATGGAGCTGCGGCGAGGTAAAAAAGCCCGAAACCATCAACTACAGGACGCTTAAACCCGAAAAGGACGGGCTTTTCTGCGAGCGTATATTCGGCCCCAACCGCGACTGGGAGTGTCATTGCGGAAAGTACAAGCGGATTCGATACAAGGGCATAGTGTGCGACAGGTGCGGCGTGGAGGTTACGAAGTCAAAGGTGCGGCGCGAGCGTATGGGCCATATTGAGCTGGCCGCCCCGGTTTCCCATATATGGTATTTTAGGGGGATTCCGAGCCGTATGGGCGCGATTTTGTCAATCTCCCCAAGGGCGCTTGAAAAGGTGCTTTACTTCGCGTCTTACGTAGTGCTTGACCCTGGGGAGGCCGACCTTGAGTACAAGCAAATCCTTTCTGATAAAGAATACCGCGACGCGGTTGAAACATACGGCAAAACGGCTTTCCGCGCCGATATGGGCGCGGCGGCCATAAAGGAGCTGCTTGCCGCGATAGACCTTGACAAAGAGGCGGAGGAGCTTAAAAACGCGCTTAAAGAGCTGAACGGGGCTAAAACCGGACAGAAAAAAGGGCGGCTGATTAAAAAGCTGGAGGTTATAGAGGCGTTCCGCATTTCCGGCAACGACCCCACTTGGATGATTATGGACGCGGTGCCGGTGATTCCGCCGGAGCTTCGGCCTATGGTGCAGCTTGACGGCGGGCGTTTTGCCACGAGCGACTTAAACGACCTTTACCGCCGCGTTATAAACCGCAACAACCGCTTGAAGCGGCTCCTTGACCTTGAGGCGCCGGATATTATCGTGCGCAATGAAAAGCGTATGCTCCAGGAAGCGGTGGACGCGCTTATTGACAACGGAAGACGCGGCCGGCCGGTAATGGGCCCGGGCAACCGCGCGCTGAAATCCCTCTCGGACTTGCTCAAGGGCAAGCAGGGGCGCTTCCGCCAGAACCTGCTCGGGAAACGGGTGGATTATTCGGGCCGCTCGGTTATAGTCGTGGGGCCGAATCTGCGAATGTATCAGTGCGGCCTGCCCAAAGAAATGGCAATCGAGCTGTTTAAGCCGTTCGTAATGAAAAAGCTCGTCAGCGACAACAAGGCGCACAATATAAAATCCGCCAAGCGTATGGTGGAACGGCTTCAGCCCGAGGTGTGGGACGTCCTTGAAAGCGTCATCAAGGAGCACCCGGTAATGCTCAACCGCGCCCCAACGCTTCACAGGCTTGGGATTCAGGCTTTCGAGCCGGTGCTCGTGGAGGGCAAGGCGCTCAAGCTCCACCCGCTTGTCTGCACGGCCTACAACGCGGACTTTGACGGAGACCAGATGGCGGTGCACGTGCCGCTGTCGGTGGAGGCGCAGGCGGAGTGCCGTTTCCTGCTGCTGGCGCCGAATAACCTGCTGAAGCTCTCCGACGGCGCGCCGGTGGCCGTGCCGAGCCAGGATATGGTATTGGGGATTTATTACCTGACGCTTGAAAAGGACAGCCAGCCGGGAGAGGGTATGATATTCTCGACGGAGCACGAGGCCATGCTCGCGTATGACAACGGCGCGGTTAGCCTCCACGCCAAAATCTCCGTGAGGAGGACTCTTCACGCGGGGGGCCTTAAAATAAAAGTTGACGGGCGGGAGCTTTTTGCGGCGGATTTGCTTGATCCGCAGAAATTCGACACGGAAAACAAGAGCGGGGAGGAGCTGTACGCCGCCGCTTGCGGCGCGATAGGAATCAAAGACGGGGAAAAGCGCAGCGCTATTGTTAAAACGACGGTCGGGCGCATAATATTTAACGAGGCGGTGCCGCAGGACATAGGCTTTATCGACCGCCGGCAGGACGTAGGGGAGAAGAGCTTTTTACGCCTTTTCGCCTATGAGATTGACTTTGTGACGGGCAAAAAGCAGCTTTCAAATATAATAAAGCGGTGCATAAACCGCCACGGCTCGACGAACACGTCCGAAATGCTCGACAAGGTGAAGTCTCTCGGGTTTAAATACTCGACGCGCGGCGCGCTGACGGTTTCCGCCGCGGATATGGTGGTGCCGGACGACAAGCCGGAAATCCTGGCGGAAAGCGAGACTCAGGTTGACAACGTGGAGCGGATGTATCACCGGGGCCTCCTGACGGAGGAGGAGCGGCACAAGAATATAATTAAAATCTGGACGCGCGGCATAGACCGCTTGGCCGTCAGCGTGGTTAAAAGCCTTGACCCGTTCAACAGCATCCGAATGATGGCGGACTCCGGAGCGCGCGGCTCGATTGCGCAGATAAGGCAGCTGACGGGTATGCGCGGGCTTATGGCCAGCCCCTCCGGCGATACTATTGAGGTGCCGGTAAAGAGCAACTTCCGCGAGGGGCTGTCCGTCTTGGAATATTACAGCTCCGCGCACGGCGCGCGCAAGGGCCTGACCGACACGGCGCTCAAGACCGCCGACTCGGGATACCTTACGCGGCGGCTGGTTGACGTGTCCCAGGATATAATCATTCGCGAGTGGGACTGCGTGGGCGGTAAAGAGGCTGAATACCCCGGCGTGTGGGTTTCTTCTTTTATGGACTTCAAGCGGGTTGATTTGCGCGTGGACACGGCGGAGCGGGTTTCCCGGATAGAGGGCTTGCTTGACTTCGTGGCGGCGGAGGACATCCCGCGGGATTCCGGCAAGGGCGCGCTTATCCGCGCCGGT
The DNA here is from genome assembly GCA_031287685.1 of Clostridiales bacterium. Lineage (GTDB taxonomy): Bacteria > Bacillota > Clostridia > Lachnospirales > WQUN01 > JAITSQ01. Next base: position 40,720 of record JAITSQ010000028.1, on the reverse strand, counting down.
GAGAATTTCACCGAGGAGCATATAGAGGCCCTTAAAACCCCGGCTTATCAGCGGGTCGGGGGCGTGCTGCTCCGCACGGAGCTTATAGAGCCTCTTTCGGAGCGCATACGCGGCCGCTGGGCGATAAACACCGTGGAACACCCGGACACGGGGGAGGTCCTTGTAAAGGCCGACTCCATAATAACGCCGGACGCGGCGGAGAATATAGAAAAAGCGGGCATTTCCCGCGTGTATATCCGCACAATCCTGACCTGCCGCTCCAAGCACGGGCTTTGCGCCAAGTGTTACGGCGCGAATATGGGCAGCGGGCGCATTGTCCGAGTGGGCGAGGCTGTTGGAATAATCGCCGCGCAGAGCATCGGGGAGCCGGGCACGCAGCTTACAATGCGTACTTTCCACACGGGCGGCGTGGCCACAAACGAGGATATAACGCAGGGCCTTCCCCGCGTCGAGGAGCTTTTTGAGGCGCGCAAGCCGAAAGGTATCGCCATAATTTCCGAAATCACCGGGCGGGTGCGCATAAACGACACGAAGCGCAACTCCGAAGTCGTCGTGGAGAATTTGGAGACTGGGGAGTCCGCGGAATACTTGATTCCCTTCGGGGCGCGCATTAAAGTGCACGACGGGGATTCCATAGAAGCCGGCGACCCGCTGACCGAAGGGAATATATATCCTCAGGAAATCCTGAAAATAAAAGGCGTCGGCGGCGTGCAGGATTATATGATTAAAGAAGTTCAGCGCGTGTACCGCCTGCAGGGCGTGGATATAAACGACAAGCACATAGAGGTGATTGTGCGGCAGATGCTCCGGCGGGTGCGCATAGAGGAAAACGGGGACACGGATTTCCTGCCCGGCTCCCAGGTGGACTGGCTGGAGTTTGAGGATTTGAACGACGAGGCTCAGAAAGAGGGGATTATCCCCGCTAAAGGCTCCCGGATTTTGCTTGGGATAACTAAAGCGTCGCTTGCCACGGATTCGTTCTTGTCGGCGGCGTCGTTTCAGGAGACGACGCGCGTGCTGACGGAGGCGTCGATTAAAGGTAAAATTGACCCTCTTGTCGGCCTAAAGGAAAATGTCATAATCGGCAAGCTGATTCCCGCCGGCTCCGGCACTTACAGCGATATTGAGATTATAAGCAAGACCCCCGCGCACCTTGGAATAATCGGCTCTGACAGCAAGCTGACGGATTTTATAGACGAGGATCTGGATATAGACGGAGGCGACCTGGAGGACGAGGACGAATTCGACGACGAGCTTGAGGACGAGGGTTTTGACGACGACGAGGATTTTGACGAGGAATCCGAGGAGAGGCTGGACGAGTGACAGAATAAAAACGGAATAAAAACAGGGCCGCTTTTTATTGCGGCCCTGTTTTCCGTAGGGCTGGCAAGTTTTCGATCTTTGTCGATTTTCAAGTCCGCGCCCAAACTCACGGTAAATGTTGCTTATGTGAACGCCCGCGCGCTTTGCGATTTCGAGCGGCTTTTTGCCGTCAAGCGTCACAGGCTCTGCTCGCCAGGCTGTTTTTTGCTATATCTTAGTATTTTCTTTGTCGTGCTTCTTGTTAGCGGCGTAGCCTGTGCGTTTAAGTATGCTTGCCGGACTTCCTTTTTCCTTTTCCTCATTTTGTTTCCTCACGAGGGTTTTAGTTTCAAGTTATGACTTGCGGTTTATCGACATATCCCGCAAGCCTCGGATTATTCGCTCGCTTCTCTTTCGTCGTAAGCAAGCGCGGATTCTATCATTCCCGTAAGCTGCTTTTGAGTAAGTAAAAATCTAAGCATAAGCGTCTGTTTTCGCGTAAAGCCATTCGGCAACGGTTAGCGCCCGAGATTCCTGCGGTTGCGGGGTAAATGAAGCATAAAAAGAAAAGGGGGCGATAAGCTTCCGCCCCCTTTTCCCGCAGAACCGCGCGTTTAAGCGCGTTAGTAAAGCTTCGTTACGGCGCGCCATAGGCCCCTTGCCGCCGGAAAATGAACTCAAAATAAATCGAAATAGGACGCAAATCAGGTAAGCCCTCTCGGGAGCTTTACTCCTGCGTATACGCCAGAAGCGCGATATGCCGCGCACGTTTAATCGCCACGGTGAGAGTGCGCTGGTGCTTCGCGCAGTTTCCCGTAATTCGCCGGGGCAGGATCTTCCCGCGCTCGGACACTAAGCGGCGAAGCTTTGCCAAGTCTTTATAGTCGATATGCGTAACTTTATCGGCGCAAAACGCGCAAACACGTTTTTTCTTGCGCCCGCGTCTTTTTTGAATCACAAACAACACCTCCGAAATATAATGTTAAAACGGTAAATCGTCGTCGCTTAAATTTTCGTCAAGGGCGGAAAAACCCTTGGGAGCCGCGCCCTTCGTCGGGCTGTCGGCTTTTTCGGCCCGCGTCTGGCTCCGGGCTTCCTCAGCGTAATAATCGTCCGAAGGCAGATTGGGCGCGGAGGAGGAACCGCCGTCGCCGCCTTTGCTGTCGGCGAAATACTGATCGTCCACGACGACCTCCGTAAACCAGGCGCGTTTGCCGTCCTGCCCGTCGTACTCGCGTATGCTGAGCCTCCCGCAAACGGCCACCTGGCGCCCTTTTTGAAGCCATTTTGAGGCGAACTCCCCGCGCTTGCCTATCGCCACGCAGTTAATAAAGTCCGCGTCGGCCTCCCCCTCGCGCTTGAACTGCTTGCGCACGGCGAGGGTATAACGGGCTATAGTGACAGGTTCCGCGCCTTGGGAATAGCGCACTTCGGGGTCTTTGGTCAGCCGCCCCATAAGTATAACTTTGTTCATAAATTACTCCTTAATTATTCCGACTTATTCATCGACACGGATAATCAAGTAACGAAGCACGTTTTCACGTATACGCACGCGGGACTCGATTTCTTTCGGGGCGGAAGGCTCCGCCAGGAAAGTAACGAAATAATAGACGCCTTCGTTGAGTTTATCAATCTCGTAGGCGAGGCGGCGTTTGCCCCACTCGTCAACCTTATCGATCGAACCCTCGAAACGGGTTATAATCCCGCTGATTTTCTCAAATTCCTCTTTGGCGGCGGCTTCCTCAATCGGTTTGAGCACAAGCGCCATTTCATACTTGTTCATACTGCACCTCCTTATGGTCTTGGCCTCAAGCGAAGCTTGAAGCAAGGATACGCGCTTTCGGCGCGGTAATAATTATAATACACTGTTTCGAGAAAAAAGTCAAGAAAAATTTACAAAAATTTATACATAAAAATATCCGCGCTGGCAAAACTTACATTTACTTATGGACAAAATCCCGCCGGAAGTGATATAATAATCTCAATATTGCGCTTTTGTTATAGCTATGAAAAAACGAAGGGCGCCTTAAGTTTTCGGCGGCTCGGCGGATAGCGCGAAAAGACGCGGCATAAAAATAATGGTAGATATTCGCGGAAGTAACTATTGATGAAGAAACGTGCCTCCGAACGCCGCGCGGGTTCCCCGTTACGAAATAATACTGACAAAGGAGATTGCTATGATTAAAGTAACGCTGAAAGACGGCGTGGTAAAAGAATACGCCGAAGCCGTAAGCCCCGCCCGAATCGCGGGGGATATAGGCGCGGGGCTCGCGAAGGCTGCGTGCGCGGCGGTCGTGGACGGCCGCTTGCGGGATTTGCGCTTTCCCATAGACGCGGACGCGGAGGCGTCCATAGAAACTTTCGACGGCGAGGGCGGCAGAAAGGCGTTCTGGCACACAAGCTCGCACATAATGGCGCAGGCGGTCAAGCGCCTTTACCCGGACGCGAAGCTGGCCATCGGACCCGCTGTCGCGAACGGGTTTTATTACGACTTTGAGTTTTCGCGGCCGATGCTGGCCGAGGAGCTTCCGGCGATTGAGGAGGAAATGAAAAAAATCGCCAAAGAGGAGCTGCCTCTTGAGTATTTCGAGCTGCCGCGCGCGGAGGCCCTTAAACTTATGGGGGAACGCGGCGAGCCGTATAAGATAGAGCTTATAAACGACCTGCCGGAGGACGCTCCGCTTTCTTTTTATAAACAGGGGGATTTTATCGACCTTTGCGCGGGGCCGCATTTAATGACCACGGCGCCGGTCAAAGCGGTCAAGCTGACGTCCGTGTCAGGCTCGTACTGGCGAGGGAGCGAGAAAAACCAGATGCTGACGCGGATTTACGGGGTTAGCTTCCCGAAAGCCAGCCAGCTTGCCGAGCGCCTTGAGCGGATAGAAGAGGCCAAAAAGCGCGACCACCGCAAACTCGGCCGGGAGCTTGAGCTTTTTGCCATTCTGGAGGAGGGTCAGGGCTTCCCGTTTTTCCTGCCCAAGGGTATGATTTTGAAAAACGAGCTTATAAACTACTGGCGTGAAATCCATAAAGCGGCGGGCTATAAGGAGATTTTAAGCCCGCTTATGCTTGATAAGGCCCTATGGGAGCGCTCCGGCCACTGGGACCACTACAAGGACAATATATACATTACCGAAATCGAGGGCAAGGAGCACGCCCTGAAGCCTATGAACTGCCCCGGCGGAATGCTCGTTTACGGGCTTAACACCCGCTCGTACCGGGATTTGCCGCTCAGAATGGGGGAGCTTGGTATAGTCCACCGGCACGAAAAATCCGGCACGCTCCACGGGCTTATGCGCGTCCGCGCCTTCACGCAGGACGACGCGCATATCTTTATGACGCCGGAGCAGGTCAAGGACGAGATAAAAGGAGTAATCGCGCTTATTGACGGCGTTTACACAAAATTCGGCTTTAAGTATTACGTGGAGCTGTCCACCCGCCCAGAGGACAGCATGGGCGCCGCCCAGGACTGGGAGCGCGCCGAAAACGCGCTGAAAGAGGCTCTCGGTGACCTTAACCTCCCTTACGCCGTGAACGAGGGCGACGGGGCTTTTTACGGCCCGAAAATTGATTTTCACCTTGAGGATTCGCTCGGCAGGACGTGGCAGTGCGGCACGGTTCAGCTGGACTTCCAGATGCCGGAGCGGTTCGGGCTTGAGTACGTCGGAGCGGACGGGGCCGCGCACCGCCCGGTGATGATTCACCGCGTCGTTTTCGGCAGTATTGAGCGGTTTATAGGAATTCTTACCGAACATTTCGCGGGGGCGTTCCCGCTGTGGCTTTCGCCGGTGCAGGCGGCGGTGTTGCCGATTTCGGACAAATACGCGGATTACGCCTCCGCCGTCGCCGAAAAGCTTGACACAGCTGGAATCCGCGTTGAGACCGACCTGCGCGCCGAGAAAATCGGCTTCAAAATCCGCGAGGCAAGGAACGGGCGCGTTCCGTATATACTTGTCGTGGGGGAAAAGGAGGCCGAAGCGGGCACGGTTTCCGTCCGGAGCCGCGCCGGCGAGGAGGGCGAACAGCCCGCGCAGCCGTTTATTGACAGAATATTAAAGGAAATAAAGGACAAGGCATAGAGTTCTTTTACTTTTCCTGAACCATGAAAAGTAAAAGAGCGGCAGTCTCACAAATGGGTTTTCCGCGAACAAGGAGGAGGCTTCTGATTGTCTAAATCTTTTTTAGACAATCAGAAACACCGAGCAAGTTCGCGTCAACCCATTGTTCAACTGCTATATTCAGAAGTGAACGGGGGGCGGTTTTATTTTATATCCGCAGTACGTTCTGGACGAAGTAACAAGCGCCACGGACATAGCCGGGCTTATAGGCGAACACGTGGCGCTTCAGCGGAAGGGCGCGTCATATATGGGGCTGTGCCCGTTTCATAAGGAAAAAACGCCGTCGTTTTCCGTGAACCCCGACAGGGGGCTTTATCACTGCTTCGGCTGCGGGGAGTCGGGCAACGCGTACACCTTTGTTATGAAAAAAGAAGGCCTGAACTTCACGGAGGCCGTCGAACGGCTGGCGCGGCGCGCCGGCGTGAGCCTGCCGGAAAAAGAGCTTTCCCGCGGGGAAAAAGAGGAACAGGCGAAAAAAGAGGAAATTTACAGGGTCAACAAGGCGGCGGCGCGTTTTTTTTACGACAACCTCAAAACGGAGGAGGGCGCGGGGGCCTGCGCCTATATGGACGGCAGGGGCCTGTCAAAAAACGCGCGCATACGCTTCGGCTTGGGCTATTCGTCAAATAATTGGGATTTATTACGGAAAAAACTAAAGTCCGACGGCTTTTCTGACGATATACTTTTATCCGCCGGGCTGATTACCCGCTCAAAAAGCGGATTTATAGACAAATTCAGAGGGCGGCTGATGTTCCCGATTTTTGACTCGCAGGGGCGCGTGGCGGGCTTCGGCGGACGCGACCTTACCGGTCAGGAGGCCGCCAAATATATGAACTCCCCGGACACGCCAGTGTTTGACAAAAGCCGGAACCTTTACGCGATAAATTTCGCTAAAAAAGCGGCAAAAGGGGAGTTTATTTTGACGGAAGGGTATATGGACGCCATAGCTATGTATTCGGCGGGGTTTGCCGAAACCGTGGCTTCCCTTGGCACCGCGTTTAACGAGAAACACGCGGGCCTTATACGGCGTTGGGCGAAAAAGGTCACCCTTCTTTTCGACAGCGACGGAGCGGGGGTAAAGGCGGCGGAGCGGGCCATTCCCATTCTGGAGGGAGCGGGGGTTTCCGTTAAGGTTCTGCTGCTCGGCGGGGCTAAAGACCCGGACGAGTTTTTAGGCAAATACGGCCCGAGGGCAATGCGGGAGGCGCTCGGCGGCGCGGAAAGCTCCGTGAGCTTTATAATATCCCGCGTTATGGAAAAGCACGACATAAGCTCGGCGGCGGGAAAGGTTGACTTCGTGAACGAGGCGGCGGCCTTTCTTTCGGGCAGAAGCCCGATTGAGCGAAGCGTACATATAAAGGAGCTTTCGGAGAAGCTCCGCCTGCCGGCCGAGGGGATAGCCGCCGAGGTCGAGACGCGGGCGGCAAAGGAGGGGGCGCCGCCCGCCCGGCCGCCGAAAACACAGCTCTATGCGCCGCAAGCAAGACCTGAGCGCTATATAACCGCGTCGGGCGCGCTTCTGCGCGTAATGGCCGAAAATCCGGACTTCGCGGTAATCGCGGCGGCGGAGCTAACGCCGGAGTATATGCCGACGGAGGCGCACCGGGCCATCTTCGCCGAAATTACGCGGCGCGCCCCGGCGGGGGAGCCGGTCCGCCCCTCCGAAATAGTCAGCCTGTACGAAACGGCGGAGGAACAGGCGCGGGCCGCCGAAATCCTTTCGGGAAGCGGCGCGGAGCTTGACGAAAGCATAACGGACGAAAAGACCGTGCGGGAAATGATACGCGCGGTCACGGAAGGGCACATAGCCCGGCTGATAGCGAACGCCAGCACGGAGGAGGAATACTTCGCGGCGGACCTGCTCGCGCGGGATTACCTTAAAACACGGGAGAACCGCCCTTGACAGGCCCCGCAGGCGGGGATTTTGTATACAACGGTCACGTATTGTTAAGAATACAGTATATATGAAGGGATTGGTAGGGTTGAAAACAGCAATCGGCGAGGCGGACTTCCTGAATCGCTTGAAAGAACTGGCGGCGATAGGCAAAAGTCAGAAAAATATGCTTGACCATAAAGAGGTCGACGCGTTTTTCGCGGATTGCGACTTACCCGCGCAGGCGATTGATAGAATCAACGAATATTTGGAGGAGCAGGGTATAGACATATTAGACGATTCAGCGGACGCGGACATAGAAAAAGACATAGAGCTTTCCTTTGCCGACGGCAGCGTCAGCATTGACGACCACGTGCGCATGTACCTTAAGGAAATCGGCAAGGTGCCGCTGCTTTCGGCCAATGAGGAAATCGAACTCGCCAAGCGTATGGAGCAGGGGGATTCCTCCGCGAAAATGCGCCTCGCGGAGGCCAATCTCCGCCTGGTGGTGAGCATTGCCAAGAGATACGTCGGGCGCGGAATGCTGTTTCTGGATTTGATTCAGGAGGGGAACCTGGGCCTTATTAAGGCGGTCGAAAAGTTTGATTTCCGCAAGGGCTTCAAGTTCAGCACCTACGCCACCTGGTGGATTCGTCAGGCCATTACGCGCTCGATTGCCGACCAGGCGCGGACAATACGGATTCCCGTGCATATGGTCGAGACGATAAACAAGCTGATTCGCGTGGAGCGCCAGCTTCTTCAGCAGCTGGGGCGCGCGCCCTCCGCGGACGAGCTGGCCAAGGAAATGCAGATGTCTGTCGAAAAGGTGCGCGAAATCACGAAAATCGCCCAGGAGCCGGTTTCCCTCGAAACGCCGATTGGCGAGGAGGACGACTCCCACTTGGGGGATTTTATCCCGGACGAGGACATTCTGGCCCCCGCCGAGGCCGCGGCGTTCACCTTGCTCAAGGAGCAGCTTATGGAGGTGCTTGATACTCTCACGGACAGGGAGGAAAAGGTGCTCCGCCTGCGCTTCGGGCTGGACGACGGCAGGGCGAGGACGCTCGAGGAGGTCGGGCGGGAGTTTAAGGTGACGCGGGAGCGGATTAGGCAGATTGAGGCGAAGGCGCTCCGGAAGCTGAGGCACCCGAGCAGGAGCAAGAAATTGAAGGATTATTTGGATTAGGGGATTTTAATAAGGAGCGTTATTCCTGCCATATCCGCACAGGCGGGTAATACGCCTGCTATTGGCGCGCCTGACGCGGATACTTTCATTAATTTGTTTTTCAATGAAACTGAAAGCCCTCATTTCGGGGCAGGTTTTCATTCGGAATGGATGGCTTTATGCCCCCATTCCTCCTGAAACAGAGGGCGCTTTCGATCCTGAACGAAAGTTGGGGTTGTATGAGCCTGATGAATATGGCCGAGTAATTTGGACTCCTTCCAAAAATAAGGTTCAATTAACTGCCAGTGTACTTAAAACACAGTGTACTTAAAACACAGTGTACTATTACCATATCGTGATACTAAAAGAGAATCTGTTTATTTTAGATATTGATGTAGACACAGACGCCATCTTGGAAAAATGGACAACCGTTTTCCTTATTGACGCCTGAGTTTCAGGCGTTTACTATCCTCTCTTTCCCAGACTATGTAAATGGCGGCCTGGTTGAGCTGGACGTTTCCGCTCAAATCCGAAATGACTGCTTGTTTGTGGCCTTGAGGTTTCCTTCAGAGGCTTTGGGCGCAAATGTCGCCTGGAACGCGGAAACTAAAACCTCTGCAATCACGCGGTAGTTTCAACCTGTAGCGCTGTTTATCGCCTTGAGGAAATGGGCAAGGCGCCTCCGTTTTCGCCCAAGCGAGGTAAATTATTAAGCTCAAAAATTGCCAACCTCGAAGGTTGGCAATTTGCTTGGCGTCGCCGGAACCCGCGTGAGTTTGCCGGCCGCGTCGCTGGTTTCGCGCCCGCGGTCAATGACTTCATCGGGTTTTCGAGGGTTTTATCACGGTTTTTCAGCTTTTATTCACTTCGCTGTACAGCAAGCTTCAAAAATGTTGTAATTATATGCGCGGCTTCGGCGCGGGTCAGGACGGTTTTTGGGTTAATCGCCTCCGGGGATTCTTGAGCAAGCAAACCCTTAGGATACGCCCATTTCACGGCGGCTTCGGCCCATTCCGAAGCGCCGCCTGTATCCGCGAAGCGCGGATAATGTTCCGATTCCGTTTCCGTCGTGTCTATGCCAATCAGCCCGGCGAGGCGGCGCAGCATAACCGCTAGCTGCTCGTTAGTGAGGCCGTCGCCCGCGCCGAAGCGCCCGCCGCCGTACCCTTGGGCGACGCCGCGCTCGCTGGCCCAAGCCACCGCGTCCGCGTACCAGTCGCCAGATTTAACGTCGTCAAATTCGGCGCCCGCCGCTTCGGGTTCTTTCTCAAACCGGAAAAGGATTTGCGCCGCCATAGCACGCGTCGCCGGGGAATCCGGCGCGAAAGAGCCGTCGGGAAGCCCGACCATTAAGCCGCTTGTCTGGGCCTCTCGGACCGCCTCATAAAACCAGTCGTCGGAGGAAACGTCGCTGAAGGGGTTTTCCCAGCCCTCCGAGGGGAATTCTCGCGGCGCGTCGGTTTTTTCGTCCGGGTCCTCGCCCTCGTCGTCGGGGAGCGTGTTTTCCTTCGGCGGCGCGGTTTCGGAAGCGGCGATAGGGGGCGGCTCGGTTTCGCTGGCCGCCCCGCCGCCGGAGACCCCGCCGCCGCCCGTGCCGCCGCCTGAATTGTCAAGATTCGTTTCCCGCGTATAATCGTCGGTGTAGTGCACGAGCACGACGTCGCCGTCGGAAAGCAGATAATCTTTAATGCCGGTTTGCTGATAAACGCCGTTTACCGAGTACAGCCAGCCGGAATACGGCCCGTCGTCGTACTCGCGGAGCCAATAGCCGCCAAGAGAGGCGGGCGCGCGGATTCCCGAAAGATAATTGCCCTCCGCGCCCTCCTGGTCAAGCCCCGCTTCGTTCAGCGCGCGAAGCAGCGCGTCGCAGACGCTGACTTGGTTTTGCTCAAAACTATACCGCGAGTACGGAATCCATTCGATATACCGAGAGTGGCCCTCCGCGCCGTCAAGGTGTATTGTGCCGCCGATTAGCCGGAAAACGACAGTTATCTCCGTGACGGCGCTTGTGGAGCCGCCGGGGCCGCTTCCCCCGCCGCCGGACTGACCGCCGCCGCCCTCCGTCAGGGTGATATCGCAGTCGCGCATATCGTACAGCGGATTTTGGTGATTCAGCAGGCGGCTATAGGCGGCGAGCGCGTAAGCCGCTTGATATGTGGACATGGCGTTAGCCGCGCCTGGGGAGGAAGCGCTTTGGAAGCCGCCGCCGTCCGCGTAAAACCGGAGCATCGCGGAAACGGCGCTGCCGCCGCCTTTCGTAAATTGCGGGTCCGCCGAGGGGTCAAGGCCGAGCGCCGCCGCCGCCACTATGACCTGCGCCATATTTTCCGCGCTGACGCTGCCCCACGAGGCGTACCCGCCATAATAATCCTGCGCCGCCGTCAGCTTGGCCAGAGCGCGCGCGATTGCCGCGCCGGCGTCCGCGCTGCTGTTTTTATAGGGCGCGAGGGCCTGCAGGGCCATTGCCGTTATGTCCGGGTCTATCTCGCCCGCGCCGCTCCACGAAAAGCCGCCGCCGGGAAGCTCCCGCGCCAGAATAAACGCTATGAGATTCTCCCGCGACGTTTGGGCGCCTCCGGAGGGCGCGGGCGGTATGGCGTAATTTTTCGCGTCGAAAGCCAGAAGCGCGTAAACCGCGCCGTTTATGCCCGGACCCGTGGCGTAGTCATAATCCGCGAGGGGAGCGAGCAGATTGCGCCCCTCCGCGTTAGCCGCGTTAACGCCGATTGCCGTCAGCGCCAGGGCCAGGCGGGAATTATCCGTGGAATTGGCGGAGAGCTGATTCGAGCTGACTCGCGCCAGTTTGTCCTTGACGCTGGCGTAATACCCTTCGTAATATCCAGCCGGGACGGAGCGCCCGGAGCGGGCCAGAGCGAGGATTTCCCACTCTTGCCCGTATTGGGGGGAGGGGGCCTGGCTGCTGACTAGGTACGACAAAGTGTCGCCGAGGGCCGTCCGCGCGTCGGTCCGGACTTCCGACGGCGCGAGGGGCGCGGGCGGCGGGTTGGCAAAGCCGCTTGACGTGACCGCGGGCGCGCCGCCGCTATTCGTCACCGTGACCGCAAGCCACGGCGACATCAGCGGAAAGCCGTAATCGGTGTCATAATCAATCGCCGAAAGGATATACAGCCCCGGAGTGTCGAAAGAAAGCGAAATAACGCCGCCCGCGCCCGTTTCGCCTAAGGGGGCGTCGATATAAGCGCCGCCGTCGGGGTCGTCCGCCAGAAGGACGGCAAGCGCGCCCTCAATCCCGTCCCTGTATCCGTAAAGGCCCGCGCCGGAGCCTTCGCCGTAAATTACGCAATCAATCCCCTTGAGGGCGAGGTCGAAACTAACGCCCTTGCCGACGGTAAGCGCGCCGGCACGCTTACCGTCGCGCTCGAACCAGGCGCGCGCGTCTGAATAAGCGTAGGCGTCCTGTATAGAGAATAGTTCCACGGCGTCGCCGTCGTTCAGCCGCACAGAACCCGCCGCCGCGCCCGAGAGGGAGCCGTTGACGAAATAGACGAAATTACCGGAGCCGTCGCCCATAAAGTTTGACAAAAAGCCCGTCGGGCCGACCGTTAGGCTGCCGCTTACATTGCCTTCGCCGAGCGCCGCGATATGCGCGGCGACAATAGCGTCAAGGGCAGTCGCGGCCGTGCCGTAATACGCGTCCGCGTACCCGTATTCCTCCGAAAGCCCCGGCGAAACGGCGACTGCCCGCCGCGCCAGGCGAAACCCGCTGCCGTCCGCCTGATAAGACAGCGCAACGCTGACGGAACCCGACGCGAGCGCCGGGACGCGCAGGCCGGAAACCGCCGCTAAGAACGACAGCAAAAACGCCGCGAAGCGCCCGGAAAACCTTGTGTTTCTCATAAAACCCCTCCTGTAGGTCGTTTTCCGCGGACGCAATATAAAAGGCCACGACAACACAAAAGTCGTCAATGGCCGTATTCCCATAAACATTTAACCAACGCGGGTGCGTAAAAAAATCCGGAGCGGAAACGCCCCGCGCGGATAACGCCCCCTGCTCGTCTTCCGGCTTACGCAATTCCGGAAATCCAAGAGGATTTCCGCGTCCGCAACCCAGCCTTCCCATTCCAAGGAGGAACAGTGACCGGCTTTCGCCTCGGCTTGCGGCCTCAATGCGCTCACGGCGTCGGTGATTGGCTTTTCAGCCGCACACGCTCCGGATTTTCACCGGATTCCATTTCCCCACCGAGCGGGGCATCGCCTAAAGCGGAAGCCTCCCCGGCGCAAAAAGCGCGAATATTCAGTTGTCGTCAGCCCGCGTATTGCTTGCGCGGATAAGTAAGTATAACACGTAAGTCATAGGGTCGTCAATAGTTTACAATTAAAAAGCGAATGTTAAGATAAGTTAAGCCTAAGCTAGGACTGCGCCCTGCCGACGTATTCTCCCGTTCTTGTGTCAATTTTGATTTTTTCGCCGACGGACAGGAACAGCGGCACGTTTATCTGGGCGCCGGTCTCAAGGGTGGCGGGTTTGGACGCGCCGGTGGAGGTGTCCCCCTTGAAGCCCGGCTCGGTCTCGGTTATTTCAAGCTCCACGATTAACTGCGGCTCTATGCCGAAAACCTTGCTTTCGTGAGAAAGCACCTTAACGGTCTCGTTTTCCTTGACGAATTTGAGCGAATCGCCCACATCCCCGGCGGAAACGGCAATCTGCTCGAAGGACTCGTTGTCCATAAAATGAAACAGCTCGCCGTCCTTGTAAAGGTACTGCATATCCTTGCGGTCAATCTGGGCGCGCTCAACCTTTTCCGTCGGGCGGAAGGTGCGCTCAATAACCGCGCCCGTGATTATGTTCTTGAGCTTCGTGCGCACGAAAGCCGCTCCCTTGCCGGGTTTGACGTGCTGAAACTCTATGACGGTGAAAATATCGCCGTCTATGCCTACAGTTACGCCGTTTCTAAACTCGCTTGCGGAAATCATAAAAATCCTCCAAGAAAATATATTTTAATCATTTTTAATAAGTTATGAATCGCCGTGCCGGGGCCTTTTCGACACAAGCTCCGCCGCGCGGGCCACCTCTCGCATCACGTCAACCTCAAACTGCTGCTGGAGCTTCGAGAGCTTGCTGTAAAGCTCCCCCTTTTTCGTCACTATATATTTCGGCGGCAGGGCATTAAGCGCCATAGCTATCACGTCCATACGGCATTTCTCGCAGCTGCAGCAGCTCACCTTTTCCATCACCACGTTCAAAACGTCGTTAACGCAGTCCCGCATGTAATTTTTTACCGTTTCCTTTTGTTCCGCCATCGAAAGTACCCCTTTTGCCAGAGATTTTGTTTTTAAGCGCGCAGGTATCTGTCAAAAATCAACGCGTTTTTCCGCCGCCGTTTCGATCTTCTGTATTTTTTTATGACGATTCTTTCAACGGGGCGTTTAAGCGCGGTCGTAAGTTCGTCCCGCTCCGAGACGGGCCGCACCAGAACCGAGAAAAAACCCGCTCGCCTGCCCGCGAGAACGTCCGTAAAAACCTGGTCTCCTATAATCGCTATGCTGCGGGGGCTTGCCGCCGTAATTCGGCAGGCCTTCTTAACGCCGTAAAACAAGGGTTTCACCGCGAAATAAACATATCCGGCAATCGGCGGCAGGAGCGACACGAACCGCTCGACTCTGCCCCTGCGCCCGTTGCTGACGACGCATATCTTAAAGCCCATTTCCGTAAGGCGGCGGAAGAGCGCGGCGACTCGCTTAGTCGGCCGCTTTACGTCGTGCGGCACAAGAGTGTTGTCCACATCAAAAAACAGCGTGTCTATCCCGCGCCGGCGAAGCCGCCTGTAAGGTACGGAATATACTGAAGTCACGTACATATCGGGATAAAGAATTTCAATCATAATTATACACCAACTTTCACAAAAACGGAATACCTATTTTTAATTTCCGCGGAAAGCCAGAGCGGAGGACACAAGCGCTTTAAAAAGCGGGTGCGGCTTATTCGGGCGGGACTTAAACTCCGGGTGAAACTGAACGCCGATAAAAAACGGATGACCGCGCAGTTCTATAATCTCCACAAGCCGCCCGTCGGGCGAAAGCCCCGCGAAGGTGAAGTTTCCGTCGCTTAAATCTTTCCGGTATACGTTGTTAAACTCGTATCTGTGGCGGTGGCGCTCGAAAATAATGTCCTCTCCGTAGACCGCCCACGCTTTCGTGTCTTTGGCGACGCGGCAGGGGTACGCGCCGAGCCGCATAGTGCCGCCCAAATCCTCAACGGTTATCTGCTCCGGCATTATGTCTATGACGGTATTCCGCGCGTCCGGCTTAATTTCAGCGGAATGAGCGTCCGGCAGGTTCACGGCGTTTCGCGCGTACTCCACCACGGCGAGCTGCATACCAAGGCAGATTCCTAAAAACGGGACGTTGTTCGTCCGCGCGTAATTTATGGCCGCGATTTTGCCGTCTATGCCGCGGTTGCCGAACCCTCCGGGGACTATAACGCCCGAAACGTCCTCCAGACAGGCGGCGGCGTTGCTCGCGTCAATCTCCTCCGAGTTAACCCATTTCACTTTTACCGCCGAGCCGTTGGCTATTCCCGCGTGGGAAAGCGACTCGACGATTGAAAGATACGCATCGTGAAGCTCAACGTATTTGCCGACTATGGCAATGCTGACCTCCCGGCTTAAATTCTTGCAGACGGACACAAGCTCCGTCCATTCGGTAAGGTCCGGCTCCGCGCACGGCAGGCTGAGCAGGGCGCACACGCGCTGGGCGAAGTTTTCCCGTTCCAAAATGAGCGGCACCTCGTAAAGCACGTCGCAGTCAGGATTCTGGATTATGCAGCCGGGCTTCAGGTTGCAGAAAAGCGTCAGCTTATCCTTCATTTCCTCACTCATAGGCTTTTCCGTCCGGCAGACTATGATGTCCGGCTGAATCCCTATGGAGAGCAGCTCCTTTACGGAGTGCTGGGTCGGCTTCGTTTTCATTTCCTCGGACCTGGAGAGGTAGGGGATAAGCGTCACGTGAATATAAAGCGCGTTCTCCTTGCCCACGTCCTGCGAGACTTGGCGTATGGCCTCAAGGAAAGGCAGGCTTTCGATGTCTCCCACGGTGCCGCCGATTTCAGTAATGACAATATCGGAGCCGAAAGACTTCCCCGTGAAGTAAATGCGCTCCTTTATCGCGTCGGTCACGTGCGGGATAACCTGCACCGTGCTGCCGAGGTAGTCGCCTTTTCTTTCCTTATTAATAACGCTCCAGTAAATCTTGCCGCTCGTGACGTTGCTGTTGACGGTAAGATTTTCATCGACGAACCGTTCGTAGTGCCCAAGGTCAAGGTCAGTCTCCGCGCCGTCCTCCGTCACGAAAACCTCCCCGTGCTGATAGGGGCTCATTGTGCCGGGGTCCGCGTTAAGATACGGGTCGAATTTCTGGATTGTCACCGAGAGGCCGCGCGCCTTGAGCAGATTCCCCAGAGACGCGGCGGTAATCCCCTTGCCAAGGCCGGACACCACGCCTCCCGTGACAAAAATGTATTTTTTATTGCTTTTGGTTTTCATTAATAAAGCCCTCGCTTAACCTGAGACGTCGCGGTACGGCCGGTTTTACGTTAAACGGCCGCGGCCGGTATGTACGGCGGGGGGAGGCCCCGCCGGCGGGTATCGCCGCTTGCTGGCGTTATATTTATCACGTTTGGTTAAAGTCAATCTTATTTTTCAGCGCGGCCTTTATAGCCTCGCCGTCGTCGGAGGGGGCCTCGGGGGCCTCGTAAATCTCCCATTCCTCGGTGATTTCCGCTTCCTCGTCGGGGGAGACTAGCATAATTTCTCCTAAAGTTTCCATTTCAAGCATAAAATCGTTCGTGTAGCTTTCGTAGGTGCAGCCGTTGTCGGGATAGTTGCCCAACACGGAGTCCGGCTCGAAAAATTTCAGGAAAACCTGGCCCCGGTTGAAATAAGCCGCCCAGCCCTTGTCGTTGCTCAGGCCGACTTTGAAGGGGTTCGCCATAGACTCGTCCTGCTTAATCGTGATAAATTCTTTGCCCCAGTTTACGCGCGGGTCGGACATATCGGAATAATCCCAAAGGGTAAGGTAACGGTTCGGGAGCGCGCCCGTCTTTTCCGTGCTCATAGGGATAACGGTCTTGCCGCCCGGCGCCATCATAGTGATGCACCACGGGGCGAACTCCACGTCCCACAGCCCGGTGTTCCGAATGATATGGCGCAAAGACACGCGGGGGGAGTTTTCGTCCATCTTGACGACCATAATTTTCTGGATATTGTTTTTTTCCTCGACCGCGCCTCGAAGCTCAAGGCCGTCCTCAATTTCCACGCACTCGACGGGCTTGTTGTCGGGGTGATAGCACCGGGGCATCACCTCCGGGCTTATCCAAATCCTGTGCCCGCCGCAAAGGCGTATCTGGTCCCCGCCGTATATGTCGAACTTATCGCCGAGCGTCTTTTTATCTTTGTCGTTATACAGCATATTTTCCTTGCCGCAAAGACTGAAAGAAAGGACGCGCGGCCCGAACTCAAGCGAAGCCGCCAGTTCCACGACGCCGTTGGTCAGTTTTACGCGCTTGCCGAATACGGGGCAGACGTCCCGCGTGATTTCCACTTTACCCATAAAAACTCCTCCTGATTAAATATCTTTTGCGTTCCGAAATTATATTCCTTCATATTTTAACATAAAATGGCGGAGCGGGCAAGGGGGAATTTATATTGCAAAACCGTTACGCCGGTTGACGGATTGTATAGTCCGCCTTATAATAATTATGGATACTATGAGTGCGCGATATAAAGCTACGCGAGCTTATAATATTGCGAACTTGGAAAAAGGGTTTTTCGTAATGAAAAACAAAAAATTCTTAAGCGAGCGTGTCGGCGAGGACTCGTCATATTCCGGCGCGGAGGAAGCCGCGGACGCGATAGAGCCGCCGAAAGCCACAATCGAACAGCTCCACGCGACTCAGACTTTTAACTACGGCGGCGACGGTTTTAAGAATTACAAAATACTGGCCGGCGCCGATTATTATTATGTAGTCGGAGATACCGCGAACTCCAAGCTCGGCGGGCCTTATCTTGATTTTGACCAAGCTGGGTGCTACGAGCACCAAATGGATGGAGACGACGTCGCGCCCGACGGCGGAAGCGCCCATAACGGGATTACAACAGGCAATAAAACGGGCAACCCTCCGTTCAGCGCGCGGCACACATATCGGGCTATGTACGCCGACCCAACCAAAAACTCGGTTGCGATATTCGGAAGGATAAGGGAGAAAGCCCCGCCGCCGCGGTTTTTTTGTTTTCGCGCTTGACAAACGGGGCTTTCCGTGCTATAATTAAGCAGATACTAATCCCGATTAAAATAGTCGTCAAACTTCGCTTAAAACGCAAAACGCCCTCTGGCGTTTTGCAGCGCTCGTTTGTCTCCTTTTTAATCTGAGGTTAGTATGACTTATTATACTACTCGCGGTTCGCGGAGGGTAAACGATGGATTCTCTTGCTTCTTCTATTTATAACGACATAATGAAGGATTTCAGCGGCGTTTACGCGCCGCCGGATTTTTATGTTTCCAAGCTCAAGCCCAAGGCTAAGACCGAACAGGGCGCAGGGGCCGGGGCGCAAAACCCGGAGTTTAATAAAATCCTGCTGAATTACCTCAATGGAGACAGCTCCGACGAGGGTCTTAAAAGCGCGATCGACGTGGCCGTAAAGACCTCCGCCCAAAAGTACGGCCTTGACGAAAACTTGATCCGCGCCGTTATAAAACAGGAAAGCGGCGGGAATCCGGACGCGTCGTCGCCCGCCGGCGCGCGGGGGCTTATGCAGCTTATGCCGGGGACGGCGGAGGGGCTTGGCGTGGTCGATTCATACAACGTATTTCAGAATGTTGACGGCGGTTCGCATTATCTTTATGAAATGCTGCTTCGTTTTAACGGCGACGAGTCTAAGGCGCTGGCGGCGTATAACGCCGGGCCGGGCGCGGTCGATAAATACGGCGGGGTGCCGCCTTACGAGGAAACGCGGGCTTACGTCCCGAAAGTACAGGCCTATAAAGCTCAGTATATGGCGGAGTCCTATTCAAAAAACAAAAAGGGTTGATTCTAAAAATGACGCGGGACGCATCGGCTTCTAAAATACGCAAAATATCCGTGCTTGGCGTATTTGTCGCCATAATAATAATACAGACCGCCGTGCCCGGTTGGGGATACATAACTATCGGGCCTTTGAGCATTACGCTGATACACATCACGGTTATCGCCGGCTCGCTTGTTTACGGCGCGCCGGTGGGGGTCGTCCTCGGGCTTATTTGGGGGCTTCTCTCGATGACCCGAGCCATTGTCGCGCCGACGGGCCTGCTCACGCCGCTTATGCGAGACCCGCTCGTGTCGGTCGTGCCCCGCGCCGTTGTGGGCCTGGCCCCCGCGTACCTGTGCGGGTTTTTTAACTTTATAATGAAGCCTTTTCCGGGCGGCCCGTCCGTGAAGCGCGCCCTGGCGTACTCGCTGTGCGGCGCGGCGGGCGCGGTTATAAACACGGTATTCGTCCTTGGCGGGATATATTTACTGCACAGGGGCAGCTCAGTCTGGGCGCGGAACGGCTATCCGGACTCCGCCGCCGCGCGCGCCCTGCTCCTTGGAATAGCCGTGACGAACGGCGTGCCGGAGGCGATTTCGGGATTCATAATAGTTCCGGCGATAGCTCAGCCGCTGAAATTTTTGGACGAGTCAAGGAAAACGCCGAGATGACTAAAGGAAAATAGATTTCAGTTAAAAATCGCGCCGAATCCGCGATTTTTTTATTGACTTTATGTGTCATTAGCGTTACAATAAAAAAAGCGGGATTGCGCCGCTTCATAAATTCTATAAACTGGGGGGATATACGGAATGATGTATTCCGCGGAAGTAGAA
The DNA here is from genome assembly GCA_031287685.1 of Clostridiales bacterium. Taxonomy (GTDB): domain Bacteria; phylum Bacillota; class Clostridia; order Lachnospirales; family WQUN01; genus JAITSQ01. The sequence goes on along the minus strand of JAITSQ010000028.1, from coordinate 21,407 downwards.
CATATGTGCCCTGTAGCAAAGGGCGCGTACCACGGGCCCGCGCCCATACCCGAAGAGGGCAGGTGGGTCCAGGTTAAGGAAAACAAGGACATCAGCGGGCTGACGCACGGCGTGGGCTGGTGCGCGCCGCAGCAGGGCGCGTGCAAGCTGACGCTCAACGTCAAGGACGGCATAATCGAGGAGGCCCTTGTAGAGACCATCGGCTGTTCGGGCATGACTCACTCGGCGGCTATGGCGGCGGAGATTCTGCCCGGCAAGACGCTCCTTGAGGCGCTGAACACCGACCTTGTGTGCGACGCGATAAACGTCGCTATGAGGGAGCTTTTCCTGCAAATCGTCTACGGGCGCTCGCAGACGGCGTTTTCCGAAGGCGGGCTGCCTATCGGCGCGGGGCTTGAGGATTTGGGCAAGGGCCTGCGCTCCCAAGTAGGCACTATGTTCGGGACGAAAGCCAAGGGCGCGCGTTACCTTGAAATGGCGGAGGGTTACGTGACCCGCCTGGCGCTCGACTCCGGCGACCTTGTTATAGGCTATGAATTTATTCACCTGGGCAAGGCCATGGAGGCCATTAAAAAAGGTACGGACGCGAACGAAGCGCTCAAAGCGGCCACGAGCAAGTACGGTCGTTTCACAGAAGCCGACGGGGCGGTAAAATATATCGACCCGCGTCACCAGTAGAAAGGGGGCGGCTTAAAATGTCATTATTTGAAAGCTACGAGCGCCGCATAGACAAAATAAACGCGGCCCTGTCCGCGAACGGAATCGGCTCTATTGAGGAAGCGGAAAAAATCTGCAAGGACAAGGGGATTGATCCCTACAATATAACAAAAGGGATTCAGCCGATTGCCTTTGAAAACGCCTGCTGGGCGTATGTCGTGGGCGCGGCTATCGCGCTGAAAAAGGCTCGCGGAGGCGCCGCCGAAGCCGCGGAGGATATAGGAATAGGCCTCCAGTCCTTCTGCATACCGGGTTCAGTGGCGGAGGACAGGAAAGTAGGGCTTGGCCACGGCAACCTCGGCGCGATGCTCCTTCGCGACGACACGAAGTGTTTCGCTTTTCTGGCGGGACACGAGTCCTTCGCGGCGGCGGAGGGCGCGATAGGCATAGCCCGGAACGCCAACAAAAGCCGGAAATCCTCTCTGCGAGTTATCCTCAACGGCCTGGGCAAGGACGCGGCGCAGATTATCTCCCGCATAAACGGCTTTACTTATGTACAGACCCAGTTCGATTATATGTCCGGGGAGCTGAACATAATAAAGGAAATCGAGTATTCTCAGGGTGAGCGCAAAACCGTTCGCTGCTACGGCGCGGACGACGTGCGCGAAGGCGTGGCTATTATGCATAAGGAGGGCGTGGACGTGTCCATTACGGGCAACTCCACAAACCCGACGCGCTTCCAGCACCCCGTCGCGGGCACCTATAAAAAGGAATGTGTCGATCTCGGCAAAAAATATTTCTCCGTGGCTTCGGGCGGCGGCACGGGCCGCACGCTTCACCCGGACAATATGGCGGCCGGCCCGGCTTCTTACGGTATGACCGACACGATGGGCCGTATGCACTCCGACGCGCAGTTCGCCGGAAGCAGCTCCGTACCCGCGCACGTTGAAATGATGGGCTTCCTCGGTATGGGTAACAATCCGATGGTCGGCGCGACGGTAGCCGTGGCCGTAGCCGTGGAGGGGGCGCTCAAGGCGTAAAATAATCAAGCGAAAAATTTTTCGCGAATTTGTAAAATTTGTTTTGTAAGTTTATCATTTTTGTAATATAATTAATAGGACAACCGGCGCGCGCTGCGGCGCGCTCCAAAAAACTAAAAGGAGATGTTTTTGTAATGAAGAAGTTCTTTAGTATCGTCGCGGCGTCACTTCTGGCGCTGTCCGTTGGTTGCGGCGGGGGCGCGGGCAACCCGGCTGACCCGAATAGCGGCAACGGCAATCCGCCCGCCCAGGACAACAACGCGAGCAACTCCTCCGGCGACGTTCAAGTCGGCATAATCCTGCCCACCAAGGACGAGCCGCGTTGGATTCAGGATCAGACCCGTTTTGAGAACGGCCTGACCCAAGCGGGTTTCACGAGTTCGGTTCTGTTCTCGCAGGGTTCCTCCGCGACGGAGCGCAGCAACGTCGAAGCGCTTGTCGGGCGCGGCGCGAAAGTAATCATCATCTGCCCCCAGGACGGCACGGCGGCGGCCGGCGCTGTTGACGAGGCCAAGCAGAGCGGAGCGACCGTTATAGCCTACGACCGTCTCATTACGAACACCGAAAACCTTGATTATTATGTAGGTTTCGACTCCAAGGCCGTTGGCGAGGCTCAGGGCGAATATCTCTTAAGCAAGGCCACCGGCAACGGCAACCCGCTTTACCTCTACAGCGGCGCGGCGACGGACAACAACGCTTTCGACTTCTTTGCCGGCGCCTGGAGCGTGCTCCAGCCGAAAATTCAAGACGGCACTTTCGTTATAGCCAACTCCTCCGAAGCTCTGGCGCTGGCCGACAAAGCGGAGCTTGACCGCGAAGAGCTTGGCAAGATTCTCGGCCAGATTACCACGGACTGGGATTTTAATGTCGCCAAGACTAAGGCGGAAGCCAATCTGACCTCGGCGGACGCGAAGCTGAAGGGCAACGTGTTTATTCTCGCGCCGAACGACGGCACCGCCCGTTCTATCGCCGACACCTTCGCGGCCGACACGGCTGTGACGCATTACGAAATCACCGGGCAGGACGTTGAAATTCCGTCAGTTCAGTACATCATCGACGGCAAGCAGTCTATGACGGTGTTCAAGGACACAAGGGAGCTTACCGAAGCGGCGATTAAGCTCGCTTCTCAGGTGTTAAACGGCGAAACCCCGGAAACCACCACCACCCAGAACAATGGCTCGAAGGAGGTTCCCTCAAAGATACTTGACGTTAAGACCGTCACTAAGGACAACGTAAAAGAGGCCATAATAGACACCGGCTACTATGACGCGAGCCAATTCACAGGGCTTGAGTAAGATATCTTTCGTAAAACTGCCGCCTTGTTTTCACAGGGCGGCGGCTTTACATACTTTTTTATTTTTACTGTAAAGGTGCGTGACTTAATGGCGGAAGATTATATTCTTGAAATGAAAGGTATAACCAAGCGGTTCCCCGGGGTCTTGGCGCTTGACAACATCAACTTCAAGGTCAAGCGCGGCGAGATCCACTGTCTCATAGGAGAAAACGGCGCAGGCAAATCCACTCTTATGAAGGTTTTGTCAGGCGTGTGGAAATACGGCACGTATGAGGGTGATATAGTCTATAACGGGGAAATTCAGCAGTTTAAGTCAATCTCGGACAGCGAGGCGAAGGGAATAGCCATAATTTATCAGGAGCTGGCGCTTATCCCGGAGCTGTCCATTTATGAAAATATTTTCTTTGCCCACGAAATTATGGGTTCGATGGGCATAGACTGGAACGAAACAATAGTCCGCGCCGGGGAAGCGCTCAAGAAGGTGCGCCTCAATATCGACCCGTCCACAAAGGTAAAAGCGCTTGGCGTCGGCAATCAGCAGCTCGTGGAGATTGCCAAAGCGCTCAGTAAAAACGTAAAGCTGCTTATACTTGACGAGCCGACCGCTGCTCTTAACGAGGACGACAGCGCGAACCTGCTTGGCCTCATACGTGAGCTTAAGGAACAGGGCGTCACCTGTATTATGATTTCCCATAAGCTGAAGGAGCTTACCGCGATAGCGGATACGCTTACGATTCTCCGGGACGGCACGACGGTGTGCTCTCTCGACGCGCACGAAAAACCCGTCACCGAAGCCGAGATAATCAAGCATATGGTGGGGCGCGAAATTGAGAATATCTACCCGAAGCGCGAAAAAATCGACATCGGCGAGGTGTTTTTTGAAGTTAAAAATTGGACTGTGGATAACCCCGCCACCGGCCGCCGCATCCTTGACGACGTGTCTTTTAACGTGCGCAAAGGGGAAATCGTCGGCCTTCAGGGGCTTATGGGCGCGGGGCGGACGGAGTGCGCGCTCTCCGTTTTCGGCAACCCCACCGGTTATAAAATCCGTTCCGGCGAAGTCTTTGTAAACGGCGAAAAAAAGAGCTTTCCGAATCCAAAATCCGCCATAGAAGCCGGTATAGCCTATGTTTCGGAGGACCGCAAGGGCAACGGCCTTGTGCTTATGCAGGACATAAGATACAACGTGACGCTGGCCAACCTTGAGGCGCTCCAGGAAGGGCTTGCGATAAACGAAAACGAAGAAATAAAAGTAGTCAGTGAATTCAAAAAATCCATAAATATAAAATCTTCGTCGATTTTGCAGAAAGTGGGCCAGCTTTCCGGCGGCAACCAGCAGAAAGTTCAGATAGCCAAGTGGCTTTTCGCGAAACCGAACATACTGATTTTGGACGAACCCACGCGCGGCATAGACGTCGGCGCGAAATTTGAAATTTATTCGCTTATGAATAAGCTCGTTGAGGAAGGTATGAGCATTATTATGATTTCCTCGGAGCTTCCCGAAATTCTGGGAATGAGCGACCGCCTCTATGTAATGAGCGCGGGGAAAATAACGGGAGAGCTTTCGGCGGAGGAAGCGAATGAAGAAAAAGTTATGGCGCTGGCGGTTAACTCATAAGACCGCGCTCTGAATTTTAATAAACTGGGAGGCGTATAGATGAAAATCGGAAAAGAAGTAGCGGGCTTAATTAAAACAAATATCAGAGATTATATGATGTATATCGCCCTTGTTATAATAATGGTATTTTTTTCCGTTAAGACGGGCGGCAACTTTGTGAAGGCTAACAATATAGCCAGCTTGATTAATCAGGCGGGCTATGTGGCGGTTCTGGCTATTGGTATGACCCTGATTCTTATTCTGCGCCATATCGACCTTTCGATAGGCTATCTGGCGGGCTTTTCTGGCGCCGTCGCCGCGATTTTGATGACGCAGAGGCACCTTAACGTCTGGGTGGCGATAATCCTTGTCCTTATTATGGGGCTTCTCATCGGGCTTTACCAAGGCGTCCTGGTGACGCGGCTGGGCGTGCCGGCTTTTGTTACGACGCTCGCGGGGATGTTCATTTTCAGGGGTTTGCTGAGTATGTCCCTGCAAAAAACCGGCGCGATAATTATTCCGGATGAAAAGTTCAAGGCGCTTTCAAGCAGCTTCATACCCGACTTTGTTCAGCACGCCGCCGGGACGGACACCACGCATATCCTGACGCTGCTATTGGGCGTGGCGGCGGTGGCGCTGCTTATATGGTCAAAAATCCGGGAGCGCGTGAACAGGCTTAAATACAACTTTGAGGTTGTGTCGATGCCCGTATTTATATTCACCCTTGTGTTTATGTCGGCGATTATAATGGTTATAATCCGCACCCTGGCGTTTTCCAAGGGTTCCCGTGGTCTGCCCTGGACGGCGGTGATTGTCGGCGTGGTGCTTTTCGCGTATAATTATATGCTGAACAAGACTCGGCTTGGGCGCTATATTTACGGTATTGGCGGAAATGACCAGGCGGCGGAGCTTTCCGGCGTTGACGTTAAAAAGGTGACGCTTTTCGCCTTCTGTTCTATGAGCGTATTGGCGGCGCTCGGCGGCATCTTGTATACCTCCCGCATCGGGTCGGCCACTCCCACGGCCGGGCTAGGCTTTGAGATGGACGCCATAGCCTCCGCGTATATCGGCGGAACGGCGGTATCCGGCGGTATCGGCAAAGTGACTAACACAATTATCGGCGTGCTTATAATTATGTCCCTGACAAACGGGATGGGCCTTATGGGCGTTGATATTTCCGTGCAGTATCTCGTTAAGGGCATTATATTCATAATCGCTGTGGCGTTCGACGTGCGGACCCGCGGAAAGGGACGCTAAAAAGATTTTAGGAGGTTAAAATGCAACAGTCCATAGTAATTAAAACGTCGAGCGAACTGTCGAAATTTATGCACTTGGCGTGGGAATCGGAATATGAAATCGGCGTGCACGACCACAAGGGCGCCATAGCCGACGCGAAGTCCGTGCTCGGGTTGCTCGCGCTTGATTTTCACGAACCCGTGCTTGTCGTGACAGACGACGATAAGTTTATCAAAAAGATTGAGTCCGCCCTGGGCCTGTAACCCCCCGGCGCGAGGAGAACGCTAAATTTACTTAATCCGGCGCGTTCTAAACCGCGCCGGATTTTTTAGCGAATTTTCACGAAAATTGTAGATTTTTGATGAAAAATCCGCTATAATATTAAGAACCTGTTCTCATAGGATATAAACGCCGGATTCCCGCCTTTCTACCTAATGAGAACAGGTTCTAAGTGAATTTTTCGCGAGTGGGAGCCGGTGTATGGGGAAAAAATATATTGATAAAAATGTGCTGGACGCTTTTATGGAGAGGCTTACATATATTTTCTCAAAATTTGACCACGTAATCGTGTCTTTTTCCGGCGGGAAGGACTCCGGGCTGCTGCTGGAGCTTGTGAACCTTTATTACGCGCGCCGCCGCCCGTCCTCTAAGGTTTCCGTTTATCATATTGATTATGAGGGCAACTATCAGCATACTATAGACTATGTAGCCCGCTGTATGCGGAAATATCCCTACTTTGACTACTACCACCTATGTATGCCGGTTTCGGCTTCGTGCGGCGTGTCTATGCATCAATCGACCTGGCTGCCGTGGAATCCGGAGGAAAAGGACATATGGCTCCGCGAAAGGCCGGAAGGCTCTATTACGATTGATAATCACGACTTTGATTTTTTCGAGGTCGGTATGTCGGATTATGTTTTTCAGACTAAATTCGGGAAATGGCTGCACAAGAAAAATAACGCGAAAAGAACCGCCGTTTTGGTGGGGATACGCTCTCAAGAGAGTCTGAACCGCTATCACGCCGTAACGCGAAGCAATACCTTCCGGATGTTCGGCAGGATTGCTTACAGCACGCGCATATCCATGAATATTTTTAACTTTTACCCCTTGTACGACTGGATGGTGGAGGACGTCTGGACGGCTAACGCCCGGTTTGGCTTTGACTATAACAAACTTTATGACCTGTATTATCTGGCCGGGGTCCCGATAGGGGAAATGCGGGTGGCGAACCCGTTTCACGAATGCGGCGTGGAGGCGCTTAAACTCTACCGGGCGATTGAGCCGAACACTTGGAGCCGCTTGGTCGGGCGGGTGAACGGCGCGAATTTCGGAGCGATATACGGCGGCACGAAAGCCGTCGGCTACAGGGATATTTCCCTCCCCAAAGGGCATACGTGGAAAACCTATGTAAAATTCCTCTTAGAAACCCTGCCGCGGAAAACGCGGGATATTTACGAGCGTAAATTTGAATCCTCTTGCTGGTACTGGCTGGAAAAGGGCGGAGCCTTGCCCATAAGAACCGTGGCGGAGCTTCGGCGGGCCGGAATCGCGTTTGAGAGCCTCGGAAAGCCCTCCGGCAACCGGAAATACAAGAGCGAGTATGAAGTCGTCCGCTTCGCCGAATATCCGGACGACGTCAAGCTGAAGGATTTCAGGCTCCTGCCGAGCTATAAGCGAATGTGCGTCACTATTATGAAGAACGATACTTCCTGCAAATATATGGGCTTTTCCCAGACGAAAGACGAGCTGCAGAAGGGGAGGGAGGCGATAGCGATATGGGAGAGCATTTTGTAAGCCCGGTCTACTCTGTGCGCCCGGTTTCCATTGAGAAAATAGACGCCAACGCTTACAACCCAAACCGCGTGCCGCCGCCTGAAATGAGGCTCCTGATTAAGTCCATTCTGGAGGACGGCTACACTATGCCTATCGTTTGCTATTATCTCGCGGATATCGACCGCTACGAGATTGTGGACGGGTTTCACCGGTATATGGCGATGAAAAGCTGCCCGGAAATCGCTGAGCGCGAAAAAAATTGCCTGCCGGTATCCGTAATCAACAAACCCTTCGCCAACCGCGTCGCGAGCACAATCAGGCATAACCGAGCCAGGGGCGTCCACTCAATTAATCTTATGGTGGATATTGTCGCGAGGTTAGTCGAGTCTGGCGCAAGCGACGAATGGATTATGAAGAATATCGGTATGGATACGGACGAGCTTCTGCGCCTGAAGCAAATCAGCGGGCTGGCTTCGCTGTTTGCCGAGCGGGAGTTTTCTCAAGCGTGGGAAAGCGAGGGGGCCGCCGGCGCGCAATGACCAACCGGGTTTATGGTACGCGCGCTGGGGCGCGAACGCCGATTTTCGGCTAATTTTCGATGTTTTTAAGCAGAAACGGCTGTATTATCGCTTCGTCCGCCTCCACGTAAGCCGTTTTGTAATTGTCGTAGGTTACCATGCCGGTCTTCGCGCCGGGCGGCTTTTTAACGTTTTTTCGCGTGGTGTAGTCCACGGCGATAAGGCCCGCGCCGCGCCCTTTGCTGAAATAGGCGGCCAGCCGCGCCGCTTCTTCTATTGTGCTGTCGGGCGCGGAGGCGCCTCCCGCGCGGATTATCACGTGGGAGCCGGGGATAACCTTGGTATGCAGCCAAATATCGGAATTTCCGGCCGTTTTCAGAGTCAGTTCCTCATTTTGGCGGTTGTTGCGCCCGACAAAAATCTCAAGCCCGTCGGAGGACAGGAAGCGCAGAGGAGCGGTCTTTCTGGGCTTTGCGCCCCGCTTCTTCGCCGCTTTTTTAATGTATCCCTCTTCGTGAAGCTCCTGCCGGATTTCGTCAAGGGCGGCCTCCTCTTCGCAAAAAAGGAGGTTTTGCCGCACCTGTTCCAAGTAGGAGATTTCCGCGTCCGTCTGGTCGATTTGCGCCGTCACCGCTTCGTAGGCGCGTTTTTCCTTGGCGTACCGCTTAAAATAGGCCTGAGCGTTCTCGGCGGGCGTTTTTTGCGGGTCAAGCGGGATTTCCTCAGTTTCTCCGGATTCGCTGTAAAAATTCACGAGCGCCGCCGCTGTCATCCCTGCCTTCAGCGCGTAAATATTCGCGGTAATCAGCTCTCCGCGGAGCTTCAGGCGCTCACGCCCGGAGATTTCGCGCAGGGTGCGCCGGTGCGCCTCCTGCTTGCCGGCGGCGCGAGAAAGCAGGTTATTAAGCAGTTTTTTGAGGTCGGCGCCTTTGGCGGCGGCCCGCGCTTGGCGGTCGCGCGTTTCGTAATACGCCTCAAGCATATCGCTGACGGAGGGGCGCGGGGAGGCCGGGCGTTTATACGCGGTCAGCGGGATTGCCGAAAAATCAACGTTTCTGCCGTTTTCAGAATAAATGGCGGGGCTGAAGTCTCCGTTTTTAACGCGTTCCATAACAAGAGAGAAGGACTCGAAAACCGCGCGCGGCTCTCCGGATTGCGCGGCGCTTACAATTTCGGAGGCCAGCGCCGGGCTTATGCCGGTGTAGCCTTGAAAAACGGCCGTCTCCGCGTCGGGATATTTGGAAAAATTTTCAATAAAGTTTTCGTAGGAAAGCAGGAGCGGGTTCGTTTTGCCCTGAGACGGCGGCGGCTGGTAAGGCCGCCCCGGCAGGACCTCCCGCACGCTGCTTTTTTCGTGCGGGACGCGTTTTATGGAGTCGATAATCCGGCCGCCCTCGCAGAGAATGATATTGCTGTGCTTGCCCATAATTTCGATGAGGAGGCTTCTTGTCACGCGGTCGCCCATTTCGTCGAGTTGTTCTATTTGTATCTCTATAACGCGCTCAAAGTCCGGCTGAGATACGGATAAAACCCGCCCGCCGCTCAAAAATTTGCGGAGCACCATACAGAACTGCGGGGCGGTCTCCGGGTTGGGCTTGCTAAGCTGCGTAAAATGCGCCCTGGGGCAGGAGGGAGCGGCCGAGAGCAGGATTTTGCGCGAAACGCCGTTCCCACGCGCGGAGATAATGAGTTCGTCCGTTTCGGGCTGATATATTTTATCTATGCGGGCGGCGGCGAGAGTCTGAAACTCTCGCGTGACCGCCGCCACCACCGTGCCGTCAAGAGGCATTTGAACCGCTCCTTATTTTCGGGCTAATCGACGTCAGCCGCGATTCGCTTCCGCGTCAGCTTGCCGCCGCTGAGCCGCCCGCCGTTTTTGCCGCTTTCCTTATATTTTATTGGCCTCGGCGGCTTCTTTCGCCGCCTTGACCACGTTTTCAACCGTAAACCCGAATTTCGGGAACAGCGCGTCCGCCGGGGCGCTCTCGCCAAAGCCGGGCATAGCTATAATTTTCCCGTCAAGGCCGACGTAGCGCTCCCACCCGAACGGGGAGGCCGCTTCCACCGCCAGACGAGCGCGCGCCGCGCGGGGGAGGACGCTTTCCTTATACGCGGCGTCCTGCTTCTCGAAAACCTCCCAGGAGGGCATGCTTACGACCCGCGCGTCAACGCCGTCTTTCCGCAGGATTTCCCAAGCGTCATAGATTAAGCCCACTTCGGAGCCGGAGGCCATAAGCAAAACGTCAGGCACGGCTTTTTCGGAATCTTTAAGTATATACGCGCCTTTAAGCGCGCCCTTGCCGCTTTCCGGCAGGAGCTTCAGGTTTTGGCGGGTCAGGGCGAGGGCCGTGGGTCCGTTTGTGTTGTTAAGCGCGATATACCAAGCGGCGGCGGTTTCGTTGGAGTCGCAGGGGCGAACTACGGTAAAGTTAGGTATGCTCCGGAGCGCCGCCAGCTGCTCAATTGGCTGGTGCGTGGGTCCGTCCTCGCCCACGCCGATAGAATCGTGCGTCAGGATATTGATTACGCGCAGGCCCATAAGCGCGGAAATGCGCATTGCGGGCTTCATATAGTCAGAGAAAACAAAGAAGCCCGAAACGTAGGGGATAAGCGGCGCGTAAAGCGCTATTCCGTTGGCTATGGCGGTCATCGCGTGCTCCCGTATGCCGAAATGGACATTAGAACCCTCCGGGGTTTCCGCCGAGAAATCGCCCCGCCCTTTCATCAGGGTCTTTGTAGAGGGGGCCAGGTCGGCGGAGCCGCCGAAAAGCGACGGCACGAGCGCGCACACCTTATTCAGCACGGTTTCGGAGGATACGCGCGTGGCCAGATTCCCTTCAAATGTCCAGAAATCCTCATTGTTCAGCAAATCGGGGAGCTTTCCCGACAGGAAATCCTCATATTTTTTTACGGCTTCGGGGTTTTTGGCCCGGTAAGCGTCGTACCGCTTGTTATAATCGGCCTCAAGCGCCTCTAAGCCTTTGATTACGCTGTCCATATGAGCGCGGACTTCCTCCGTCACAGTGAACGGCGGATGGTCGTAGCCGAGGTTTTTCTTGGCGGCGGACAGTTCCTCCGCGCCGAGCGGCTCTCCGTGCGCGGATTGCTTGCCCTGCTTGTTGGGCGCGCCGTAGCCGATAATAGTCTTAACCTCAATTATTGTGGGCTTGTCGGAGGTTTTGGCTTTCGCGATAGCCGCGTCTATGGAGGAGACGTCGTTGCCGTCCTCTACGAGCAGGGCGTTCCAGCCGCAGGCGGTGAAACTCGCGCGCACGTCCTCCCGGAAGGCTATGCCCGTGCTGCCCTCTATGGTTATGCCGTTTGAGTCGTAAAGCAGAATCAGCTTATTCAGCCGGAGAGTTCCCGCCAGGGAAACCGCCTCGTGCGCTATTCCCTCCATAAGGCAGCCGTCGCCGCAGAGAGCGTAGGTATAGTTATCCACGAACTTAAAGTCGGGCGTGTTGAAAACGGCGGCCGTGTGCGCCTCCGCCATAGCGAAGCCGACGGCGTTCGCTATGCCCTGGCCGAGCGGCCCGGTGGTCACTTCCACGCCGGGGGTGTGGCGGTATTCGGGGTGTCCGGGGGTCAGGCTCCCCGCCTGGCGGAAGCTTTTCATATCGTCCAGGCTAAGCCCGTAGCCGAAAATATGCAGGAGCGAATACAGAAGGCTTGAGCCGTGGCCGGCGGAGAGTACGAAACGGTCCCTGGCCTGCCATTTCGGGTTTTTGGGATTGTGCCGAAGGTGTTTGGCCCAAAGGGTATAGGCGGCCGGGGCCGCGCCGAGAGGCAGGCCGGGGTGGCCGGAGTTGGCTTTCTGCACGGCGTCCGCCGCCAGGAAACGGATTGCGGAAATGGTCTGGTTTTCCGATTGGCTCATAAAAAATCCTCCTTATAAATGATGTAACGGTATTGTCTTAATTATAATTGAACTCGGCGGGAAACACAACAAAATTTTGCGGATTCGCGCGGAACCGGCTTGATTTTTTTATGGCGGCTATGTTATGATAAACGTAAATAATGTTATTATACTAATCCCGATTAAAATAGTCGTCAAACTTCGCTTATAGCAATTCCGTTTGATATTGGCGTTATTCCGCTCCGAAAACGCGTTAAAGCCGGTGTTTTTTCGCGGTTACTGCCCCGCGAAAAAGCCCCCTTCGTGCCGGTGTTTTTTCGCGGTTACTGCCCCGCGAAAAAGCCCCCTTCGTGCCGGTGTTTTTTCGGGCCTAATGCCGCCCGAAAAAGCCCCTTTCTTGCCCGCGATTTTCGGCTTGAAGAACGCCAATCAAACATGGAATTGCTCTAAAACGCAAAAATCGCACCGGAAAGAAATCAGGGATTAGTATTAGGCCTTAAAAAGTCAGAAAAGACAGTTGCGTAAAAATGTAAGTTGTGATATAATAAATAGTCACTCATTTTGTTTCGGAGGCCGGCGCGATGCTTAAACTTTTAATACTCGATACCGACCAGGAGAGCGTGCGCAACTTCAGGACATACTTGCGAATGTCCTTCCCGTCGATTAAAAACGTAAGCGCGCTGTCGTCGTCAGCGGGGCTTGACAAAGCCATGGCCGAGTCCGCGCCTGACCTTATTATAGCCGATATACGCTTTTTCGGCGCGGCGGGCAAAAAAATAATCCAGGACGTCAGCAAAACGTATACGAATACTAAATTTATCCTGTACGGCTCGTATAACGACGCGGAATATTTAAAAAACGTCACGGAATACGGCGTGCTGGACTTTATGTACCGTCCGGTAAAGCCGCTTGATTTCAAACGGTGTATGGAGCACGCGATTCGTTTTTTTGACAACTATTACGCTAAAAAGCGGCGGGATGAGCGTGTCGTCGTAGACTACCGGCGTGAAATGCCGATGTTTAAGGAAAAATTCCTGCATATGCTCATCGAGGGCGGAGTGCTCGACGATAACGAGATTTTAAGCTCGTTCAAGTATTTCGGTTTTCGCCTGAAAAGCGTTTATACCGTTTTTGTGGCGCGTATAGACAAGTTTAAGCAGCTTATCCGCAACATAGGCGAGGCGGAGAAGCACCTTATGGTATATAAGGTAAACTGCCTCATAGCCGACAGCATAGCCAGGAAGGGATACGCCGGCTTCGCCTTTATCCCGCGGTTTAACTGCGGCGTGTGCGTTTTTTCGGAGAATTTGGAGTTTGAGGAACTGATGGAGCTTTGCTCGGAAATTATAGCCGATTCGGAGGAAAAGCTGAATATAAAGATTACAATCGGGCTTGGGCGGACGTATGGAGCGCCGTCTCAAATATCGGTGTCTTACCGGGAGGCCCTTTCCGCGCTTCAGTACCGCTTTTATATGGGGCGCGGCGTGGTGATTCCCATTCATTATATGGAGCCGAACAACCGCTTGACCTACAAGCGTTCGCCGGAAAAAGAGGGGCGGCTGGCCCGCGCCGCCGTAATAGGGGAATACGAGTACTGCGAAAGCATGCTCCGCCAGATAGCGGATGATTTTGAGAGCGGGGGAGGGGCGTCGGAAAAACTTGTCCACCGTTTCGTTATGGAGCTTATGTTTTCAATAGGGCGTTACGCTATGGAACAGGACGAAACCGCCGAATATGACGTGACCTCCTTTTTTTCAGTACGCGACGCGCTGAGCCTCAAAACCGCGCGCGAGGCGATAGAATATCTGTCGGGCTGCCTGCGGGAGCTTTGTGCCTATACCCAGCAGATTCGCAAGGAGCGCAATATCGAGATACTGGAAACCGCCCAGAAGTATATAGAGGAAAACTACTATGAGAATATAACGCTCGCCAAGCTCGCTTTGCGCCTTAAAACGACGAGCGAATTTCTGAACCGCCTTTTTATGGATTCGGACAAAATGTCGTGCTATGATTATATTGTGCGGGTGCGGATAGACGCGGCGAAAAGGCTCTTTAAAAACTTGGATATGACCGACAATGTAATCGCCCTGAAAATAGGGTACGACGACGCGGCGCATTTCCGAGGGGTGTTCAAGCAGCTGACGGGGATGGCCACGAACGAATACAGGGCTATGCTGGCAAGGGAGAAAGAGAACAAATAAAAAACGCGCCGTTTTACGGGCGTGTTTTTTTGATATTTATTGGCGTTGAAGCCCGGTTATACGGAAGGCTTCCGCGCCGTTTCTTCTTTTGAAATCTGAGAATAGAGCATTTTGGCCAAGCCTATGCCGCCTGATTTCGCCAGATTTTTTGAATATTCCTCGTCGAGCATATCTGTAAAAATGTTCTCCGCGTTGCTTTTTGGCAGCAACGAATGTGAATCGTCAATAGTTTTGCGCATTTCGCGAAACATTGTTTGAATAAAATATGACTCGAACTCAAAGCAGGCTTCCTTAAGCCCCGCGTCGTCTTCGCGGGTCCGCGCCGTTTGGAGGGCCTCCTCAAAGGACTTCGCGCGCTGTTCGTCCGCGGCTGTTTGCGCCGTCCGCGCGGCTTGGCCGGTTAAAGCGGAACCTCCGCCGATTGCCGATATGTCCAAAAAAACACTCCCTTCCCGCTTTCCGGATACTTCTTGTGAAAATTTTCCTTAAAATTGCAAGAAAGTTCAGTTATTGTTACCGCTTCAGAGCGTTCGCGGTCTGAAGCATCTCGTCGCTTGTGGTGATGACCTTTGAGTTGAGGTCGTACGCGCGCTGGGCTATAATCAGGTCAACCATTTCATTGGCGACGGCCACGTTGCTCATCTCAAGAAAATTCTGGCGCAGGCGGCTTGTTTTGTTCGTCTCGCCGTCCGCCTCCGAAAGAGGCTCGCCGGAAGCCACGGTCTGCTTGAAAAGGTTAGAGCCGACGGATTCAAGCCCCTGCGGGTTGCTAAACTGCACAAGCGCGAATTGGAAGCCTAAATCCTCATATTGGCCCTCGGCGTTGGCGTATCCCATATTACCGTTCTCGTCAACGGTCACGTCTTTCATAAGCACTTCCGGCGGGATTACAATCGGTTCGCCGTCCACGCTTAAAACGGGGTATCCCTCGGCGGTGGTCAGCATTGTCCCGTCGGCGACGACCGCCGTTTTGAAGGAGCCGTCTCGGGTATAGGTAATGTCGTCCTCCCCGGTGGCCGGGTCTGCGCCGCGGTTGATTATAAAGAAGCCGTCGCCCTCAATGGCGAAATCCTGCGCGTTATCCGTGCGCTGAAACGAACCCGTTGTGAAAGCGCGGGCGGTGGCTATAGGGCGCACGCCGTGGCCCACCTGGAGGTTGACGGGGCGCGCGGGGGTGTTGGCGGGGTCTTGGTCCGCCCTCTGCATAGTCTGGTAAAGGAGCGTCTTAAACTCCATTCTTTCCTTTTTATAGCCCGTGGTGTTCACGTTGGCCAGATTATTTGAAATCGTGTCGATGTTAAGCTGTTGGGAGGTCATGCCGGAGGCGGCCGTCCAGAGGGAGCGCATCATAAATAAAACAATCCTTTCGGGGTATTAGAACCTGTTCCCATAGGATATAGACGCCGACTTTACGGCGAATTTTTACGGCTTATTCGTTGCGCTTCGCTTGCGTACCAAGAAGGTGGCTTTTTCGTGCGGCATTAGGCACGAAAAAACACCGAGTACGGGTACGCGGCGCTCATCGCGCCTTGAAGCTGTAAAAATTCGCTCGTCACGAGCGTTTTCGCGAAGCGAAAACGAGGGGATCCGGCATTTATACCTATGGGAACAGGTTCTTAATGTTTTTTCGCTGAACGCGTTTTATCGTTGGATTATTTGCCTATTTCGCTGACGGCTTGCTGAAGGGTGGCGTCAACCGTCGTTATTACGCGCTGATTAGCGTCGTAAAGGCGGTTGACCGCAATCATATCAACCATTTCGCGCACGGAGTTGACGTTTGATTTTTCAGCGATCCCTTGAGCCACGGCGCCCTTAAAGTCAGCCTGCTGGCTCTGCTCGGTCGTTGTGTAAAAGTTGTCTCCGTGTTTGCGCAAGGAGGCGTTGTCGGTGAAACTCACCATTTTCAAGCGGTCGATAAACTCGCCGTTGACGTAAACGTCGCCGTGTTCGTTTATGGAGATATTGCCGTTGGGGACGGTTATGGGGCTGCCGCTCTGTCCGACAAGGGGCGCGCCGCCATTCGTCACGAGAAGGCCGTTAAGAAGGGTCAGCGAACCGTCCCTGGTGTACATTTCGGAGGTCTCCCCGGCGGAATTGGCGACGGAAGCGGCGAAAAAGCCATCCCCCTGTATGCATAGGTCAAGCGGGTTATCCGTGACGGAAAAAGCGCCGGTTGAAAAATCCGTGAAGATGTTGTCCACAAAAACGCCAAGGCTAACCGGGCCGAGTTTAACGTCCGGCGCGCTTATCTGATTAAGCGCGGGGTCGTTCAAACGGCGCATAAGCTCCTCCGAGAAGCTCTGCGTTATTACGTTGTCCTTTTTATAGCCGGTGGTGCCGGCGTTGGCTATGTTGTTTGATATGACGTCAAACTTGTTCATAGCCGTAATCATACCCATTCCTGACGTGTAAAGACCGCGTACCATTGCTTTCCAACTTTCCCGCGTCGCGCGAATATTTTAAGCGGTAAAAATTTTAGTTATTCCTCAAATATAATATCGGCGGTTTTGAGGAAAATATTTAGCGGATAATTTTAATTTCCGCGCCGGCTGCTGAAGGAGCGCGATTCGCTGAAATTGTGCGGATTCATACTGGCGGCGTATTCTATAAATTTGCCGGTGCCGATCGCGACGCAGCTGACGGCGTCCTCCGCGATTATCGCGTTGATTCCGGTTTTTTTCTTTATAAGTTTGTCAAGCCCGTAAAGGAGGCTGCCGCCGCCGGTCATAACAATCCCCCGGTCGGCTATGTCGGAGGCAAGCTCCGGCGGGGTGCGCTCGAGTACGGAATGAACCGCCTCGACAATGGCGGCGACGGACTCGGAAAGGGCTTCCTGCATTTCTTCAGAAGAAACGCTGATTGTCTTTGGCAGCCCAGTGACAAGGTTGCGTCCGCGAATGTCCATTGAGACCGGGTTGGCGCGCGTGAAAGCGGTGCCGATGTTTATTTTCAGATCCTCCGCAGTGCGCTCGCCGATGAGCAGGCTGTGTTTTTTGCGCATATAGCGGACGATTGACTCGTCAAAATTATCCCCGGCGACTTTCAGGGAGGTGCTGACGACCGTTCCGCCAAGAGAGATGACGGCCACGTCCGTCGTGCCGCCGCCTATATCCACAACCATACTGCCGCACGCGCGGGATATGTCAATCCCCGCGCCGATAGCCGCCGCCACCGGCTCCTCAATTATAAAGACCTGACGCGCGCCGGCCTGGCGCGTGGCGTCCTCAACAGCGCGGCGCTCTACCTCCGTCACGGAGGAGGGGACGCAGACGGAAATGCGCGGACGCACGAGAAGCGACTTGCCCACGGCTTTTTCTATAAAATAACGGAGCATTTTTTCGGTAATTTCATAATCAGAAATAACGCCTTCGCGAAGAGGTCTTATGGCGATAATGTTTCCGGGGGTGCGGCCGAGCATCTTTCGCGCTTCGTCCCCGACGGCCAGCAGCTGATTCTTGTTTTTATCGATGGCCACGACAGATGGCTCCTGCAGGACTATGCCCTGCCCCTTGATATAAATAAGAACGTTCGCCGTTCCTAAGTCTATTCCAATGTCCGCCCCAAACATACGCATTTCCTTTCATCACGCCACGTCACGTGTCTAGTTATTTCTTAAATTATTCATTAATTTCTATTATACACCTTTTCCGAAAAATTTAATAGAGGTTTTATAATTTTTTCGAGGTTTTTGCGCAAAATAAGCGTATGATTAAAAATTTTGTTATTTACGGGCTTCTGGGGCTGTGTATGGAGGTTGTTTTCACGGGACTCGCGTCCGTGGCGCGGCGGGACGGGCGGCTCTCCTGCGTCACGTCGCTGTGGATGTTTTTCATATACGGGCTGGCGGCGTTTTTTCTGCCGGTTATGGATTTTTTGTCGGAATATCCGATTTTCGCGCGCGGGGCGGTTTACTCCGTCTGCATTTTCGCTGTGGAATACGCCGCGGGCAGCGCCCTGCGCCGGTTTGACGCCTGCCCGTGGGACTACAGCGGCGCCAAGTATAGCGTAGGGGGTGTGATAAGGCTTGATTTTGCCCCGCTTTGGTTTTGCGCGGGGCTGCTTTTTGAGTTTGTGTACAGGGTGTTTATCTGAGCGGCGTCAATAGTTCGTCAATGCGGTTTTTTGGGCATTTCGAGCAGGCGGGCGCGTCGTCGGTCAGCTCGATTCCGTAAAGGCGGGACAATACGCGCAGAAGCGCGGCGCAGGCGTAATCCCGCTTCGGGGCGTCCGTTATCAGGTAAAAGCCCTCCGTCGCCATAGCCGGATTCCGGAGGACTTCGGCGGCGGGCTTGTAGGCGCCGTCTCCATATTCTATGGGTATGTCAAAAGAAGTATACTCGTTGGCGTAAGTCGAGGAGCGTATAAAAGCGAACGACGGCGGCGGGGAGCTTGTCAGCGCGGCGTATTCCGCGCCCGCGGCCGCGAAAAAAGCGGCCTGTTCCGCCGAGAAGTCCGCCTTGACGATGTTCGCGGAAAATTCAGCGAAGCCGGTTTTGACGGTTTCAGCCGAAAAAAGCGCGAGCCGCTTGTAGAGCTTGCGGTTTCTTATGTCGGCGAAAATTTTGAAGGCCGCCGTGTCCTCGCCGGCCAGGGCGGCCAGGGCCGTTTCCCCGAAGGAATCGTCGGTTAGGCGCATTATGCCGTCGAAGCGCAGGTATTTCGCGGAAACTTGCCGGAAAAAGTCCGCGCAGCCTAGGGCGGCCATTTTTTCAAGGGTCAGCGCCTTGTGGTGAAGGTAAACGCTTTCATACATCACGGCGCGGGCCAGCGAGAGCTGAAGCAGCACCTTCTGCGCGGAAAATTTCACCGCCGTCAGATACAGCGGCTCGCCCTCCGCGCCCTGCCAGACCGGCGCCGGGCTGAAAGCCGCGGCCTTCACGACCTCAAGTTTATGTATAAGGCGCTCGATGTCTACGGAAATGGGAATATTCGTGCATTTCGAGTCTCGAAAGAGGTAATCGAGCTTATCCGCGTCGAGCGCGCCGTTCAGCAGCCTGGAGAACGGCAGGATTTCCGCGTCAACGGGCACGCCTATGATGAACGCGCAGATGTATTCTGTAAGTCTGTTTAAAAATGAATCCAAGTCCTCGGGGTTAGGGCGATGTTCGGAAAAGGGCGTGTTTTCAGCGGCGAGGCGCAGGAGCCGCCGGACGGCCTCGCTTGAGGCAAGCATCACGCTGAAAACCTCGTGCAGCGACGAATACGCGCCGGTTTCGCGGTTAAAATAGGCGAGGGCGGCGCTGATTTCGTCATATCGCGGGAAATTAACGTTTTTTGTGAAAAAGCTCTCCGAAACGTGGCTGAAGAACATATGGCCCGTATCGTGAAAAATAGCGGCCAAGCGCACGGCGGACACGAAGTCGAAGGAGAGAAAGCGTTTTTTTTCGCGCAGTTTGCGTTCCACGACAGCCGCCATTTTGTGCGCGGCGCGAACCACGCCGACCGTATGCGCGAAGCGGGAAAAGTCCGCGTTGCAATAGACGGCGCAAACCATACCGAGCTGCCTGACCCTGCGCAGGCGCTGAAGGAGCGGGCTGTCGAGCACGCAGAGCTCAAACGGGGAAAACTCCGCGCTGCCCCACACCATATCGTAAATATCTTTGCGGGAAAGCGCGGGCGATTCGGAGAAACTTTCGGATAAGTCGGACGTGTAGCCGCGCAGGGACTCCTCCGCGAAGGCGCTGAGTTCGGAAAAGAGGGCGGCGCAAGGCCCTGATTTGACAATATCGGTAATTAAAGGCATTGCTCGCCCTCCTTGATTTTAGAGCCTGTTCCCATAGGATATAAACGCGGGATCCGGAGTTTCTGCCTATAGGAACAGGCTCTTACTTAAAGCGTTGCTTGATTTTTTGCGGCGGAGGGCCATGTTCCGCCGTCTCGGCTGAATTATGACGCGCTGGCCAGATAAGCGTTGATTTTGTCAACGAGCGCGTCAACGTCGTTCCCGTGAAGAGCGCCGGCTTCCTCAAGAGTCTCCATTTGCGCGGAGGGGCAGCCTAAGCAGTGCATACCCGCCTCAAGCAGCAACGGGGCGATTCCGTTCGCGTCGATGGACAGGATTTCTCCGATTGTCATTTCTTTTGTCACGTTTGCCATAAGATTATCTCCCTTCATAGCAATTTCGAGTTTTCCGCCTGGCTTATAAAACGAAATTGCGGTTAAATAAATTTCGCAACTAAATTATAACTCCGCGGGGCCAAGAATACAAGCGTGAATATCATTACTAATATGTTTTTTTCGAGCTTTTTCCGACGACTATCAGTCCGGCAACCGATAACACTATCAGCGCGGCGGACACCACTTGCGAGACCGGCAGCTCCGTGTTGCCCAGAAACAGCTGGTCGGTGCGTATCCCTTCAATATAAAACCGGCCGGTTCCGTAGCCGATAAAGTACAGGAATAAAACCTGGCCGTCAAAGCGTTTTTTTCGCGCGAGGAGGGTCAAAGCCGCGAAAACGAACGCGTTCCACAGGGATTCGTATAAAAACGTGGGCTGAACCTGAATGTAAGACACGCCGCCGGACTCAAACGCGCGCGCCGCCACGGACGGAGGGATTACCGAGACCTGCTCCGCCTTATAGCGCATTGCGAGCAAGCCGTCGCTCCAGCCGCCGAAAACCTCCCGGTTGACGAAGTTGCCCCAGCGGCCTATAGCTTGGGCGGCGGCCAAGCACGGAGCGCATACGTCGCAAAAGGCCAGAAAATTCACCTTTTTGACGCGCGTAAAGACCACCGCGGCGAAAAACACGGCTATTATGCCGCCGTATATGGCCAGCCCCCCCTCTCGGAAATTCAGGATACGAGCGGGGTCTGACTTATAGGAGTCCCACGAGAAAATCACATAGTATGCTCGGGCGCCAAGAATCCCGCAGATTATAGTCCAGATGAAAAAATCGGAGTAAAGCTCCGGGTCTTGGCCGATTTGTTTCGCTTTCCGCCGTGCCAGCAGGAGCGCCGTAACGAAACCGGTCATTATGATGAGCGCGTACCAATAAATGGAAACGCCGAAGATACTGAAAGCCTCTCTCGACAGATGGTCAATATGTATCCCCAGGTTGGGGAAAGATATGTCGGGCAAATCCGACACCTCCTGTGTGAAAATAAATAATTATAGCGATTTTACAAAACGTTGACTGGCGCGGAGCGGAAAATCGGCGGCAAGAAGGAGGCTTTTTCGGGCGGTCACGAGCGTTTGCAACAGCTTTTTGGCGAAGCCAAAATAGCGAACGCAAACG
>JAITSQ010000005.1 GCA_031287685.1 Clostridiales bacterium | reverse complement strand
AATACCGTCGTAATAGACACAAGCAAGCCGTATGAGGGGCATTAAAACTCCCCTTTAATAAAATGTTTTAATGGGAACAGCCCCCGGCAGGAAACAACGGGGGTTGTTCAACTTTAATTATAGAAAAGGTGATAAAATTGGCTTTTACGGCTTCGCGAAGTCTTTTGAGAGACGCAGGAGATAGATTGTGGATTGACGCGGTACGAAAACCGTTAGACGGGGCGTTAAAAGATTTTGGATTAACGCTTGACGATTTGTCAAAATATTTTAACACGGCGCAAGATTGTGACAATGACGAAAACAATCAAAATAAAAGACTGGGTTATGCAAGGTTCATTTACAAAGGATTTCGGTATGTCACTCGTAAAGGCCGAGAATCCAGAGAGGGGGCGGTTTTTCCCATTGATAAGTTCGCGGACGCGATGTGGGAACTGGCAAAAAACAAAAAAATCCCTATTGAAACGATGAAACGGATTGACGACAGATTCAAGGCTGAAACATTGCCATACGCCGAATTAAAAAAAGGGGAAAAAGTAATCTCATATACACATTTACAGTTGGACGAGGACAGAATAATAAATGAATATTCTGAACGGAAAGACGACTGGGAAAAAAAGCTGGCAATCAAAGAATTAAACGACTTTTTTAATTCTCAGGACGGCAATGTCCTTTGGAGGATTTATAAGTATTTGTCCGTACATATAAATTTATGCTCGCAACGGAGCAATCATATGACAGGGCTTACATTGCTTTATTCATATGCCTGTTTTTCAAGCGAGGGGAAAGCGGCGTTCAAAAACAAACTATATGCATTGACAATCGATTTAAGCGATATTGTGGAACGTACTGATGGTAATGCTATTGTCCAATATGCCGATAAGAAATCGCAATGCGAAAAGATAATAAAGGATTTTAATGCGCTTCCAGACCCGAATATTAGCATAATTGACGAGTTAAACAAACAATTACACGAAAATTACAAAGAGTTTGATTTGCACAAATTAGCGGTTAACATTGATTCTCTTGCCACAATGGATGAGGACGATTGGAAAATATTGTCGTATTATTATGTGGTTGCCTTGTTTCGTGAAAAGGAAAAATCCATTTTGAATTTTGCGATTGATTTGCTGTCAAACCCCGCTATGATGTCGAAAGAATTTGAAAGCGAGGAATACAGAAAAACTCCGGAAATATGGATTGAAATGATAAGGAATGCATTGTGATAATCTATAGGAATAACGGTTGCCGCCTCGCAGCCGTTATTTTTATGCCGTGAATACGCCTATAACACAATTTGGGAAAAAAGTCAACTATGAAAATTTGGCGCGGCAGGGGCGACTTAGTTACACATTCGACAGCGGATAAATTTTGTTTTATCATCTATACTTGTGTTGTCAGGATTTTTTTGTTTGTGTGCATATTTACTTACGGCGCATAACGTTTTGAAGCTTTTTCACCAACCGTTCCGATAGTATCCCTTTTCCAATTAAAAAATCCCCCTGTTAAACGCGGTTAAACGCCTGTTTAAGCGGGGTTGAACCTCTCCGAAGCTCCCAGTTTAATAATTTCCCGTTTCTCACCTAGAATGAGAAAAAATGAGCCGCCAAGCGCGTTTTCACCGCCCGCGTCCCGCTTTTTCCCGGCTTTTCCCGCTTTTTCTCACTTTTTTCCCGTCCCCCGCGCTTTTCTCATTCTTCGTGCGAGATTACACTTAACCAAAAAAAACCTTGATTTTTACAATCGACAGCATTATAATGATAAAAAAGAGATTGGAGAGATTTATTAATGAAAAGAAAGTTTTTTACGGTTTAGCAGGGGCAGCCGCGGTCGGAAGCGCGCTTTGCGCGCCCGCGCCCGTTTACGCGCAGTCGACGATAACCGTGGACGTGGGGAAGAAGGGGGCTTTCATTTGTCTAAACTTGCTTTGGACAAATGAAAACACCGGTCAAGAAGTAAGCAAGTAGTTTATCGCACTGCCGCTCCGTGAGGTGTTCTCCTTCCTCTATAACTCCGTTTTCTGTAAAATACTTTTTAAAAACTTTTGCCATTTTTGGGGCTTCGGATTCTTCAGCTGTATATTCCTTATGAAAAAAAATTTATAAAAACCAAAAGAAAGGAATTGGGCATTAGTCAACGAGAAATGGCTTATTTGTTAGGCATAAGTCAATCATTTTTGACGTTTTTAGAAACGGGCAAGCGAGTGCCGTCGTTCAAAACCGCCAAACGGCTATTGTCTATTCTTAATTGCGACTGGACGGAGTTTTACAAAGACGATTAAACCGAAGTTCAACCGAAGTTTAATTAAAGTTTAGCAAAAAGGAGCGGATTTAATGGACGAGGTACAAATTTTCAACAATGCGGACTTTGGCGAAGTCCGAATGGCGGAGATTGAGGGCAAGGCGTATGCCTGTGGGGCTGACGTGGCGCGGGTTTTGGGGTATAGCAACACAAGAGAGGCGATTTCAAGGCATTGTAGGTGTGTCGCGAAACGCGACATAGGGGTGCGGACAGGGATAAAATCGGACGGAACGCCCGCAATTCAACAAGTGGAGATGTTATTTATCCCCGAAGGCGACGTAATCCGTCTTGTCGCCCGCTCAAAACTCCCCGCCGCCGAGCGGTTTGAGTCGTGGGTGTTCGACGAGGTTATCCCCTCCGTGCTCCGCACGGGGACGTACACGACCCCGCAAGCCGCGCTCCCGCGCCGCTCGGACTGGGGCGGGCTGTCGGAGGCCGAGCTTGAGTGTATCTGCGAGGTGATTTACACCCGCGTCCTTGAGAAAGTCGCCGAGCAGATTAAAATTATGGGCGAACGAATGATTGAGGAAATAACCGCTATGATCAGCGATTTTGAAATCGCGCGGAAGGTGGACGTGTATGAAATCGTTTGGGCGGAGCTGGCGATAGAGCGGGAAAAGCAGAAAAAGAAGGGCGGCAGGAGGAAAAAGGGTGAGGACGCGGAGGAAACGGCGGGAATGGCGGACGTAGCGGAAAACAACCCCGCAAATTCCTCCGCTAACGCCTTTATTACCCTTTCACCGCCGGGCGTTCGCCCCGTTTTGGGATTAAGAGCCGCCGCGCTTTCTTTGAAGTAGATCGGCGTTCCCTTTTCTCGCGGCGGGGGAGTCCGTCCGGCTTTCAGCGCGGAAAAACGCTCCTCGGCTCGCCGTCTGTCCGTGAACGTCAGCCCGGACAATACAAACCGTTCGCCGTCCCGCGCCTCCGCGATTAAAGCGGGGTCGGCGGTGTCGGTACGAACGATCATTATTGCGGAACGGGGGTAAGCATATCGCCGTTATGCTGTACGCTATGCGCGGGCGCGGCGCGTCCCGCGCGAACGCAAAACGGTATGATTATTATATTGATCGCGGTACGCGGCTGAGCGGGAGGGACGGCGAAGCCGGCGCGGCGGTTTTACGGGTTCGCAATCTCGACGCGCCGCCCCGCCCGTCCCGCGGCGAGCTGGCGAGGAAGCGCAAGCGGTCAGACTGTACAATCCGGCGCAAAACGCTTGTTACTTTGCTCGGTGTTTTGGTTTGTCTAAAAGGATTCAGACAATCTCAAGCACCCCCCCTTTTTTTTTAACACTCCACTTTCTTCACAAGCAGAAACTTCTGCCCCGGATTAACCTCCGCCGACGGCTCAAGCTCGTTTACGGACAGAATCTCGTCGACGCTCGTGTTGTATTCCTTGGCTATTTTAAATAAAGTGTCGCCCTCCTCCGCCGCGTAGATAACCATACTCGGCATATTGTTCAGCTCCTGCGGGTCGATTTCCTCAAACACCGCTTCGGTCACGCAAAGGTCCTCGACAGTCCTGTAAACGACTGTGTTAAAGCAGAGCAGGAAGCGCAGCTCGACCTCCTTGCCGGAGAGCATATTAAACGCGCAGTGCTCCACGGAGGCGGACAGAGAGACCTCGCACCCGTAGGACGCGCCCTTCGTCTCGATGAAATGCTTGAACGGGACTTCGCATTTATACGAATAGAGCGGCGCCTCGTCGCTTGAGGCCACATAGAGCAAATCGCAGAAAATGGCCCCCTCGGCGGAGACTTTATCCTCCAGAACCTTCACCTCGTCAACGACCGCCCGCCCCTCCGCGCACAGAATCTGGAGCATTTCCGGGCAGTTGCCGCCTATGGTGATTATTTCCTTGACGGGGGTTTGGCTCCTGTTGCGGCAAATCAGCTTTTCATAAACGACAGGGCTTCTTTCGAGCCGCACCCGCCGGTTTATGCAGTACGCGTCCGTGAGGATTTCAATATCCTCCCGCGCGGAGACGGTTATTTGAACCCGCACGGTCGATTCAACGCCGAGCGCGCGGTCCTCGCCGTCCGCGTCCTGCCGTATTTGTATGTAAGATTCCGCTACGGAAAGGGAGCCGTCCACGAACATATCCTCCGACGCCCCCTCCGCCTCAATCTGCCCGCTGAAGGGGATTTCGCTCTCGAAAAACTCCGCGCGCCCGTCCTCCGCGCCGAGATAAAGGCAGGTCAGGACAAGCTCCCCGCTTATGGACACGCGCCCGTTCTGCGCCTTAATTTCCTTGTTCCCAACAGCGAAGCGCGCGGTCAGAAGCTCCGCCAGGCCCTGCTTGCCCCCGGGAAGGGTCAGTTCATCCTTAACGGTAAAATTTTCCTTTTTCGCGGCGACCACCTTGCTCAGCTTAAGCGGCGTTTTCTGGAGCTGATTCTCCGGCGCGCCGTCGATGCCGGTTATGATCTCCCGGCTGTCCCCGCGCGTGCCCTCCCCCGTCACCGAAAGGATAACCCGCACGCCGATTTTTCTGTCGTTGATTATTTTGCAGTCGATGTTTTCTATTTCCGCGCGGACCTCTATTTCCGCTCCGGACGCGTCGCAGTCAAGGTTGATAAGGTCGTCTATATCCTCCGTTATTTCAACGCAGCCGACGTTTTTAGCCGCGCCCCGCGCCAGGTAAAGCAGGCTCAGCTTGACGGAGCCTTTGTAGCTGACGCGCTCCCCGGCCGGCTCCGCGCGGTCTATAAAGACGCTGCCGTTCGCGGAAAGGACGGAGGCAATGTCGGGCTTGGCGTCGGGCAGCACCACGTCCCATTCCTTCAGGTTCTGCGCGGTTTCGCGGAAAATTCTGGCGCGGGCGAAAACCCGCCCTTTAATCGGTTCCATAAACAATTCCCCCAAACTAATTTTCTTGTTAAATATATTTCCAAAACGCCGGGGATATGTTATAATTTGAACAAATTTTCACTTGAAGGGAGAGGCGAGCCGCCTATGCTTTCCGAACGGATTCTGCAAAACGCGTTAAACGGCTTGAAGGAAATAACGTCTTACGATTTCGCGGCGTTTGACGCCAGGGGCGGCTCTCTCGCCGACACCCGCCTCGGCCGCCTCCCGGACGGGCGGCGGGAGCTTTTCCTGAAAATATCCGACGAGGAGGAAAATTTTGAGTGTTCGGTCGGCGTATACTTTCCGGAGGAGGCGGACGCGGCGGATGCGGAGCGCGCTCTCCGGATCGCCTGTCTGAGCGTGGATACCCTTAACCTGGCCTGCAAAGACCGCTTCGACAGGGACGGCTTCATTAAAAAGCTGCTTCTGGGAAATCTGCTCGCGGCGGAAATATCCGAGCGGGCCGAGCGTTTCGGGATAAAGACGGGCGCGCCCCGCGTCGTTTATGTCATTGAGCTGGGCGAGGACAAAGAGGCCTGCGCGATGGAGGTTCTTCGCGGAATGTTCCCGGACTATTCTCGGGATTTTATTACGTCGGTCGAGGAAAACCGGCTTATACTCATAAAGGAGCTGTCCGGGCCGAAGGAGGCGCGGGGCGTCGTTAAAACAGCCGAGGACATAGCGGGGACTCTGGCCGCCGAGGCGCTGCTTTCCGCGCGCGTGGCGGCCGGGGAGCCGGCGGGGGAGCTTCGGGACGCGCCCAGGTCTTACGGCGAGGCGCTGACCGCGCTCGAGGCCGGCCGGATTTTCGAGCCGGGCCGGAGCGTGTCGAGCTACGGGAACCTTGGTATAGGGCGGCTTATTTACCACCTTCCGCTTGATTTGTGCCGCCTTTTCCTGGCGGAGGCGACGAGCGGCGTCCCCATAAACCTGATTGACGAAGAGACGCTCGTCACCGTGGCCAAGTTTTTTGAGAACAACCTCAACGTTTCGGAGACTTCGCGCCAGCTGTATATCCACAGGAACACTCTGGTTTACCGGCTTGACAAGATTTTTAAAATCACGGGGCTTGACCTGCGCGCTTTCGACGACGCGGTGGCTTTTAAGCTGGCGGTCATGGTGAGCCGGTTTATGAATTACAAGGAACGGGAATAATCCGGGTTTGGCCCGCCCGACAGCGCCGGCGCGCGCTCCCGGACGAAAATAACGACGGGCAGGCAGAGCAGCAGGACGAACAGCGCCGAGGCCGCCGCCGCGAAAACGCCCGGGATAACCCTCGCGTTCATAAAAACCGTCAGCGCCGCCATTGCGTATCCGTGAACGGCGAGAATTGTAAGCGTGCCCCCGGAAATAAGCCGCACCGCCCGGAAGCCGCGGCGGAAAAGCAGGCAGAGGCTGACCGTCGCCAAAACCCCGGCCGCGCCGAAAAAATAAAACAGCGGCAGGCTCCGCCCGTATATAAAACTATAGACGTTTACCTGGTCGTTTTCAAAAGACCCGTAAATTACCAAAAAGAAGCCGGCGGCGGCAAAAACGACGTTCAGAAGTTTACCGCGCCGCTTGAGCTTATTGAGCAAGCCCGTCCTCCGCGCGATAAAGCCCGCCGCGAAAAACGGAAACGACAGAACCGCCGAACTCAGATAAAACGGGATTTTCGGCAAAGCGGGGACTATAACCGCCGCCAGAACCGCCGACGCGGCGTAATAAAGCAACCGCCCCCCTCGGATTTTGAGCGCGGCGGCGTGCGCTATTTTCACCCAGAACAGGCTCGGCAGAAACCAAACAGACGCGGCGAGCCACGTCTGCGCGTAGGAGGACGAGGTGAACCCCCCGCTCGTAAAAAACCGCCGAAGCGGCTTGGCGAGAGCCGCGGGAAGCGCGGCCGCCGGCGTCTTAAGGCACGCGCCGAAAGCGTAAAATACATAAAATATCCCGAAAAACAAAACATACGGCAGAAGCAGGCTTTTGGCGGCGCGTTTTACGCTTTCGCGGAACCCGCGCTCCTTCTCCAAAAAGCCGGATATAAAGAAAAACAGCGGCATATGAAACACATAAATAAAATCGTGAATACACTCAAGCCGCACCTTGCAGGGTTCGGCGAAAACAAACCGCTTGGACAGATGCCCGGCTATCACAAGGTATATCCCTATAGTTTTGGCCCAGTCAACCCAGACAAACCGTCCGCCGTCCTCCTCCGCGCGCATTAAACTTCCCCTTATCTTGTCTCGTCTTGTCAAGCGGTTTTTCGCAATTTTTTAATTATATAACTTACGAGAGGCCTTGTCAATAGTCTCCGAAGATACTAATAGCAATTTTCAAAATCGTTGACTGCCGACGTTGCTCGGTGTTTTTTCGGCACTAATGCCCTCTCGCAAGCTCCGCTTGCTGGCCCTCCGGCGCAATGTTCGCGCCTAAAGCCGCGCAAAACCTAAACGCGTCTCCGGGTTAAAAACCCTTCGGCGCAGTGTTCGCGCCTCCCCACATTTGCTCTCGCTATTTTCGCTTTGCGAAAAAGCTGCCGCAAATGCTCGTGCCCGCGCGAACACTAAACACGCCTTCGGGTTAAAACCGGGCGGCCAAGAAGGGGGCTTTGGATTGTCTAAATCTTTTTAGACAATCCAAAACACCGAGCAAGTTGGCCCGCCAAAAAAGCCGCCTTCTTGCCCGGCGTTTTTTCGGGCCTAATGCCGCCCGAAAAAGCCGCCTTCTTGCCGCCGGTTTTCCGCTCCGCGCCAGTCAACGTTTTGTAAAATTGCTATCACTGTGCGGAGTAAAAAACGGACAATCCGGGTTTTCGGCCAGAACAGCCGCCTCCCTGACGCAGGTCAGGGCGCATAGCCCGTTTTTCGCGTGGCCGCACGGAGAAACGCACGGAATCTGGCAGAAATCGCTGAATTCCGCTTCGGCTTCGCCATACATAAAATCACCCCTTTCAAAATTCGTCGTTTTGTGTTATAATAAATAAAATTTTTGCGTATTTTGGGGCTTGGGGGCTGATTTCTTGAAAATTAAAACTTTAGCGCTTTCGGCGCTTTTTATCGCGGCGCTCGCGGGGCGCCTCCAAGCGGCGGCGGACGTTAAGCTCAAGCTCGTCTACGACGGGCGGAACCACGAATATTCCGCGCCGCCTATAACGCTCATAATAAACGGCCGGCCGGCCGACGGCCTGAAAATGCCGCCGATTATAATGGACGGCTCGACGCTCGTCCCCGCGAGGGACGTTTTTGAGCAGCTCGGCGCGTCCGTCTCCTGGAACGCGGAGGCTCAGGCGGTCGAAGTGACCAAAGCCGAGCGCGTAATCTCCCTTAAAATCAACGAAACCCAGGCCCGAGTGGACGGCGCCGCCGTTTCTATGTCCATACCGCCGAAAATCATCAACGACAAAACGATGATTCCCCTCCGTTTCGTGGCCGACAACCTTGGCTTTCTGGTCAATTGGGACGGGGAGCGCCGCGCGGTCTATATAGACGACGTTTCGGACGTGTCCGCCCTTGGCGATAAGAGCGACCTGGCTAAAGAGGACGCGCCTCCGCCCGCCCCCGCCTCCGCGGACCTCGCGCCGAAGGACGCCTCCGCCGGGGAAATCAAGGCCGAGACCCACCCGGACGCGAATATAACCGGACTCCAGACTCCCGGCGTTACGGATAATACCTACAAAATAATCGCCGACGGGCCTGTTTCAAAAGTAACCAAGAATCTTCTAGGCGACAACCGTATGTATATAGACATATACGGCGCGGCGCTTCTTTTGGGAACCTCCGGCAGCCCTATTGAGAACGACCCCAACGTGATTTCCGTGCGCGTCGCGCAAAACCAGACCAGCCCGGAAAAGATTGTCCGCGCGGTTTTTGAGCTTCGCGGCGGCACGGAGTATTACATTAGTCTTTCCGAGGACAGAAAAATTATTACGGTGGGCTTTTCGCACGCCAACCCCGTGCTGGGCGCGGATAACGCGGAGCCGGCGGCCCCGGCCCCGCTGCCGTCTTACCCGCAGGTTTCGGGCGTTTTGTCTCACATTGGGTATGACTATGAGAACAGGCGGGTGTATATTGAGAAAACAAGCGGGCTGAGCGCGGCGGACCTGGCGGAGAACGACGACTATTTGTCCCTGCGGTACGAGCTGACCCTGCCGGGGGATTTTTCGGCCTATTTCGGCCAAGGGCGCTATGCCATAGGGGATTCGTACTTAAGCGGCGTGACTATCGAGGCGCGCGGCGGCAAAACCGTCGTCACAATGAACGAGGCGCGGATTCTGGCCTATAACCTTTCGGAGGACGAGCGAAACATTTATGTAAAGCCGGTGCTGCCGAAGGAAAAATACCCCAGAATCGTGGTTATCGACCCGGGGCACGGCGCGGAGGCCCCCGGCACTATGGGCAACGGGCTGATTGAGCGGGAGGTCAACCTGGACGTCGCCCAGCGCCTGCACAGCCTTATTGAGAGCGGCGGAAAAATAAAAGTGTATTCCACGCGCCTGACGGACGTTAACCCCGGCCTTGAGGAGCGCGGCGTTTTCGGGACGAATTACGGGGATTTGTTCGTGTCGATTCATAATAATTACGCGGAGGTCTCGCCGGGCGTGGCCAACACGGAGGTCCGGGGGACGGAAACGTATTACTATCCGCACGACAACGACAATACCATCGGTATATCCTCGGAAGCCGCGGCGGGGATAATGCAGACCGCGCTTGTGTCCGGGCTTGGCTCCTACGACCGCCAGGTGCGCACAAATTCTTACGTGGTGCTGATGAAAGCGCAGGTGCCGGCGGTGCTGTGCGAACTGGGTTTTTTCTCCAACCCGGAGGAGGCGGCGAAACTGGCTTCAAGCGAATACCGCGATAAATGCGCCGCCGCCCTGTATGACGGGATTCTGAAAATTTTCGCTCAATACTCCCCGCGAAGGTAAGGGGTATGGAAAGAGAATAAATTTTGCAAAACAGGCCCGGCTGTGCTATAATCAATTACAAATATATATACCGAGAGGGGTGCGCCCGTTGCGGAACAAACTCAGAGGCACTATAAGCGAAGCGCTGTCGGCGGTGCTTCCGATTACGGTCATCGTATTTCTTCTGAGCGTTTTTGTGTCGCCTATGAAATCGGGGACTCTCCTGCTTTTCCTGTTCGGCGCGGCGCTTTTGGTCTTGGGGATAGGTCTTTTCACTATGGGCGCGAACATCGCGCTTATCCCTATGGGAGAGGGGCTTGGCTCCTCCCTGGCGCTGACGCGCAGCGCCCTGCTTGTGGGCGTGGGCAGCTTCATTATGGGGAGCGTGTTCACCGCGGCGGAGCCTGATTTGCAGGTGCTGGCTCAGCTCGTGCCGGGCATACCTAACCTGATGCTCGTGCTCTCCGTAGCGGCGGGGGTCGGCCTTTTTCTGGCCGCGGCCCTTTTCCGTATCCTTCTCCGGGTGCCTCTCTCCCGGACGCTTATTGTATGCTATATAGCCGTGGCGGCCATAGCGGCCTTCGCTCCGTCAAACTTCGCCGCCGTGGCGTTTGACTCCGGCGGGGTGACGACCGGCCCGGTCACGGTTCCGTTTATCATATCTGTCGGCCTTGGCCTGGCCTCCGTCCGCAGCGACGGGAACTCAAGCGAGGACAGCTTCGGTATTCTGGCCATATGCAGCGTCGGGCCGATTATCGCGGTTTTAATCCTCGGCATATGTTATAAACCGGAGGAAACGGTGTATATCGCTCCGGTCATCCCGGAAATCATAACCTCCCGCGACGTCACGGTGGAGTTCATAAAGCAGCTGCCGCACTATTTTAAGGAAGTGGGCCGGACGCTCTGGCCGATTCTGGCGCTGCTTATATTCTTTCAGGCGGCGACTAAAAGATACGGCAAAAAGGAGCTTGCCAGGATTCTGGTGGGCTTCGTGTATACTTTCGCGGGCCTGGTGCTTTTTATGACGGGGGTAAACGTGGGCTTTATGCCGGTGGGCCAGTCTTTGGGCGAGGATATGGCGCGGGAGGCGCCCTGGCTGCTCGTGCCGCTCGGCGCGCTCATAGGATATTTCATAGTGGCGGCGGAACCGGCGGTAACCGTTCTCAAAAAGCAGGTGGAGGAGGTCTCCGGCGGGTCCATAACCGGCGCGGCGGTGCAGCGGTACCTCTCCGTCGGGGTGGCGCTGGCGCTGGCGGTGTCTATGCTGCGCGTCCTGACCGGCGTTTCCATATACTGGTTTCTCATTCCGGGTTATGTCCTGGCTATAATACTTACTTTCTTTACGCCGAAAATTTTTACCGGTATAGCGTTCGACTCCGGCGGCGCGGTCAGCGGGCCTATGACTTCAACCTTTCTGCTGCCGTTCGCGCTGGGGGCGTGCGGAGACCCGGCGCGGATTATGACGGACGCTTTCGGCCTGGTGGCTATGGTGGCGATGACGCCGCTTATAGCCATACAGCTTATGGGCATTAAATGCGCGAACGCCGCGCCCGCCCCCGCCCCTGCGGAGCCGGCCCCCGCCGCTGATTCGGAGGACGAAATTATAGACTACAACACCTTCGACTATGAGGAATTTATGATGAGGAGATGACAGAAATGGTTCTGGACGTCGCTTTTAACCCCGCGCCAAAGCTCGTCGCCGCAATTATTGACCGCGCCGAGGCCAAGCGCCTTGAGAGCCTGCTCCACGAGAAGCGGGCTCGGTTTCACTATATTATGAACGGCTCGGGCACGGCCAGCTCGGAGGTTCTGAAAATATTCGGTCTTTCCGGCACGGATAAGACCGTGTGCGTGTGCGTGGAGCCGGCGGCGCGGGCCGGAGCGTTCTACACGGCGCTTATAGAGCGGCTTGAGCTGACGCGGCCCGGCCGGGGCATAGCTTTTCTGCTCCCCGTGTCGAGCCTTTCCGCGTCGGTTTCAAACGCGTTTATGGCTGGCATTACGGAACAGACGATTGAAAGGCGGCTTGAAAATATGGATTCTGAACGGATTGAAAAAGAACCCGAGCTTGAGGCGGAGCTTATACTGGCCGTGGTGGGCCGGGGCTTCAGCAAAGGCGTAATGGAAGCGGCCAAGACGGCCGGCGCGCGCGGCGGGACGATTATCCACGCCTGGCAGCGCGGCGCGGAGGAGGACATTAAGTTTTTCGGCATCTCCATCCAGGAGGAGAAGGAAATCGTGGCCATAGTTACGCCGAAAACGCAGAAAAAAGAGCTTATGCAGGCAATCTCGAAGGCCTGCGGCTCCAAAACCGAAGCCAAGGGAATAGTCATATCCCTGCCGATAGAGAGCTTCGCCGGGATTGAACTCGGCGCGCCGGGGAAAGAGGGTTAAGGCAAAAAATGCTGCCGCTGTTAATCCTGATTTATTTGGCGTTTATAAGCCTTGGGCTTCCCGACGCCCTGCTCGGAAGCGCGTGGCCCGTTATGCACGCCGACATAGGCGCGTCCTTATCGGCGGCGGGCGTGATTTCGTTTATTGTGTCCGCCGGAACAATCGTTTCGAGTTTAACGAGCGACAAACTTGTCCGCCGTTTCAAAACGGAAAAAGTGACGACGGTCAGCGTGTTTATGACAGCGCTCGCGCTGTTCGGAATTTCCTGCTCAAATACCCTTTGGCGGATGTGTCTTTGGGCTGTGCCGCTTGGGCTAGGCGCGGGTTCGGTTGACGCGGCTCTGAACAATTTTGTCGCGCTGCGCTACAAAGCTAAACACATGAACTGGCTGCATTGTTTTTGGGGAGTGGGCGCGACTCTCGGCCCTGTAATAATGTCGTTTTTTATCGCGGAACATCAGGGCTGGAAAGCGGCGTACAGGGTGATATTTATCATACAAATCACTCTCGCGGCAATTTTATTTTTCTCGGCGCCGCTATGGAAAAAAGCGGTCAGCCCAGACGAAAACTCCGCCGATAATACAAAAACAATTTCCAACCGCGAAGCTTTGCGCATAAAAGGCATAAAGTACGCGCTTTTCGCGTTTATGTGCTACTGCGGATACGAAGCCGCGACAGGGCTTTGGACTTCAAGCTTCCTGGTGACACAGCGCGGCGTTACCGCCGAGAGAGCCGCGCTGTGGGCTTCCCTGTTCTTCGCGGGAATAAGCTTCGGGCGGGTGCTTGCGGGATTTCTCTCCGCTAAATTTTCCTCGCAAACGCTCATTCGCTGCGGGTGCGGTATCGGAATTTTAGGAACAGCGTTTTTGTTTCTGCCGGGTGAACTCGCGTTGCCGGGGGTAGTGCTTATCGGATTCGGCGGCGCGCCGTTTTATCCGCAGATGATTCATGAAACGCCTAAACGGTTCGGAAAAGAAGCTTCAGGCGCGGCGATGGGCTTACAAATGGCTTGCGCGTATATCGGCACGACGGCCGTCCCGCCGATAGCGGGGCTGCTGTGCGATAAACTTTCGCTGTCCGTATTGCCTGTTGTGCTTTTAATTCTTGAAATAGGCGCGTTTGCGCTTAGTGAAAAAACAAACGGAGGTGTTCAAAAAGGGGGGCTTGAGGTTGTCTGAATTTGCTTTAGACGACCCCGAACACCGGGCAAGAAGGGGGCTTTGGATTGTCTGAATCCTTTTAGGCAATCCAAAACGCCGGAGCGAGTGAGGTAATAAAAAAAGGGGCTTAGCCCTTTTTTTATTACCTCCTTGCCAGCTCGGGGATTACGCCTTCGCCGACCTCCACCATTTCCCGGAGCATTGCCGTGGCTTTTTTCTGACGCTCGCGCACATAAGACAGCTTCTTGTGAAACTCCCCCGACGTGATATGTAGCGCCTTTGGAGAAATCGCTTCGTGAATTTGCGCCATGACCAGCGAAAGCTCACGGGTATTGTTTTCGCACACGCGGGTGAAGCGCGTGAAATCCTTCATCTGGGCTTGGCTAAGGGAAGCGCGGTTGCGCGCTTTATCGCTCATTATAGCTTCGACTTCGTTTATAACTTCGTCTTTTTTGTGCATAAGGGCGCTCAGAGCCTCGTTTTGGCGGCTGATGCCCGTAGCGATGGTTTTATCTTTCATTGTTAACAGTCCTTTCAATCTTAAAGTCGTACTTTCTTAATATACGCGGCGGGGGCGGAAATGTTTACCGTTTCCCCGCCGAATCGTATAATGATATTTTAAGCCGGGAAAACTAAAGAAACCTGTAAATTTCCTTAAAATACCATTAAAAACCTCCGCCTCGCCCCATAAGCAGGGCGAGCAGCAGGGCCGGGCTTTCCCCGGAAAGCGCCCCGGGGCACATAATCGCTAGGAGCAGGAGCGCGGTGGTCATATCAGTATGGTGCTGCGCCGCGAAG
Source organism: Clostridiales bacterium (assembly GCA_031287685.1). Classification (GTDB taxonomy): domain Bacteria; phylum Bacillota; class Clostridia; order Lachnospirales; family WQUN01; genus JAITSQ01. Next base: position 11,016 of record JAITSQ010000005.1, on the reverse strand, counting down.
GGCGGCATTGCCGAAGGGTTCATAAAAATGCCTCCAGATTGTTCCTTTGTTTCAAGTATATTGCGCCGGGAGGCTTTTTGAAACTTATCCGGCTTATTTTTTTTCGTGGCGGCGGGAAAGCTCGGCCCGCACGTCGTCCCACCGCACGCCCGCCGCCACGAGCGCGGCGTTCAGGTGATAGATTAAATCAGCCGTTTCAGCCGTGATTTCCGCCTTGTCGAGGTTTTTGCCGGCAATTATGACTTCGGCGGCCTCTTCGCCCACTTTTTTGAGGATTTTGTCAAGCCCCTTGGCGAAAAGGTAATTCGTGTACGAGCCAGAGACGGGGTTGTCGCGCCGGTCGGTGATGATTTTGTATAATCCGTCCAGAATATCAAACGGCGGCTCATAAGCGCCGGAAGGGCGGTGGAAGCACGAAAACTCACCGGTATGGCAGGCCGCGCCCTCCTGCCGCACGAGGAACAGGAGCGCGTCCGCGTCGCAGTCATAGTACGCCGTTTCCACATACTGGAAATGACCGGAGGTTTCGCCCTTGAGCCAGAGCTGCTTGCGGGAGCGGCTGAAGTAACACATTTTGCCCCCGGAAAGGGTGCGCTCAAGGGCTTCGCGGTTCATATACGCCAGCATCAGGACGCGGAGCGTGGCCGCGTCCTGGGTTATCGCGGGAAGCAGCCCGCGCTCGTCGAATTTCAATTCGCTCACATTTAAGTTACACATATTATACATCAATCCTCTTTCGGATGCAATAGGTTTTTGTAATTTTTTTGAAATTTTTCAGCGCCTCACCGGAACGCCTTTCTTCATTAAATAGTCTTTCAGCGCGGCAATTTCGATTTCTCGGAAATGAAAGAGGCTGGCGGCCAGGGCGGCGTCGGCGCGCCCCTCGGTAAAGGCGTCGTAAAAATCCTCCATACCGCCCGCGCCGCCGGAGGCTATTACCGGAATCCGCAGCGCTTCCGCGATTTTTCGCGTGATTTCGTTGTCGTAGCCCGCTTTGGTGCCGTCGCGGTCCATACTCGTCAGCAGGATTTCGCCCGCGCCAAGCTCCTGCGCGCGGAGCGCCCACTCATTTGCGTCAAGCCCTGTGTTTTTGCGCCCTCCGTGGACGTAAACCTCCCAAACGTCGGAAGCGGGCGCTTTCCGCTTGGCGTCGACAGCCACGACGACGCACTGGCTGCCGAATTTCAAAGCGGCTTCAGTTATAAGCTCCGGCCGGGCCACCGCCTCGCTGTTGATGGAAACCTTGTCCGCGCCCGCCGACAGGATTTTGGAAAAATCCTCCAGCGTGCGGATTCCGCCGCCCACGGTCAGGGGGATAAAAACCCGCTCGGCGGTTTTCGCCGCGATGTCCGCCATAAGGGCGCGGCGGTCGCTCGTGGCGGTGATGTCGAGGAAGACCAGCTCGTCCGCGCCGGCTTCGTTATAGAAAACGGCGGCCTCCACAGGGTCGCCCGCGTCCTTTATGTTTACGAAGTTTACACCCTTGACCACGCGCCCGTCTTTTACGTCCAGGCACGGAATAATCCGTTTTGTAAGCATTTGTAAATCCCTCCCGAAGCTGTCGGTATGACTTTATTCCATTATATAATAAAGAGGCGGAAAAAAAAAGAAAAAAATTCAAAAAAATTTCAAAAAAGTACTTGACAAGGATAAAATTGAATTGTATAATAAATGTAACATAAACGAAACCGAAACGAAAGATAAAGAGGACTAAAGTAACAAACGAAGCGCTAAAGGAATTACAAAAAAACAAAAAGTTGCGTAAGGGGGAGATGAGTTTTAGAAGAACAAAGATAATTGAGAGACTTGTAACCTTGAACGCGGTGATAATCGCAATAACCTGTTCGGCAAAATAAAAAAACAAAACCTAGGCTAGAGAGGGAGATAATTATGAATACTATGAGGAAATTAGTGAAGGACCAGCGCGGAATGAGCATAACGGAGATAATCACGGGGATTGTAATCCTTCAGGCGGTAATAATCGGGTTCGTTTGGGCGATGTAATCGGAATGAAGCCGGAATATTAAAGGAGGCGCGATATTATCTAAAGCAAGCCGGCTTCCTCATTTAAAGCATTAGTTTATTCAATCATAAATCGGTTCGCGGCTGTTGCCTCGGGCCGATTTAGTTTGAAGCGCCGCGCCGCGATAAAAACCCCGCGCCTTTGATCCGGCGCGGGGTTTTTTCATTTCGGTTGTTTTTTTGCGATGCTCGCGATGTCCTCTTTGACTTTGGCCGCCTTGCCTACGCGGTCACGCAGGTAATACAGCTTGGCCCGGCGGACGATGCCCCGGCGTATAACCTCGATTTTCTCAACCGAAGGGGAATGGAGCGGCCAGGTTTTCTCGACGCCGACCCCATAGGAAACGCGGCGGACTGTGAAAGTCTCGCGCACGCCGCCGTTCTGCCGTTTCAGCACGGTACCCTCAAAGACCTGAACGCGCTCACGCGCGCCCTCTTTTATGCGGGCGTGGACGCGGACGGTGTCTCCGATGGAAAACGGCGTGATTTCAGGCTTTAACTGGGCTGACTCAATTTCCTTAATAATTTCGTTCATAGATGTTCCTCCTTTCGCCATAGGCGTTCTTGCGCGGACCCGCCGCCAGAGGAACACCCGTACTGCGGAAACAGTGCAACATTTTTATTATACCACACATCGCGGCGAGGCGCAACACCTATTTTGACAATTTTTTGAGGGCGGCGCGGATAATTTCCTCGCTGTTCTTGCCGTCCGCCGCCACCGCCGCGACCGCTTGCGCCGCCTGCGCCTTCGTATAGCCCAGGGAGAGCAGGGCCTCGGCGGCCTCCCCGCGCGGGGAGCGCTCACCGGGAGGCGCGTCCGGCAGGGCGGGCAGCTCGCCCATTTTGTCCCGGAGCTTTAAAATGAGCACCTGGGCGGTTTTCGCGCCTACGCCGCGCGCGGAGGCGACGAGCTTGTCGTCTCCCGACGCGATTGCCGCTTTGAGCCGGGGCGCGGGCAGGGCGTCGAGGATGGCCATAGCCGCTTTCGGCCCCACGCCGGACACGGTCAGGAGAAGCTCGTAGGCCGCCGCGTCCTCCGCGTCCGCGAAGCCGAACAGCCGGACGGAGTTTTCGCTCGCGAGCATACGGGTATGCAGAATTACGGGGGTTTCGGGGGCTTCGCTCCGCTTGAGGCGCAGTCCGTCCAAAACGCGCGGAGAGACGAAAACGCGGTACGCCGCGCCCCCGGAGGTTTCGAGGACGGCGTGAGCTTCACCCACGGAGGCGATTACGCCTTTTATGTAAGCTAACATAAGGTAAGCCCTTTAATCGAAAAATCCAGAACGCCGGCGGAATGTGTCAGCGCGCCGCAGGACACATAGTCGCACCCGGTTTCGGCGATTTCAAGCAGACGCTCCTCCGTCACGCCGCCGGAACATTCGGTCAGGGCGCGGCCGCTGATTAGGGCGAGCGCCTCGCGCATAGTGTCCGCGTTCATATTGTCAAGCATAATTATGTCCGCGCCGGCTTCCAGGGCTTCACGAACCTGGCCGAGGGTCTCCGCCTCGACCTCCACGCGGCAAGTAAAGGGCGCGGCGGCCCGCGCGGCGGCCACGGCCTTCGCCACCCCGCCGGCGGCGGAGAGGTGGTTATCCTTGAGCATAACCGCGTCGGAAAGGCAGAAGCGGTGGTTGCCGCCGCCGCCGACCGTCACGGCGTATTTTTCGAGCAGACGCATATTCGGCGTGGTCTTGCGCGTGTCCACAAGCCGCGTATGCCGTCCGCGCAGAAGCTCGGCGAAACGGCGGGTTTTCGTGGCCACGCCGGAAAGCCGCTGGAGGTAATTGAGCGCCGTCCGCTCCCCGGTCAGCAGGGCGCGGGCGTTGCCGGAAAGTTCGCCGATTGTCTGGCCGCGGGCGACGTCCGCGCCGTCCGCGAGGGCGGAGTCGAAGCGGAAAGACGCGTCGAGCAGCGTGAACACGCGGCGGAACACGGGCAGACCCGCCAGAACGCCGTCCTGCTTGGCGGTAAGGGCGGCCCGGCCCCGCGCCGACGGCGGCGCGACGGCGGCGGAGAGGTCATAGCCCGGCGCGTCCTCGCGCAGGGCGGAAAGAATCTGTTCGTCTATATGCAGGAGAAACGAGACGTCGGACAACATCGAAACACTCCTTTTTGGCCGCTCTAAGAGCCTGTTCAAGCTCTCGCTTTTGACGGATTTCAGAAGTTCCGCTTCGCGGAACCGGCGCAGGGAACGCGGCTGAAGCCCCGCGCTCCCAAAACGCGCCGCCCGATGTCTTTCGGGTTCGATTCGAGCGGATTTTCCACCGAAAAGACGTTGAAATGGAGATTTTGAACAGGCTCTAAAGCCAGTCGGCCCATTTTTCCGCGATAAGGCTCAGGAATTTTTCGCGGAACGGGGTTAAGTCTCCGGGCGGCGCGGCTTTTTGTATTGTTTCAAAAGGAACTGAGTCCACTGTTTCGACATACCGCGCCAAGGCTTCGGCGGCGCGTCCGGAGAACACGAGCGCCTCCATCAGCGAATTGCTGGCCAAGCGGTTTTTGCCGTGCGCGCCGTTGCAGGCGGCCTCCCCGGCGGCGTAAAGCCCCGGCAGCGACGTGCGGCCGGAGAGGTCGGTTTTCACGCCGCCCATAGAGTAGTGCTGAGCGGGCGAAACCGGCGCCGGCTCCCGCGAGAGGTCATACCCCGCTTCTTTGCATTTCTCGTAAATATGCGGGAAATGGCTCGCGAGCTTCCCGACGCCCAGGTTTTCGGCGGAAAGCAGGACGTAGGGCCGCCCGTCGGCTTTCATCCGCGCTAAAATCGCGTTGGTCAATAAATCCCTCGGCAGAAGCTCATCCACGAAGCGGCGGCCCGAAGCGTCGAGCAGGAGCGCGCCTTCGCCGCGCAGGGATTCCGAAAGGAGGAAACGGCGGCCCGGCTCCTCCGAATAAAGCGTGGTCGGGTGAATCTGGATATAAGCCGGGTCGCGGAGCGGGACGCGGTGTTTCAGGGCGATTGCCGCCGCGTCCGCCGTGAGGTGAGGGAAATTTGTCGTGCGGGGAAACAGGCCGCCCACGCCCCCGCAGGCCAGGAGGACCGCGCCGGCGCCCAGGGGCGCGGTTTCGCCGCGCGGAAATTTTACCCACGCGCCGCGGCATATGCCGTCGAGGTTTATAATATCGAGCAGCTCGGTATTCTCCGCGATAGTGACGTTTGGTTTGCCCAGAACGGCGGACAGGAGCTTTTCGGTGATTTCCCGGCCGGTCTCGTCGGCGGAGTGCAGCACGCGGCTGTCGGAGTGGGCGGCCTCTCGCGTATAGCTGAGCGCGCCGCCGTTTTTTTCAAAATTCACGCCGAGCGCCGTCAGTTCCGCTATAATGGCGGGGGAGGAGGAAATCATCAAGCGGACGGCCTCCGGGTCGTTCTCGTAATGGCCGGCGCGCAGGGTGTCCTCAAAGAAAGCCGGGTAATCGGACTCGGATTTCAGCGCGGCTATGCCCCCCTGCGCCAGGAAAGAGTCGCTGTCGCGGAGGCCCTTTTTCGTAATTATAAGAACGCTCACGGAGGGGGGCAGGCGAAGCGCGCAAAACAGGCCCGCCGCGCCGGAACCCGCGATTATCGCGTCGTAAGAAGCCTTCATAGGGAATCGGCCCGTTTGGCCAAAGCGTGCATCGCCTCAAGCGGGCGAAGCGCGCGAAGCCTCAAAGCCTCCTCCATATTTATTCGCGGGCTGAGAGTATCCAGGGAGTCTCGAAGCTTTTCGAGGGTTATGCTTTTCATATTCGGGCAGAACTGCCGCCGGCCCACGAAGAAAAAGCGCTTGCCGGGGCAGGAGCGCTTAAGCTCGCGCAGGACGCCCGCCTCCGTGCATATTATAAAGGAAAGGGCTTCGCTTTTCTCGGCGAAATTGATAATGCCGCTGGTGCTGCCGATATAATCGGCCAGGGCCAGGGTGCCCTCCGTGCATTCGGGGTGCGCCAGGACAAGCGCGTCCGGCTGGGCGGTTTTGGCGGCGGAGACGTCCTCCGGGGTGATGCCCGTGTGCACGTGGCAGTAGCCGCTGCCGAAAATGAAGTTTTTTTCGGGAATGTGAGCGGCGGCGTATTTAGCCAGGTTTTGGTCGGGTATGAAAAAAATATTTTTGGAGGGAAGCCGCGGGATAATTTTGAGCGCGTTTGAAGAGGTCACGCATACGTCGCTCAGGGCCTTGATTTCCGCGGTGGAGTTGATATAGCAGACGACGGAAAGGTCGGAGCGCGCCGCGCGAACCTCCGCTATTTCCGCCGCTTCGGTCATCCGCGCCATGGGGCAGTCCGAAAGCTCGTCCGGGAGGACGACGGTTTTTTCGGGGTTCATTATTTTCGCCGATTCCGCCATAAAGCGCACGCCGCAGAAAATAATCACGGGCTTGTCAGTCTCCCGCGCGGCGGCGCTCAAATAATAGGAATCGCCCACAAAATCAGCCGCGTCCTGCACCGCGCCGTCGACGTAGTAATGCGCCAGGACGACGGCGTTTTTTTCGCGCTTTAATCTTAATATGTCCTCTTGAATTGACATCTTTTCACCTTTGGCTTATCTGGCTCGGCTTGGGCTTGGGCTTGGGCTTGCTGTTATAAAAAAACCCGCGGACAGCGGGTTCATAGCCTGAAGAGCTGCTAACCGGACTTGAACCGGAGACCTCATCCTTACCAAGGATGCGCTCTACCGACTGAGCTATAGCAGCGGAAAAATCACACTTATTATAGTGTACAACGGGACGGAGCGTTTGTCAAGAGTTTTCCGCGCGTTTTTCCGACAAAATTTCTTTCAGCGTGACCATAAGCGCGGGCCCTATTAGGAAGCCCAGCGCGCCGAAAAGCTTCAGCCCGGCGAACACGGAAAGGAGCGTGACGAGCGGGTGCACGCCGATTTGCCGCCCGAGGACGCGCGGCTCGACGGTCTGGCGGGTGACGAGGACTATGGCGTAAAGCGCCAGCAGCGCCGCGCCGAAGGCGTAGTCTCCGGAGAGCAGGCGCAGGGCCGCCCACGGCAGGAGCACCGCGCCGCCGCCGAAAACGGGCAGCGCGTCCACCAGCGCTATCACAAGGCCCATAAAAAGCGCGTAGGGGTATTTCAGCAGGAACAGCGCCGCCGAACAGACGACCGTCGAGAGGGAAACGATGATGACTTGCGCCTTGAGGTAGCCTGAGAGCGCGCCGGAAAGCCCCTCCCGGACGGCGGAATATTTTTCCCGCAGGAGGCGGGGGGATTTTTCACGGATATAGCGGGCGATAAGCGCCCTGTCCTTTGTAAAGAAAAAAGCGGAAATCAGCGTGAGGAACAGCGAGACGACAAGTTTTGGAAACGCGGCGACGATACTGCCGGTGCCCGCTCCGGCCATACTTGTAATGCCGGCGGCGGCGGCGGACAGAAGCCCGGCGAGGGCTTCGCCGACAGGCGGCGGCGCGAAGGCCGTAAGCTCCCGCAGTTTGTCCTGGAAGCCTGTTATATAGGAGGCGCAGGCGGCGAAAAACGCCGAGGACTGCCCGAGGAGCTTGCCGGAAAGAAAGAAGCCCAGAAAGCCCAGCGCGCCCGCGAAAATAAGCACGCAAAGGAAGGCTGAGAACGCGCGGGGGAGGCGCAGCCGCTCAAAAAAGCCCGCGAGCGGCGAAAGAAGGAGAGCCGACAGGAACCCCAGGACGAACGGAGACGCCAGGCCGAAACAGAAGCGAAAGAATATATACGCCCCAAGAATCGACATAATTACGACGAAAAGTTTATTCGCGGCGGCTTTGTGCCGGTTATAAAAATCCATTATCGGTAAGTCCTTTCGCCCCCTTTTATATTTTACTTAATTTTGGGATATTTTATACTTTCGCCGGGCTTGAAACCAAAATAATTCAGCCGGGCCTGGTCGTGGTCTCGGTAGTGGTCGCTGGCTTGGGCTTGGCCTCGGCCGCCCCGCCGCTCTCGTCCGGAGGCGGGCTTTTCTTTTTAAGGAAAACCTCGGCCGTGAGCGCGCGGGTCTTGTCCTCGTCCATAATAAAGAAATTCGCGCCGTTTATGGTGACGTTATCCTCGCCGACGCAGGTATAGGCGGCGAAATCCTCGCCGTTCAGCTTGCCGATATATTTGACGTATTTCGGGATGTCGGCGGCGGTAAAATTCGTCCGCGTGTAGTTAATGAGCGTGGCGGCGAAGCTGGCGGCGTTTTTCTTAATCGCTTCCTTATTAAGGGCCTGAGCGAAAAATTGGCGCAGAAACTCCTGCTGAACCTCGATGCGCTGAAGGTCGCCCCGGCGGTAGGTATGCCGGTACCGCACCACGCCCTCCGCCGCCGCGCCGTCAAGGTGCTGATATCCGCCCGGCACGGCTATATGCAGCTTTTGATACGGGTCGTCGTAATAAAGCCCGCCCGCCGGCACGTTCATCGACACGCCGCCGACCGCGTCCACAATATTGCGGAAAGCGGCCAGGTCAACCTCCGCCCAGTAATCAATGCCGGAGGAGATCCCCAGCATTTTCTCAACATACTTTTTTGTGTATAAAATGCCGTTTTCCCGCCCGGCGTAGCTATGGACGGCGTTGAGCTTCATTATGCCGCTGCTGGGCGGGTGGTGGCCGGAGGCCTGCAGAGAGGCTATGTCCGCCGGCTCCATCTTTGTATAAGTATCCCTCGGGACGGAAATGAGGTTTACGGTCATATCGTTTTTATCGAAACAGCCGGCGATAATAACGTCCGTCAACATTTTGGACGCGTCCGTGCCCACGATAAGAAAAAAGGTCTTGTCCTTCGGCTCGATTACGCTTTGCGGAGCGGCGGGGCCGGGAGAGGCCGGGCCGCCGCCCTGGGTTTGCGCGAGGGCGGGCAGGGAGACGGGGGGCGGGTTTTTCCGCGCCTTCTCGCTCCGGCTGTAGGCTATAAGGGCTATCGCCAGGATTACAAAAAACGCGCCGCAGACGGAGGACACGATTTTCACATAAAAGCGCAGAAGGGATTTTTTTGGGGGGCGGTTCTGAGGGGCGTTCGGCTGTTTGTTCATAAAATATACACTGCCTTTCTGTCCTTCGTAATTAGAGCGGCTCCGCGTTTCGCTTCGCTGTATATCGCTGTTATCATAACGATTATATTATACGCCGCGCGGGGCAAATACTCAAGCGTGAAATAAATATTTCCCGGCGCGCCCGCGCTCCTGTTGACACCGCGGTGATTATGTGATATAGTATAAATTGGCGTGTCATACTATATATAATTTTTAATAATATACAAGAATTATATAGACGGAAAAAATTTACGGGAGGTGCGGCGTATTATTACAACTATAATAGCCGTTGCGGCCATAGCCGCGGGGTTTCTGGCCGGGGTGGCTTACCGGCGCAAGACCGCCGAGGCTCATATCCGCTCGGCGGAAATAGAGTCGGCCAGGATTCTGGACGACGCGGGCAAATCGTCCGAGGCGAAGAAGAAAGAAATTCTGCTTGAGGCGAAGGAAGAAAGCATAAAAATAAAGAGCGAGGCGGAAAAGGAGCTTAAGGAGCGGCGCAAGGAGGTCGAGAGGATTGAGCGGCGGATAATCCAGAAAGAGGACGCGCTCGACAAAAAGAACGAGTCTGTGGACAAAAAAGAGGAGCAGCTGCGCAAAAAAACCGAAACCATTGAAAACCAAGGCGAGAAGCTCCGCAAAATGCTTGAGGAGGAGCAGAGCAAGCTTGAGAAAATTTCCGGGCTGACCTCCGAGCAAGCCAAGAATCAGCTCATTGCCAGCGTCGAAAACGAGGTAAAGCTCGAGATGGCGATGCTCGTCAAGGAGCTTGAGCAGAAGGCCAAGAACGACGCGGACAAAAAAGCGCGGGAGATTCTGGCGGCCGCGGTTCAGCGGTGCGCCGTTGACCACGTGACGGAGACGACGGTTTCGGTGGTCTCCCTGCCCTCCGACGAAATGAAGGGCCGGATTATAGGGCGGGAAGGGCGCAATATCCGCGCTTTGGAGTCTTTAACGGGAGTAGACATTATTATTGATGATACGCCGGAAGCGGTCATACTCTCCGGATTTGACCCGATGCGGCGGGAAGTGGCCCGGATAGCCCTTGAGCGGCTTATAGTGGACGGGCGCGTGCACCCCGCGCGGATTGAGGAAATGGTCGAAAAGGCCAGGAAAGAAGTTGAAAACCTGATTCACGAGAACGGCGAGGCCGCCACTTTCGAGACGGGCGTGCACGGAGTTCACCACGAGCTTGTAAAGCTCCTGGGCAAGATGATGTTCCGGACAAGCTACGGGCAGAACGTGCTCAAGCACTCCGTCGAGGTGTCTCACCTTTCGGGCCTGCTGGCTTCGGAGCTGGGCGCGGACGTTAATATGGCCAAGCGCGCGGGCCTCCTGCACGACATAGGCAAGGCCGTTGACCACGACGTCGAGGGTTCGCACGTCAGCATAGGCGCGGCGCTGTGCAAGAAATACAGGGAGTCCGACCTTATTATAAACGCTGTGGAGGCGCACCATGGGGACGTGGAGCCGAACAACATAATCGCGGTTATAGTCCAGGCGGCGGACGCCATTTCCGCGGCGCGGCCCGGCGCCCGGCGGGAGACTCTTGAAAACTACATCAAGCGTCTGCAGAAGCTCGAAAGCATTGCCGACGAGTTCAAGGGCGTGGAGAAATCTTTCGCCATACAGGCCGGGCGGGAGCTTCGCATTATAGTGATTCCGGAGGATGTGGACGATTCCGGCCTGACGCTTCTCGCGCGGGACATCGCCAAGAAAATCGAGGAGGAGCTTGAGTATCCCGGACAGGTTAAGGTAAACCTTATAAGGGAGACGAGGGCTATTGAATACGCGAAATAGCGGCTTTTAACGCAAGCGCGGAGCGCGGAGCGCCGCCGCCGGCAGCCAGCGGTTTGAGGACTGCCGCCGGGGCGCTCCGGTTAAGCCGGGAAAGGCCCGAATAATCGGAATTTAGCAACCTCGACAAAAAATTACAAAAAAAAATCAAAAAAGGTATTGACAAGAGGTTGCGGGCGTGGTATTATAATAAACGCACCGCAGGAAAAGAGAAAGAATAGAGAAAGAGCGGGG
>JAITSQ010000035.1 GCA_031287685.1 Clostridiales bacterium | reverse complement strand
GGGTTTGCGCGGGAGCAACGTCCTTGTGCTCGCTCAGCACGACGTTAAAATCATAACAAATCTTATGATGGGCGGCGAAGGTTCCGTGGACGACGCGGTTCCTTTAGGAGACATCGAGCTTTCCGCCATAGGCGAAGCTATGAATCAGATGATTGGCTCTTCGTCGACATCCATCTCGCAAATGATAAAAATGAAAATAGATATAGGCACACCGCAGGCCTTTTTGATGGAAAGCGCCAGTACCGATTATTTTGAAAATTTCGGCTTTACGGACGACGAAAAGGTCGCCTGCGTGTCCTTCAGGATGGAAGTGGACTCGCTCATAGACAGCAAAATAATGCAATTGTTGCCTGTGGAGTTCGCGATTGATATGGTGAAGAAATTGCGAGGGGATATGTTGAACTCAAGCGCAGCAGCAAAACCGACCCAGCCGCCACCTGCGGCGCCCGCACCAACTCCAGCCCCCGCCGCCGCTGCGCCTCCGCCGCCGGTTCAGGCTCCCGCGCCGGAAGCCGTGCCTGTGTACGCGCAGCCGCAGTATATGCCGCCTCCGCAGGCCCAACCCCCTGTTATGCAGAATGTGAACGTCCAGCCCGTTCAGTTCCAGAGTTTCGACGTAAACTCTCTTATGCAGCAGAAAGAGAATATGGGCATAGTAATGGACGTGCCGCTTGAGATTTCCGTCGAGCTTGGCCGTACAAAGAAAAAAATCCGCGAAATCCTGGAGTTTACTCCCGGTACAATCGTGGAGCTTGACAAAATGGCGGGTGAACCAATAGATATCCTGGTCAACGGCAAATTCGTGGCCAAAGGTGAAGTCGTGGTGGTTATGGACGAAAACTTCGGCATAAGAATCACCGACATAGTGGGCGTTGAAGATAGGATATAAAAAACTCTTGCGCTGACAGGGAATTTTTAATATAATTTAATGGGATTAAAATCAGGGCTTTATATATTTTAAAGGAGTGATATTCAAATGGCAGATAAGACGGTTCTTTTAGTAGACGACGCGGCTTTTATGCGAATGATGCTTAAGGACATTCTGACTAAGAACGGCTACAATGTGGTGGGAGAGGCGGAAAACGGGGTTAAGGCTATTGAAAAATACAAGGAGCTTAAACCGGCCCTTGTTATCCTTGACATCACTATGCCTGAAATGGACGGCATCAAGGCGGCGAAAGGAATCAAAGCCGTGGACAGCGGCGCGACCATAATAATGTGTTCCGCTATGGGTCAGCAAGCTATGGTTATTGAGTCTATCCAGGCCGGCGCGAGGGATTTCATAGTCAAGCCCTTCCAAGCCGACCGCGTGCTTGAGGCGGTTCAAAAGGTAATAGGATAATGCTTCTGGCCGCTTCAGGGAATGGGGGCGAGGTGTCTAATTTCGCGGGCCAGGCGCTTTCTATGCTGGTTATACTCGCGGTTCTCATTTTCGGCGGAATCTGGTTGGTCAAGGTTATTTCGCGCGTTAAGATAACTGGCGCTTTCGGCGGTAATATCTGCGTGATTGAAGGCGTGGGGATAGGCATAGGCTGCTCCCTGCACATAATAAGGGCAGGGAATAAATATTTCCTCATAGGCGCTGGAAAAGAATCCATAAGCCTCCTTGCTGAAATACCCAGGGAGGAGATAAAAGAGCCTAAGACTATGTCGTCAGCGGTTTTTCAGCAGTATCTGGATAAGTTTTTGAAGAAAAAGGGAAACGGCGATGAATAAGTATCTGAGGTTTTTTGTCATCTTAATAGCGCTTACGGCGGTTATGTCGGTGCTTGTTTACGCCGCGCCGACCCCGGAGATTACCGTGACCGCCGGCGTTACCGAAGACCCGAGACAGACGGCGGCTTCCATACAGCTTCTGTTCTTGGTGTCGATTATAGCGCTCGCACCGACGCTTATTATGATGGTGACGTGCTTCCCGCGCGTGATAATCGCCCTGCATTTCCTGCGCTCGGCTATGGCGACGCAGCAGATGCCGCCGAATCAGGTGCTTATAGCGCTTGCGCTTTTCATAACCTTGGCGCTTATGGGTCCGACGTTTTCAAAAATAAATAACGACGCGATAAAGCCTTTCGCGGACGGGACAATCAGCCAGGAAGAGGCGCTTGTCAAGGGAATGGCCCCTTTGCGGGAGTTTATGTTTAAAAATGTGCAGGATAAAGACCTTGCGCTTTTTTGGGAAATCTCCGGCAAGGATAAGTTTGAGAGCTACGATGACATACCGAATCAGGTGCTTATTCCGGCGTTTTTGCTCGGCGAGGTCTCAAACGGCTTCAAAATAGGAGTGTATATATATATTCCGTTTATTGTCATAGATATGGTCGTTGCGTCCATACTAATGGCAATGGGTATGATGATGCTCCCGCCCGCTATGATTTCTATGCCGTTTAAGATTCTGTTATTCGTTTCAGTGGACGGATGGAATCTTTTCGTAAAGGCGGTAATCGCGGGTTTTGGATAATGGCCGGAGGCGCGGAAAAGGGGAGAGGTAAATGGACGAAGGGGTAATTCTGGACACAATGCGCCAAGCGCTTTACGCCGTGGTGATGGCCTCCCTGCCGCCGCTCCTGTGCGGCCTTATAATAGGTATTATGGCGAGCATATTCCAAGCGGTTACCTCCATACAAGAGCAAACTCTGGCGTTTATTCCAAAAATACTCGCGGTTATGATTTCTCTTTTATTTTTTGGGCCATTTATGGCGGCTACGCTTAAAGATTTCCTGCTGTCGATAGTTTCTCAGCTGCCGGCGATTTTGCATTGAGGGAAAGGTTGTGCCAAGTGAAAGCGGCTGGCGCTCCGCGCAAAAAAATATATGGCGGAGGAAGAACTTAAGGCCGGCAAGGGAAAACAGACAAGCTGACGCTGGCACAATGTGTTTAGCTACGCCCTTAGTTAAGAGGAAATCGATGTTTAACATAACTGCCGCGATAGGGTTTCTTAATTTCTTCGATAATATAGACGTGCTTCTGCTGACGTTCGTGCGGGTGTGCGGCTTTTTTGTTGTGGCGCCGGTGTTTTCAAGCTCAAGCGTGCCGATTTCGCTGCGGGCGCCGCTCGCGGTGCTGACGGCGTACGCGGTTTACTCTTCGGGCGTTGTTACCCCGCCGGATTATGACCCCGCCACATACGAGTATGTGTACATAATGGTAAGTGAGTTTCTGGTCGGCATGGTTATCGGTTTCACGGTTTATCTTGTAGTATCCGTGCTTTTTTTTGTCGGTCAGATTATGGACTATCAGATAGGGTTTTCGATGGTCAGCGTCCTTGACCCGCTGACGCAGATACAAGTGCCGATTACGGGAAATATGCTCTACCTTGTGATGACCTTGATTTTTATGGAAACGGGGGCGCTCAATCAGCTTATAGTCGCGTTTGTGGATAGTTTCGGCCGAATCCCCCAGGGCACGGGTTTTATAATTGGAAACGTCGGGCTTATGAATATGTTTGTGGATATGCTGGTTGATTTCTTTGAAATCGGCGTGCGGATAGCTATGCCTATGCTTGGGACGGTGCTTGTTCTCGACGTGGCCCTCGGGCTGCTGGTGAAAGCGGCGCCCCAGATGAACATTTTTGTTGTGGGTATGCCGGCGAAGCTTCTTGTGGGGCTTGTGGTTCTTGTTATAATCGTGCCGTCGATGAGCGTCGTGTATCACAACCTTTTTAACGATTCTTTCAGAAACGTAATGAACATAATAAACGAAATGGCGCGACCCGCGGGAGGTTGAGAAAATGGCGGACGAATTAAAACTGCGCCTTCGCTATAACCTGGCTTTTTTCGCCGACGACCCCGGCGGCGAGGAAAAAACGGAGCAGCCCACGCAGCGTAAACGCGATAAAGCCCGCGGAGAGGGGCAGGTGCTCAAAAGCCAAGAGGTCGGTACGGCGTTTTTGTTTCTGACCGTGTTTTTTGCGTTGAAAATTTTCGGGAGCTGGATTTATGAGCGCGTGGCGGCGCTTTTTCAGCATAACATAGTGCGCGTGGCGGAGTTTCAAGACGACTTTCAAGACGACTTTATCCATAAATATTTAATTTATATGTTCGGCCAGACCATACTTATAGCGGCGCCGCTCCTTGCCGTGGCGCTTGTCGCGGGGGTCGCGGTGAACGTGAGGCAGGCCGGGTGGCACCCTACGACGAAGCCGCTCCAGCCGAAGCTGTCGAAGCTCAACCCTGTTTCGGGTTTTAAGCGGATGTTTTCGCTGGGCAAGGCGCTTGAAATCCCGAAGTCCCTGGCTAAAATCGGCATAATCGGCTCGGCGATTTACGCCATGCTCAAGAGCGAAACCTCGATGCTCCTGAAATTCGTGGATATGGGCGTGGCGCAGTCTATGATTTATGTGTTCAACCTAATGATAAATCTTGGCCTGCGCGTAGGGTTTATGTATATTTTCATAGCCATAGCCGACTACGCCTACCAAAAATATCAGCACACCAAGAGCCTCAAGATGACCAAGCAGGAGGTTAAGGAAGAATATAAGATGACGGAGGGCGACCCGCACATAAAGGGCAAAATCCGCCAGAAAATGCGGGAAGCCTCTATGCGGCGAATGATGCAGGAGGTGCCGAGCGCGGACGTTATAATCACGAACCCGACGCACTACGCCGTGGCCGTGAAATACGACAAAAGCAAGGCCGCCGCCCCGATTGTGACCGCCAAGGGGGTTGACTTCCTGGCAAGGAAAATTAAGGAAAAGGCCAAGGAAAACAACGTCGAAATCGTTGAGAACAAGCGGCTGGCCCGCGCGCTCTACAGCGCGGTGGAAATAGGGCGGGAAATCCCCGCGGAGCTTTATCAGGCGGTGGCGGAGGTGCTTGCGTTTGTGTATAAATTGCGCAGCAAGGCGGGGTGATATTATGAAAACGCTCGCCGCCGCGTTTATTTTGATTTTTACCGCCGCGCGCCCGGTTTGCGCCGGGGATAACGCGCTTGAAGGGAAGTGGATAAGCACGGACGATTATACGGAGGTGAGCGTTTATACTTTTTCGAGCGGCGGGGAATTTAAGTTTACGTATTATAGATACGGGCCGGCTGAAATGAGCAGGGAGGGCCGGTATGAGTTTGACGGGGAGGAGCTGACCCTGCGGGTTGAGAAGCTCCGCGTCAGCGCTATAATGAACGGCCCGTCGGCGCCGCCGAAGGTTGAGGAGGAGGCGGTTGACGAAACGTACAGCCGCCGCGCGGAGCTTTCGGAAGACAGGCTGATTTTAACCGCGGGCGGAAGCCGGGAAATCTTTATCCCAATTGAAAACTACTACAAGTTGAAAATTATTAAATACTTGTGCAGAGGTGAGTTTAGATACGCGAAACTCTATCTGGACAACTCGCGGGCGGCAGCTTATTGAACACAGGTTCTTAGAGGGAGGACTCAAATGAGGCCGAAAATATGCGTGCCAATAATGGGCAAAAACAAGAAAGAGGTATTGGAGCGGATTCAGGCTGTCTCCGCCCTGCCGGAGGGGGCGGGGCCGGACCTGCTTGAGTGGCGGGCGGACCGTTTTTCGGGGGACCGCGCGGGGCTGCTGCGCGAAATCCGGGAGAAAACAGGGCTGCCGTTGATTTTCACACTGCGGCTCAAGACCGAGGGAGGGTTTTACGAGGGGGACGAAAAAGCGCGGGAGGAAGCGTTTCTGAAAGCTCTCGAGACTGATTTAATACAGTATGCCGACATAGAGCAGGCGGGCGCCGGCGAGCTGAAAAAAAGCGTTATGGCGGAGGCGGCCGCGCGCGGCGTTAAAATTATAATGTCGAGCCATAATTTTGAGGATACGCCGAGCGAAAGCGAGATTCTGCGCGCTTTGCGCGATATGGGGGAGGAAGGCGCGGATATTGTAAAATACGCCGCCATGCCACGGGCGGCGGCGGACGTGCTGGCGCTGCTTTCCGCCACGGCCGCCTACGCCGCCTCGCCGGACGCCCGGCCCGCCATAACTATTTCTATGGGCAGGTTAGGCATAATGAGCCGCGTAAACGGCGGCCTTTTCGGCTCGGCGGCGACTTTCGCGTCAATAATGGGCGAGGTCTCCGCGCCGGGGCAGATTCCCATAGCCGACCTGCGCCGCGCGATGGATATGATATATAATCAGCGGGGCGATTAAAAATTTATTAAAATGCCTTGATTTTTTTTGGATTTTTGTGTATTATTGTAGAAGCGGTCTTTATAATTTTATGAAATGGGTGAGAGTATGAGCGTATTTTTAGCTATAGTCCTGTGCGCGGGCATATGTATGATTGTTTCTGTCGTCGTCGCTGTGTATTATCTGAAGTTTTCAAAGACGGCGGTATTCGTGACCGTCTTTTCAGGCATATCGGGGCAGATTGAGTCGATGAAGCTCGGCAAGATGAGCAACCTGCAGAGCATAGACAGGGTTATGAAGGAGCAGCTGGGGAGGCTCTCGGCCGGGCTTATGGACGCGTGGCAGTGGTTCATGAACGACGTGAACGTAATTTATGAGGGCGAAGCGGCTCCGGCGCTGGACCGTTATTTTACGCTTGAGTCTCTGAACGAGAAACTCGACATAAAGATGACTTATCTGCGCTCTACTTATCTGATGGCGTTTCTGGCGTTTTTCGCGGCGTTTGTATGCCCGGTGGTGCCTATGCTTACGAACGACGAGCTTTTCGGCGTCGGTATGGCCGTCGGGCTTGTTTCGATGCTGTTTTCGCTCCTTCTTTTCCTGCTCGTTACCTTGAGCTACAGGCAGAAGGAGAGCGTGATGGCCTCGTCGCTCCACGCGCTTGTGGCGGTGGTGTCGTCGCGTCTTTATTCGGCGGAGGCCCCGAACAACACCTCTCTTATCCTGCGTTCCAACAAGGAGGCGATGGAAACTTACAAAACTTCAGTTGAGATTCTGACCGAGCGTATGAACCGTTTTATATCGGAAGAGGTTACGCCGACCATTACGCAGGTTTTTAACAAGACCATAACCGACCACATAGCGCCGTCGCTCGCTAAAATGGACAGGGCTTTGGCGGAGTCCATACACAATATGACCGTCGCGCAGGATAAACACCTGTACGACTTGGGCCAGACGGTTTTTCAGGACGTGGTTAAGGGCAGCGGCGAGTCAATGAAATTTTTCGTTCAGCAGCTTATGAACATAAGCCAGGTTTTGGATAAATCAGTCCAGTCTTACCAGTCGTCGCACGAAATCAACGCGAGGGCCGTGTATGAGGCGATGGGCCTGAATAAAATCGCTTACGAGGCGATGAACGAAGCGGCGAAATCCAACGCGGACGTGCTTGCTTATCTCAAACGCTCTGACCAGACGCTTGAGGCGGTGAGCGCGTCCGTAGTCACGCTCACCAATATAAGCGAGAATATGGGGAAAGACCTTGCCGAACTCGGCAGAACGAGCATAGGCACGTCTCAGAACCTTTCGTCGAAAATCGCCGAAATGTCGGAGGGGATGACGGCGCTGGGGGGCAAACTGGAGGACTCCGCGACCTATTCGAGCAGCCTGATGACCGAGGCTTCCGATAAAATGAGCCGGTCGTTTGAGAGTTACGCCGAGAACATAGACGGCGCTTTCTCAAAATATGTCGAAAACTTGAACGGCACCCTGGGCAAGATTTCCGAGAGCAACGCGGAGGTATCCGCGAAGCTGACAAACGCCGCCGTGGAGGCTTCGGGCGGAGTGGAGAAACTTTTCCAGAAGTATGTGACGGGGTTCGCGAAGGAAATAAAGATTCTGCTTGAGAAGGCGGAGGAGTCGAACAGTCTTATATCAAGCGTGGCGCGGAAGCTTCAGGACGCGGAAACGGAGCAATTTGAAGCGGCGTCCGAGGCCGCGGCGAAAATCCTTGAGGAAATCTCAAGCGGCGCGGGCAAGCTCGCCGAGCAAACGTGCGGCAAAGTGAACTCCGTGCTTGAGCAGTATTCCTCCGTAATGAGGGACAGCGTGCGCGACGTTATGGAAAGCAACGGCGACACGGCGAAAATGCTGGCCGAAAGCGTCGTAAAGATAGACAGCGCCGGCTCCTCGCAGTTCGAGAAAGCGTCCCAGGTGGCCGCGAATATGATAGAGGGCATTTCAAGGGAAATGCGCGAGGCTATGAAGGGCATAGGCACGGACATAGCCTCCACCATAGAGTCCGCCTACAAGGAAAGCGGCGATTTCCTCAAACAGCTTGATGAGAAGCAGAAACAGCTTATTGAGGAATACGACCAGTATTTCGGAAACATGGACCAGAGCACAATCCGTATAATGACGGATTTGGACGCGTCCATTACCGGTATGGTCAGCCGCCTGGCGGAGGACATAACGAGCATTGTGGGGTCTTTCAACGAGGCTTCGGTCAAGACGTCCGAGCAGTACGAGGAGGCCACGAAGGAAATTATGACTATGTTCAGCGAGCAGACGCGGGATATGGGGCTGTACGCGCACGAAATCAACGCGGACGTCAGCGTCCTGGCCGCGGGGCTTAAGGACTCGATTGAGCTTTTCAATAACCAGATGCACAAGGGCATAGTTGATACTTTTGTTGATTTTGACAAAGGCGTGGCGGAGTTTACAAAGCGAATGACGGACACTATAGAGGCCGTGCGCGAGGCGGTCGAGGCGCTGCCCGCGGCGCTTAAAAGGTAGTCCGGGAAAGGGAGGCGTTTTATGAGCGACCTTTATACCCCCGCTTACTTCCCGAAAGTCATCGACGGCCTGAAGGAACGGTTCCTTTATAAGACGGAGTTTCCGCTTAAGAGAAAGGGCGACGCGAAAAAAACGATCTCCTTTTTTGAAAGCGGGGCCTTCGCGGAGGAGACCTTGACGGGTTATCAGCTTGAGGAGGCCATACTTTCATTAAAAAGCGAGACCGTCCCGGAGAGCTTGACGCGGGCGCTTGTCAAAAGGGCCGGCGGACGGATTCTGGGGCTGCTGTGGGCGGTTTTTCAATATGATTACAAAAACCCGAATATACTCAAGGTATTTGAGGGGATAGCGAAAACGCGCGGAATGGATAAAGTCCCTAATAAGGACGGGCGGCTCATATACTCCCGCAATTTCTGCGGGGAACCGGTGAAAGCGGCTTTTCAGGCAATGCAGGCTCAGGGGGCGCTTCGGAAGCTCCTGCCGGATTTCGGCATTATTCCGGGAAGCCCGTTCTGGCGCGATATAGTTTCGGAGCTGATTCTCGCCGCCGACAAGGAGACGCTCCGTAAAAATTTTTCGCTGCTGGAGCAGTTCGCGGCCTTGGCGGAGGATATTAACCCGAAAGTGATTATACATTACCTGGACTTGTTTGACCAATCGGGGTATTCGACTGAGGCGAACAAGCGGCTCGTCGAGCGTTTTGGGCTGCCGCCCTCTCGGAAGGAAGAGGGCGTGTTCAAGAAAAAACTTGAAAAAGACGGCGAAGCCAAGGAAATCCGCGAGTATGACAAGGCTTTCTGGGCGGGTTATCCGGCGGAAACCTCCGAAAAGCTGATTTTGTGGAATAAGCTGTATATGCTGACGACCTATATGGACGAACGCAAGAGCCGCCTGTTTATAGACGAGTTCGCGGACGACATAAAAGATATTCGGTATGACGGGGAAAACCACATCGTTAAGATAATCTTCGGTGATTTCAACGTGATTGACGACGGAGTGTCCGAGTATTCGCTTTACTGCCGCAACCCGATGCTGTCGCTGAATGTCGCGAGTTTTTCAGAGGTAGACGCGCGCAAATCCGCCAGGGATTTTATGGTGGAGCGCGGCGAGGACGACTATATGCAGCTGTTTTTCACGGGCGTGGATAAAATGTACGTCAAGGAAATGCTGAATATCCTTCTGGGAAAATCGAACGATTACCGAAACGAGTGGGAAACAAGGCTTTAACGGACGGCTTAGAATCTGTATTCGCGCCGGATACGGGTTCTTGACGGCGTAAACTAAATAATATAGAAAACAGGGTGATGGACTTGGCTGCCTTACAGGGAAGAATGCCGCTTGGCGAGCTGCTTTTACAAAATGACGTAATCACGAGGGAGCAGCTCGACGAAGTTTTGCGATTCAAGAAAGAAACCAATTCCCCGAAATATGTGGGCGAAATTTTGATCGACAAGGGTTTCACGACGGAAATCCAGATTAAGAAGGTGCTTGAGTTTCAGTACCGGATTCCGATTGTTGACATTACGGATATGAGAATCCCCCCGGAGGTCACGTCCATACTTGACGAAAACCTTTGCCGCCGCCACACGATGATTCCCCTCGCCATTTCGGACGACGAGCTGACTATCGCTATGGACGACCCGCTTAACTATTACGCCGAGGAGGACGTTAAGCGCGTAACGCACTACAGGATTCACCAGGTTATGGCGATGAAAGCCGACATAATGAACGCGATTGACCGCTATTACAGCGGGGAGTCCGCGGTGCACGCCGTCGAGGAGCTTCAGGCGGATTACAGCGGCATAGATATGGACGAATTGTCCCGCCTTTCCGAGAGCGAGGTGGCCAACGCCCCGGTTGTTAAGCTGATTAACTCTATGCTCGTGGACGCTATCAGAAAAAAGGCCAGCGATATTCATATTGAGGCTTTGGAAAACGAAATGCGCGTACGCTTCCGCGTGGACGGCGCGCTTCAGGAAATTATGCGCGTGCCCAAGGCCGCGCACGCGCCCGTAATCACCCGCATAAAAATCATAAGCGGGCTTGACATAGCCGAAAAGCGCCTGCCGCAGGACGGGCGCGTGGAGATGACCGTGGATAACCGCCGCGTGGACATCCGCGTGAGCATATTGCCCACGGTTTACGGCGAAAAGGTGGTTATGCGCGTCCTGGGCTTGGGCAAGAACGCTAAATACTCGCGGGACAGCATAGGCTTTACCCCCAAAAATATGGAGCTGTTTGAGAAGATTATACAGAACCCCAACGGGATTATACTCGTCTGCGGGCCGACCGGCTCCGGTAAGTCCACGACGCTGTACACGGTGCTCACGGAGTTTAACAAAATTGACACCAACATTATAACGGTGGAGGACCCTGTGGAGAACAAGCTGGCGGGGATAAACCAGGTGCAGGTAAACGTCCGCGCGGGGCTGACTTTCGCCTCCGGTCTGCGCTCCATACTTCGCCAGGATCCGGACATAATAATGATTGGCGAAATCCGCGACGGCGAGACTGCCGAGATTGCCTCAAAAGCGGCCATAACGGGGCATCTTGTGCTCTCCACCATCCATACCAACGACGCGCCGTCGTCCGTTTCGCGCCTTGTGGATATGGGAATCCCGCATTACCTGGTGGCAACTTCCGTGGTGGGGATTATTGCCCAGCGCCTTGTGCGCAAGATTTGCCCGAAATGCAAGACGGAGTACACACCCGACCACAGCGAGATGATGATGCTCAAGCTCAAGGAACCGCGCAAGCTCTATAAGGGCGCGGGGTGCATCTCCTGCAACGGCACTGGTTATTCCGGGCGTACCGCCATACACGAGGTTCTGCCTATCGGCAAGGAAATCAAGGATTTGATTGAAAAGAAGGCGACCACGGAGCAAATCCGCCAGATGGGCAGCCGGCTCGGCGCCCTGTCTCTGAGGGACAGCGCGATGGCGCTTGTTATGGCCGGGACGACGACTACGGAGGAAATGCTTAAGGTTACTTATTCTGTAGATATGTAATAAAAAACGCAGACGGAGGGCTGATTTTATGGATTTTAACACATCAAATTTCAACTTCAATATGCCGGGAATGAGTCCTGAAAAGGAAGAAAAGACCGGCTATGACGTTATCGAAATACTGACGGACGCAATGCGCAAAGATGCTTCGGACGTGCATTTTACTGTGGGCATGCCGCCGCTTATGCGCATAAAGGGCGAGCTTCTGCCGATTAGCGAAGCGAAGCTGAATATGGAGACTTCAGCGGAGCTTGCCGGACAGCTTCTTGACGGCGAGTCGCAGCATACGCTAAGCCAGAAGGGAGAGGTGGACTTTTCATTCTCAATCCCGCGCGTGGGGCGTTTTCGCGTAAACGTGTACAAACAGCGCAAGAGCCTGGCCTCCGCAATCCGCGTAATCCGCCCGAAAATCCCAACGCTGGCCGAGCTTGAGATGCCGGAGGTGCTTAAGGAAATCGCTATGCGTAAGGGCGGGCTGTTCCTTGTGACCGGGCCGACCGGCTCCGGCAAATCGACGACGCTTGCCGCGATGATTCGCCATATAAACGAAAACCGCAACTGTCACGTCATCACTATAGAAGACCCGATTGAGTACGTGCACTCTCACGGAGCGGCAATGATTAACCAGCGCGAGGTAAACGACGACACGCAGAGCTTCTCAAACGCGCTCCGCGCCGCCCTCCGCGAGGATCCGGACGTTATACTCGTAGGCGAAATGCGCGATTTTGAGACAATCGGCACAGCCATAACCGCCGCCGAAACAGGGCATTTCGTGCTTTCGACGCTGCATACGCCCTCCGCGGCCCAGACAATCGACCGTATTATAGACGTTTTCCCGCCGTATCAGCAGCCGCAGGTGCGCACGCAGCTGGCCTCCGTGGTTCAAGGCGTTATATCGCAGAGGCTTATACAAACGGCGGACGGCAAGGGGCGCGTAGCGGCGGTGGAGCTGCTTATCGTGAACGACGCCATACGCAATATTATCCGCGAGGGCAAGACGCACCAAATCAACACAATGATGCAGACAGGTATCAAAAACGATATGATTCCTATGGATTATTACTTGGCGAACCTTGTCAAGAAGGGCGTCTTGTCTTATCAACAGGGGCTTATGCACTCGTTTGATCTTGAGGTGTTCAAAAGGTACGCTTCGGCTTATTAAGAGGAGGCCCAGCCTTGTTACTGACGATATTAAAATTTATGGAGCCTGCCGTCTTTTTCCTGTTCGGGTTGTGCGTGGGGAGCTTTCTGAACGTGGTCATTTACCGCCTCCCGAACGGGAAAAGCATTGTGAAGCCGCGCTCGTCCTGCCCGAAATGCGGGCATATGATAAGCGCGCTTGAAAATATCCCCATTTTAAGTTACCTCGCCCTTGGGGGGAAGTGTAAGGCCTGCAAACAGCCGATTTCCCCAAGGTATCCGGCTATTGAGCTTATAAACGGGGCGCTTTGGCTTCTGCCCGCGCTTTTGGGGATGAAAACGCCGGCCGCCCTGTGCGCGGCGGCGTTTTCGTCGCTCCTGCTGGCAATATCAATGATAGACCTCGACACGTTTATCGTGCCGAATTCGCTCGTATTGGCTATTGTGATTATTTCCGCGCCGATGTTTTTTTTCGACGACCGCCTTGTGTGGCACGAGCGGCTCATAGGCTTTCTTGTCGGCGGGGGGACGCTTTATATTGTGGGGTATGTGGCGGCGATAGCGCTTCAGAAAGAAGGTATGGGCGGAGGCGATATTAAATTTATGGCGGCTTGCGGCCTGTTCTTAGGGTGGAAAAACATACTGTTTTCGATGTTCGTCGGGGCGGTGGCGTCACTTTTCGGCGTTCTGGCTATGCGGCTTTTCAAGCGCGAGATGCCGACGCGCAGCGACCTGCCCACGGAGGAGTCGGACGAGCCGCTGGAGGCGGAATCACCGGACGACCCGGTGCTGCCGTTCGCGCCAGGGCTTGCGGTGGGCGTTTTGGTCTGCTTCTACTGGGGCGCGCAGATTATACACTGGTACGTCTCGAAGGCTATGCCCGCGCCGCCGCAGAATATGATGCGGCCGATTGGCAACTGAAAGGGCTTGGTTTACTTGAAAAAATTTTTGTGGGCGGCAACCGTTCTCGCGGTTATTTGCGCGAACTCCGACGCCGTTTCGGCGGACGTAAAAAAAGACTCCGCCGGGCGGACGCTTGTGCCGAAAAGCGCGGGGGTTTCCACTCCTTCCTCAGAGGACGTCAAGGCGGGCATAAAGTCGCTTTATTACGTTGACCCGGAAACGGGCGAAAAAGTAATCCTTGACAATCCGAAAGGCTGGGCGTGGGATAGCCCCGTCGTCACAAAGTCTAAAAACTTAATCCCCGCCGGTATGGCTTTCGCGGTCAACCTGACTAAGGCCAAAGCCGCTGTTGAGAGCAAAAAAGGGACTTGCGCCATAAACTACGGTGTGGACGCGGCCGGGATAGTACCGGAGGGGGCTTATGTTTTCACGCATATGAACAGCAAGACGGGCGAGTCTGTAACGGGATACAGGACAATTCCTAAACCTGGGGAAACCGGGCCGGGCGAGGAGAAAATTCTCGACGCCGCGCCGTTTTTCTGGCGCAATTCGCGCCTGCCGGGGGCCGAAACGGTTTATTCGGACAAGGACGACTCGCTTATCGACCACGAATATAAGGGCAAGAAGTATGATATATGGGGCATCGCGCAATACTACAGCTCCGACCCCGGCGAGATGAAAATTTTGAGAATCGGGCCGCCCGCCGAGGGGAAGACCGCCTATGCCCAGAACGACGACAGGCACGACTCTTTCCACGAATCAGGCTTTGGTTATAACCGCCCGGTGGGGATTGTTTTTAATATCGAGGGCAGCGGTCATGTGGACTTCAAAACCGAAAAAGACGTATACCGCCTTGAGGATTCCGAGGATATAAAGGCGACGCTGACTAATCTGGATATGCCGGGGGCGTTTACCGATAACCCCGGGCGCTTCGCCCTGCTCCGCAAAGGCGAAAACGATATTTGGAGAAGGGTTTATAAGAAAAAACCGGAAACTACTTTCGGAGCATACTGGTCGCAGTCTATAGAGCCGGGGAAAAGCGTTGAGTATGCGATAGAGCCGGATATATACCCTCTGAAGCCGGGGACTTATCGTATAGTAAAGGATATATACAACGGCGTTTATGACGACGGCACGGACGTCCGGGAATATTACGCGGACACGACCGAAGGGGGCAAGGCGCTTGTTACAAAGCGTATGAAAGTCGTCGCTTGGGCGGAGTTTAAGGTGGAGTAATAACGATAAGACAAAAAAGATTGGGGGAGGGCAAGGGCGCCCGGCAGATAATGAACAGTAAAAAACCGCGCGCTACCTTCAGCGGGAGCGTTGGATTTGTAATATCAGCGGCGGCTTCCGCGATAGGGCTTGGAAATATCTGGAGGTTTCCGTATCTCGCGGCGAAGTACGGAGGCGGAATATTCCTTATAATATATATTATTCTGGCGCTGACGCTGGGTTTTACGCTTATGACTACGGAAATCGCAATCGGGCGGAACACGCGGCTTTCGGTCATCGGCGCGTACAGGAAGCTCAACGAAAAATGGGCTTTTCTGGGTGTCCTGAGTTCCGTCGTGCCTATTGTCATAATGTGCTATTACTGCGTCATAGGCGGGTGGGTGCTTAAGTACGCCGTCGTGTTTCTGAGCGGGAACGGAGCGCGCGCCGCCAGTGATTTTTATTTTAGTGAATTTATCAGCGGAGTAGGGCAGCCTCTTTCTTACTGGCTTGTTTTTACGGTCGTGTCCTTCGCGCTTGTGGCGACGGGCTTGGAAAAAGGCATAGAGGGCGTGAGCAAAATCCTTATGCCGGCGTTGGGTCTGCTGCTCTTGCTGGTGACGGCGTATTCCCTGACGCTGCCGGGGGCAATGGGCGGCCTGAAGTATTACCTGTACCCGGATTTTTCTAAGCTGTCGGGCGGCGCCGTGCTTGGCGCTATGGGGCAGATGTTCTACTCTATGTCGCTTGCTATGGGCATTATGGTGACCTACGGTTCGTATATGAAAAAAGAGGAAAATATTGAAAAAGCGGTTAAGCGTATAGAAATTTTCGACACAGCCGCCGCGTTTCTGGCGGGTATGATGATTGTGCCGGCGGTGTTCGTTTTTTCCGGCGGGGATGAGTCCGCTATGCAGGCGGGGCCGGGCCTTATGTTCGTGACCCTGCCGAAACTTTTCGTCAGTATGGGCCGCGCGTCTGGATTTATAGGCTTCGCGTTCTTTCTGCTCGTGCTTTTTGCCGCTATTACTTCGTATATGTCTGTCATAGAGGCGGTCGTCTCCGTGTTTCAGGACAGGCTTCATGTCGGCAGGAGGCGGGCGTGTCTTATCGCGTTTGCGATCGTGGCGGCGCTGGGAGGCGTGGTCTCGCTGGGTTTCGGCCCGCTTTCCGGAGTTTCCGCCGGAGGTATGAGTATGCTTGATATGCTGGATTTTTTCAGCAATTCGGTGATTATGCCGATAGTCGCGCTCTGCACGTGCGTTTTCATTGGGTTTGCGCTCAGTCCGGATTTTATCGTGGACGAGGTGAAAAAGTCGTCTCCGTTTGGGCGGGAAAAGATTTACAGGGCGCTGATTAAGTACGTCGCGCCCCTGGCGATGCTCGCCATACTGATTTCAAGCGTGCTGAACGGCTTGGGAATAATCACCATATAGTCAGGAAAGATTTGATGATACTGAACGCGCGGGGCTTGAAAAAATCTTACGGAACGGAGGTTTTGAGGGACGTTTCCTTCTGCCTTGACGACGGCGAAAAAGCCGCGCTCGTCGGCGTGAACGGCGCGGGGAAAACCACCGTTTTTCGTATTCTGACCGGGGAAGAGGAGGCGGACGCGGGGACAATCGAGCTGAAAAAAGGGGCGGACTTTACGTACACGAAGCAGGCCGACGACAGCGGGGGCGGCACTTTGTACGAGGCGCTTCTATGCGTTTTCGCGGACATAATAGCCTTGGAGGGCGAGCTTAAGGAGCTTGAGGCGCGGCTTGAGCAAGGCGGGGAGTCCGGCGGGCTTGCCGAAAAGTATCTCCGGCTCCGGCGGGAATTCGACGACAAAAAGGGCTACAGCTGCCGAGGGCGGGTGGAAAGCGTCATCGCTGGCTTGGGTTTTTCGGAGGAACAGCGGAATATGCCGCTGGGCGCCATGTCCGGCGGGGAGAAAATGCGCGCGCGGCTGGCGAAGCTCCTTTTGGGGAAGCCGGATTTGCTGCTGCTCGACGAGCCGACAAACCACCTTGACATAGCGTCCGTGGCGTGGCTCGAAAACTTTTTGGCCGAATATGACGGCGCGGCGCTGATTATATCGCACGACAGGTATTTTCTGGATAAAATCGTTACGAAGGTAATTGAGCTTGAAAACGGGCGGACTAAAAGTTACGGGGGAAATTATACCGAGTTTTCCGTGCGCCGGGAAATTGAGCGCGAAACAGCGGAGCGGCAGTATCTGAACCAACAGAAGGAAATCAAGCGGCAGGAGGAAGTTATCCGCGTCCTGCGCTCATATAACCGGGAAAAATCCGTAAAACGCGCGGAAAGCCGCCAGAAACTTTTGGATAAAATGCCGCTTTCGGAGCGGCCGGGGCAAGCGGCGGAAAAAATGAGGGTGACGCTTTCGCCGAAAAGGCAGAGCGGCCTTGACGTGCTGAAAGTCGAGGATTTGGCGAAGTCTTACGCGGGGCCGCTTTTTTCCGGAGTTTCGTTCGAGATGAAAAGGGGCGAGAAGGCCGCGCTTATCGGCGCGAACGGCGCGGGGAAATCAACGATTTTTCGAATAATTATGCGGGAGGCGGAGCCGGACGGCGGCAAGGCTGTTCTTGGCGCGGGGGTTTGCGTCGGCTTTTACGACCAGGAGAACCAGAACATAAACCGCGAAAACACGATAATTGAGGAGCTTCGCGCCGCGGCTCCGGGTCTTGGCGACGGAGAGCTGCGGAAGGCGCTCGCGGCCTTCGTTTTCACGGGGGACGAAGTTTTTAAGGCGACGGACTCTTTAAGCGGCGGTGAGCTCGGGCGGGTGGCGTTCGCCAAAATAATGCTGGGCGCGGCTAATTTCCTGCTGCTGGACGAACCTACGAATAATCTTGATATGTATTCAAAGGAAATTCTGGAGGACGCGCTGAATAATTATACCGGCACGGTTCTTTATATTTCTCACGACAGGTATTTTATTAACGCCACAGCCGACAAAATAATTGAGCTTACGCCGGACGGGGCGAATATTTATTATGGGGATTACGACTATTACTTGACGAAAAAGGCGGAGGAACAAAAAGAAATAAAAGAAACCCCGGTTCAAAGGGTTCAGAAGCCGGAGAAATCCGAAAATCCGGGAAAAGCCGCGCGCAGGCGGAAGGCGGCGCTGTCAAAACTTGAAGCGGAGATAGAAAAAACGGAGCGCGAAATAAAGGGATATGAGGAAAAATTTTCCGAAGAGGAGGTTTACGCGTCTCAAGAATTGTCGCGGGAATTTTACGGCAAAAAGGCGGAAGCGGAGGGGCGGCTTGCCGCGCTTTACGGCGAATGGGAGAATCTTGCGGAATCCGGGGACGGCTTATGATAAAGTTGCTTGAGAACAGCCTGATAAACAAAATAGCGGCGGGGGAGGTCGTCGAGCGCCCGCTTTCCGTGGTGAAAGAACTGGCGGAGAACGCCTTGGACGCGGGGGCGCGGGCCGTTTCAATAGAAATCCGGGACGGCGGGATAAGTTACATAAAAATATCGGACGACGGCGCGGGGATTTTGCGGGACGAGGTGAAAACGGCCTTTTTGCGCCACGCGACGAGCAAAATATCAAGTTTTGACGACTTGACGAACATAACGAGCCTTGGGTTCCGCGGGGAGGCGCTGGCGAGCGTCGCTTCAGTGTCGCGCCTTGTTATGACGACGAAAACGCGCGGCGAGAAAATCGGGACGCGGATAGAAATCCACGGCGGCCAGATTATGGACTTCGGCGGAGCGGGAGCGCCCGACGGGACGTCGGTTGAGGTGCGCGAGCTTTTCTACAACACGCCCGCGCGGCGGAAGTTTCTTAAAAAGCCCCCGGCGGAAATGAGCTATATACATGAATTCGCGGGGCGGCTGGCGCTTTCGCGCCCGGACGCGGCGTTTAAGTTTTTTAACAACGGGCAGGCGGTTTTCGCCACGAACGGCGCGGGAGATTTGAAAACGGCGATTTATTACGTCTACGGAAAGGAAACTGCGGAGAAGCTCCTGCCGGTTGAGCGCGAGGAAAAAGACGCGCGGATTTCCGGATTTATCGCCAAGCCGGAGGCGGCGCGGGGCAACCGCTCGTATGGGAATTTTTTCGTGAACGGGCGGTTTATCAGGAACGAAACGCTGTACGCGGCGGTGCTTGAGGCGTACAAGGGGCGTCTTTTTTCGGGGAAATTTCCCGTATTCGCCCTGAATTTGCGCGTAGAGCCGGGTTTGGTGGATGTAAATGTGCACCCGCAGAAAATGGAGGTGCGCTTCGCCGACGAGCCGGGGATTTATAAATTCGTATTGGAGTCCGTGCGGGAGGCGTTTTACGAAGCGCCGCTTATCGCGGAGGTCAAGTGGGGCGCGGAGAGCGCCCGCGTAAGGAAGCCGCTGTCCGTTTCGGAGGCCGCGCTTGATATGATGGAGGAACGCGCCGCCGCGCCGGGTTCGGACGAACAGAGGCTTGACGTGGCGTATGAGCCGAAAAAGCCGAGCGTTTCCCTCTCCCGGAGCGAGGGAAACACAGGGGAACCCCCTGGGGAAGCGCCGCAAAGAGAACAGGCGGAGCTTCTCCCGGTAGAGAGCGGCGAGCGTGATAACGCGAACCCCTTCGAGAACGGGGAATATACTATAGTGGGACGTGTTTTCGGCGTGTACTGGCTTGTGACGGCGAGGGAGACGATGTATCTGATTGACCAGCACGCCGCTCACGAGCGAATTATGTACGAGGAATTTTTAGAAAAATTCAGAAACGGCGAGGTGCGGCGGCAGATTCTGCTTCAGCCGAGAATAGTCAGCCTCTCTCCGCGGGACGCGCAGACCGCGCGGGAGAACGCGGAGCTGCTTTGGGATTTAGGCTTCGACGCGGACGAATTGTCCGAAAATAAGCTGATAATACGCGCGGTGCCCTATATTTTTAAAAAGCCGGCGGAGTCCGCGTTTTTTAACGACGTAATCGACGCGCTTAGGGAGACGGGAAAAACCCCGTCCGGCGTGTATGACTTTAAGCTCGAAAAAATAGCGTCGCTGTCGTGCCGTGCGGCGGTCAAGGCGAACGACGCGCTGACGGAGTCCGAATGCCGGGAGCTGATAACGGACCTGCTCCGCGCGGAGAACCCGTTTAACTGTCCGCACGGGCGGCCGACCATTATAAGAATGTCCAGGTATGAGATTGAGAAAAAGTTCAAGCGAGTGTGAAACCGTTTTTTGGCCTTGAAATTTCCGGCAAAAATCCGGCGGCCGAGTTTATAATGGGTCGCAAAGGAGGAAATTATTAATGAAAAAAGAAAACATCGCGTTAATCGGCTTCGCGGGGTGCGGGAAAACCTCCGCGGGGGCGAGGCTGTCGGAAATACTGGGTTTTGCGTTTATCGATACGGACAGCGCGGTCGAGGAGCGCGCGGGCCTGCCCATTCCTCTGATTTTTGAAAAATTCGGCGAGGCGCGCTTCCGGGAGCTTGAGGCGGAAATTACGGCGGAGGCCGCGCGGTCCGGCGGAGCGGTAATAGCCACTGGCGGAGGGGTTATTAAAAACCCCGAGAATATGCGCGTCCTCAAGGAAAGCGGGAAAGTAGTCTATATGCGGGTTGGCGCGGAGGAAATATACGAACGGCTCCGGGACGATAATTCGCGCCCGCTCCTGCTGGCGGAGGACAAACTCGGGCGGATTCGGCAGCTTATGGACGAGCGCGCCCCGGTTTACGAAAAATACGCCGACATTTCGGCGGACGTGGGCGCTCTGCCGCCGGAGGGCGCGGCGCGCCTCATAATATCAAGATTGGGCGGTGAGGGGAATGTCTAACAAAAACCGTAAAAAAATGCAGGGGCAGCTTAGCGACGAAATAGAGGGCGAGGCGCAGGTGGAGAGCCGCCTGTTGATTCTTTACCTGATAGATAAGATGGATATGCCTATGTCGAACAGCCAAATTTCGCAGTTTGCCATAGAGGAGGACTACGCGAGCTACTTCGGCCTGCAGCAGAGCCTGGAGGAGATGACTTCTACGGGCCTGCTTGAGAAATTTCAGAGCGACAACACCACGCGGTACGCGATACTTGAAAAGGGCTACGAGGTCCTTGAGCTTTTCAACGAGGAAATCTCCGAGGACGTGCGCGAGAAGGTGAGCAAGTATGTCGCCGAAAACAAAAAAAGCATACAGCGCGATTTCGAGGTGGTGGCAAATTATTTTTACGACTATACGCGCAACGAGTATATCGTGAAGTGCGGGGTTTACGAGGAGGATATAATGCTCATGGAGCTTAACATTTCCGTCGTGAGCAAGCCGCAGGCGCAGACTATTTGCGAGAACTGGAAGGAAAACATAAACTATATTTACCCCTCGGTTATTGAAATGATTACGGCTGAAAAGAGAAGAGCCGATGAATAAGGCGCTTTTCGGGGAGTTTTTCCGCTTCGGCGTGGTGGGGTTCGTTTCTTTTCTGGCCGATTACGCGGCGCTTATGGCGACGCTGCGGATCTGGCTCAGCGGCGCGGCTACGGAGAAAAACTTGGCCATAGCCACGTTTGTTGGCTTCATATTCGGAGTTTCCATAAATTACCTGCTTTCGGTGGTTTTTGTATTTAAGGACGCCCAAGGAGGGAACAGCGCTAAGGACAAGGCGCTGTTCGTGGTTTTGGCGGCAGGGGGCTTGGCCCTGACGCAGCTTATAATGAACGTCGGCGTAATCAGGCTCGGTTTCGGCGAAACCGTGACGAAAATCGCCGCCACCTGTATTGTAATGGTGTATAATTATGTATCGCGCAAAATATTTATATTCAGGAGTTAAGGATATGACCATAGCTTATCTCGGTCCGCGAGGCACCTTTACGCAGCAGGCGGCGGATTTATACGCGAAAGGGGCCGGGGCGGTTTTCGACCCTCGCCCAACAATAGACGACGTAATCGCGGACGTGGACTCCGGAAAAACGGAGCTTGGCGTCGTCCCCATAGAAAACTCAACGGAGGGTACGGTCAACGTCAGTCTGGACAAGCTGATTTTCGGAGCGGAGGTGTATATAGAGGCCCAGCTGACGCTTCCGGTATCACAGAATATGTTTGTTAGGCCCGAAAACGCCGGAAAGCCGGTGGAAAAAATAATTTCGCATCCCCAGGCGCTGGCGCAGTGCCGAGAATTTATTTCGGCGAATTACGGGGCGGCGGAGCTTATCCCGGCGGCGAGCACGGCGAAAGCCGCGGAGGAGGTGTCGCGAAGCGGGGGGAGCATCGCCGCCGTCGGCAACAGCCTGGCCGGGGAGCTTTACGGCCTTTTGACTCTTCACGAAAATATTCAGGACGACGCCGGCAACGCGACTATTTTCGCGGTTTTGACCAAGCGGGACACAAGCGCGCCGAAGGACGGCTTTAACACGAGCGTGGCGTTCGGCGTGAAAAACCGGCCCGGCGAACTTTACCGCGTTCTGGATATTTTCGCCATCTGGGATATAAATATGACGAAAATTTTAAGCCGCCCGATGCCCGGAAAAACCGGCGAATATGTGTTTTTTACGGATTTGTCGGGGGAGCGGGGAGACTTGGAGAGCGCGCTCGAAATGGTGAAGCGCAAAGCGGGGTTTCTGAAGACGCTGGGTTCGTATCCGGTGGTGAATTTGTGAGGCGGGGAGGATTTGAAAGCGGAGCGAGATTGCTGAGGAGAACGGATAAATGAACCTGCCCGAAAGTTTCACATCGAAAATGTTTGAATATTTTCCGGAGGAGGCGGAGGGGCTTATAGAGGCCCTGAATCAGCCGAAGGAGCGGGCTTGCCGCGGAATCCGCGCCAACACCCTTAAAATCGCGCCGGGGGAGCTTGCCGCGCTTCTTTCGCCATACGCGGACCTAAGCCCGGTGCCGTGGTGCGCGGAGGGTTTTTATTGCGCGGAGCGGGAGCGGCTCTCGAAAACGCCGTTTTACGCGGCGGGGCTTTTTTACATACAGGAACCCTCCGCGCAGGCTCCCGCCGCCGCTCTTGAAATCAGGCCGGGGGAGGCGATCCTGGACCTTTGCGCCGCCCCCGGCGGGAAAAGCACGCACCTGGCGGGGAAGCTGGCGGGCGGCGGCTTAATAGTGGCCAACGACGTCAGCAACAGCCGAGCGCGGGCGCTCCTGAAAAATCTGGAGCTTGCCGGCGTGAAAAACGCCGCCGTGCTGAACGAGACCCCGGCGCGGATAGCGGAGCGGCTGCCGGAATTTTTCGATAAAATTATAATCGACGCGCCCTGTTCCGGCGAGGGAATGTTCCGCAAGGAGCCGGCCGCGAGAGCGGCTTACGACGGCCATAAATCCGAACAGATGGCGGCGGCGCAGAAAGAAATTCTGTTTTACGCGGACAAGGCCCTCCGGCCCGGCGGGCGGATTATGTACTCAACCTGCACCTTTTCGCCGCTTGAAAACGAGATGATTATAGGCGATTTTTTGAGCAAGCGCGGGGATTATGAACTTATACCACTTCGCCCGCCAGGCTTTCGCGCGGCGGAAAACATGCCCGGCCTGCCGGAGACGGCGGGGGCCGCCAGGCTTTTCCCGCACAGGGCGGAGGGGGAAGGGCATTTTATGGCGTGCCTGAAAAAGAGCGGGGAAGGGGAGCGCGCGGCGGACTCAAGCAGGCCCGCCAAAATCCCGGATATTGAGCTGTTTTATAAATTCGCTGAGGAAAATTTGAAAATTACGTTTAATGAAAGTAATTTGGCCGCCCATAAGGGGAGCGTGTACCTTCGCCCGGCGGGGCTGCCGGATTTAAGCCGCTTGCGCGTAATCCGCGAGGGGCTGTACCTTGGGGATATTAAGAAGAACCGCTTCGAGCCGTCGCAGGCGCTCGCGATGAGCCTGAAAAAGGCGGAGGCGGCGCGGGTTCTGGATTTTGCGCCGGAGGACGAGACCGCGGCGCGGTATCTCCGCGGGGAGTCCTTCCCGGCGGAGGCGGGCGACGGCTGGGCGCTTGTGTGCGTCTGCGGCTTTCCGCTTGGCTTCTGCAAAGTCAAGGCTGGGCGCGCCAAAAATAAATACTTAAAGGGCTGGATAAATTGAGCTTTCTGCCGACTTCACCGAAAGAAACGCCGGGGAATCCGGATTTTGTGCTTGTGACTGGGGACGCGTATGTGGATCACCCTTCTTTTGGCGCGGCTATAATCGGGCGGCTGCTTGAGTCGCGCGGATATTCGGTGGGGGTCATAGCCGCGCCGGATTATAGGGACGCGGGGAGTTTCGGCGTTTTCGGCCGGCCGCGCCTGGCGTTTCTCGTCACGAGCGGCCAGATAGACTCTATGGTTAGCAATTTTACCGTGGCGCGGCGGCCCCGCGCGAGGGACGTTTACGCGGCGGGCGGAGTGTACGGCGGGCGGCCGGACCGCGCCCTTATCGTTTATTGCAACAAAATCCGGGAGCTTTACCGGGACGCGGCGATTATCGCGGGGGGGCTGGAGGCTTCGCTCCGGCGGCTGGCGCATTATGATTACTGGGATAACCGGGTGCGGCGTTCGGTTTTGCTTGATTCGTCGGCGGATTTGATTGTGTACGGAATGGGCGAACGGGCGATGCTGGAGTCCGCCGAAGCCTTGGATTCCGGTATCTCCATAGGGGATATAAACTTCGTCAAGGGCACGGTGTATAGAACGCGGGACGTGTCTCATATACCGGAAAAAAAGCGGGTGCTGCTGCCCGATTATACAAGCGCGCGCAAAGATAAAACTAAATACCTGGAGAGTTTCGCCGCGCAATATAAGAACACGGATTATCTGACGGCGAAAACGCTTATAGAGCCTTACGGAACCTTGTTCGCCGTACAAAACCCGCCGCAGCCGCCGCTGACGGAGGCGGAGCTTGACGACGTGTATGCCCTGCCGTATCAGCGGGCGTATCACCCCGCGTATGAGGCGCGGGGGGGAGTGCCGGCAATTGAGGAGGTCAAGTTCAGCATAACGAGCGCCAGGGGCTGTTTCGGCGCGTGTAATTTTTGCGCGCTTTCGTTTCATCAAGGGCGTCGCGTCGCGTCGCGCTCTCACGAATCTATAATCAAGGAAGCGGAGGCCTTCACCCGGGAGGCGGATTTTAAAGGCTATATCCACGACGTGGGCGGCCCGACCGCCAATTTCCGCCGCCCGGCCTGCCGAAAACAGGAGAAATACGGAGTTTGCGCGGGGAAGCGCTGTCTTTTCCCGAGGCCGTGTGAAAACCTTGAGGCGACGCACGGGGATTATTTGGCGCTGCTTCGTCGTTTGCGGGAAATTCCCGGGGTTAAGAAAGTTTTTATACGGTCGGGCATACGGTACGATTATCTTATGGCCGACGGGGACGGCGCCTTTTTGCGCGAGCTTGCGGAGCACCATGTCAGCGGGCAGCTTAAAGTGGCGCCGGAGCACGTTTCGCCGGCGGTGCTTGAAAGAATGGGCAAGCCGGCTATTTCCGTTTTCAACGAGTTTAAGGCGGAGTACGACAGCGCCAGCCGCGCGGCGGGGAAGGAGCAGTACCTTGTGCCTTATTTTATGTCGAGCCATCCGGGAAGCGGCCTGAAAGAGGCGGTGGAGCTGGCTTGCTGGCTTCGGGAAGCGGGCTTCCGGCCGGAGCAGGTGCAGGATTTTTACCCCACGCCGGGGACGCTTTCCACCTGTATGTATTACACGGGGATGGATTTGGAAGGGAAAGCGGTTTACTCAGCGGCGACAAAAGGCGAAAAAGCGCTCCAGCGGGCGCTTATGCAGTATTTTCTGCCTCAGAATTACGAGCTTGCGCGAGAGGCCCTTATTAAAGCGGGGCGGCAGGATTTAATAGGGTACGGCGAAAAATGCCTGCTGCGCCCGAGGCAAGGCGAGAGGCCGCCGGAGACAGCCGCGAAACCCGCCGCCGGCGCGGCGAAGCGGAAGAAAAAAACTATAAGAAGTTTGCATAAATCAAAGAAAAACCGGCGGACGATATGACGATCGGATTTCTTAAGGCGATACGGACGCTTCTGACGCGGCCTCTTACGCGCTGGCTTGCCCGGCGTAAAGCTCATTCCCACTCGCAAGTCGCGGGCGGCTTCGCCGTGACGTCGTACAGCACGAAATCAATCTCCTCAAAGTTCATTTTAATCTCGTCCGCCGTTTCGGCAATCAGCTCGAAAGGAATCCCTTTCGGGCCGAGCGGCATAGGCCGGCCCGTCATAAAGTCATTCGTGACGAAAGTGCGCAGGGCGACGGAAAACCGCCCGTCCCGCCCGAAGGGCAGGAGCACGGCGAAAGCCTGGCTTATATTAAAGCCTTTAAGCGCCGTCGTCGCAATATGGTCTATTTCACGCAAAAGCTCGGCGGTCTCGGCGCAAACGAAACATTCCCGCGCTTTCGCGCCCTCTATCCCAAGCTCGCTGCCGCCGCCGGCGACTATAAGCGCGACGCGGTTTATAAACGGCAGGTTATTAGTTATTCCCCGCGCGGTTGAGCGTATCTCGTCCCAGAGTTCCGGGCGCTCTTCTCCCCGAACGGTTTTCCATACGCCGCCGCCAATCGCGGCAAGCTCCGCGTAGGTGCGGTTATCCCCCTGCACCCCGACGGAGGAAACCGGCAGGAGGTTTCCCCAAAACATCGTTTTTTCCATAAATTTTTGAAATTTCTCCGCTTGTTCGCGGTCAACGGTTTTCGTCCCGTCGCCGCATAAAATCCGCACGCCAAGGCCGGGTCCGGGGAAAGGCTGGCGGTTCGCCACCTCGTCCGGCAGCCCCAGCATTCTGGCAATTTGGCGCACTTCGTCCTTGTGCCAGTCGTAGTTTGTTTCGATAATCATACCGCGCGCGCGGGATTCGCGTATGACGTCAACGTCGTTATGGTGCGTCTTGATTTTTTTGGCGTGACCGGAAACGTCCGGGTTGCCGGATTCAATAAGGTCGGGCCGGAGAGTCCCCTGGGCTATGAAAGTTTTCTCCTGGTCGAGCCGGAGCTTAGCCATTTCGCGCTGAAGCTCGGTTATAAAAGCCGTCCCGATTATGTCCCGCTTTTTCTCCGGCTCGGTTACTCCGGCCAGCTTTTCAAAAAAAACAGGCCCGGCGTTTATACGGATAAGGTTTTTCATTCCTTCCTTTTTAAGGCTTTCGCAGATTAAGTCGCTCTCGTCCTTGCGCATAAGCCCGTGGTCAACGTGGACGGCGTACACTTTGTCATTGTCAAGCGCCTTAAGGAGGATCCCCGCGGCCACCGCCGAATCGACCCCGCCCGAAACAAGGACTATTACGTTACCGTCGCCGGTTTTTTGGCGCACCTGCTCAATCGAAGCCTGGAGCCTGTCCTCAAGAGAATAAACCTCAGTGATTCCGCAGATTTTGCGCAGGAAATTATTAAAAACCGCCTTGCCGTTTACGGTCAGGTCAACCTCCGGGTGAAACTGCACGGCGTAAACGCGCTTTTCCTCATTATAAATCCCGGCGACGACTTCGCCTGATTTCGCTGAAATAATGAAGTTTTCGGGCAGGCGCGACACAGAATCCCCATGGCTCATAAGCACGGTTTCCTTAGCGGAAAGCCCGCCGAAAAGGGGGCAGTCCGTCCGGAGGTCGATTTCCGCCTCTCCGTACTCTTTTTTTACATTCCCGGAGACGCCGCCCCCGTAATGGTTAACAACAAGGTGCATACCGTAGCAAATCCCCAGAATCGGGATTCCCAAGCCGAAAATCGCCGGGTCCGGGCGGAGGGAGTTTTCCGCCCAGACGCTCTCCGGACCGCCAGTCAGGATGATTCCGCCGTATCCCGCTATTTCCCGCGCGGGCACGCCGACGGGAAAGATGTCGCTCTTTACGAGGCTTTCCCGCGTTTTGCGGTCTATTACTTTAGTGTACTGCCCGCCGCAGTCCAGTATAGCGACGCCAGATTTGCCAGATTTATCCATATGAAAACTCCTCTGAAGTTTTTTAATTTATAGCCGTTCAATAAGAACGGCTATCCCTAACTAAAATTGTAACATATCCGCGGGAAGATATCAATCGCTGTACTTTTTTGTGATTTTATGTTATAATGACTTTATATCTAAGCCTCTGATTTCGCGCCTTCGGCGCAAGCGTTTTCTAAAATTTAATAAATTTTGCAAAATAAGAGAACTTGTGATATAATAAAGATGTTTTGGCTTCGCATAACGCTCAAGGACTGATAAAGATGTACGTTATAGACTCTCACTGCCATACCATAGCTTCGGGGCACGCCTACAGCACGATTTCAGAATACGCGGCGGCGGCTGCCGAAAAGGGGCTTGCGGGCTTCGCTGTGACCGACCACGCTCCGAAGCTCGCGGGCGCGCCTTCGGAGCTGTATTTCCTTAACCTGCCGATACTGCCGAAGTTTATGCGCGGCGTGCGCGTTTACACGGGCGCGGAGGTTAACATAATTGATAAAGGCGGGCGCGTGGACTTGCCGGAGCGCATTCTGGCTTCACTGGACGTAGTTATAGCCAGCTTACACACGCCTTGCTTTCCGCCGCCTTCCCCGCCGGAGGACGCGACCGGCGCCGTCACGGGCGCAATGCGCAACCCGTTCGTCAAGATTATAGGACATCTTGGAGACACCAGATACCCCATAAACGAGGAAGAGGTGGTAAGCGCCGCGATTAAAAACAACGTGCTGATCGAGGTCAATAACTCCTCTTTCAATCCGGCCAGCCGGCGTTTCGGCGGGGAAAGGCGCGTGGCGCGGCTGCTTGAGCTTTGCAGGCGGCGGGATTTTCCCGTAGTCTTGGGGAGCGACGCGCATTTTCACGGACACGTGGGGGATTTTTCGTTGCTCGCGGGGGTGCTTGACGGCTTCCCGGAGGAGCTTATACTGAATACTTCGGCGGAAAAGTACGAGAAGTTTTTGGGGATAAAACAAGGATTTTAAGGGGGATTTTCCTTGAAAGAGCAAGCAACATCATCTTTTTTAGATCAGCTGAACCCGGCGCAGAGGGAAGCCTGCTTGAAAACGGAGGGCCCTCTTCTGATACTGGCGGGCGCGGGCAGCGGCAAGACACGCACGATAGTTTACCGTATGGCGCGGCTTGTGGAGCTTGGCGTGCCGCGCTACAGCATACTTGCCATAACCTTTACGAATAAGGCGGCGAAGGAGATGAAGGAGCGTGTTGAGGCGATCGTCCCGGACGGGCGGGACGTCTGGGTCTCCACGTTTCACTCGGCCTGCGTCAGGATTCTGCGGCAGGATATAGAGCCGGTCGGCTTTACGAAAAGTTTTACGATTTACGACGCGGACGAGTCTTTGAAACTTATATCGGACTGTCTTAAGGAACTCAACACGGACAAGGAGAAATTCAAGCCGAAAGCCGTCGCGGCGGCTATTTCGGACTGCAAGGACAACCTGGTTTCCCCTTCGGACTATGAGCGCCAGGCGGGGACGGACTACCGGGCCGGCGTAATTTCCGGGATTTACCGCCTTTACCAGAACAAGCTCCGGAGCGCGAACGCGCTTGATTTTGACGACATTATCGCCCGGACGGTTGAGCTTTTCCATAAAAACCCGGAAATATTGGAGAAGTGGCAGAACCGCTTCCGTTATATAATGGTTGATGAATATCAGGACACAAACACGCTGCAGTGCGTCCTTATTAAGCTGCTTTCCGGTAAGCACGGCAACGTCTGCGTCGTGGGGGACGACGACCAGAGCATTTACGGCTGGCGCGGGGCCAATATCCGCAATATCCTGGAGTTTGAGAAGGACTTTCCCGGAGCCGCCGTAATAAAACTTGAGCGGAACTACCGCTCGACGAAGACGATACTTGAGTGCGCCAACAGCGTCATTAAAAACAACACGGCGCGGAGCCGGAAAAGCCTCTGGACGGAGCGGGAGAGCGAGGAGAAAGCGGTGTTTTATCACGCCGCGTCGGACTTTGACGAGGCGGCTTATATAGCCAGAAGGATTAAGGAGGCGACGCGGGCGGGCGGGCGGTTTTCTGATTTTGCCGTTATTTACCGCGTAAACGCCCTCTCCCGCATAATAGAGGAAACTTTCGTTAAGGAATCCATACCCTACAGCCTTTTCGGCGGGGTCAACTTCTATGAGCGCCGGGAGGTTCGGGACATTCTGGCGTATCTTAAACTTATCGTGAACGGGCGGGACGCCGTGGCGTTCTCCCGCGTCGTTAACGTGCCTAAACGCGGGATAGGCCCCGCTACCATAGCGAAAATAGAGGAATACGCGGCGGAGAGCGGCAAGCCGGTTTTGCGGGCGGCTATGGACTGCGCGGATTCTCCGGAGCTTGCGCGCAAAAGCGCCCCCCTGCGCCGCTTCGCCGAGATGATAGAGGAGCTTGCAGCGTTCGCGCGGGAAAACGGCGCGATGGAATTAATAGAGCGCGTCATAGCCGTGACGGGCTATAAAACCGCGCTCACGGAGGAGGGGACGGACGAGGCCGCGGACCGCCTTGAAAACTTGAACGCGCTTATATCCAAGGCGAAGGAATACGACCGCGCGGCGGAGGAACCGTCCCTGGAGGGCTTCCTGACGGAGGTATCGCTTGTGTCGGATATCGACCTTATAGAGGATTCGGATAACCGCGTCGCGCTTATGGCTATCCACAGGTGCAAGGGCCTGGAGTTTCCCGTGGTGTTTATAGCGGGGGCGGAGGAGGGCCTCCTGCCCGGATACCGCAGCATTATAAGCGACACGCCGAAGGAGCTTGAGGAGGAGCGCCGCCTTGCTTACGTGGGCATAACCCGCGCCAAGGACAAACTCTACATCACGGCGGCGAAAAAGCGGGAGCAGGCCGGGCGGATTGTCTACAACAAGGTGAGCCGCTTCCTGAGCGAAATCCCGCCGGATTTGGTGGAGAGCGAGGACCACCGGGAGGCTTTTATGGCCAGAAAAGCGGAGGCGGCGCAAAAAGCCGGCCGGGGCACTGCGTACAGAAAAGACACGCATTTCGCGTTTACGCTGCCCAAGGCGGAAGAGAAAAAGCCCGCGGCCTCCGTGAATTTCGCGGCGGGGGATATTGTGACGCATATGAAGTATGGCGCGGGCGAGGTTCTGGAGGTGCGTTCCGCCGGAGCGGATTACGAGGTGACGGTGAGGTATGAGGCGCACGGCGTAAAGAAATTTATGGCGGCGCTTTCCGGGCTTAAGAAGAAAGAGTAAAAAAAGGACGACAGAAAATGGGACAAGCTAAGAAAAGCGGCGGCGCGAAGCCGCGCAAGCCGGCGAATATTAAAAAAGAGGATATTCTGGGAAAATCCGGCGTGGACCCCGTCGTGTCCTTAGAGATTATCGCGATAATAGTATCGGCGGTATCGTTATTTTTGATACTGTCAGTATATTCGGAGAGCGCGGCGGGAGTCTTGGGTAAGGCGATAAAAATGGGGCTTGTGGGCATTTTGGGCGTGGGCGCGTATATCCTGCCTTTCGCCGCCATAACCGCGAGCATCTATATAATATTCTCGGAGGACAAAGAGGCGATAAGCCGCCGTTTTAAGGCGGGCCTTGGCCTATTCGCCGTAGTCATAACCTTTGCCCACGTGAAAAGCCTCAATTCGGCCGTTAAATACAGGATGAATATGGAATATGTCCTGTCGAGCTTTCTCGGGGCAAGTTCGCGCAACGGCGGCTTGCTCGGCGCGCTTATAGGATATCCGGCGCTGAAAATTTTCGACTATATCGGCGCTTATATAATTTTAACGGCGGCGGGTCTTGTCTGCGCGGCGCTCATAACAGGAAAATCCTTCGTGCGGACGGCGCGGGGGGTTATACTCTGGGCGGGCGGCGCCGCTGAGGCGGCCAGGCGGGAGCGAGCCGAGCGCGGGGAGCGTTATGAGAAATACGCCGGGCGCGGAAGCGGCGATAATTACGACGAGGAATATGACGACCCGCCGGCGCCGAAACGCGCGCGGCAAACGCGGCCTGTTAAAGCCGCGCCGCGCGGGAGCGGAGCCGACGCCGTTATTTCCGTGAACGGGGAGCGTGTCCTGCTCGCCAAGGAAGAAATAGCCCAGCGGAAGAGGGACGCGGAGATTAACCTAAGCAAAATGTCATACGCTGAGGCCGTAGCGCGGAAGCGCGACGAGCGCCGGAAGGCGAAGTGGCTTGAAAAAAGCAAAAGCCCCTCCGTGATGTTTGATATGGAGGCGGATTACTCGGCGTATGGGAAGGCGGCTCCGCCGGCCGACGACACCGGCGAGTATGAGCCGCTTATTTACGAACCTGTTGTTCGGGAGCCGTTTTCCGCGCCGGCCGCTCCGGAGGAACAGCCGCTTCCGGAAGCCGGGGAATACGGCGGGGATATAATTTTCGCGAGCGAATCGGAGTACGACCCCGAAGCCATAGAAATAGACGATATTCCGCGCGCGCCGGAGGCCGAGGACACTACGGGCGGCGAGGAAACCGCGGAATTTAACGAGCCGGAACCTTACGAAGCT
Organism: Clostridiales bacterium; assembly: GCA_031287685.1. GTDB lineage: Bacteria > Bacillota > Clostridia > Lachnospirales > WQUN01 > JAITSQ01. Next base: position 66,905 of record JAITSQ010000035.1, on the reverse strand, counting down.
CCGTATTATGAAACCCCGCCCTATAAAGCGGAGAGGGAGGAAGCGCCTGAGGAGGCGGTTTTCGGAGAGGCTTTGGTCAGCCCTTTGGACGAGGCTCCGCCGTGGGAAGCGGAGGAGCCGGCGGACAGACCCGAGCCGAGGGCGGCGGCCCCGGCCCCGCGTCCGGAGCCTGCGCCCGCGCCGCCGCCGAAGGAATACGTTTTCCCGCCGGCGGACCTGCTTAACGCCGCGCCGCCGGTCAGCACGGACGAATCACGCGCGGTCGTGCTTGAAAACTCCAAAAAACTTGAGGAGGCCCTGCGCTCTTTCCGCGTGGAGGCTAAGGTTATAGCCGTCAGCATAGGCCCGACCGTCACGCGGTATGAGCTTTCACCCGGGCCCGGCGTGAAGGTCAGCGCCATTTCAAACCTGGCGGACGACTTGGCGTTGAAGCTGGCCGCCGCCGGAGTGCGCATAGAAGCGCCCATACCGGGTAAGCCCGCCGTGGGTATCGAGGTTCCGAACGCCGAGCCGCGCCCCGTTTTTATCCGCGAGGCCATTGACGATATAAAATTTCATTCGTTTGGCTCAAAACTGGCGTTCGCGCTCGGCAAGGACATTGCCGGGAATGTCGTCGTGGCGGACATCGCCAAGATGCCGCATATGCTTATCGCCGGCTCGACCGGCTCCGGCAAGAGCGTCTGCATAAACACGCTGATAACGAGCATCGTTTATAAAGCTAAGCCGGAGGAAGTCAAGCTCCTTATGATTGACCCGAAAGTCGTGGAGCTGAAAGTGTATAACGGGATTCCGCATTTGCTTATCCCGGTGGTGACCGACCCGAAAAAGGCCTCCGGCGCGCTTAACTGGGCCGTGCGGGAGATGACGTCGCGGTATGAGCAGTTTGCCGACACCTCCGTGCGCGACCTCAAGGGGTTCAACGAGTTTCTGCGGGAGAGCGGCAAGCCGGCCCTGCCGCAAATCGTCATAATAATCGACGAGTTGTCCGACCTGATGATGACGGCGGGGAAAGAGGTGGAGGAAGCTATCTGCCGCTTGGCGCAGATGGCGCGCGCGGCCGGGATTCACTTGATTATAGCCACGCAGCGCCCCTCCGTGGACGTTATCACCGGGCTTATCAAAGCGAATATCCCGTCGAAAATCGCGTTCGCGGTGTCCTCCGCCATTGACTCGCGCACGATTCTGGGCGAGTCCGGCGCGGAGAAGCTCCTTGGCCGCGGGGATATGCTGTTTTACCCCACGGGCCTGAGCAAGCCTATGCGCGTTCAGGGCAGCTTTATCTCCGATAAGGAGGTCGAGTCCGTCACGGGCTTTATCAAGCGCAACGGAGCGGTTTCCTACGACCCGAAAATGATTGAGGCGGTAACCGCGCCCGCCGGTAAAGGCGGCGGGGATTATGACGGTGAGGAGGACGAGTTCACGGAGGAGGCTATCGCCTTTATAGTTAAGAAGGGGAAGGCCTCCGCGTCTATGCTCCAAAGGCAGTTTCGCATAGGCTATAACCGCGCGTCGAGAATTATAGACGGCCTTGAGGAGCGCGGGATAGTCGCCGCCGGGGACGGCAGCAGCCGGCCAAGAGAAGTGCTTATGACGAAGTTTGAGTATCAGGATTATGAAAGCAGGCGGGAATAGGAGAGGAAAATTTAAATTTTCCCCTTGCGCCCGCTTGGTTTTTATGATACAATATTATTTATTACGTAATTTTCAAGGAGGCGTTTACATTGGCAAAATGTGAAATCTGCAATAAATCGGTAAAGACGGGGCACAGGATAAGCATCACCCGCAGCCAGATCTCCCGCCGCGCTAACCGCGTGTGGAAGCCGAACATAAAAAAGGTGCGTATCGTCCAGAACGGGACGGCGAAAACGATTAGCATATGCACTCACTGCCTTAGGGCGAATAAGGTAACAAGGGCTTCGTAGTCTTGGCTTTCGCAAATAAAAAAGACCGCTTTCCGCGCGGTCTTTTTTATTTAGAACAACCCCGTTACGCGTCCGTTCTCGTCAACGTCAATATTCTCCGCGGCCGGAGCCTTCGGCAAGCCGGGCATAGTCATTATCTCCCCGGCGAGAGCTACGATAAACCCCGCGCCGTTTGAAATTCGAATATCCCGGATTGTCACCGTGAAGCCGGAGGGCCGGCCGAGCTTCGCCGGGTCGTCCGACAGGGAATACTGGGTTTTGGCAATGCATACCGGGAAGCGAGAAAGGCCCATTTCGTCAGCCTTTTTAAGCTCCGCCGAGGCTTTCGGCGCGAAAACCACTTCCGCCGCGCCGTAAATTTTCGTCGCGACGGCGCGGATTTTATCCTCAAGCGGAGCCTCGTCTTTGTAAAGAAACTTGAAATCAGCCGGTTTTTCGAGAGCCTTCAAGAGTTCCCGCGCCAAGTCCTTCCCGCCCTCGCCGCCTTTTTCAAACACGAGGGAAAGCGCGAAGTCGCACCCCATTTCGCGGCATTTACCCTCGATAAACGCGGTTTCCGCCGCCGTGTCCGTAAAAAACGAGTTCAGCGCGACCACAATCGGCACGCCGTAAAGTTTCAGGTTTTCGATATGCTTTTCCAAGTTCGGGAAGCCCGCCGCGAGGGCCGCGAGGTTTTCCTCCTTGAGGGCCGCTTTCGGCGCGCCGCCGTTATATTTAAGCGCGCGGATTGTGGCCACAAGCACGATTGCGTCAGGCCGCAGGCCCGCTTTGCGGCATTTTATGTCAAGGAATTTCTCCGCGCCGAGATCCGCGCCGAAGCCCGCCTCCGTCACCGTAATTTCCGAAAGTTTCAGCGCGAGCTTGGTGGCGCGGACACTGTTGCACCCGTGGGCGATGTTCGCGAACGGCCCCCCGTGAACGAAAGCCGGCGTGTGCTCCAGCGTCTGAACGAGGTTCGGGCGCAGCGCCTCCTTCAGCAGCGCCGTCATGGCCCCCTGCGCTTTCAAATCCCGCGAGAGCACAGGCTTTCCGTCGAGGTTGTAGCCTATGATAATATCACCCAGGCGCCGCTTCATATCGGGCAAATCCTCGGAAAGGCAGACAATCGCCATAATTTCCGAAGCGACGGTTATCATAAACCCGTCCTCCCGCGTCGCGCCGTCGCCTTTGCCGCCGAGGCCCACGACGATATTGCGCAGGGAGCGGTCGTTCATATCAAGCGCGCGGCGGAAGCTGACGCGCTTCGGGTCTATTCGGAGCGCGTTGCCCTGGTGGATATGGTTGTCGAGCATCGCCGCGAGCAGGTTGTGCGCGCAGGTCATAGCGTGAATATCGCCCGTAAAATGAAGGTTTATATCCTCCATAGGCACGACTTGGGAATACCCGCCGCCGGCCGCGCCGCCCTTAAGGCCCATGCACGGGCCGAGCGAAGGCTCCCGCAAAGCGGCGAACGCCTTCTTTCCGATTCGGTTCAGCGCCTGGGCCAAGCCGATGGTCGTGGTCGTTTTGCCCTCTCCGGCGGGGGTCGGGTTGATTGCGGTGACAAGGACGAGCTTGCCGTCGGGACGGTCCTTGACGCTTGAAAATATGGATTCGTCAACTTTTGCTTTATACTTACCGTAGCTTTCGAGCAAATCGACATTTATCCCGAATTTTTCGGCGACCTCGAAAATCGGGACTTTTTCGTTCTCTTGCGCTATTTGGATGTCGGGTTTCATACTATAGCTTCACCTCTTGTTCTTTTTCGGCGAGCGGCCGGCCGTCTCCTCAAACCGCGCGGCGTCCGCGTAACGCTTTCCTCTGACAATTTCCGCGAGAGAATATTTCAGCCTTAACCGCGCGTCCTCTATTCCTGTTATTTTAATTTTTCCAGAAGCCAGGCTATGTTTTCGCCGAGCCGGCGCATTGTTTCGACGCCTTCGCCATCCCCGGAGTAGTCGCCCGGTTCAAGGGCGACGGACATTGCCCAGTAGACGCTTCCCGGCACAACCATATCGTTTACGAGGAAAAAGTGGTTGATTGAGTCGATTGCGTGGATGCTGCCCGCGCGGCGCACAGCGGACACCCCCGCGCCGATTTTGCGGGAAAGGCTCCTGCCCTCGTTCATGGCGAGAAAACAGCACCGGTCTAGAATCGCCTTGATTTCCGGCGTGAGGTCGGCGCAGTACGTCGGAGAGCCTATGACGAGCGCGTCCGCCGCTTTCATTTTGGGGTAAAGCTCGTTAACCCAGTCGTCCGTGGCGCAGCGCCCGAGGTTTGTTTCACACGAGCCGCAGGCCAGGCATCCGCGGACCGCCCGCCCCCCGGCTTGATAAAGCTCAGTTTCGTGCCCCGCGCCGGCCGCGGCGGATAAAACTTCGTTAAGCATACGCTCGGTGTTGCCGCCCTTGCGCGGACTGCCGTTGATTGCGAGGATTTTTCCCATTATTATCAGGTTCCTTTCGGCGGTTTATGTATTTAAAGTACATTCTACCACAAAATACCTTGAAACGCAAAAACTTTTGCGGTATAATTATAATATGTAATTAAAATCAAGGAGGGCGGCAATGTTTAACCGCGTAATAATTAAACTTTCCGGCGAATACCTTTCCGGGGAACACTTAGGGGCGGAGTCCAAGCGCGTGGATTATCCCGTGTCGGACGGGCTTGTTAAGGAAATAGCTTCGGTAATGGATACGGGCATACAGACAGGCCTCGTCGTGGGCGGAGGCAATTTCTGGCGCGGGCGGGACGCTTCGCCGGATTTCTCCCGGGACAAAGCCGACGGTATGGGTATGCTGGCTTCCGTAATGAACGGCGTGTTCCTGGCGGAGCGCTTCGCGAGATTAGGGATTTGGGCGCACGTTATGACGCCGTTTCCCGTCGGTGGCTTTACGGAAATGTATAATAGGGATTTGGCCGAAAATTACCTCATAACGCCGAACAACACGGTCATTTTCGCTGGGGGGACGGGCCAGCCGTATTTTTCCACGGATACCATAACCGTAATCCGCGCCGCCGATTTGCGCGCGGATATGACTCTGTTCGCCAAGGCGGTGCCCGGCGTTTGCGACCGGGACCCGAAGAAAGCGGGGGAGGGGGGCTACGCCCTTTACCGGGAAATCACCGCGTCGAAAATGCTCGACGACAAGCTGTCGGCGGTGGATTTCACCGCGATGACAATCGCGCGGGATATGCGGGTGAACTGCGCTCTTTTCGACATTCGGGAGGAAAACGCCGTGCGCCGCGCCTGCGCGGAGGACGGCGCGCTTATGAAAATCGGGACAATAATCAAGTGCGAATAACGCGAACACACAGGAGGTTTTTACATTGTCTGCAAAAGTCGCTTCTTATGAGGAGAAAATGAAAAAATCCATAACGGCCCTGGAGTCGGAGCTTGACACGGTGCGCGTGGGCCGCGCCAACCCCAAGGTCTTTGACAAGGTGACGGTTGATTATTACGGCGTGGACACGCCGCTTGCGCAGGTGGGCAATATGACGATTCCGGAAGCGAAAATCCTCCAGATTCAGCCGTGGGAGGCTTCTATGCTCAAGCCCATTGAAAAGGCTATAATCGCGGCGGAGCTTGGCCTTACGCCGACCAACGACGGCAAGATTATCCGCGTGATTTTCCCCGACCTGACCGAGGAACGCCGTAAGCAAATCACCAAGGACGTCAAGAAAAAGGGCGAGGACGCGAAGGTGTCAATCCGCAACATTCGCCGCGACGGTATGGACGCGCTCAAGAAAATCCAGAAGAAAAGCGAAATTTCAGAGGACGAGCTTAAAGACCTTGAGGACGAGCTTCAGAAAATCACCGATAAATATGTGGCACAGGCCGACAAGCTCATAGAGGCCAAAAATAAGGACGTCCTGAGCCTGTAATGTTCTGCGCGCTGATTGGCCATAACTGGCTGAACGAGGTTCAGACGGTTTCGCAGATATTTTTCGCGAACGAGGGGTTTACCTTGGCGGACGGGCCGGTAAATCAAGGGTTTACCTTGGTTTCCGCCCGCGGCTTTACCGAGATTTATAGAGACGGCTTCCTTATCGCCCGCGCCGAAAATCCGTTCATACCGCCTATGGACGGCATTTCCGGCGAAAAACGCCAAAAAGGAAGCATACAGAAAGGCGTTTTTTTGGCGTGCGGACAAGTCGTGCCGATAACCCCCCCGTGGGGTATGCAGGTCGGCGTGCGCCCGACGAAAATGGCGCACGAATTATACAAACAGGGGTTTGACGAAGAACAAATAAGACGTGTGCTTGTGGATTTTTATTTGGTGTCTGAAAAAAAAGCGGCCCTCTGTCTTGAGGTTTTTGAAGCGGAAAAGCGGTTTCTAAAAGACGCGGACAAGTACGTCAGCCTTTATATCGGCGTGCCTTTTTGCACGTCCCGATGTCTTTATTGTTCGTTTTCCGCGTACACATTAAAACAGTACGGAAAGCATACTGACGCCTACACGGGCGCTCTTGTAAAGGAATTAAAGGCCGCCGAGCCGTTGCTGCGCCGGAACAGGGTTCAGACGGTTTACGTCGGCGGCGGAACGCCTACTTCCTTGACGGAAGCGCAGCTTGAGCGGGTTTTGTCAGCAGTCGCGGAAATATGCGATGTTCCGGCCTTGGCTGAATTTACCGTCGAGGCGGGCCGCCCGGACTCCATAACCCCGGGGAAACTCGACGTTCTGAAGCGTTTCGGGGTCGGGCGCGTTTCAGTCAATCCGCAGACGCTGAAAGACGGCACTCTCAGGGTCATAGGGCGGAGCCACTCCGCCGCGGATTTTTACGCGGCTTACGAAACGGCGGAGAAGCGGGGGTTCCTGCTCAACACGGATTTGATTATGGGCCTGCCGGGGGAGACTGTTGACGACACACGGTATACTATGGAAAAAATCTTGGAACTATCGCCGGGCAACGTCACCTTGCATACCTTGGCGGTCAAGCGGGCCTCCATGCTCCGGGAAAGCCTGAGCGAGGCGGACGGGGCGGATTTCCCCCGGACGGAAACGGCTTCGGCGCAGCTTGACTTGGCGGATGAGCTGTGCCGGCGGGCGGGGTACGCGCCATACTACATGTACCGGCAGAAAAACATAGCAGGGAACCTTGAAAACGCGGGTTACTCAAAGCCAGGCGGGGAATGTGTGTACAATATCCAGATGATTGGCGACAGGCAGAGCATAATCGCGTTTGGGGCGGGCGCGGCGAGCAAGCTGTATATTCCGGAGCGGAACCTTGTGCGCAGGGCGTATAATGTGAAGGCGCCTGTTGATTATATCGCCCGAATCGACGAAATGACGGAGAGGAAGAAAAAGCTGTATGAATATGCCTTTTAAGAGGACTCATATGTGCGCGGAGGTCGCGGAAGAGCTTGTTGGGCAGACTGTCTCGGTGTGCGGCTGGGTCGGCAAGCGCCGCTCGCTTGGGCAGGTGGTCTTTGTGACCGTGCGCGACAGGAGCGGCCTCGTGCAGATTGTGGCGGACGAGGGGCGCGTTTCGCCGGAAACAGCGCGCGCGGCGGCCTCCGTGCGGAGCGAGTTCGTCGTGGCGGTGCGCGGGCGCGTGCTGGCGCGCGCGTCCGAAAACGTCAACCCCGATATGACGACGGGGAAAATTGAAATAGAGGCTGAGGAATTTGTGATACTGTCAGAGGCGGACGTGCCTCCGTTTCAGGTGGCGGAAACCGGCGTGAAGGAGGATTTGCGCGGGAGGTACAGGTATATCGACCTCCGCCGGCCGGAGCTGGCGGGAAACATAATCACGCGGCACAAAATAACGGCGGCGGCGCGCAGCTTCCTTAATAAAGAGGGCTTTCTGGACATAGAGACCCCGTACCTTACGAAGTCAACCCCGGAGGGCGCGCGGGACTATCTTGTGCCGAGCCGCGTCCATAAGGGGAGCTTTTACGCGCTGCCCCAGTCTCCGCAGCAGCTGAAGCAGCTGCTTATGATTTCGGGCTTCGACCGGTATTACCAAATAGCCCGATGTTTCCGGGACGAGGATTTGCGCGCGGACAGACAGCCGGAATTCACCCAGATAGATATGGAGCTGTCGTTTGTTGATATGGAGGACGTCATAAGCCTCAACGACCGCTTTATGGCGCATTTGGCGAAAGAAATCCTGGGACGGGAGGTCGCCGCGCCTTTCCCGCGCCTTACCTACAAAGAGGCGATGGAGCGCTTCGGCTCGGACAAGCCCGACATCCGCTTCGGAATGGAGCTTGTGGATTTATCCGGCGAGGATATTGTGAAAAACAGCGGGTTCGCCGTGTTTACGGGCGCGCTTGAGGCGGGCGGCTCCGTCCGGGCCATAGCCGCGCCGGGCTGCGCGGAGCTGCCCCGCAAACAGGTGGACGCGCTTATCGAGGTCGCCAGGACCTACAGGGCCAAGGGCCTTGTGTGGATTGCGCTTCTGCCGGACGGCTCGGTGAAATCCTCCATAGGCAAATTTTTCGACGAATCGGCCGTGCGCGCCCTTGCCGAAAAAGCCGGCGCGAAAACGGGGGATTTGGCCCTCGTCGCCGCCGACCGGAACGAAGTTGTTTTTGACGCGCTCGGCAATTTGCGGCTTCATCTTGCGGAAAAGCTGAATCTGGCGGATAAATCGGACTTCGCGTTTTTGTGGGTGACGGATTTTCCGCTGTTTGAGTGGAACGAGGAGGACGGGCGTTTTTACGCGAAGCATCATCCGTTTACAGCGCCCCTCGACGAGGATCTGCCGCTTTTTGACACGAACCCCGCCGGAATGCGCGCGCAGGCCTATGATATGGTGCTGAACGGATATGAGCTTGGCGGCGGCAGCATACGTATCCACCGGGGCGACGTTCAGGAGAAAATGTTCAAAACACTCGGGTTTTCGTTTGACGAGGCGCGCGCGCAGTTCGGTTATTTCCTGGAGGCGTTCCGCTACGGCGCGCCGCCGCACGGCGGGCTGGCGTTCGGCCTTGACAGGATCTGCATGCTGTTTACGGGCGCTTCCGCCATACGAGACGTTATCGCCTTTCCGAAGGTAAAGGACGCCTCCTGTCCGCTGACCTCCGCGCCGGGCGGGGTTTCGGCGAAACAGCTTGAGGAATTGGGGTATAGCAATTTTACAAAACGTTGACTGGCGCGTAGCGGAAAATCGGCGGCAAGAAGGTGGCTTTTTTGGCGGGCAGTAGCGCCGAAAAAACACCGGCTTTAAGCCGTTTTTCGCGAACGTCGGCATTCAACGATTTTGAAAATTGCTATAAAGATTGACGGGGCTGAATAAATTCAAAATGACGGCGAGGAACCCTTGAAATAGTTTACAAAAGTTGGTATAATAAATTGTAACATAAATGTAAAAATGTAAACTCATTAACCGAAAGGAGTTTGTTATGCTTAAAAAGAAATCTGTAGAGGATTTGAACGTCAAGGGCAAGCGTGTGCTCGTGCGGTGTGATTTTAACGTACCGCTCAAGGAGGGCCGGATTACGGACGAAAACCGCATCACGGCGGCTCTGCCAACGCTGAAAAAGCTCATCGAGGGCGGCGGGCGGCTTATACTCTGCTCTCACCTGGGCAAGCCCAAAGGGCCTGACCCCGCGGCGACTCTCGCTCCCGTGGCCAAGCGCCTTTCCGAGCTTCTGGGCAAGGAAGTTGTTTTCGCGGCCGACGATACGGTGGTGGGAGACAACGCCCGCGCGGCTGTGGCCAAAATGGCGGACGGGGACGTGGTGCTGCTTGAGAACACCCGCTTCCGCAAAGAGGAGAGCAAGAACGACGAGGTTTTCTCGAAAGACTTGGCTTCTATCGCCGACGTGTTCGTAAACGACGCTTTCGGCTCGTCGCACCGCGCCCATTGCTCGACCGTCGGAGTTACTTCCTTTATAAAGGAGTCCGCGGTGGGATACCTTATGCAGAAGGAAATCGAGTTTCTGGGCAACGCCGTCAACAACCCCACGCGCCCGTTTGTGGCGGTGCTCGGCGGGGCGAAAGTCGCCGACAAGCTGGCGGTTATCTCTAACCTGCTTGAAAAGTGCGACACGCTCATAATCGGCGGCGGCATGGCGTACACCTTCCTTAAGGCGCAGGGGCTGGAGGTCGGCGCCTCCCTTGTGGATAATGAGAAACTTGACTATTGCAAGGAAATGCTCAGCAAGGCCGAAAAGCTCGGCAAAAAGCTCCTGCTGCCCGTTGACACGGTGGTGGCGAAGGCGTTCCCAAGCCCTATTGACGCGCCGATTGAAGCGACTACGGTGGATTCAGATAAAATCCCCGCGGACGCGATGGGGCTTGATATAGGCGAAAAAACGCGGGAGATTTTCGCGGAGGCGGCGAAAACGGCCAAAACAGTGGTTTGGAACGGGCCTATGGGCGTGTTTGAGAACCCGGTGCTGGCCAAAGGCACAATAGCTGTGGCGCAGGCTCTCGCGGACACGCGGGCCACGACGATTATCGGCGGCGGCGATTCGGCGGCGGCGGTCAATCAGCTTGGCTTCGGCGATAAAATGACGCACATATCGACCGGTGGCGGCGCGAGCCTTGAATTTCTGGAGGGTAAGGAACTGCCCGGCGTAGTGGCGGTAAACGATAAGGCTTGACGTTTAGACTGTGGGGACTTTTCCTCCCCACGCCCCTCTGGGGGTTTGCGCCCTCAGAGCCCCCGTTAAAAAACCGCGCTTAGCGCGGTTTTTTGAAAATTAAAAGGAGATGAGCATAGTGAGAAAGACTATCGTTGCGGGCAACTGGAAAATGAACAAGACCCCTAAGGAGGCGGTCGAGCTTGCGAATTCGCTGAAGGATAAGGTAAACGGCGGCGCGGCGGACGTGGTGTTATGCGTGCCGTTCGTAGATTTAATCCCTGTGCTGGAGGCGGTCAAGGACACGAATATCGCCGTCGGCGCGCAGAATCTGCACTTTGAGGACAGCGGCGCCTTCACCGGGGAGATTTCCGCGAAAATGCTTACCGAAATCGGCGTGAAATACGTGATTATCGGCCATTCGGAGCGCCGCGCGTATTTTGCCGAAACTGACGAAATTGTGAACAAAAAGACGCTGAAAGCAATCGCGGCGGGACTGACGCCGATTATTTGCGTCGGCGAAACCCTGACCCAGCGCGAGCAGGGCGTAACTATCGAGCTTGTGCGGCTTCAGACGAAAATCGCGCTTCAAGGCGTGTCCGGCGGCGCGGCGAAAAGCGCCGTCATAGCCTACGAGCCGATTTGGGCCATAGGCACAGGCAAAACCGCCACCAATCAGGAGGCGCAGGACGTTTGCGCCGCAATCCGGCAGGTCGTTAAGGAGATTTATGACGCGGCCACGGCGGAGGCAATCCGGATTCAGTACGGCGGCAGCGTTAACGCCGGCAACGCCAAAGACCTTTTCGCAATGGCGGATATTGACGGAGGACTGGTTGGCGGAGCTTCGCTGAAGGCGGAGTTTGAGCAAATCGTGAATTTCTGACGGAGGGCATATGGCTGACAAAACAACGGTTCTGATGATTCTGGACGGCTACGGTATAAACGAGAGGCACGACGGGAACGCTATTTATATGGCGAAAACGCCCGTTATGGATGCTCTGAAAGAGAAATACCCCTGGCGGGAGGGCTATGCCAGCGGAATGGACGTGGGCCTGCCCGACGGGCAAATGGGCAATTCCGAGGTGGGGCACCTCAACATAGGCGCGGGGCGCGTTGTGTATCAAGAGCTTACGCGCATTACAAAATCCATATCGGACGGGGATTTTTTTGAGAAAACCCCCTTTCTGGACGCGGTGGAAAACTGCAAAAAGCACGGCTCCGCGCTCCATTTTTACGGGCTGCTCTCGAACGGGGGCGTGCATAGCCACAACACGCACCTTTACGCGCTTCTGAAGCTGGCGAAGGACCAGGGGTTGAAAAAAGTGTACATCCACGCCTTTCTTGACGGGCGGGACGTCGCGCCGAATTCCGCCAAGGGCTTTCTGGCGGAGCTTGAGAGCAAAATAAAGGAAATCGGCGTAGGGAAAATCGCCACGATTTCCGGGCGGTATTACGCGATGGACCGCGACAACCGGTGGGAGCGCGTTGAAAAAGCCTACGACGCTATGATCAAGGGAGCCGGCGAAACGGCGGCTTCTTCCGAAGAGGCCATAAACGCCTCCTACGCCAAGGGTGAGAAGTTTTACGACGAATTTGTACTGCCCGTGGTTATAACGGAAAACGGCGCTCCAGTCGCCAAAATTCAGGAGAAGGATTCCATAATCTGCTTTAATTTCCGGCCGGACAGGGCGAGGGAGATTACCCGCGCTTTTACCGACCCGGATTTTTCTGGCTTCAAGCGGGATTATTTCAGGCTGTTCTGCGTGTGTTTCACGGAGATAGACAAAACGATTCCAAACAAGGAAGTGGCCTTCGCTCCGGAGAGCCTGTCGAATACGCTCGGAGAGTATATCTCAAGCCTTGGGCTTCGGCAGCTTCGCTTGGCGGAGACGGAGAAGTACGCGCACGTTACGTTTTTTTTCAACGGCGGCGTGGAGAAGGAATATCCAGGTGAGGACAGGATACTCGTACCGTCGCCGAAGGTGGCCACATATGACCTGAAGCCGGAAATGAGCGCGAATGAGGTCGCCGATAAATTGGCGGAGGCCATTTTGTCGAAAAAATACGACCTGATTATTATCAATTTCGCCAACTCGGATATGGTGGGGCATACGGGCATAATCCCGGCGGCTGTCGCGGCGGTGGAGGCGGTGGACGAGTGCGTGGGCAAAGCGTATGACGCGCTTCTTAAGGCGGAGGGGCAGATGTTTATTTGCGCCGACCACGGGAACTCAGACCAGATGGTTGACTATGAAACCGGAGCCCCCTTCACGGCGCACACCACTAACCCCGTCCCGTTTATCCTGGTGAATTATAAGGACGGCGCGGGCCTTAAAAAAGGCGGCAAACTCTGCGACATAGCGCCCACCCTGCTTGAAATGATGGGCCTGGACAAACCAAAAGAAATGATGGGAAGAAGCTTGATTGAGGGGTAAGCCCTTGTTTTGGGGAACTGGCCGATAAACGATTGCCGAAGCGGCGAATTTTTTTCGCGGTTTCGGTTAATCCGCTTAAAAAAACCGCGCTTTGCGCGGTTTTTTAGAAGGGGGAGTATAACGAACAAAAGGAGAATTTTACCGATGAGGAAAACTGTAGAGATAACAGGCGTCCACGCCCGTGAAATCCTTGACTCGCGCGGGAATCCGACCGTCGAGGTTGAAGTTCTGACAAACGGCGGCCCGAGAGGCCGCGCGGCCGTCCCCTCGGGCGCGTCCACGGGCGCGTTTGAGGCCGCGGAGCTGCGCGACGGCGGAAACAGGTACGGCGGTTTAGGCGTCCTTCTCGCCGTAAAAAACGTAAACGACGTAATAGCGCCGGAGGTCACGGGTATGAACGTGTTCAGCCAGGCGGAAATCGACCGGAAAATGATACTCCTTGACGGCTCGCCGAATAAGGCGAACCTGGGCGCGAACGCTATTCTGGGCGTTTCGCTGGCTTCGGCGCGGGCCGCCGCCAACGCCTGCGGTTTGCCGCTCTATCGGTATTTAGGCGGCGCGAGCGCGAGAAGGCTTCCCGTCCCTATGATGAACATCTTGAACGGCGGGAAGCACGCGGAAAATACTGTGGATTTTCAGGAGTTTATGGTTATGCCGGCGTCCGCCGAGTCGTTCAGGGAGGGGCTGCGCGTGTGCGCGGAGGTGTATCGAGCGCTGAAAAAGCTCCTTGCGGAGAAAGGGCTTTCGACCGGCTTGGGCGACGAGGGCGGCTTCGCGCCCGACGTTTCAAGTCCCGACGAGGTTATAGACTTGATTCTTGAGGCGGCGGGCTCCGCGGGTTATAAAGCGGGGCAGGACGTGAAAATCGCCGTGGATGCGGCCGCGAGTGAGCTTTATGGGGAAGAGTGCCTATACCGCTTCGCGGGGGAGAGCCGCGCCGCCGGGGCCAAAATCGCCCGGACGGCCGGCGAAATGATTTCTGAGTGGACGCGGCTTTCTGAAAAATATCCAATAATTTCTATTGAGGACGGGTTGGCGGAGGAGGACTGGACTAACTGGCGCCTTTTGACGGAGCGGCTCGGCGGCAAAATTCAGCTTGTGGGCGACGATTTGTTTGTAACGAACACGGCGCGCATAAAGCGCGGGATAGAAATGGGCGCGGGCAACTCCGTACTCATCAAGGTGAATCAGATAGGCACGCTGACGGAGACGTTCAGCGCGATAGAGCTGGCTCAGCGGAGCGGGATGACGACGGTGATTTCCCACCGCTCCGGCGAAACGGAGGACACGATAATCGCGGATATTGCCGTCGCGGCGAACGCTGGACAGATAAAGACGGGCGCGCCCGCGCGGAGCGACCGCGTGGCGAAGTATAACCGCCTCCTGAGAATTGAGGAGGAGCTTGGGGAAACGGCGGAATATGGTATGTAAAAATTGAGCGTTTCGGGGGGAATTTAAATGAAGCTAAGAAAAATCGCGGCGTGCGCGATTCTCGTCTGCGCGGCGGCGTTCGGGGCGTCTCCGGTTCGCGCGGACGCGCTGATTAGCGCGGGGAGCAAAGCCTCCGCCGAAGCCGCTCCGAACTATGAGAAGCTGCGCGGGCTGCTCCGCACCATTTGGGGTATGGAAAATGACGCGCGGCTTATTAAAAAAGCGGCGTTGTTCGCCGATTCGATGGATAGACCCGGTGAGCCGGATTCCGCGAACGCGGCCGAATACCGGAAATACGGGCTGTTGTCCCGCGAGGTGGAGGCGAGCACGGGCTTCAGCTTCACTCATAGCGATTTGCGGCAAATCCTTGACCGGGCGCTGGCGAGCCTGTCCCGCCAGGGGAAATTTGAAGGAGAGCGGAGCGGCGACGTTTCGTCGCCCGCGAAATATCCGGCTTTTGAGGAGCTTTCGCCGGGGGATTTTCAGGTAATCGTAGACGGCTTCCTTGAGGAAAAGTCCGCGCCGGAATTTGACGTGGTAGGGCTGTATGGTTTATTAAATACTATGAATGATACATTATATTCTGAAACGGCGCAAAAAGACGCGGCGGAGAGGGCGGAGCGGCTTCTGAAGGAAGGCTCAATCACGGAGGAACAGGCCGCCGAGTGCCGGAAATACGGCTTTACGTCCGAGGAAATCTCCTTTTACTCCAAAATAAACCTGACTTTTGACGATTTGCGGGAGATTTTGCGGAGGATTCCCGAGGACGACGGGATTAAGGCGCCGGACGAATATACGCTGAACCGCATGAAACTTGTTCTTTTACAGGCGGACTCGCTTAAAACGACGGTTTACGAGTATATCGCGCAAAACAGCATTGAAACCCCTTACGCGGAGTGGAAAACGCGGACGTTTTTACATCGGGAGGGCGTGAACGGCTCCCCGGCGGATTTTACGGCGCGGGCAGTCGCCGCGTATAGCGGGGCTGGCGAGAAAGCCCGGTTTACCGGCCTGTATGTTTTTATCGAAACCGAAACGCGGGATTATAATTTTGAGACGAGCCTGGCGCGCCTAAGCCCGGACGGGCGGACGGCCGAACAGACAATCACGGCGACCGGGCTTGACGCGGCTATCGCCGACGTATATAAATATAAGGCGAAACTGAACGCCAAAGGCGAGGTTGAGTTTACCGAAAGCTACGAAAAAACCGCCCTGGAGTACAGGGAAAACTCAAGAGGGTAAAAAAACAAGCTTGAAGGCCGTCTATACGCCTTCAAGCTGTTTTATATATTAGTCCTCGCTTTTCACGAGCGTAAATCCGATAATCTGGTCGGTGAACAAAACAAGCTGTTCAAGCTGGATAAGCGGCTGCCCGCCGTACCCGTGCACCGGGTAAATCTTAACGCTACGCATATTTATTGAATAATTATTCGTATAATTATTACTATCGGATTTGGCGTCGTCGTCTAACTTGGCGAAAAACGCTGACATATCAAGCTCGATGTCCGAATAATTATCGGAATATTTGATGAAATTATCCTTGCTCGTAAGCGGCTGGATGTCCCCCACCAAAATCCCGGAGTGGGTAAACGCCATGAGCTGATAAGCCATGTTATACTCGCGCTTTATGTCTTCAATCAGCTTAATGAGCTGATTAAAAGCAATGTCTTTCATACTGGCGATGCTGTCGGTCATAATATCAATCTCCTTTGCTTATTTGAGGAGCGGAGGCTCCTGAAAGATACTTTTTTTCATAGCGCCGGTCGAGCGCGGTGGCCACGGCGGTTTTGGCCACGGCGTACACGGGTACTCCGAAAAACATACCCAGCGGCCCGAAAAGCGCCCCGCCGATTACTATGGCAAAAATTATATCCAAGGGCTTCACGCCTGTGGAGTCTCCCAAAATTTTCGGGCCTAATATATTGCCGTCGAATTGCTGTATAACCAATATGTCTATGGCTATCCACAGGCCCTTCGTCGGGTTGTCGAGCGCTGTTATGAAAACAACGGGGACAGCGCCGATAAACGGCCCGAAATAGGGGATTATGTTAGTCAGCCCGATTATAAGGCTGAGCAGAAGCACAAAAGGCGGCTTAATAAATATGCAGGTAATAAAGAATAATATTCCTATTATAACCGAGTCTATAATTTTGCCTATAAAGAACTTTTCAAACATTTTGGTGGAGTTTCGGGCGATGGTCAAAATTTTTTCGGCGGTGGCAGGCTTGAAAACTATCATAACTATTTTTCTCGTTCGCTCTCCAAGCTGCTCCTTTTCCATAAGCATATAAAAGGCTATGACGACGCCCATAACGATGTTGAAAAACACAGACAGTACAGTACGCGCCTGGGTTAAGACGGTGCTGAAAATGGTCGGGAAATTCGACAGCGCCTGCATAACCGGGTTTATTACCTTCTCAAAAACATCTTTAGGCGTGTAGGTTATTCCGAAAGTCTCGCTTATCTGGGGCAGGGTTTTTGTGTAGAAATCGCTGTTTGTGTTGTAAATCGGGCTTTTCTTTATGCCGTTTATGAGCGCGGCCGTACTCTCGATTATTTCCGGGATAATATAGCTTATAATGATCGCGGTCAAGCCAAGTATGACCGTAAAAGAGATTATGAGCGCGCCGATACGCACGCGCTCCTTATGGGCGGCGAAAAATGAGGTTTTCGCGAGCAGAAGCCCCTCAAGCGCTCGGACGGCCGGGTTGAGCAGATACGCTATAAAAAACCCGTAAATAAACGGGGAAATAATCCTGACGGCTTTTGAAAGGAAAGCCGAAACCGCGGCGAGAACTACGTCGAACCGCGCCACGGCGTAATTGAAAAGAATCGCGGCGAGAATCACAAAAAGCGTGTATAGAGCGACTTTCATATAATTTTTGTCGATGTTAAAGTTGCGCAAGGCGAAACCTCCTTTCTACAGGATAATGCTGAAAACACGCTCTATTTCGTCCAGGTAGGCGTCAATCATAGCGTTTATGAACTTTTCGTCCGTCGTGTCGGCTTCATTCATCTCAATAAGCAAATCCCAGATTTCCTCGTGGCGGTTGTCAAGCTCGCCCAAGGTTTTTTCAAGCGTATGGCGCTCGGCGGTCAGGTCCTTCAGATACTGCTGCTTATCAAGCACGTTTATCGTTTGCGCGAAATGCTCGACGGAGGTGGAGAGGTGGTTGATTTTTTTCGCCCTTAGGAAATTCTCAATTTCCTCCTCCGTTTGATACATTATATTGCGTATGCTGTCTATACGCGCGGTCAAGCGTTTGTAGGACTCGTAATCGTCGATGTTTTTCCGTAACATTCCGGAATTTTTAACCTTGTACTTTTTATACTCATAATTCAAAAAATTAATGTAGTGGGCGTAAACGGCGTTTTTCCGGTTCAGCAGCGACACGGCGCGCTTCTGCTTCTGCAGGTTGACCTTCAGCTCGTAGGTCATACGCCGCTTGAAAATATAGAGCAGAAACAGGATTATGACCACCAGAACGACCATCACGGACATAGGGAACACTATTGAAACGCCCTCGAACACGTTAAGGAAGCCCAAGAGCATAGTGACGGCGGCAAAAAGCGCCACCATACCTATGGAAAATTTCCGTATGAAGTCCCGCCCGCGCTCAAGGTAGTCGCGCTCGTACTCAAGCTCGGCTTTTTCGCCGCCGATATACGTAAGGTCGTGTTTCAGTATGCGGTATTGCTGCTCCGCCTCGGTGATGTTGCCCATGGCTTTCTGCGCGTCTTTGGATAAATGCGTCATTCGCGTCAGGGACGAGTCGAACCCTGTAATTTTATACATAAGCGCGCTGCGCTCTTTCGACAGCGACAGGTAGTTGTTAAGCAGGTTCTGGAGCCGCCCGGTCTCATCGGGGGTAAGGGTCTCAAAGCATTTGACCTCGGAGATTTTATCGTCGAGCGAGGCGATTTTTCCCGCAAGCGAAAGACGCTGCCGCGCGATTTTGAGCGCCTCCTCGCAAAGGGCGGCGGCGGTCTCGGCGACTTCATAAGCGGGGTCGCTTTTTTCCAGGTTTTCAAGGATTATTTTAAACCGGGAGAGGATTTCGAGCCTGTCCGTTTTTTTGCGGCCCATTATAAAATCCGCTATTTTTTCGGCGAAAGAGAGAAAAGTTCGCAAAAAAACCGGGCGAACGGGTTTTTCCAAGGCTTCCTCCTCGTCCGCGTATTCCGCCTCGTAGTCCTCCTCATAATCGTCAAGCTCCTCATCAGAGACGGCGTCCGCCAAAATTTCCGGATTATCCATTAAATCACCTCCACTTGCGCAAGGATTTATGTTATAATTATTCAAAATAGCGTGAGCGTTTTTCCTAATAAATATTATAACACAATTTAATGGGAAATCGCAACGAATATTTTTAATGAAAGGGTGGAGGTATGCGTGAAATTATTAAGGGTAAACCGAAAAGCGGTAAGGCGCCGCTTTTTTTGCTGGCCGCCGTTTGCGTCGCGCTGACGATTGGGGACGTTGTTTACACGAGGAGGAAAGCCGTCGAGGGAGCCGAAAGCCCCGCCGCCGGGCCGTTTTACCGGAAAATAAGCTCCGCGCGCGCGCGTGAGCTTATGACCGGGGACGCGGTTATCCTGGACGTGCGCACCCCCGCCGAGTTTGAGGCGGGGCATATAAAAAACGCGGTGAACGTTCCGCAGACGCGGCTTATGGAGGAATACGCGGAAATTTTCCCGGATAAGGAGGCGCTTATACTGATATACTGCCGCAGCGGGAAGCGGAGCGCGGCTTCGGCTAAATTCCTGGCGGAGAAGGGGTATACGAACTTGTACGACTTTGGCGGGATAGAGGACTGGCTTGAGGAAATGGAACGCCCGGAGGGCGCGAAAAATGAGGAGAGCGGGGTATAGGCCCCGCTCTTTTGCGCGTTTCACTCCGTTTTTATCGCCGTCAGCGCGGAGAGTTTCATAGCGCGCCGGGCGGGAAAGTATCCTGAAATGAGGCCGACCGCCGCCGCGAAGCCAACCGCGAAGACGCAGAGCCATATAGGCATTATCGCTATCTTGACCTCCTGTGAGCGTGGTCCGTAAGAGCCAATCACATTCAGCATCTGGGAGGCCCCGTATTTATTCACAAGCGCGGCGGCCAAGAAAGACAGCCCCAAGCCGAAGCACCCGCCGAAAACGCCAATCATCGCCGCCTCAAGCAGGAAAAGCCGCTTTATATCGGAGATAGACGCGCCGATTACTTTCATTATGCCGATTTCGCGCGTGCGCTCGTAAACGGACATAATCATCGTGTTGGAGATGCCTATAGCCGCCACGAACAGCGACACGCTGCCGAGCGCGCCGAGGATAATCTGAATCATCTGGCTCTGCTTCTGAAGCTCCTGCATACTCTCGGCCATACTGTTCGCGTCGTATCCTTGAGATTTAAGGTCGGCGAGAGCGGGTATGACGTACTTCATATCCTTAAATTTCAGAAGGAACTGGTCATATCCGCCGCTGTTCTGGCGCCGCTTCGCGCCGGTGCCGCCGCTCGGGGTCCAGGTGGCGTTGTTCCACTTCTGCTTGTCGTTACTCAGTTTTATGGCCAAGTCAAGGTCAATATACACGGAGTTATTATCGCCTGTGTACGAATAGTCGAGCAGCCCGGTTGGGATAATTGTAATAGGCTTGGGCGGGTTTTTCGACGAATTCCGGATAGGGTTTTTATCACCGAAGCTGTCGTCAACCGAAACCTGTATTTTGTCATTGAAAATGTCAATAACTGGGGTGCGGGTGTCCGGAGTGCCCGACCACGGGCTCCACCATTCGCGATTGTTCCACCAGTTGCGGTCGCTCGGGTTATAGTAATTAAACGCGACGTCGTAGCCGCAGAGAACCCCGTTTTTATCGTCGCCATTCGGCAGGCGCCCTTCCTTGGGCGCATAGCCGACCGCCTCCATCTGGCTCATATCCACGCCGTAAAAATTAAGGTACTGCTGAAATTTCCCCGAAACGGACTTCAGCGAGACCGAAAGCATAGGCGTGACCCCGGACAGGCCGTCGTATTTTTTAAAGGTCTCCCAAGCCGCGTCGTCCATTTTCGGCTTGCTCTTGTCGTCGCTCCCCCCGCCGTTCCAGGGCTTGTAAATCCGGATTACGGTCAGGTCGCCCATTGAGGCTATGGAGTCCGCCTGGGTCTTGGCTATCCCCAGCCCCAGGGACATCATAGAAATAATGGACGTCGTGCCGATAAGGACGCCGAGCACCGTCAGGAAAGTGCGCACTTTGTGCTTGAATAAATTTTTAATTGCCATTGCTACAATGTCCGCGATACTCATACGTCACCTTAATCCCTTATAAATCGGCTTCTTCCTCAAGCCTTTGGCGCTTGCGGCGGCGGGCGCGGCGCACAAGCAGGAACACAGTAACCGCGGCTGCCGCTACAAACGCCCCGCCGCCTATGAAAATAAGTTTCTTATGGCGGGAGAAAAAGCCCTCCGGCGGGGGAGGGGCCTCCATGCCGCCCATATCATCTTCCGGCGCGGCTTCGGAGACGGATATCTTAAATTCCTTAAATTCCGTTATTTGCTCACCGGAATCATCTTGATAGGAGATGACTATTTTACCGTCTTTATCTCCGGCGGAGCTTGGCGTGAAGCTCATATCGTAGGAGTCGGACTTGCCCGGCTCAAAATTGCTGTAATAGCTCGACGTGTTTGACACGTCAAAGTCGCCCTCGATTTTTATGATGAGGTTGGAGAGCGTTACCTTGCCCGTGTTGTAAAACTCGAAGCTAATGGGGACGGGCTGGCCGACGGAGCCGTATTCCTGAATATTCACATCGCCCATTTCAAACTTCGTCGTCTGTTTGACATTGACGCCGACCTGTTCGACGGACTGATACGGGTTGCCGTCCGCGTCCTCGTAATCGAAATTTATTTTTAGTATATAGTTTTTCGGGTCGGCGTCGGGGACGGTGTAAAAGGTTATTTTTTCCTCCGCCTCGCCCTTTGGCGGGATTTTGTCTATATAAAAGGTGTTGCTGGCGTTCACTGGGGTGAAAACACTCCCGCGGGAGGAGGTGTTCCCCGTGCTGCTGGTCGTCGTGTCCTCCGCCGTGAAATACGCCTTGATGTTACGGATTTCCTTATCCGCGTGGGTGTTCATAAAGGTGATGGAAAGGTCAAAGTTTTTGCCCGCCGAAACTATCACCGGGTCGGCGGAATACTTGCTGACGATGATTTTGGGCACGTTGGTCTTGCCGTCGCCGCCGTTGGGATTATAGACGTTCACGCCCGCGTATTGGGAGAAGGTCTCTTTTTCCTTCGTGTCGTCGTCGTTTACGCGCCCGGTTTCATACTCAATGCTGAAGCCTATCGTATAATTTTGGGACTTCGCGGCGCTGGTGGCGGCAAAGGTGAACGAAACGGAATCCGAAGCCCCCGGCGCGAGCGACGTTATCACCTGAGTGTCGGCGGATTTCGGCACGACGCCGCCATCCCCGCCGGTTGCGGCCCCGGCGCCGCCCGCGTTCGCGGTGATTTTGATATTCTGGGCCGCCTCTTTTCCGGAGTTGATCAGAGGCAGGGTCACGGTAAAATCCTCGCCCACGGACACGGTCTTGGTAGGATAGCTGACCGCGCCGACGCGCAGCCCCGCCGCGTCGGCTCCGGAGGAGCCGGAGGAAATAGTCACGTAATAGGTATACGCGCCCTCCTGGTCTTTGTTCTGCTGGTCTTTATACGACACCTTGAAGGTTATGGGATATGTGCCGTATTTGGCTTTATCGGCTATTTTGATGCTAAAGGAGACAGTCTGGGATTCGTTCCGGCTCATAGTTTTAAAGTACGCGCTCCCGCCGGAGCCAGCCAAATAAACCTCTCCGGATTTCAGGCCGTCGGGGGATACCTGCACGTCGTTAACGACGGAGGAACTCATATTTTCGAGCCTCGCGGAGAGCTTGAAAACATCCCCGGCCGCCAGATTCTCTTTGTCTGTTTTAAAATCATACAAAGAAACAGTTGACGCGGAGAGAATCCGCTCGATTTTGATGTACAAAGTGTCCGTCTCTTTTTTTTCGACGTTCTTTTCGTCAAGATACGTGTAGTTGAGCGTGAGGGGATATGTACCCGCTGTGGCGTTCGGGTCGGGGTCTATCTGCATGCGGAGCTTCTGTGTGGAGGAGGCGCCGATTGAGGTGAAATATCCGTCGTTGTTAATAAATTTCGCCGAAAAGGGCGAGCCGGAGGGCAGCTCAATCTGGGTGACGACGTTAAAAGCCAGGTCGGTGCCCACGTTTTTAATTGAAATATCCTCCGTCCTGCGGCCTATGGAAGTAAAGGTAATGGTCGTGGGGGACTGGAGCTTGATTTTCGGCGCGAGCGGCAGGTTTTTCTTGCCGTTGACCTCCTGATCGGCGATTTCGTCCTGCAGGGCGCGAATCTGGCGGTTAAGCTCGTTGATTTGGTTGTCGTAGGAATCCCTCATTCGGTCATACTCCGACTGGGAAACGTCCGCCAGAACGACGCGCGGCATAAATAAAAGGATTGCGAGTACGGCGCAGAACGCCTTAATTTGCCTGTTATTCATTAACATTATCCTCCTTATTGAAAATTGGGTTGTTATCCTCAATTTTTTCTATACAGCCGTCGCGCATTTTTATTATTTTATGCGCGTAGGCGGAGATTTCAAGGTCGTGAGTGACTATTATAAGGGTCTGCCTGTTTTCCCGCGCCATACCGGTGATTAGGTTCATCATTTCGTAGGTGGTTTTTGTGTCGAGATTGCCGGTTGGCTCATCCGCGAAAACTATTGACGGCTTGTTTATAAAAGCCCGCGCTATGGAGACCCTCTGCTGCTGCCCGCCGCTCATTTGGGAGGGTTTGTGCTTCAGGCGGTCTTTAAGGCCCACGGCGGCCAGCATTTCCGCCGCGCGGCGCTTGCGCTCCTTTGGCCGGACCTGTCGGAAAATAAGCGGCAGCGTGACGTTTTCAAGCGCGGTCAGAGCGGGCAGAAGGTTGTAGGACTGGAAAACGAAGCCGATATTCTGCTGACGGAAAAGGGCCAGGCGCTTTTCGTCCATTTTGTCTATACGCTGGTTCTTGAATATAATCGCCCCGGCGGAGGGCTTCTCAAGCCCCGCTATGAGGTTGAGCAGCGTGGACTTCCCGGAGCCGGAGGTGCCCAGCAGGCAGTAAATTTTCTCCGCCTCAAACTCAAGGTTTATGCCGTTCAGGGCCGTTATTTTCTCCGAACCCATACGGTAGACTTTCCGCACGTCTTTAAGCTGTATCACCGGCTCCACGGGAAGCCCCCTTCATTCTAATCTTAATTTAATCTTTATAATCTATACGAATTATATCGTATATTGTCTGACAAGTCAAAAGTTTTTTGGGTTTCAGTACTTAAAATAAAATAAAAAGCAAAATACGAACGTCGGGCCGGAGACCCGTCGTTCGTATTTATATCGGCGGTATTGTGAAATTTCTTTATGGGCCGGAGACGCTTAAGAGAACCTTACAAACAAAATTACTTAAGCGAAGCCTTCGCGCCGACTTCGGCGAATTTCGCCTTAACGGACTCGGCCTCTTCCTTAGAGACGTTCTCTTTAACCACTTTCGGAGCGCCGTCAACTATGTCCTTGGCTTCTTTAAGCCCCAAGCCGGTGACTTCGCGCACGACCTTTATGACCTTAACTTTTTCGGAGCCAACTTCGGTCAGCTCTACCGTAAACTCGGTCTGCTCGGCAGCCGCCTCGCCGCCGGCCGGACCCGCCGCCACGACCATACCAGCCGCGGCGGACACGCCGTATTTCTCCTCCGTCTTTTTAACAAGCTCGTTGAGTTCGAGCACTGACAATTCGTCTATCGCCGAAAGAATTTCGTCTATTGATAATTTCGCCATTGTTTTGTTCCTCCTGTATAATTATAATTACGCCTGTTTGTCGGCCACGGCCTGGATAACCCTGGCGAAGCTCGCCATAGGCGATTTGAACGAGCCGAGCAGTTTTGACAGAAGCTCGTCTTTCGGCGGTATGCCCGCCACGGCGGTCATAGCCTTTTCGTCGTAGAGCACGCCGTCCAGAACGCCGGCTTTGAAGCTGAGCGCCGGCAGGGCCTTCAAATCCTTATGGATAAGGCGGGAAGCGCACGTGGGGTCGTCGTAAGAAAACGCCGCGGCGGTCGGTCCTTTGAAAAAATCCGTCAGGCCCTCGTAAGCGGTGCCTTTAACCGCCAGGGTGAGCATGGTGTTCTTGTAGATTTTGTAATAAACGCCCGCCTCGCGCAGTTTTTTGCGCAGACTGGTGTCCTGCTCAACGGTCAGGCCGCGCGCGTCAAGCAATACCACGGAGGCGGCTTTCTCAAGACGCTCTTTGATTTCCTTAACGACGAGCTGTTTCTGTTCTATTTTAGGCATTTTGTGTCCTCCTTTCTAATCATAGACCTCTTAAATAGGTCTTATTTAGTAATTTTTAGTGTTTCTGCCATATAAAAAGCCTTGCGAACCTTTGAGGCACGACGCGCAAGGCTGTTTTACCGTTGTGAAACAAGCGGTTTCAGTTTCCTCGGCGGGGCTTATGCGATAAATATCGCGCCTGCTGTCTGTGGAAATGGAGCTGCGGCTCAGAACCTGCGTTCAATAAGCTGCCACCCGTCTTTGCGGCGGATTGTTCCGCGCTTTTGCTTTGCGATCCTTGACTTACTTTTCAAGTAAGCCCGGGACGCTTGGGCGAGCAGTTCGCGAAGCGAACGACCAGCCTGCGGACACGCGCCCCCCCCCGCGTTTGCTTTGCAAACGCTTGTGCCGCGAAAAATCCGGCTCGCAAATCCGGGCGGCCCATTATTGAACACAGGTTCTCATTTTTACTCGCTGAGCTTAGACGGGTTTATCTTAATGCCGGGGCCCATCGTGGCGGCGATTACGACGCTCTTAAGATACTGCCCTTTGGAGGCGGAGGGTTTGGCCTTGATAACCGCGCTTAAGAGGGTCTCAAAGTTTTCGGTCAGCTTGGCCGAGCCGAAAGAAACCCTGCCTATCGGGACGTGGATAATGTTGTTTTTATCAAGCCTGTACTCGATTTTACCGGCTTTTACCTCAGTGACGGCTTTGGCCACGTCCGCTGTGACGGAGCCGGCTTTCGGGCTGGGCATAAGCCCCTTGGGGCCGAGAAGCCGGGCCAGTTTGCCGACGGTGCCCATCATATCCGGAGAGGCGATAACCGCGTCAAACTCGAACCAGTTTTCGTTCTGGATTTTGGTCACAAGGTCGTCCTCGCCGACATAATCAGCGCCGGCCGCTTTAGCCTCCGCCGCTTTGTCGCCCTTGGCAAAAACAAGCACGCGGACGGTTTTGCCCGTGCCGTGAGGGAGCACGACGGCGCCGCGCACCTGCTGGTCGGCGTGGCGTGAATCAACGCCGAGCCGGATATGAGCCTCGACCGTCTCGTCAAATTTGGCGCGGGCGGTTTTTTGGACAAGCTCAATAGCGTCGGCGGAGTCGTACAGAACGCCCTTTTCGATTAGTTTACGCTTTTCGTTGTACTTTTTGCCGTGCTTCATTATAAACATCCTCCTTGTGGTGATAACGGGGGTTAACCCCTTCCACGATTAATTAATCCTTTACTTCGATTCCCATACTCCGCGCCGTTCCCGCAATCATACTCACGGCGGTTTCAAGTGAAGCTGCGTTTAAATCCGGCATTTTCGTCTCGGCGATTTTTACCACTTCAGCGCGGGAAATCACGGCCACCTTCGTCTTGTTCGGAATGGCCGAGCCGGACTCTATCTTGCAGGCTTTTTTAAGCAGGACGGCCGCCGGCGGCGTTTTAGTGATGAAGGAAAAGCTCTTGTCCTGATAAATCGTTATAACGACGGGGATTACAAGCCCGGCCTGAGCCTGGGTCCGCTCGTTGAACTCCTTGCAGAAGCCCATTATGTTCACGCCGTGCTGGCCGAGAGCGGGTCCGACCGGCGGCGCGGGGGTAGCCTTGCCCGCGTTGATTTGAAGTTTTACGTAGCCTGATACTTTCTTTGCCATTATTGTTTCCTCCCAAAGGTTTTGGTATTAGCGGAACATTAAATAGTTCAGCATTGCCGGATTTGCGCGAAGCCAAGCTCCACGGGCGTTTCCCGGCCGAAGAACGACAGCTTTATGACGACTGTGCGCTTGCCTATGTTTATTTCCTTTATTACGCCGACGGAACCCTCGAACGGGCCGGAGACGACGGACACGTTATCCCCGACGGCGATGTCTATGTCCTCCTTGCGAATGACGGCGGTATCAACGCCCATAGAGGCGATTTCCTTCTCCGTAAGCGGAATAGGCTTGGAGCCGGGGCCGACGAAGCTCGTCACGCCGCGCGTGTTGCGCACGATATACCAAGTGTCGTCGTTCATAAGCATCTTGACTAAGACATAACCCGGCAGGACTTTCCGCGCCACTTTCTTGCGCTGCCCGTTTTTTATCTCAATTGAATCCTGCATCGGAACCACGATTTCGACAATTTGGTCGCTCATACCGCGGTTTTCAACGATTTTTTCTATGTTGGCCTTCACCTTATTTTCATAGCCCGAATAAGTATGCACGACGAACCACTTCGCCTCGCCGCCCACAAGATTCTGCTCTATATTCATGGCTTCCATTGTGGAAACGTCCGTACCCGCGTTTTTCATTCGCCGTCATCCTTTCCGTAAATTATAGAAAGCGTCACTACACGATGCCCGCGAAAAGAGACTGGAGCGTGTTCAGCGCGATGTCTATCCCGCAGATTAAAAGCCCGATTATCACCGTGATAACTATAGAAGCGGCGGTCTGTTTGGCGAGCTTTTCTCTGGACGGCCAGGTGACGCGCTTGAATTCCCCCTCGATGTTTTCAAGGAAGCGCATAATTGGGCTTTCGCTTGTCGATTCAGATAACTTCTGGGCTTTATGAGGCTTGTATTCTTTTTTGTTTTTTGACTTTGGGGAGGGCGGTTCGCCGGGGTCCGGCTCGGCCGCGCCCTTGGCGTCCTCAAGCTCAAGGCCGTTCAGCCCGTCCTCGCCGTCTTTTTTCTTATATTCCTCAGCCATTTTAACCCTCCGTGATTACTTCGTTTCCTTATGAGTGGTGTGGGAATTGCAGAAACGGCAGTATTTCTTGGCTTCCATTCTGTCCGGGTGGGCTTTCTTGTCCTTGGTTGTGTTGTAGTTCCGCTGCTTGCAGTCCGTGCAGGCAAGAGTAATTTTGGTTCGCAACGCGTTCACCCCGCTTAATTTAAAATTTAATTTAGGTACACAAAAAAAGGCCAGCGCCTTTTCGCTCATTATCAACTAAACTATGATAACACAGAAAAAGGAAGCTGTCAATAGTAAATTTCAATTTTTCGGCGGCAAAGCGCGAGGGCGCCGAAAGACGCGCGGCGGCTTTGTGTGAACACGCCCTATTTAAATTTATCGTGAAAAAATAAAAAATTTCAAAAAAAGGCTTGCGCTTCCTGATGAGCTGTGCTATAATTTTTCTTGTTGCGCTGATTAGCGCGGTTTGCGCCGGACGGCGCGACACGCGCGGCGCTGTGTAAACCGCGCCGCGCGCTTGGCGCGTCGGCAAAACTTAAACTTACATTATTTATTAAGGAGGTGTAACAGTGGCGGGACAGAAAATCAGAATTAACTTAAAGGCATACGACCACAAGCTCATCGACCAGTCCGTCTCTAAGATAATCGAGACGGCCAAACGCACGGGCGCGCTTGTTTCCGGGCCTATCCCCATGCCGACCAAGAAGGAGATTATAACAATCCTCCGTTCGGTTCACAAGCACAAGGATTCGCGCGAGCAGTTCGAGAGAAGGACGCACAAGCGTCTTATCGACATCCTCCAGCCGACCCCGAAAACCGTGGACGCGCTGACTCACCTGGATTTGCCCGAGGGTATAGACATCACCCTGAAAATTATGTAATATCGCGCAAGACTACGGTATATATGATTATCCGATGTGACGACGATAATCCGCTGTAGACAAATCGGAGGTGTTTTTAATGAAGAAAGCGATTCTTGCCAAGAAAGTCGGTATGACGCAAATTTTTTCTGACGACGGCAAGCTCGTCGGCGTGACCGCGCTCACGGCGGGTCCGTGCGTCGTCGTCCAGAAAAAGACCGTCGAGAAAGAGGGCTATAACGCCGTCAAGGTCGGCTTCGAGGACATAAAAATCAAGCGCACGACGAAGCCTGTCAAGGGTCAGTTTGACAAGGCGGGCGTGACCCCCCTTAAATTTTTAAGAGAGTTCCGGCTTGAGGACATAACAACATACGAAACGGGAGACACGATTACGGCGGACGCTTTCAAAGCGGGCGAGCGCGTGGACGTCTCCGGCGTGTCCAAAGGCAAGGGTTATCAGGGCGCAATAAAGCGCCACAATCAGTCAAGAGGCCCTATGGCCCACGGTTCCAAGTATCACCGGGGCTTGGGTTCGCTGAGTTCCGGCACTACGCCGGGCCGCGTCAAAAAAGGCAAGAAGATGCCGGGGCATATGGGCGCGCGTAAAGTGACCGCTCAAAACCTTGAAATAATTCGCGTGGACGCGGAGAAAAACCTGATTTTGATAAAAGGGGCCGTGCCCGGGCCGAACGGCGCGCTTATCTTTATCCGCGACACGGTAAAGGTCTGAAACTCAGCGAAAGGAGTGTTTAAAATGCCATCTGTAGACGTTGTTGATAAAAAAGGGAGCAAAGTTTCAACTATAGAGCTTTCGGAGGCGGTTTTCGGCGCGGAAGTTAACGAAAGCGTGGTGCACGCGGCGGTCGTGGCGTATCTGGCCAATCAGCGCCAGGGCACGAAGGGCACCAAAACGAGGGCGGAGGTTCGCGGAGGCGGCGCCAAGCCCTGGCGGCAGAAAGGCACCGGCCGCGCGAGGCAGGGTTCGCGGCGCGCGCCCCACTGGACGGGCGGCGGCGTTGTGTTCGCTCCGAAATCCCGCGATTTTTCGGTGAAACTTAATAAAAAAGTTAAGCGAATCGCCCTGAAATCCGTTTTAAGCCAAAAGGTTCTGGATAAAAAAATTGTCGTCATAGACGATTTGTCGATGACCGAGATAAAGACCAAGCAAATGCAGGAGATTATAAACAGCCTTAAGCTGCGGAGCGCGCTTATGGTGTTTGAGACAAAACTCGACGACGGCAGCCGCAACGCGGTCATATCCGCGCGGAATATCCCAACCGTTAAGACGGCGGGCGTAAACACCATAAACGTTTACGATATTCTGAAATACGACGCGTTTGTCGTAACAAAAAGCGCCGTTAAATCCATTGAGGAGGTGTACGCTTAATGGCCGACCTGAAATATTACGACGTAATCCTCAAGCCGGTGGTCACCGAGAAGGCGATGCGGGGCTTTGAGAACATGGTATATTCCTTTTACGTGCACCCGGACGCGACGAAGATTCAAATTCGCGAATCCGTTGAAAAGATGTTTCCCGGCGCGCTGGTCGAGTCCGTGAACACGATGAACGTAAAAGGCAGGCTCAAGCGCCGCGGCAGGACGAGCGGCTTTACGGCGAAACGCAAGAAAGCCATAGTGGCGCTCAAGGCGGGCAGCAAGGACATCGAGATTTTCAAAGGAATGTAAGCCGCCGAAAATAATGGGGGCCGTTCCCGATAAAACGGCGAAAGGAGAATACGAATGGGTATCAAAAGATATAAGCCATATACCCCCTCGCGGCGGCATATGACCTCGTCGGACTTTGCCGAGGTTACGGCCAAGGCTCCCGAAAAAAGCCTGACCGCACACTTAAAGAAAACGAGCGGGCGCAATAACCAGGGCAAAATCACCGTGCGGCACCACGGCGGCGGCTCGAAAATTAAATACAGGATTATCGACTTCAAGAGGAATAAAGACGGAGTTCCGGCGCGGGTGGCCTCTATTGAGTATGACCCTAACCGCACCGCGCACATTGCGCTCCTGTCTTACGCGGACGGCGAAAAACGCTATATTCTGGCTCCGCTCGGCCTTAAACCGGGCGATAAAGTCCTCTCCGGCGAGGACGCGGAAATACGCCCGGGAAACGCGCTTCCGCTGAAAAGCATCCCTGTCGGCGCGGAAATCCATAATATTGAGCTGAAGCCCGGCGCGGGCGGCGCAATGGCCCGAAGCGCCGGAAACGTGGCCCAGCTTATGGCCAAGGAGGGCAAATACGCTACCGTGCGCCTCCCCTCCGGGGAAATGCGTATGGTGCCGATAAACTGTAAAGCGACAATCGGTCAGGTCGGCAACCCCGACCACGAGCTTATAAACATAGGCAAGGCTGGCCGCAAGCGCAAAATGGGCATCCGCCCGACGGTTCGCGGCTCCGTGATGAACCCCAACGACCACCCGCACGGCGGCGGCGAGGGCAAAACCGGAATAGGCCGCCCGCACCCCTGCACTCCTTGGGGCAAACCCGCCCTGGGTTATAAAACACGCAAAAAGAACAAGGCTTCCAATAAATTTATCGTCCGCCGCAGAACGGCGAAGTAAGAAGGAGGGTTTACATTGGGCAGGTCTCTTAAAAAAGGTCCTTTCGCGGACGCGCATCTGCTTAAAAAGGTTGACGCCCAAAACGCGGCGAACACCAAGAACGTAATAAAAACATGGTCCCGCCGTTCGACTATATTTCCAGAAATGATAGGGCACACGATCGCTGTGCACGACGGGCGCAAGCACGTCCCGGTATATATAACGGAAGATATGGTAGGGCATAAGCTCGGCGAATTCGCCTCCACGCGCACATACCGCGGGCACGGCAAGGACGCGGAGAAAAAATCCAAGGTAAGATAGGAGGTTCCGTCAATGGCTAAAGGCTCAAGAAGTCAATTCAAGCAGGAGCGCAACGAAAAGAACAGGGAAACGCGCCCGCACGCCACCGTAAAGTTTGTAAGGCTTTCGGACACAAAAGCGCGAATCGTCCTTGAACAGATTAAAGGCAAGGACGTGGGCGCGGCGCTCGCCCTACTCACGTATTCCCCGCGCTACGCGGCGACGGTGATAAAGAAACTGCTGCTTTCCGCGGTAGCCAACGCGGAAAACAACCTTAACATAGACGCTAAGGACCTGTACGTGGCGGAGGTTTTCGCCAATCAAGGCCCGACGCTCAAGCGCATACGCCCCCGCGCCAAGGGTATGGCGTACAGAATTAACAAGCGCACGAGCCATTTATCGTTAATCTTGAATAAAAGGAGGCATATCAATGGGGCAGAAAGTTAATCCGCACGGACTTAGGGTCGGCATAATAAAGGAATGGGATTCCGTTTGGTATGCCGAGAAGGATTTCGCCAAATTTCTTGTTGAGGATCACAAGCTGCGCGCGTATGTCAAAAAGCGCGTGGGGGACTCGAAGGTGTCCAAGGTTACAATCCAGCGCACGGCGGAGCGCGTAAGGCTCACCATACACACGGCAAGCCCCGGCCAGATAATCGGCAAAAACGGCCAGTCCATACAAGAGCTTACGAACGAGCTTAGGAAGCTCGTGGACAAAGGCCGCACGGTTTCCGTGAACATTCAGGAGATTAAGCGACCGGAGCTTGACGCTCAGCTTGTCAGCGAGGACATAGCCCATCAGCTTGAAAACCGCATTACTTTCCGCCGCGCGATGAAGCAGGCTATGACCCGCACGATGAAAACCGGCGCGAAGGGCATAAAGACCTCCGTTTCCGGGCGTCTGGGCGGAGCGGA
The DNA here is from genome assembly GCA_031287685.1 of Clostridiales bacterium. Lineage (GTDB taxonomy): Bacteria > Bacillota > Clostridia > Lachnospirales > WQUN01 > JAITSQ01. The sequence continues at coordinate 34,972 of JAITSQ010000035.1, read as the reverse complement.
TATGGCCCGCACGGAGCATTACCACGAGGGGACCATACCTCTGCAGACGCTCCGCGCGGACATAGATTACGGATTCGCCGAAGCGGACACCACTTACGGGAAAATCGGCGTTAAGGTTTGGATTTATAAGGGCGAGGTTCTCCCCGCTAAACCTAAAAAAGAAGTAAAGGAAAGAAAAGAAGGGAGCGAGTAAGCTGTGTTAATGCCCAAGAGAGTAAAAAGGCGCAAACAGTTCCGCGGGCGTATGAAAGGCGCGGCCTCCCGCGGCACTAAGATAAATTACGGCGATTTCGGCATAAAGGCTATGGAGCCGGGCTGGATTACGTCGAATCAGATAGAGGCGGCGCGTATCGCTATGACGCGCCACGTAAAGCGCGGCGGCAAGGTCTGGATTAAAATTTTCCCCGATAAGCCGATTACGGAAAAGCCCGCCGAAACCCGAATGGGCAGCGGCAAAGGCTCTCCGGAATATTGGGTTGCGGTGGTGAAACCGGGCCGCGTGATGTTTGAGCTTGGCGGCGTGGAGCCGGAAATCGCCCGCGAAGCCCTGAGGCTGGCCGTCAACAAACTGCCGATTAAATGCAAAATAGTTTCTAAGGAAGAACAGGAAGCGGAGGGTGAAGCGAGTGAAAAATAAGAACTATCTTGAAGAATTAAACGCAAAAACCCTTGAGGAATTAAACGACGATTTGGTCAGCGCGAAAAAAGAGCTTTTTAACCTTAGAATGCGCAACGCGGTAAATCAGCTTGACAACACCGCCGCCATAAAAATTACCCGCAAAAATATAGCCCGCATCCACACCGTTATAACACAAAAACAGCGAGGGCTTATATAGAAAAGGAGGATATTTATGGAACGTAATCTGCGCAAAACAAGGGTAGGGCGCGTGGTAAGCGACAAAATGGACAAGACGATAGTAGTCGCGGTTGAGAACAACGTCCGCCACCCGCTGTACAAGAAAATCGTTAAGAAAACTTATAAACTCAAAGCGCACGACGAAAACAACGAGTGCGGCGTTGGCGACCGCGTGCGCGTTATGGAGACCCGCCCGCTGTCTAAAGAAAAGCGCTGGAGGCTGGTCGGAATTATCGAAAAGGCTAAATAAGGAGGTAAGCGTATGGTTCAGCAGGAAACAAGGCTCGTGTCCGCCGATAACAGCGGCGCGAAGGAGCTTTTGTGCATCCGCGTGATGGGCGGCTCCACCCGCCGCTATGGCAACGTGGGCGATATAATCGTCGCCGCGGTTAAAGACGCCACCCCAGGCGGCATAGTTAAAAAAGGCGACGTGGTGAAAGCTGTTATCGTCCGCACGAAAAAAGGCGCTCGCCGCCCGGACGGTTCTTACGTGCGCTTCGACGAAAACGCCGCCGTTATCATAAAAGACGACAAAACCCCGCGAGGAACGCGTATATTCGGCCCTGTGGCAAGAGAACTCAGGGAGAAGCAGTTTACTAAGATTCTGTCGCTGGCTCCGGAAGTGCTGTAAAGACAGCGCGAATCTTCCGCCAAAGTTCATTGACCTATAATCTGAAAGTAAACATAGATTGATAGGGAGAATTATTCTTAGGAGGGTTTATATTTGGATAGGAAAATAATGGTTTACAGGGATTTCGCAGAAGAGAAGGACATCGACAAGTATTTCGACGATAAAGGCATTCGGGATACAGTCGAAAGGATAAACTACCTGTACGAGGTAATGGGGGTTAAGGCGGCGTTTGACTCCGAAGTGCCGCCGTCCCCGGGCGACGCGGAATACGAGGAATTTGTCGAGGACGAGTACTATGACATGAAGCAAATGTTTATAATGGGCGATTGGCGATTCATGACCCCCGATAATCTCGTAGAACATCTGAGGTAAACTCGTGAATTAAAAACTCAAGGGGGATACATTTTGGACGAGAGGGAATATACCGCGGAAGAAATTGAGGAACTGCTGAAAAAACTTAAATACCTGGAGAACCGCGACGGTATCTTAGACCATCTTACGGTGGCTATCGAAAGCCATATGGGGGAAAAATTCAAAATGAAAGGCGGACGGTTTCTCGTAAGAAAGAGCGTCCGCTCGCCAAGGAAGCGCCACGCGGGCGTCAGTGCGGAAAACCCTCGCAAACCCAAGGCGAAAATCATGCTCTACGAGACGGGCGCGACTATTTTTTGCGACGAAATTGAAAGCGCCGCCGAGGACCACGACCAGGGCGAAAGAAACCCGCTGCTCACAAAGCGAATCCTTATAGGTCATGAGCTTGGCCATATCGTTTTGCACTTGGCTAAGGACGACTTGAAGAGAGACAACACTAAGTTCGAGGAAAGAATGAGCGGCAGCCCCCGCAAGGAAACCGAAGCCACGTATTTTGCCCAGAAGCACATAGAGGGATTGTCGGAAATGTATAACGCCCCGGATTTTAAGGAAAGGCACGCGCCCTCCCACGAAACGATAAAGGCGAGTATTGATCGGGTGGATTCTAACTATAAAGAAAACAAGAGAAAATTTTTGAACAAGGAGGTGTGAGGCTGGTGCAAAAACTTAAAGAACCCATTAAAATTAAGCTGAAAAAGGGCGACAACGTAGTTGTGACCGCGGGAAAAGATAAAGGCCGCCGGGGGAAAGTCCTTGAAGTCAACAGGAAAACCGGCGGCGTTCTGGTGGAGTCCGTGAATATGGTTTCCCGCCACACGAAGCCGCGCCAGGGCGCGGGGAACGGCGGCATTATTAAAAAGGAAGCCCCCCTGCACGTTTCAAACGTTATGTACCTGCATAAGGGCAATCCCACGAGAATCGGCTATAAGCTCGAAACCGGCGCGGACGGCAAAATAACCAAAAAAAGAATAGCTAAATCCACAGGTGAGGAAATAGACTAAAATAATGAGAGCAGGTGAAACAAGTGAGCTTAAAATCAAACCGGCTTAAGGAAATTTACGATAAAGACATAGCTCCGGCGATGATTAAGAAATTTTCTTATAAAAGCGTAATGGCGGTGCCGAAAATTGAGAAGATTGTCATCAATATGGGCTTGGGCGAGGCCAAAGACAACCCCAAGACTATTGAGAACGCCACGAGCGATATGGCCATTATCGCGGGGCAGAAGCCAATCGTGACACGGGCGAAAAAGTCTATAGCGGCGTTCAAGCTCCGCGCCGGTATGCCCATCGGCTGCAAGGTGACGCTCCGCGGCGAAAAAATGTATAACTTCGCCGACCGCCTGATAAACATATCGCTCCCGCGCGTGCGTGACTTCCGGGGCGTTTCGGCGGACAGCTTCGACGGCAGGGGCAACTATACGCTGGGAGTCCGCGAGCAGATAATGTTTCCCGAAATCCAGTACGACAAAATCGATAAAATACGCGGTATGGACATCATATTCGTGACGACCGCCAAGACGGACGAGGAAGCGAGAGAGCTTCTGCGCCTGTTTGGTATGCCGTTTAAGAAGCAGGAGGGTAAATAACAGGTATGGCTAAAAAATCAATGATTATAAAACAGCAGAAAAAGCCCAAGTTTTCATCGCGCGCGTATACCCGCTGCGAAATATGCGGACGCCCTCACGCCACGCTTAAAAAATTCGGCATATGTCGCATATGCTTCCGCAAACTGGCGTACGACGGCCATATCCCTGGGGTAAGAAAAGCCAGCTGGTAAAATCTCCCCGGCTCTTAAAGTGAAAGGAGTTTTTGAAATGTCAATGAGCGACCCTATCGCCGATATGCTTACAAGGATTCGCAACGCCAACTCCGCGCGCCACAATACAGTGGACGTGCCGAGCAGCCGCGTGAAGCTGGCTATTGCCGATATACTTATAAAAGAAGGTTACGTCAGGGGTTACGAGGTTATAAAAGACGGCGTAAAGCGCACTATGCGCATTACCCTGAAATACGGCAAGGACAAGAATGAGAAGGTTATAACCGGACTGCGCCGCATATCGAAGCCGGGCCTGCGCGTATATTCCCCGTGCGAGAAGCTGCCGAAAGTTCTGGGCGGCCTCGGCACGGCTATACTTTCCACAAACCGCGGGTTTGTCACGGATAAAGAGGCCCGGAAGCTCGGAGTGGGCGGGGAAGTCGTCGCTTTTATATGGTAAGTTAAAAAACGTCAAAGGAGGCGCAGAACGTGTCGCGAATAGGTAAACAACCTGTTTTGATACCAAGCGGCGTTACCGTGACTTTGGGCGAGGGCAACCTCGTTACAGTAAAAGGCCCCAAAGGCACGCTGTCGCGCAAATTGGTAGACGATATGAACATCGCGGTTGAGAAGGAACAAGTGACGGTGACCCGTCCGAGCGACCTTAAGAGGCACAAGTCTCTTCATGGGCTTACGAGGACGCTCATATTCAATATGGTGAACGGGGTTACGAACGGATACGCTAAAACCCTTGAAATCAACGGCACGGGTTACAGGGCGGCAAAAGCCGGAAGCAAGCTGACGCTTACGCTCGGTTACTCTCACCCGGTTGAGATGATTGACCCGGAGGGCGTTTCCTCCGCCGTCGAGGGGAACAACAAAATAACCGTATCCGGAATAGATAAAGAAAAAGTAGGGCAATACGCGGCGGAAATCCGCGCTAAACGCCCGCCCGAACCGTATAAGGGCAAGGGCATTAAATATTCCGACGAGAAGATCAGGCGCAAAGCCGGCAAAACCGGCAAAAAGTAAGGAGGAAGCCAAATGATAAAAAAAGCATCTAGGAAAGAAGCGCGGGTAAAACGCCACTACAGATTGCGCAACAAAATCTCTGGCACTTCCGATTGTCCGCGCCTGTGCGTTTTCCGTTCAAGCAGACATATTTACGCGCAGATTATAGACGATACGGCGGGGAACACCATAGCCGCCGCTTCCACGATGGAGAAAGCCGTCTCGGCCGCCCTCAAGAACACGTTCAACATCGAGGCGGCGAAGGCCGTCGGCGCGGCCGTGGCCCAAAAGGCCGCCGCCAAGGGCGTGAAGGCCGTTGTGTTCGACCGCGGGGGTTATCTTTACCACGGCAAAGTTAAAGCTCTTGCCGACTCCGCCAGGGCGGCCGGGCTTGAATTCTAAGGAGGGAAGTTATGAAAAAAATAGACGCAAACGAGCTTGATTTGAAAGATAAATTAGTGGCCATAAACCGCGTGACGAAAGTCGTCAAGGGCGGGCGCACGTTCCGCTTCGCGGCGCTTATGGTCGTTGGCGATGAAAACGGCCACGTGGGCGTGGGTATGGGCAAAGCCGCCGAAATCCCCGACGCTATCCGCAAGGGCAAAGAGGACGCCAAGAAAAATATGGTGTATGTGGCGCGCAACGACGCGGGTTCCATTTTTCACGACATTCTGGGGAAAAGCGGCTCCGCTTCCGTTCTTATTAAGCCGGCCTCCGAAGGTACCGGCGTTATAGCGGGCGGGCCTGTGCGCGCCGTGCTTGAGCTTGCGGGCATACGCAATATCCGCACGAAATCCCTCGGCTCGAACAATAAGCGCAACGTCGTGAACGCCACCATAGAAGCCCTCCGGCTCCTTAAGACCCCGGACCAGGTGGCTCGGCTCCGCGGGAAATCCGTTGAGGAAATCGTAAGCTGACACTATACTAAGACAGACAGGAAGTGTTAAACTTGTTGACTATAACTTTGGTTAAGTCTCAAATAGGCGCTATACCGAAACACAAGCTGACCCTCCGCGCCCTGGGGCTTAACAAACTGAACTCAAGCGTTACACAAAAGGACAACGCCGCTATCCGGGGTATGATAAAGCAGATTTCTCATCTGCTCAGGGTTGAGGAAACCGCTGGCGCCGCCGGTGCGGCTAAATCCGCCAAGCCCGCGCCTAAAAAGGCTTCGGGAAAAGCGGAAGCGAAGGAGGCGTAAATATGAACCTCGGTGGATTAAAACCAGCTGACGGAAGCAAATTCAAAAGTTTCAGGCGCGGGCGCGGCCACGGCTCCGGCAACGGCAAGACGGCCGGGCGCGGCCATAAAGGACAGAAAAGCCGCTCCGGGTACAGCCGCCGCCCAGGTTTTGAGGGCGGACAGATGCCTCTGTACAGGAGGCTTCCGAAGCGCGGGTTTAAATGCTTTAACACGAAAGATATCGTGGCCTTCAACATTCAGCTGCTAAATGTTTTTGAGGACGGGGCTACGGTCGATATAGACGCGCTTAAGTCAAAGGGGCTTCTAAAAAACCCCCGCGACGGCGTTAAAATCCTCGCCGTGGGCGAGCTTAAAAAGAAACTGACCGTTAGGGTCAACGCTTACAGCGCGAAGGCGGCCGAAAAAATAGAGGCGGCGGGCGGCAAAGCAGAGGTGATTTGATGTTCGGGGTATTTGCCAACGCTTGGAGAGTCGCGGATATACGCAAAAGAATGATGTACGCGCTCCTTATCGTCGTAATCTACCGGCTGGCTTGCCACGTGCCGCTGCCGTTTATGGATGTGACGGCTCTGCGCGAATATACTTCCGGCGCGGGAAACGGCACGTTCTACGCAATGATGCTTGGAGGAAGCGCGGGGACGATCGCCGCTATGGGCATAGGCCCGTACATCAACTCGTCCATCATTATGCAGCTGCTCACGGTGGCCCTGCCGCCGCTCGAAAGGATGCAGAAAGACGGCGAGCGGCAGAAGCTGAACCAGATTACCCGCGTGGTGGCGGTCGCGCTTTCCGCGATTCAGGGCGGCGGTCTTGTGTATACTTATGCTGTGCACTCGCTTTTCAAGTATCACAATATGCTTGTATACGTCACGGCGGCGGCCACTATGGTCACCGGCACGATTTTTATAATGTGGCTGTCGGAGCTTCTGACCGAAAAGGCGATTGCCAACGGCTCCTCATTTATAATATTCTCGAACATACTGGCGGGAGTGCCGGCGGGCGCGGTTTACTTGTGGAGCACCGTGAACTTCAGCGACTGGACCACAGTGGCTAAGGCGGTTTTTGTGATTATCGTATTCGTCGCCATTATTACTTTCGTGATTCTGGTGCAGGAGGGCGAACGCAAAATCCCGGTGCAGTACTCCAAGAAAATGCAGGGGCAGAAGATGTTCGGCGCGACGACCTCTTTCATACCGATTAAGGTAAATATAGCGGGGGTTATGTCAATAATCTTCGCCGTGTCGCTGCTTCAGCTTCCGCAGTTTATACACGGTTTTCTGCCGGAAAACGAGTTTCTGGGCAAGGCCGTGAGCTTTCTGAATATCCATAACCTGTCGGGCGCGGTTATTTACGTTATTCTGATATTCGCGTTTACGTTCTTTTATAGCTCGTTCGCGCTTAACCCGGTTGAGATATCGGAAAATATGAAAAAAAGCGGAGGGTTTGTGCCCGGCGTGCGCCCCGGCAAGAATACGGCCGAGTATATACAGACGGTCATAAACAGGCTTTCCTGGGTGGGCGCGGCGTTTTACGCGATAATCGCCGTTATCCCCATAGTTATGCAGGTTTTGCTCGGGCTTTCTTTGGGCTTCGGCGGCACGACTATTCTGATCGTTTCCGGCGTGGCGCTCGACATAATGAAGCAGATGGAGTCCCGGCTGCTTATGCGGCACTATAAGGGCTTCTTGAATTAGTTTGGAGTAAAATATGGCTATACCAGTAAAAAACGCAAGCCAAATCGAATTGGTAAGGGAATCGGCGCGCATTGTGGCGGGCGTGCTCGACCTGCTTGAGGACGCGATTAAGCCGGGAGTGACCACCGCGGCGCTTGACCGCGCGGCGGAGGAATATATAAAGTCTCAGGGCGCGTGGCCGTCCTTTAAGGGTTACGACTCTCCGGAGTTCGGAAAGTTCCCGGCGTCTATCTGCGCCTCCGTCAACGAGCAGGTCATTCACGGGATTCCCGGGAAGCGCCTGCTTCAGGAGGGCGATATTATAGGGATAGACGTGGGCGCGTATAAAAACGGTTTTCACGCGGACGCGGCGCGGACTTTCGGTGTGGGCGCGCTTTCCCCGGACGCGGCGAAACTGATTGAGATAACCCGCGGGGCGTTTTTCGCGGGGATTGCCCACGCCAAGCCAGGCTGCCACCTGCACGATATTTCCCGCGCGATAGACGCTTTTGTGACCCCGCGCGGATACGGCATAGTGCGGGAGTTCATCGGGCACGGAGTGGGGCGCGAGCTTCACGAGGAGCCGCAAATCCCGCATTATACCCAGAAAAGGCGCGGGCCGCTCCTGTACGCGGGTATGACGCTCGCCGTGGAGCCGATGATTACGCAAGGCTCGTTTGAGGTGGAAATTCTGAAAAGCGACGGCTGGACGGTCGTTACGAAGGACCGCAAGCTCTCCGCGCATTACGAAAACACGGTGCTCATAACGGGCGGAGAGCCTGAAATACTGACCCTCGCAAGGGATTTAAGGGGGTAATCCCGTGGACGGTTTCGACGGTTTTCAAATAGGGCAGCTCGTAATATCCAAAGCGGGCAGGGATAAAGGCACGGTAATGGTCGTAATGAGCGTCGAGCCGCCTTACCTTTACCTGTGCGACGGGAAAACGCGCCCGGCGGCGCGCCCCAAAAAGAAAAAAATAACGCATGTTCAGAAAACTAACGCCGTTTCCGATATAAAAGGTCTAATCATTGGAAAAAAGGTCAAAGATTCGGATATAAGGCGCGCCTGTAATGATTTCGCGCTTTAGAAGGAGGGATAAATCCTTGTCAAAAAGCGATGTTATAGCGTTGGAAGGTAAGGTTGTCGAAAAGCTCCCGAACGCTAATTTTCAGGTTGAGCTTGAAAACGGGCACAGAATCATCGCCCATATTTCGGGAAAACTGCGTATGAATTTTATCCGCATTATCCCCGGGGATATGGTTCACGTGGAAATGTCGCCATACGACCTGACAAAGGGCAGAATCATATGGCGCGACAAATAAGAAAACTCAAGGAGGGTTTAACGTGAAGGTACGTCCGTCTGTAAAACCTATTTGCGAAAAATGCAGGATAATAAAGCGCAAGGGGGCAATCCGCGTAATATGCGAAAACCCAAAACATAAACAGAGACAAGGCTGACAGGCTTCGCCTGTACTGATTAGGAGGTAGATTCTTTTGGCTCGTATTTCCGGAGTTGACTTACCGCGGGAGAAGCGCGTTGAAATAGGCCTTACCTATGTTTTCGGCATAGGCAGGCCAAGCGCCAACCGCATTTTGAAAGAAGCGAAAGTTAATCCCGATACGCGCGTGCGCGATTTGACCGACGACGAGGTTATCCGCATACGCGAGATTATCGACAAGACCCAGAAAGTGGAGGGCGATTTGCGCCGGGAGATAGCCCTGAACATCAAGCGCCTGACCGAAATAGGCTGCTACAGGGGCATCCGGCACAGAAGGAGCCTGCCCGTGCGCGGGCAGCGTACAAAGACCAACGCGCGCACGCGCAAAGGCCCGCGCCGCACGGTCGCTAATAAGAAGAAGTAAGCACGGTAATCTAAAACGCCGGGAATGTTTTCGGCAAGTCTGAAGAGGCAAACGCGAAGCGGCCTCGGGATTGCGGAAAACAGGCCGGCGCAACACAGGAGGAGTTGTACAAGAATGGCGAAAAAACCCGCGTTAAAGAAAACCACCACCCGCCGCCGCCGCGACCGCAAGGTTGTGGACAGGGGGCAGGCGCATATCCAGTCGTCTTTTAACAATACAATAGTTACTATTACGGATACTTCGGGCAACGCCCTTTCGTGGGCAAGCGCGGGCCAGCTGGGTTTCCGCGGTTCGCGCAAGTCGACGCCCTTCGCGGCGCAGATGGCGGCGGACACCGCCGCTCAGACCGCCAAAGAGTTCGGGCTGCGCAGCGTGGACGTTTACGTAAAGGGCCCGGGCAGCGGGCGCGAAGCCGCTATACGCGCGCTTCAAGCGGCGGGGCTTGAGGTCACGACGATTAAAGACGTCACCCCGGTGCCGCACAACGGCTGCCGCCCCCCCAAACGCCGCAGGGTATAATTCGGAAAGGAGAATATTGATAAATGGCTGTCAATAAACAACCCGTACTTAAAAGATGCAGAAAGTTAGACCTTGACCCCGCCTATCTTGGCGTGCGCAAAAAAAGTAAAAAGCAGGTTCCGAACACCAACAGGAAAATGAGCGAATACGCGCTTCAGCTCCGAGAGAAGCAGAAAGCCAAGTTTATATACGGCGTTCTGGAGCGCCAGTTCCGCAATTATTTTGAAAAAGCCAGCCGTATAGGCGGAGTTACCGGCGAGAACCTGCTTCGTCTTCTGGAGCTTCGCCTTGATAACGTCATTTTCCGCATGGGCCTCGCCAGAACGAGGCGAGAGGCGCGGCAGATGGTGTCTCACCGCCTTATCAACGTGAACGGGCGCAGGATAAATATACCGTCTTATCAGGTGAAAGTGGGAGACGAAATCTCCGTGCGCGAAAAGAGCAAGTCGTCGCCGCTTTTTGAGCTGGCCACCTCCGCCACGGCCAACCGCGCCGTTCCGGAGTGGATTTCCGTTGAGAAAAATAACCTCAAAGGCTCCATAACGGCCGCGCCAAGCCGCGAGCAGATAGACGTCCCCGTGACGGAGACGCTTATTGTCGAGCTTTATTCTAAATAACAACCTCCTGACAGGCTCGCTTTAAGTCTGTTAAGACATTATTCATTATTAAAGAGGAGGTTTATTAGTGATAGAGTTTGAAAAACCTCGCATAGAAATTGCGGAGATAACGCCGGACGGTATGTACGGACGTTTTGTAGTCGAGCCTCTGGAGCGCGGCTATGGAACGACGCTCGGCAACTCTTTGCGCAGGATACTCCTTTCGAGCCTTCCCGGAGCCGCGGTAAGCACCATAAAAATAGACGGTGTTAATCACGAATTCAGCACCGTTCCGGGCGTTAAAGAGGACATAACCGAGATTATCCTTAACCTTAAAAGCCTGGCCATAAGAAATATGAGCGATTCCGACGAGCCGAAATACGCCCGGATAGAGGCTTCAGGCGAGTGCTATATTACCGCCAGGGATATTCAGGTGGATTCGGACGTGAAAATCCTCAACCCCGATTTGCATATCGCCACGCTTTGCGCCGGGCAGAATAAACTCGTTGTTGAAATGACCATAACGAAAGGGCGCGGGTATGTCGGCGCGGATAAAAATAAGGACGACGGGCAGAGTATAGGCGTGATTCCCATAGACTCGCTTTATACGCCCGTGCGGCGCGTTAATTTCATTGTGGAGGATACGCGCGTGGCTCAGACGACGGATCTTGACCGCCTGACGCTTGAGGTCTGGACGAACGGCACCATCGCCCCGGACGACGCGGTGAGCTTCGGCGCGCGCATCTTAAACGAGCACTTGAATCTTTTCGTGGATTTATCCGACAACGCTAAATCCACCGAGATAATGATTGAAAAGGACGACGGCAAAAAAGACAAAATCCTCGACCTGAGCATAGAGGAGCTTGACCTGTCCGTCCGCTCGTTCAACTGCCTGAAACGCGCGGGGATTAACACGGTGTCCGATTTAGTGGGCAAGACCGAGGAGGATATGATGAAAGTGCGCAACCTCGGGCGCAAGTCCCTGGAGGAAGTGCTGAACAAAATGACGGAGCTGGGGCTGTCGCTCACGCCGTCGGAGGAATAACATTAAGGAGGCTGTAAGAATGGGATACAGAAAATTAGGGCGCACGTCGAGCCAGCGCAAGGCAATGCTCCGGAGCCTCGCCACGAACCTGCTTTACCACGGCAAAATAATTACGACGGAAACAAGGGCTAAGGAAGTCCGCCGGATAGCGGAAAAACTTATAACCCTCGCCGCCAAGGAAAAGGACAGCTTTACGGAGGTTACGGTCAAGGCGAAAACCCCCAAGAGGGACAAAGAGGGCAAGCGCGTCAAGAAAGAAGAGAACGGCAAACGCGTGACCGTGTTTGAGGAAGTGGAAAAAACGGTTAAAAAGGATTCGCCCTCCCGGCTGGCCGCGCGCCGCAAGATTCTTAGCGTGCTTTACCCCGTGACGAGCGTTCCGGCGGACGGGCGCAAAAAACGGAGCGCTTCCGAAAGCGTCAATATGGCCGAGAAGCTCTTTGGCGAAATCGGCGCGAAATACGCGGACCGGCCCGGCGGTTATACCCGAATGATTAAAATAGGGCCGCGCAAGGGCGACGCCGCGCCTCAAGTTATAATTGAACTGGTGTGACACATATTTACTGAAAAATCGCGCCGAAAGCGCGATTTTTTACATACTTTTACGGAGAGTGATTTTGTGGACGATGGTCCTAAGCATATAATATTCCTGATGGCGCTGCTGTTGCTGTCCGCGTTTTTTTCGTCCGTCGAGACGGCTATGACCACAATCAATAAAATAAAGCTGCGGAATATGGTCGAGTGCGGGCTGCCCGGCGCGGAGCTGGCCCAAAAGATACTTGGGAACCCGAAAAAGCTCCTGACGTCCGTCCTGATTGGCAACAACTTGGTTAATATCGGCGCTTCCGCTATGGCCACCTCTATCGCTATGGAGTTCATCAGCGGACGCGGCGCGGCGGTCGGGGCCGCCACCGGCGTAATCACGGTAATTATACTGATTTTCGGAGAAATCACCCCGAAAACCATCTCCGCGCAGAACCCGGAAAAAATCGCGCTTTTTTTCATAAAACCCGTCGCGTTTTTCGTGTATATTTTTACGCCGCTCGTTCTGCTGTTCAGCCTTATTACAAACGGGATTATGCGGCTTACGGGCAATTACAGGAAAGACCCCGTCCCCGTGCTCACGGAGTCCGAGTTTAGGACAATGGTTAACGTCAGCCACGACGAGGGCATAATCGAGCACGAGGAGCGCACGATGATACACAACGTCGTCGTTTTCGGGGATAGAAAGGCTTCGGACGTTATGATCGCCCGGACAAATATGCAGGGCGTCCCCGCCGGGGCGACCCTGGCCGAGGTCAAGGACCTTTTCTGGACGGAGCAGTTTTCGCGTATGCCGGTTTATCAAGAAAGTATGGATAATATCGTCGGAATCCTGTATTATAAGGACATTTTCAAAAAAAACACTCGTTCCTCCGGTTTTTCAATTATGAACTACGCGCGCGAGCCGTATTTCACTTACGAGTCGAAGCCGCTTTCCCAGCTTTTTATAAAAATGCGCACCGAGCGCATACCTATGGCGATAGTGCTTGACGAATACGGCGGCACCGCCGGGCTTATCACCATAGAGGATTTAGTTGAAAAAATAGTCGGCAGGATTTACGACGAGTATGACGACGAAAATATTTCAGTTCAGAAAATTTCGGACGACGAGTTTCTGCTGGACGGGTCCTGCCGTTTGGCCGACGTTAATCAGGCGGCGGGGTGCAATTTTGAGTCTCGCGATTATGATTCGATAGGCGGCTATGTAATGGGCGTTATGGGGCGCGTTCCGGAGCCGGGGGAGGGCTGTTCGGAGGAGCGCGGCGGTTTTTCGGTGCGTTTCACGGTCGAGGAGATGATAAAAAATCATATTGAGCTCGTGCGCCTTCTTATTTTAAAATCGGGAGAGGCGGACGAAAAGCGGGAGGGCGAGGGCGATAAAAATGAAGCGGAGGATTTATAAGACCGCGCGGGCAGAAGCCTCCGCCGAGATTATTGAAAAAAAATCACGCTTCCTGGCCACCGTCGCGCCTGTTTCTGGTGAGCGGGAGGCGCTTGAGTTTATCGGCGGCGTTAAGAAAAAATATTGGGACGCGCGGCACAACTGCTCTGCTTTCCGCGCGGGGGAGCCTTTGCGGGAGCGTTCCTCCGACGACGGAGAGCCGGCGGGGAGCGCGGGCGCGCCTATCCTTGAGGCGCTGAAGCGGGAGGAAGCCGTGAACATAGCCGTCGTGGTGACGAGATATTTCGGCGGCGTCCTCCTTGGCGTGGGCGGGCTTAAACGCGCCTACGCCGCCGCCTGCCGGGCGGGGCTTCTGGCGGCCGGTCTGGCGGAAACGCGGCTGGCCGTTCAGCTTGAAGTAACCGTTCCGTATGCCGCGGCGGATAAAATAAAACGAAAAATAGATATTGAAAATTATCCCTGCGGCGATATAATTTATAAAGACGACGTTACTTTCCGCGTTTGGGTGAATTTTGAGGACGAGTCCGACGCCGCGGAGGAATTTTTTGAAATCTCCGCCGGGACGGCGCGAATATCGCGCGGAGAGGAAAAATATATTCAAAGGGATTGCCAGTGAGGGGATTTTATGGAAAATCTATCGCCGATGATGCGGCAGTGGTTTGAAGCGAAAAAAGAATATCCGGATTGCCTGCTGTTTTTCCGTCTGGGCGATTTTTACGAGATGTTTTTTGACGACGCGGCGAAAGCCGGCAAAGAGCTTGAACTTGTAATCACCGGGCGGGACTGCGGGATGGGGGAGCGCGCGCCGATGTGCGGGGTGCCGCATAACTCTGTTCAGGGCTACATAAGCAGGCTCGTGGCCAAAGGTTATAAAGTGGCGGTTTGTGATCAGATGGAGGAAGCGGGCCGCTCCAAGCTGGTCCGGCGGGAAGTGACGCGGGTGGTCACGCCCGGCACGAATATCGACGCGTCCGCGCTTGACGAGAGCCGGAATAACTACATACTCTCCGTGTACGCGGAAAAGGGCGGGTTCGGCGTCTCCGTGTGCGACCTGAGCATAGGCGAGTTTCAGACCACATCGCTTAAGCCGAAAAAGCTGGAGGGCGGCAGGGACGACGGCGAAAAGCGGCTTATAGACGAAATAGCCCGGTTTAACCCCGCCGAGGTGATAGCAAACAGCGATTTTACCTCAATGGAAACGGTGAACCGCGTTTTTCCGAACGCCGCCGTTTATTATTATTCGGACGAGCGCTTCTCCTACGGGAACGCTTACCTGACGCTGCTGAACCATTTCCGCGCGCTGAACCTGAACGGATACGGCCTTGAGGGCGCGGAGGCTAAAAACGCCGTCTCCGCGGCGGGCGCGCTTCTGTCGTATCTTTTAGAGACTCAGAAAAACGGCCTGCCGCACATAACGGGCTTGCGCTTTTATCACGGGGACAGCTTTATGATGCTCGACGCGTCCTCCCGCCGCAACCTGGAAATTACTCAAAACACGCGGGAGGGGACGAAAAAAGGCTCTCTGCTCGGCGTGCTTGACCGGACGCGCACCGCGCTCGGAGCGCGGCTCCTGCGCAAATGGCTCGAAGCCCCGCTTGTGGACGCGGAGAAAATCCGCGAGCGGCTGGCCGCCGTTGAGGAGTTTTACGCCAAAACCATAACCCGCGAAGAAATCTTCGAGCTTTTGAGCGACGTGCACGACATCGAGCGTATATTGGGGCGTCTGAATTTCCAGTCGGCCAACGCGCGGGACATGGCGCAGCTTAAAAACTCAATTAAAAATATGCCGACTATAAAGACTAAAATGCGTTTTTTCAAGAACGGCCTGAACGCGGCTATTAACGCTGACTTTGACGACCTTGAGGATATTTTCGCGTTTCTGGAGGCGACAATCGCCGAAGACCCGCCCTTCACGGTGCGGGACGGGGGGCTTATCAAGCGCGGGGTCGACGCGGAGCTTGACAAACTGTACGACATTAAGGAACACGGCGCGGAATGGCTTATGCGCTTAGAAGAGACGGAACGCGTAAAAACGGGCATTAAAACCCTGCGCGTAAAATTTCACAAAGTGCTTGGTTATTGCTTCGAGGTGACAAATTCGTATAAAAAGGCCGTCCCGCCTTATTTCGAGCGGCGGCAGACTATATCGAACCTTGAGCGGTACACAAGCGCGGAACTGCGCGAAATAGAGACGGAAATCATAACCGCCGACGATAAGATTAAAGAAATAGAATACAGGCTGTTTTGCGAAGCGAAAGCCGCCCTCCTCCGGGAATCGGAGCGGATAAGCCGGCAGGCGGGCCGCGCGGCCGTTATAGACGCGCTCGCCTCTTTCGCGGAAGCGGCGGAGCTTTACGGCTACGTCAAGCCGGAAATAAACGACGGCGAAACGACGGAAATTAAAAACGGGCGGCACCCGGTCGTGGAGCGCGTGAACAGAGACACGTTCGTGCCGAACGACGCGCTTGTGGACTGTGAGGACAACCGCCTTTGCATAATAACCGGGCCGAATATGGGCGGAAAGTCTACCTTTATGCGCCAGACGGCGCTCATAACCCTTATGGCGCAAGCGGGCTGCTTCGTCCCCGCCACCTACGCCAGAATAAGCGTTGTTGACAGAATTTTTACGCGCGTGGGCGCGTCGGACGACCTTGTGACCGGCCAGAGCACTTATATGGTCGAGATGAGCGAAGTGGCCAATATCCTTAACAACGCCACGCGCAAAAGCCTTATAATCCTTGACGAAATCGGCCGAGGGACGAGCACCTACGACGGTCTTGCCACCGCCTGGGCGCTTGTGGAGCACTTCGCCTGCCGCCTTGGGGCCAAGACGCTTTTCGCCACTCATTATCACGAGCTGACGGTGCTCGAGGAAGGCATACAGGGCGTGCGTAATTATCACGTGACCGTTTCGGAGGAAAACGGAGGGATTGTTTTCCTTCGTAAAATCGAGAGCGGCTTCGCCTCGTCAAGCTACGGGATTCAAGTGGCGCGATTGGCCGGGCTTCCCGAGAGCGTCATAAACCGCGCCCAGTCCATACTCGGCACTATCGCCTCCGACAGCGGCCCGGAGGAGGCCCACAAAGCCGTATATTACGGCGGCAAAATTGACCGGGGCAAGAATAAACTTATAATAAACGAGTTTCTTGATATGGATTTATCCGGCGGAGAACCGCTCGCGGACGCGTTTGAAAAACTGCGCGCCCTGCAGAAAGTTTTGTCGGCGTATAAATTTCCGGAGTAAGAGCCTGTTCAATATCTCGCTTTTGACGGATTTCAGAAGTTTCGCTTCGCGAAACCGACGCAGGAAATGCGATTGAAGCCCCGCCTTTACTGCGCCGCCCGATGTCTTTCGGGTTCGATTCGAGCGGATTTTTCGTCAGGCAAAACAAGCGTGAGCGCGGTTCCCCGCATTGGCTTCGCCAAAGCTCGTGACTTGCGCATCGGGTGCGCAAGCGAGCGCTTGTGAAGGGCTGGTCGTTCGCTTCGCGAACTGCCAGGCCTGCGGCCTGCAGGGCGGAAAATCCGCCGAAAAGACATTAAAATGGAAATGTTGAACAGGCTCTAAGGCCGCAAAACCGCTTATTAACAGCCGCGGCAGCCCGAACAGCCGCGGTCTCGGCAGCCGTTTTTTTGCCCGGCGCAGTCCTCTCCGGCGGCCGTGGCGTAAACTATGGCTACGAGGCTTTCGACAAAGTCAAGATAGTCTTTCCGCGCGGCTTGAAGCTGCGAAAGCTCGGCTTCGCCCGGGTTTTCCACGGAAAGGGCCGCCGCGTCAAGCAGGCGGAGGGAAAGGTCGGTTTTCTGGGCAAACCGCCCAAGAAGGCGGGCGGCTTCGTAACATTCTGATTCGGCTGTCGGCAAGTTGATTCCTCTATTCCGCAATTTTTCCGAGCAGGTAATACGTTTTGCTTTCGGTAATCAGTACGTCGGCGAAGCGTCCCGTCAAATCCGGGGCGTTTTCAATATGGGTGATTGCGCCGTGCTGCGTCCGCCCGGTGAGAACCCCTGTTTTTTCGTCAAAGGAATCCGCCAGGACGGACAGGCGGCGTCCGACAAACCGCCCGGATTCCCGCTCGGCCGATTCCCGCACTTTTTCGCAAAGCCGGGAAAAACGCTCCGACGAAACCTCCGGGGGGATCTGGCCGGAAAGCTCCGCGGCGGGGGTGCCCTCGCGCCGGGAGTAAATAAAGGTGTAGGCGTTCAGAAACCGCGCTTTCCCCACAACGTCAAGCGTATCCGCGAAATCCGCCTCCGTCTCCGTCGGGAAGCCGGCTATTATGTCCGTAGTCAGGGCGACGTCCGGTATGTTCTCCCGAATTTTTTGAGCAAGGGCCAGGTAGCTTTCTTTAGTGTATTTTCTGTTCATAAGCTCAAGCACGCGCGTGCTCCCGGACTGAAAGGGCAGGTGGAGCGCGGGGCAGACCTGCGGGAGGTCCCGCATTGCGGAAATAAGCTCGCCGCTTAAGTCTTTCGGGTGGCTCGTCATAAAGCGGAGCCGGCGGATTCCGTCTATTCCGGCGATTCTTTCAAGCAGCCGCGCGAAGGAATCCCCGCCGCCGCCATAGGAGTTTACATTCTGGCCGAGCAGGAGCGCCTCAACCGCGCCGCCCGCCGCCGCCGCGCGTATTTCCTCTAAAATATCCGCCTCCGGGCGGCTGCGCTCCCGTCCGCGCACGTAGGGCACTACGCAGTAGGAGCAGAAGTTGTCGCACCCATACATAATATTTACCGAAACGCTGAATTTACTCTCCCGGAGCGAGTCAAGCTCGTAAAAATCGTTTTCGCGCCCGTCCCAAATGTCTATAACCGGCTCTCCCGTCATAATATTTGTATATAGAAGCTCCGGGAATTTCCTCATATTAAAAGTGCCGAAAATAACGTCGGCGGTCTTGTAAGATTTCCGGAGCTTCTTCGCGGCTCCGGGCCGCTGGGGCATACAGCCGCAGACGACCGCCTTAAAGGCGCGCCCGTCCTCTCTCGCGCGCTTGAGGGCGCCTAGATTGCCGAAAAGGCGGTTCTCCGCGTTTTCACGCACACAGCAGGTGTTGAACACGTAAAGGTCGGCCTCCTCCCCGGAGGCTGGGGAATAGCCCATAGCCGACAGCAGCCCCGCCAGCTTTTCGGAGTCGTGCGCGTTCATCTGACACCCGTAGGTGTTTACGCGGTAGGTTTTGAGGAGTCCGCCGTTAAGCTCCCGGAGTTTTTGTATGAAGTATTCGGAACCCGGTGAGCCTTGTAAGATTCCGCCTTTTGTGTCGTCCGTAGTATTATCCATAGTTTGTCCTTTCCGGTGTTTTCCATATATTATACCATAAAATTTTTAGTGAAAAAGAAATAATTTTTTGATTTTACGCTTGTTTATTGTCGATAAATATGCTACAATTAATTTTAGTTGATTTTACGTAAAATATATATGGCAATTTCGTTTTACACAAGCGAAATCCGTTTACTGAAAACGCGGAATTGCTCTAGTACCTTGTTTTATAGGAGGAGTTTATGGCACAGTTCAAGTACAAGGCTAAAACTGCCGCCGGAGCCACGGAGACAGGCACGGCCGATGCGGAGTCCATTATTGAGTTAAGAAAGATAATGCTCAAGGACAAAAACCTTTACCTCATATCCGCAGAGGAGATTCGCTCGAAGTCTTTCACCGGGAAAAGGGATAAAAAAGTCTCCCTGAAAGACCTGTCTATGATTTGCAAGCAGCTTAACTCTATGCTCGGCGCGGGCGTCACCCTCGTCCGCTCGATGGACATTCTGTATCAGCAAACGGCTGACCCCAAGCTCAAGGAAACTCTCAGGGACATTTATGAGGACGTGCAGAAGGGTTCTATGTTCTCCGACGCGCTGCGCAAGCAGGGAGAGTGCTTTCCGCCCCTTATGATAAGCATAGTTCAGTCGGGCGAGGCTTCCGGTAACCTGGAGGAAGTCATCGGGAAGCTCGCGAGCCAGTTTGAGGCGGACAACCGTATACGCCAGCAGGTCGTTTCGGCGACGGTTTATCCGGCCGTGCTCTTAGTGCTTATACTCGCGGCGGTTGTGGTCCTCCTTGTTTTTGTTATGCCGACTTTCGTGGGTATGTTCACAAGCTCCGGCGTCGCTTTGCCGGTTCCCACTCAGATTGTGCTGAACTCTTCCAATTTCCTCGTTAAATGGTGGTATCTCGTATTTCCGCTTTTGGGCATAGCCATATACGTGTTCACGCGCTGGATCAAAACGCCAAAAGGGAACTACTTTAAGTCAAAGGCGTACCTAAAGCTCCCCATAGTAAAGGAAACCGTTATAAACATAGCGTCGGCGCGTTTTTCCCGCACGCTGGCGAACCTTATCAGCAGCGGCCTGCCGCTTATCAACAGCATAGAGATAACCTCTAAGGTTGTGGGCAACGCCATAATTGAGAACGCGCTTATGGAAATGCGCGACGATATCCGCGTGGGTATGAACCTCTCCTACGGCATCAAGAAAATCAACGTGTTTCCGCCGGTCGTTCACTCTATGATCGCTATAGGGGAGGAATCCGGCGATATTGACTCGCTTCTTGACAAGCTCGCGGACTTTATGGATGAGGAAGTGGCCACGTCCATAGCGCGCCTTATGACTATGCTTGAGCCGCTACTCATAGTGTTCATGGGCGGCGTGGTCGGGTTTATCGTCGTGGCGATGATTCTGCCCATCTTCGGCGTATACGAAACAATATAAAAATTATTCAGTTATCCACAGGAGGTATATAAATGGCGCTTTCTATCGACATAGGAACAAAGCAAATAAAAGTAGTGCAGGGGATTGTCAAAAAGGACGCGGTTTCCATAACGGGGACTTTTTCGGTAAAAATCCCGAACGAGGTGGCCATAGGCACCCCGCAAACGCAGATTGTGGCTATTACCGACTTGCTTGTGCCGGCCGTTAAAAACAACAGCGTGCAGCTCGCTCAGCCCTGCTCGATTACTATTTCGGACGACCGGTTTCTTGTCCGCAACGTAAGCGTGCCCAAGGGCAACCCGGAAGAGGTTAAGGGTATGGCCCTGCAAGAGATGATTTCGGCTTATAACATCCCCCCGACGAACATTGTCGAGGCGCAGGTTCTCTCAACGCAGGACGACGGCAAGTTCCTTGTTCGCGCCGCTTCTATGGACAGGACTATAGTGGAATCCTACCGTGACCTTATAACGAATATAAGGATGCAGCCCAAGAGCCTGACTATGCACTCAAACTCAATCGTGCGCCTTTTCAGGACTTTTCCGGCCGTGAACGGCGTGAACCTGGCGAATAAGTCTTTTATGCTTATGGACTGCGGTATGTTCTCGTGCATTGTGCACGTTTTCGCGGGCGGGGCGCACATAGCCTCCCGATACCTGCCGGTGGGCTTTACGGACCTGTACTATCATATGAGCAAGCGTAGCGCTATGGCGGAGTTTTCCGAGAAATCAACCACCTACGAACCGACTTTCGCCAAGGATACCGAAGAATATCAGGCCATTCCCCCGATGATTATGGAGCAGATAGAAAACTTTCTCCGCCGGCTTTCGGACGAAATTACGAAATTTGCCAGGACAATCCCGAAAATCGCGGAGGCCGGCGTGGCGAATTTATTCCTTTACGGGGGCAACTCGCTTATTCCGGGCTTGGCCTATCGTCTTGGCGAAGCTATGGACATTTCCACCTCCGTTATAGATAATGTCGAAAACGTGGAGTTAAAACCCAACTTTGAAAATATAGTATATCACCTAAACGCCGCGGCAGCCTTGCTGAACGCGTAATAGAAAGGGGCGCTTATAATTGAAAGAAATGAACTTTTTCAGCGAGTTTGTAACCCAAAGGGAAAAGGCAAAGAAAGAAACAATTTACGTCGGCATAGGCGTGTCTATAGTAGCCGGGGCTATGGCGATCGCTTTTGTGCTCCTTATGCTCATATCGAACAGGATTGACGGGGAGATTAACCGAATCGGCCTTATCCTGTCTGACCAGAGGTATTTTCAAGCGCGCCTTGACATAGCCAGGGAGCAGCAGCAGATTGACGCGCTGGGAAGCTACCTCCTCGCGCTGGGGGAGGCGGATTATCGCTATGAGTCTATCCGGGACTATACGCCGAAGGAGAACGAAATTATAGCGCAGTGCCTGCCGCCTGGCGTTTCCGTGACCGAAATGGCCAGAACCGGCAACGGGGTTACCCTCACAATGGCGACTTCAAACATAAACGCTATTCCCGCTACTCTTGAAAACCTTGAACAAACCGCGCTTTTCACTACCGTGGTGTTCGACGGCGGTATTCAGGGCCAAGACGGCGTGTTCGATTTTACTATGACCTGCAAATACTAATATAAAGGAGGCGATGTTATAATGACGGGTTCAAGAAAGCTGAAAATGTATGAAAAGATTGTTGTGGCGGTTATCATTCTGGCGGCCGTGGGCTATTGCTACGGGCGTTGGGTAATTAAGCCTATGCAGGTTAAAATCGCGGAGAAGTCCGGGGAGCTTGAGCGCCTTCAGAAAGAGTATGAGCAGCAAGAGGCGAACGTCGCGAAGGTTCCCGTGCTTATAAAGGAAAGGGAAAGGCTTGAGGATGTGGCCTCCCGCGCGCAGGTTAAGTTTACACCCATACGCTCCACTCAGTTTTATTATGACACTCTCATCAAGCTGGCGGCGGACAGCGGCGTGGCGACAAAATCCCTTGGCGTTTCGGCGGTGTCTTACCGGGACATGAACTCCCCGAAAAGTATTGACAGTTTCGTCGCGGGGGACGCTAACCCGTTGAACGACGCCATAAGAAATTACAGAAACGCTCCGGACGACGCTATCTCCGTGGCTCAGGCTTATACTATGGGCGATGAGATTAAACCGTCGAACGCGCTGCTTTCGGACGACCAGAGGAAGGCTATTGACAGAAAGATAGCCGACGAGGAAAAGGCCAGGAACGCCTCCCCGGACGAACGCAAGCCCGCCGACGACCTGCCGGTCTCCGAACATAGGGACGACATTAAGAATATACTTGAAGAGGCGAACCTGCCCACGTCGTCTGAAGGTATGAGCGTGCGTATGAAAACCGTGCCGGTTGAGTTTGAAGTCAACAGCCAGAGCTTCCAGACGTTTCAGAGTTTTATAACGGCGCTTAAAGGCTTGGGTTATACTATGAAGTTCGATAACGTGACCTTTACCCCCGGCACCGGCGCGAAAATGTCGTTTTGGTTCGCTTCCGTGGATTATATTATGCCTTACGATGATACCGTGAAATATCAGACTATAGGCCCGGCCAACAGTCTTGACGTTTTTGTGGCCAAGAAATAGGATAACAGGATACAGTCTCCGCCTCCAGTTTTTTGAGAGGCGGAGATTTCTTCATTTTCCTGCAAGGAGAGGTTTCGATGTTGAAAACAGTAACGCTACGTATCGGAGGAATGACTTGCGCGGGGTGCGCCGATAGGATACGGAAAAAAATATCGCCGCTTGTCGTGAGCGCCAAGGTCAGCTTCAGCGAGGAAACCGCCGAAATAACCTTTGACGAGAGCGAAACTTCTCTCGAACGCGTAAACGGCGAAATAGAAAAGCTCGGATACACTACGGCAAAAGATAGTAACGCCAGCCGAGCGCTCGGCTCTTTAATCATAATCCTGGCGCTTTACCTTATTTGCGATAAGTTCGGCGTTTTCAAGGCCTTTACCAACTTTACGACAGCCCGGAGCGGGATGAGCTTTGCTATGGTTTTTGTAATCGGCCTGCTGACTTCCGCGCATTGCGCGGCGATGTGCGGCGGCATAAATATAGCGGTTACGGCGAAAGGGCAGGGGAGAATCCGCCCGTCGCTTTTGTATAACCTTGGGCGGCTCGTTTCATACACCGCGATAGGCGGTGTTGTGGGCGCGCTGGGTTCCGTGGTTTCTTTTTCGTTTAAGGCGCGGGGCGCCCTGCAAATAGCGGCGGGCGTTTTTATGGTGCTTATGGGCCTTCAAATGCTCGGCGTTTTCCGCGCGCTGCGGCGGTTTAATCTGCGGTTGCCGGCCTCGCTTGGCCAGAAAATCGCCAAAATCGCGCCGAAAAGCCCGTTTTATGTCGGCCTGCTGGGCGGGCTTATGCCGTGCGGGCCGCTCCAGTCAATGCAGTTGTACGCCCTTTCGACCGGTTCGGCGCTCACCGGCGCGTTTTCGATGTTTTTGTTCGCGTGCGGCACTATTCCGCTTATGTTTTTCATCGGGGCCATAAGCTCCATTCTGAGCGCAGGGCGGCGGCGCGCGGCGGTTTTGCGGGTAATGGCCGCGCTTGTGGCGGTTTTGGGTATGGCTATGTTTGGCAACGGGGTCAGCCTGGCCGGCGGGAGGGTCCTCCCCGCGGGAAAGCCGGCGGCGGTCCGCCCGCGCCTGAATACGGGCGGCGCGGCCTCCGCGTCCGCTAAAATTGAGGACGGCGTGCAGATTATAAGCACGACTCTCGGACGCGCCTCGTACCCCAAAATCACCGTCGCGGCGGGAATCCCCGTAAAATGGACGATAAACGCCCCTGACGGAAGCATAAACGGCTGCAACAACTCGATGTATATTCCTGAGTATGACTTAGAGTATAGTTTTGAAACTGGTGAAAATGTGATTCAGTTCACGCCGGACAAGGCGGGGACTTTCCCGTACAGTTGCTGGATGGGCATGATACGGAGCACGATAACGGTCACGAATTCATAGATTTTGTGCCGAGGTTTGCCGGACGAAGCAAGAGAAAGCGCCGCAAAATCAAGGATTGACGGTTAGACGGGTTCGCATAAGAAAGGACGTTGCGCTGCGGCAGCGTCCTTTTACTTATATGAGCTTTCGGGTACAGAGCCTAACACGGAGCAAGCGGACGCGCGCGGTTTAGAAATCGCGGAGAAATACGGAGCTTGGCCGGCCGCCAATAAAGGCTCTTAAAACGCGATATATAAGTCTGCGGCGTTCTTTCGCTTATCTTGTGGGTGCTTTTGGTTGTAAATAGCTACGGCCTTATCTATTCTGGCCTTAGTCATATATGGCAAAACTTGTTCCATAGTCTGACCCCAGGTGCCGGAGTTTTCTATAACGCTGATACCGCGCTTGTCCGCTTCCTCCGGGTTGCTCCAAAGTTTCGGCATATCATAGTAATTGGAGGGGCTGAGGTTAACGCCGGGGTTACGCTTGTTATAAGCCGCTACAGCCTTGTCTATCCCTTCCTTTGACATATAGGGGATAACTTCCTCCGCGCTCATTTGGCTGGCCGGGTTTACAGACTGCGCGTTCGCGGGAGGGGCGGTATAAGGCTTTCCCGTATCAATAACGACCGTATTCCCGTTCCACTCTACTGAAAAATCAAAAGCCTTGCCAATATCAATCAGCTTGAAGTAATTGCGCCCATTAATGTTATATGCTTCAAAATTAACATTTTTACCGTCCAAAAGGATTTTGGAAGCGGCGCGCGCAGCGTATGGCGTTTTCTCGCTGGTGATACGCTCCGTCTCCCCGCCGGTCACGGTATAAGGTTTGCCGCTGGTAAGGAGTATTGAATTAGCCGCGCCGCTCCAAGCCACGTCAAACTGCTTTTTTGTCCCGGACAGGGCATAGGTCAAGTCGCGGAGCAAGAAATAATTATATTCGGCTATGTTGTAACCCTCAAAGGATTTTTCCGCGCCGTTTACAAGCGCTTTCAATGTTGTTCTACGCGGCGTGACCGTCGCCGCTTGAGCGAGGGTGCATAAAGAAAAAAGCATTACGAGAGTTAGAGCGATCGCGGTAAATTTCTTCATACATTAAAGCCGCCTTTCAATTACTTATTTCAGGAAGGTCGACGCTCAGGTAAAAGACCTCGCCCTCCTTGAAAATAACGCTGTCTTTAACCGTCAGGGTGTTCTTTGATTTGTCATAAATATATACGGAGGGAGCGGCGGACATATACTCACCCTTCGCGACGTCAATTTGCAGCAGCGTGTCAGGCGACAATGTTTTGGTTGTGAATTTGCCCACATAATAATCACGTATTCCGCTGGCGTCGGAGCCGTTTTCAATCCAAATTGTGCCGTCGCCATTATAAGACACCAATTCGATAGACGGAGCTGAACTTCCGAGCTCGTTCCGGCCGTTCATAACAAATTTTTGCTTTCGCGCAAGATCGCTTTCGCTTACCTTAATCGGGCTGGCGGTCTTGGCGGCGGCGGGGTTTGATAACGCGCCCACTGTCGTTCTGTCGTCTTTAATGCTGACAGGCGCGACCTTAAAGGTATACGCAGTATCTTTGGCGAGATTTTTAATTGTATAGGAGGTCTCTGTCGTTGTGGCTACACTTTTAAACAAACCTTCGCCGGACTTTCCGCTGAAGGCCTCCCAAACAGTGTTCTTCGAGGCTCCTTCGCTGAACAAGTAAACCTTATACTTATCCGCTCCGTCAACCTTATCCCACGACAAGGCGATTGAATCGGCGCCCGCTGTTTTAGCGGTCAGCAAAAACGGCTTAACGCTTCTGTCTCCCGACGGCTGGCCTAAATACTCGTATACATTGCCGGTTGGAGTTTCCCGGCCTTGAACCGCGCCCAATACCTTGCCAAGCGGCAGCGCGAAGGATTCCTTGCCCACAACGGCGGTTTTGGTTACGGTTAGCGTGTTTTTAGTTTTGTCGTAAACAAGCGTCTGATTCGGGAGAGTTCCGCTCCAATCGGTGGTTATTTCCAATTCGGTCGCCGACTTTACCTTTGTGGTCGCGGGGCTTGACCATTTGCCGATATAGTCTGCGTCATTATCCTGACTGGTCGAGGCGTAAAGCGACGCCGAAAACCCCGCGCCGAAATCTCCGAACTCAAGCCCGTAAATTGTATTTCCTTGAACGAATTCAAAGTCCAGCAGCTTGCCCTGAAGGTTGCCCGCGCTGACGGCGCTTACCGAAGCCGGCGTTGTTTTTGCCGGGGACGTGTCCGCGCTTGCGGAAACCGCGGGCGCGCTCGCGATTGCGGCTGCCGCCGCTAAAGCGCAAAGAGCTTTCGTTTTCATAAAATTTTTCATTAGTTTCTCTCCTTAATTTAATAATAAACGCGAATAATTCTCATTCGTTGTTTTTTCATATTTAAGTATAACATTGTATTGAAATATTTGCAAGCGATTCACCCCGGCTTAAGGGGACATCTCGTACATTACATTATATATGTATATAATATCAAGGGTTTTTACAAATTTCCGTAAAATTTTTACGGGCGAGGCGGAAAAATAATTATTGAAAACAGGCCGGGGATAGGCTATAATAAATATGAATTTTATACTACGCTAAGAATCGGAGTGATATAATGTCCTTGCGCCTTATCCTTGGCGACGCCGGCGCCGGAAAGACCCGCCGGGCGGAGTCCGAAATCCTTGACGCCGCGAGAGGCGCGGGGGGCGCCCCTCTTATTTACATAGTCCCGGAGCAGGCCACGCTTCAGGCGGAGCGCGCTCTGACTCGCGGAGGCAAGGCTATGATCCGGCTTGAGGTTTTAAGTTTCAACCGGCTGGCTTTCCGTGTCATAGCCGAGACCGGCGGGGCAGGGGGGAGGAACATCGACGGCGTGGGCAAGGCAATGCTTATCCGCAAAATTATCGCCGATACGGAGCTGAATTACGTCCGGGGGAAAAGCGGGGAGGTTGAGGAAATTTCCGAGGTGATTACGGAGCTGAAAAAATACCGCGTTTCCCCGGAGGAGCTTGAGGCAAAGGCGAAGGAGGGCGCGGGCTTAGGCGTGAACCTCCGGCGGAAAATGGAGGATATTGCCCGAATTTACCGAAAATACTCGGAATTTGTGGAGAACGAGAGCGTTTCCTCAGACACGTCCCTTGACGTTCTCTCGCGGGAGCTTAAAAACTCGGAGAAATTACGCGGCGCGCTTGTGTGGATTGACGGCTTTTACGGCTTCGCGCCGCAGGAGCTGGCGGTTATAGCGGCGCTTCTTTCCCACGCCGGCAGCGTGACCGCGTGCTTGACCGTGCCGCGCGGGGCGGCCTTTTTCCCGGAAATCTCCGAGCTTGACATATACGCCGAGCCGAAACGCACCGTTAACCAACTTGCGGAACTGGCCGGAAATCCCGAAATAATATACTTGGAGCGCGAACGCCCCGACGCGCCCAAAACCCTTACATACTGCGACGATATTTATGGCGAGGCGGAAAACGCCGCCTGCCGGATACTTAGCTTGGTGCGCGGAGAGGGGTTCCGGTGGCGGGATATTGCCGTGGCCGCGCCGAGGCTTGAGGATTTCCGCAAAGTCCTTCAGCGCGTTTTCGCGGACTATGGGATTCCGCTTTTTATAGACAGCCGGAATGACGTCGTGGCCCAGCCGCTGGCGGAGCTTATGCGCGCGGCGCTTGACGTTCCGCGCCGTTTCTGGAGCTATGAAAGCGTGTTCTGCTTGCTTAAGACGGGGTTTATGCCGCTTGGGCGAGACGACCTTTTCGAGTTTGAAAATTACTGCGTTGAGTTCGGGATAAGCGGCTACAAATGGAAACGCGAGGCCTGGGCGGCCGGCGGCTCGAGGTATGACCTTGATAAGATAAACGGCGTGAAAAATATGGCCCGCCGCCTGCTTGCGCCGCTTGCGGAGCTTGAGGGTAAAAAACGTGAAGTCCGGGAGTTTCTGCGCCGCCTCTGCGAGGTTTTCACGAATATATTGGAGGAATCCGGCGTTGACTTGGCGCCGCACAAGCAGACGCTTAACCTGCTCGCGCTGTGTTTTGACGAAATGGCCGGCCTGCTTGGGGAATACAGGGTGACAATGGCGGAGTTCGCGGATATTCTCGACGCGGGCCTTGCGGAAATCGACACGGGGCACATCCCGCCGAAAAAAGACCAGGTTGTAGCCGGGAGTTTCGACCGTTCGCGTTTTCCGCAAGCGCGGGCGCTTTTTGTCTTGGGAATGAACGAGCGCGCTATGCGTCCCCCTGAAAATAACGGGCTTCTCACCGACGAGGAGCGGGAGAGCCTGCGGGAGCGGGGGCTTGTTATCTCTCCCGCCGTTATGGAGAAAAACACGCGAATGGAGCTTTACGCGCGGGATTTGTTCACGAAAGCGGACAAAATATATATAAGCCTTTCAAAATGGGATATTTCCGGCAAAACCCTTTACCCGGCGCGGCTTTTGGAAAAATTTGACACGCGGGCGGAGGGCTTGCCGGAGGGTTTTGTCAAAACCCCGGAGGCCTCACTCAAAGAAATAGGGGAAGCCCTGCGAGGTGAAAAAACGCCGCTTTCCGCCGCCGTAATCAAGTTTTATGAGGAAAGCCCCCTCTATTCCGGCGTTCTGCGGCAAATGCGGGAGCTTGGGGAGGGCCTGCCCCCTTCGGAGCGGCTCTGCCCGGAAACAGTAGACAGGCTATACGGCGAGGAGATCGGCTCGTCAATCTCCCGGCTGGAGAGCTACGCCAAATGCCCGTACATGTATTTCCTGAAATATAATCTCGGTTTGAGGGAGCGGAGCGTCTATAAGGTTGAGTTTATCGACGTCGGAAATCTTTTTCATAAAATACTTGAAAGGTTTTCGGTTTCTCTTGACGAAAAAGGGCTGTCCTGGCGCGGCGCGGCGCCCGCGCAAATTGACGCGCTTGTTGACGAAGCCCTTGATTATATAAAGGAATCCGACGAGCGCGGCCTGTGGGGGGAGGAAAACGCGCCCTTGCTTGGGCGGGCGGCGCGCGTGGCCAAGAAGTCCGTCTGGGCGCTTTGCGAGCATATAAAGCGCGGGGATTTTATCCCGCGGTATAATGAGTTTCCTTTTCGGTCGGAGGTGGCCACGAGCGTCGTCGTTGATATGAAAGGGCGGAAATTAGTTCTTTCCGGGCGCATAGACCGGGTGGATATGCTTGACTTTGACGGCGGCTCATACGTTAAAATTATAGACTATAAGTCCGGGAGCGCTCAATTTTCCCTAAGCGACGTTTATTATGGAATGCAGCTTCAGTTGCTGCTGTATCTTGACTCGTTTATGAAAAGCTCCGGCCAGACGCCCCGGAAGCTGCCCGGCGGCGTGTTTTATTTCAACATAGACGACCCGATTGTAAATTTCGGCGACATTGCGGCAAGCGTCCGGAACACCGAAGCGCTTCGCAAAAAAATCCTGGACGAGTTCAAGCTGTCCGGAATGGCTCTGGCGGAAATGGACGCCGTGCGCGGTATGGACAGCGGAATAAACGGCTATTCCGAAGTGTTGAAAAACGTTATGCTGAAAAAGGATGGCGGCTTCAAGGCCGGCTCCCAGGTGGCCACGCGGGAGCAGTTCGATATGCTCATTCGTCACGCCAACAGGAAAATACTGGAAGCCGGCGAGCGGATTTTAAGCGGGGACGTATCGCCGTCTCCGGTAAAAACAGGCAGGGGCGCCCCGTGCGGTTATTGCGAATATTTTTCCGTTTGTCAGAAGCCTTTGCGGCGCGAAAATAAATTTAGAAATATGTCGAAAATTTCAGGGAAAGATATGTGGGAAAAACTGAAAAATGACGATATATAATAAAATATATGTATAGCCATTTTCAAAATCGTGGACTGCCGACGTTGCTCGGTGTTTTCATTTGTCTAAAGCAAGTTTAGACAAATGAAAGCCCCCTCCTTCGCGAAAAACGGCTTAAAATCGGCGTTTTTTCGGGCGGCATCAAGCCCGAAAAAGCCGCCTTCTTGCCGCCGATTTTCCGCTCCGCGCCAGTCAACGTTTTGTAAAATTGCTATATAAGGAGGCTTTTTATGGATTCCTTACCGGAGCTGTCCACGGCTATGGCGCAATACGGCGCCGCCGCTTCCGTGGGGCTGAGAGTAACGAAAATGGCGATTGATTCCGTGAAAGACACCGGAAATCAGATAGTCCAGATGTTAGAGGGTATGTCGCCGGATTCGCGCTACATCGACGTGAGAATCTGACAAAAAGCGCGCCCTGCGCAAACGGGGCGCGCTTTTTATAAACGTAATAAAAGCAAGGGGGAGGCTGGTATGGGCGCGGAGAAAGACAATCCGCACGAGAATCACAGGGACCGGGTGAGGAAAAACATTTTGCTTAACCCGAACGCTTTGGATTCTATGCAGGAACACCAGATTTTAGAGTTTCTGCTGTTTTATTCCGTGCCGCGGCGGGACACTAACGAACTCGCGCACCGTATGATAGAGGCCTACGGCGGTTTGCGCAACCTTATGGACGCGCACCCCTTGGACATAATGAAAAAATGCGGGGTAGGCGAATCCTCCGCGCTGCTTGTCTCCGTAATTCCGAAGCTGGCGCGGAGGTATTTTCGATCCGCCTTCGGAAACCGCGCCATTCTTGACTCCTCCTCCAAAACGGGGAATTTTGCCGTGTCGCTGCTGTCGGGCCGGGTCAATGAGTGCTTTTTCTGCGTGTGCCTTGACGTCAAGCGGCGGTTTATATCCTCGACGATGATTGTTGACGGCGGGATTTCTCAAGCGGATTTATATATGCGGGACGTCGTTGAGTGCGTCATACGGTTTAACGCTTCCTTCGTCGTGTTGGCGCACAATCACCCAAGTTCGGACACAAAACCCTCCAAGTCCGACCTCGTGACCACCTGTGAAATAAAAGCGCTCCTTGAGAAAATCGACATCGACATAGCCGACCATATAATAGTCGGCGGCAACGGATATTACAGCTTCGCCGAGCACGGGCTTCTGGGCCTGTCCGCGGACGCGGCGATGAAAAGGGTGTGAAAGTATGGAAAGCGGCGGCAACGATATGGAGATATGCTCTATATTATCAAGCGAGTGCGAGCGGCGTCACGCCGCGTTTTGGGATATAATATATAAAACGGTTTTCGCTATAGTTACTATTTTGTCGCTGCCGTTTTTTATTTACAGCAACAACATTCAGGACAGGATTTTGCTGAGCGCGCCGCCGTTTTTCTCCTGTTTGGTGTGCCTAGGCGCGGCTTTTTTGCTGAAAATGGAAGCTGTGCGGCTGCATGTTATGGGCAAAAAGCGAGACGATATTATATACAGAATCAGCCCGGAAACCAAACGCGTGAACGAGGAATACAACCAAAAAATGCGAGATAAGACGAAAACGGACATAATAAGCAGGCTGGCTTGGCGCGCTAAGGTTGTGGACACTGTATTGATAATTTACGCCGCGCTGTTTTTGGTATGCCTCGCCGAAGGGATTCTTATTCTAAACGGCGGTATATTGCCGGTTCCTGAAAAGTAAAAGCGCTGTATAGCCCGCAAAAGCCCCCGCGAGGGGGGCTTTTGCGTTTACCCCACCTCGCTCAAATCAATATACTTCGCCCCGTTTTCCTCAATGAAATTCTTCCGCCCGCGCAGGTTCTCGCCAAGCAGAATGTCAAACATCTCCGCCGTTTTCCGGGCTTCCTCCGGCATTACGAGAATAAGCCGCCTCGTGGCGGGGTTCATCGTCGTGCGCCACATCATATCAGGCTCGTTCTCGCCCAAGCCCTTTGAGCGCTGAATCTTGTATTTTTGCGTCAGCCGGCCTAAAATCTGCCCTTTTTCCGCCTCGCTGTAGGCGAAGTACGTGCTTTTGCCGCTGGTGATTTCGTAAAGCGGAGATTCCGCGATATACACCTTTCTTTCGCGTATAAGCGTCGGGGTCAAGCGGTACAGCATTGTCAGAATCAGCGTGCGTATCTGGAAGCCGTCCACGTCCGCGTCCGTGCATATAATGATTTTGCTCCACTTAAGGCGGGAGAGGTCAAACGACGACAAGTCCTTGTGTTTGCTCTTTATTTCAACGCCGCAGCCGAGTACGCGGATTAAGTCCGTAATTATTTCGCTGGCGAAAATCTTGTTATAGTCCGCCTTGAGGCAGTTCAGGATTTTGCCGCGCACGGGCATAATCGCCTGAAACTCCGCGTCGCGCCCCATTTTGCAGGAACCGAGCGCCGAATCCCCCTCGACTATGTAAATCTCTTTCTTGGCCGGGTCTTTCGCGCGGCAGTTTACAAATTTCTCCACCCGGTTTGACAAGTCCACTCCCGCCGTCAGCTTTTTGCGTATGGAGAGGCGCGTCTTTTCGGAATCCTCCCGGCTTCGCTTGTTTATGAGCGTCTGCGCGGCTATTTTTTCCGCTTCCTGCTGATTCTCGATAAAATAAACCTCAAGCTGCTTTTTCAGAAACTCCGTCATAGAATCCTGAATGAACTTGTTCGTTATGGACTTCTTGGTCTGGTTCTCGTAGCTCGTGACCGTGGAGAACGAGTTTGATATAAGCACCAGGCTGTCCGCGACGTCTTGAAAAGTTATCCGCTTTTCGTCCTTTTTATACAGATTCTGGCCTTTTATGAGCGCGTCCACGGCGGAGGTAAAAGCCGAGCGGGCCGCCTTGTCCGGCGAGCCGCCGTGCTCAAGGAAGCTGGAGTTGTGGTAATACTCCATTACGTTTACCTCGTTATTAAAGCAGAAAGCGATTTCGTATTTAAGCCTGTATTCGGGCTTGTCCTCCCGGTCGCGCCCGGCGGTCTCGTTATAGAGGCTGACGGGCTTCGTTAGGTTAAGCCCGGCGTTCAGCTCCTCTATATAGTCGTTGATGCCGTTTTCGTAAAAAAACGTGAAACTTTCGCCGCTTTCCTCGTCGCGCAAAATAAAAGTCATACCCTTGTTGACAATCGCCTGGCGTTTCAGGGTTTCGGTATAATACAAAAGCGGAGCCTCTATATCCGTAAAGACCGCCAAATCCGGCCGCCATTTTATGGCCGTGCCGCTTTTCTGGGGAAAATCCGGCGGCAGCTTTTCGGTCTTAAGCCCGCCTATGTTTTCCCCGTTTTCAAAATGGAGGGAGAACCGGTTCCCGCCGTAGATAATCTCCGCGTTCATATATTCCGCGCTGTATTGGGTGGCGCAAAGGCCCAGGCCGTTCAGGCCCAAGCTGTACGAATAGGTGTCCCCCGCGTTGTTGTTAAACTTGCCGCCGGCGTAAAGCTCGCAGAAAATAAGCTCCCAGTTGTCTCGGTTTTCGTTTTTGTTGAACTCAACGGGAATCCCCCGCCCGTAATCCCGTATTTCAACGGAATTATCGGCGAAGCGCGTCACCTCGATTTTATCGCCGAAGCCCTCCCGCGCCTCGTCTATGGAGTTTGATAAAACCTCAAAAATAGAGTGGCAGCAACCCTCTATGCCGTCCGAACCGAAAATGACGGAGGGGCGTTTGCGGACTCGGTCCGCGCCTTTGAGGGAGGTTATGCTTTCGTTGGTGTATTTTTTCATAGCGGCTCAGGCTCCTTAAAACGGTTAGGTATCCAATCACAAAAGTTTACACTATTCCGCGCCCCGCGTCAAGTGCTGGAATAAGATGCCGCAAATCCGTTGCGTAAGTTATTTTTCTATTGACGCGCGTATAGTTTTGTTGTATACTTAATATCAAGTAATAAATAACAATGATATTAGGAGGCGGTTTCTATGAAAAGATTTAACGAAATCCTGGCCTCTGCTTTAATTATCGGAGTCATAGTTATGGGAAGCTCCGTTGTTTACGCGGACGACGCGGCCAGCGGCGGCGTTTCCGGCTATGAAAGCGATAATGCCGGTCTTGAACTTAAAACGGGCAGCGCGTCGGGAACGGATTTCACAAGCGGCGAGGTGGACTTAACCTCGAGTAACGGCAAGTACTTAAACTACTATGTAGAAAACAACGGAAGCGTAAGCGTCTATATAACCATCAGCGGCGGGGCCTCCGCGGAGCGCACCCTCAAACCGGGCGAAAAAGGGCATATCTCGGTTACTTTAGCCAGCGGCACCAAGAGCTACACCTGCAAAGCGGTGCCCACCCCGAACGGCGGCGAGATAGATATATATTACAAAATGGCGCAAAGAGATGTAAAAACTAATTAACCCCCCCCTTTTTGGATGTGACGCGAAGTTCTCTCACCATGAACCGCTTGATTTAACCGGCATAAGAGTTTCCGTGGAAACTCTTATAAAATTATGGGGTGTAAAAACTATTTAGGAGGAATGTAAATGCTTAAAATTTTCAAGAAATGCCTCGCCCTCGCGGTTTCAGGGGTTATGCTGCTTTCGGCCGCCACGGTGTTCGCGGACGAAGCCTCGCCGCTTGTTATCGACGGAAGGGAGATAACGTCTTACGCCGATGTGGATAAAATTTCCGTCGACACGCTTGTGACCCTCCCGAAGGAGCAGCTTCGGGAACTGGCTAAGCTCAAGTACGCGGAGCAGGGGGAAATTTGGAACGAAAAAGAATACCTGGAGCTTGTCGTGCAATGGTGGATGGATCAACCGCGAGACCAGATTCCCCCAACGCTTTTCAACGCGCAGAAAAAAGTTTTAACCCAGGACGGCGTGTTTTATGACGTTGTGCCTGATACGAGAGGTTTGGCGCCGATTG
The DNA here is from genome assembly GCA_031287685.1 of Clostridiales bacterium. Lineage (GTDB taxonomy): Bacteria > Bacillota > Clostridia > Lachnospirales > WQUN01 > JAITSQ01. Next base: position 210 of record JAITSQ010000035.1, on the reverse strand, counting down.
CCGGGCCGTACGCGTGGGAAGTCCTTGGGGTAGGTGACGGCAGGGATCACTATGTGGATTTGGCGGTTCACTTAGGCGTGGCGCCTATAAGTACAATCATAAGAGACCCTGCCGAGCAAGCCGCGATTATCAGTGAGATTGAAGCGCACAAAAACGACGGAAAACGGCTGGAACCCGCCGAAAGACCCGACGTGATAACGTATCCCCCCT
>JAITSQ010000027.1 GCA_031287685.1 Clostridiales bacterium | reverse complement strand
GAACTTGTAATCGGCGAAACCGGCGTCGTCACCGGGGACGTTTTCACCGAAAGCGCGCTTGTCTCCGGCAAGATAGTCGGCAACGTGACCTGCTCGGCGGTGCTCCATCTGACGAGCACCGCGAAAATTGAGGGGAACCTGCTCGTTTCGGCAATCGTCGTTGACGAAGGCGCGAAAATTGAGGGGAGCTGCCGCACGCAGAAAACAAGCGCGCAGGAAGCCGCCGCACGCATTGTGGAGATTCCCGGCTATGAATCCAAAAATCCCAAAAAACGCGAAGCCAAGGAAAACAAAGAGGACTCCTCGGAACAGGCTTGAGCTTAGGCTTGATTTCCGCAAAAATCAACCGCTTTCCCCTTTCTTTCGGGTCGGCGGTCTTTTTTTGTTTTCGCCGCGCCGCGCCGGCGCTTCTTCCGCCAGCGATTATATTGTAATCTATTTGTAATCTATTGTCAAGATGTTTCCCGGCTTTTTTTATTTTTAATAAGTTATAGCAATTTTACAAAATGTTGACTGGCGCGGAGCGGAAAATCGGCGGCAAGAAGGTGGCTTTTTTGGCGGGCATTAGCGCCGAAAAAACACCGAGCAAGAAGGTGGCTTTTTTGGCGGGCATTAGCGCCGAAAAAACACCGATTTTAAGCCGTTTTTCGCGAACGTCGGCAGTCAAGGAGGGGGCTTTGAGCTTCTCTTGGAAGCTCAAAACACCGAGCCACGATTTTGAAAATTGCTATAAACGGCCCATTAAAAACGGCCTCATTGTTACAATTCCGTTTCCTTCTTGTCAAACTCATATTTTTATAATATAATATAAGTTAAACTTGTTTTAAGGAGGCGGGAAATAACAATGCGGCTGATTCTTTACGTCTCCACAGCGGTTTCGTGCGCCCTTTGCGTCACCTCCGCGCTTAAATGGGAAAGCCTCCGCCAGAAATATTTTTTCCCCGCGGCCCTTTCGGTCTTTCTTATGTGCGCGGGGAATTTTATCGAAATATCCTCGGATTTTTTCGACTCCTCCCTGCTGGGCCTGCGCGCGGCTTTTATCGGCTTCTCGCTGACCGGCCCTTTTTGCTATGTCTTCTGGAAGGATTATAAGGACGGCTCCGCGCGCCCCGCCGCGTATGCCGCGCTGTTCCTGCTGCCCGCCGCGGCTTGCGTATCGGCGGCTTTATACCCGGTCAGCACTCTTGTTTTCAAGGAAGGCGCGCGCTTAACCCACGATTCGTCTTTCGGCTGGGGGTATCACATACAGGCGGAGTACGGCTGGGCGGGCAGCCTGGCGGCGATTTATAACTTCGCGCTCCTTATAATAACGGCGCTGGACGTGTCCGTTTCACCGCAGGTGGGCGCGCGCAGCGCCCGAGAACACTTCCTTGCGTTCGTCCTGCCCGCGTTTTTGCTGGTTTCCATAAGCGCCTTCGCCTCCGCGGATTATCTTTCCAGCTCCAGCTCGGCCTGCCTGCTTTCAAGCTCTTTTTCAGCAATGCTCGCGCTGTTTTACTGGAACACGAAGTTCTGGCGCAACCGGGACTGGCGGCAGGAAGGGCGCGGCTTCGTCCTTGAGAACAGCCGGGACGGCTATATTATGATGGACGAAGACGGTTGTTTTTTAGACGCGAATAAAAAAGCCCTCGAATATTTCCCCGCGCTTAAAAACCTCGAAGTCGGGGCGCGGCTTTACGGCTTGCCCGGCCTCCCGCTGTCCATATTGAGCCTTGACAAGAACCTTGTCACCGCGGTGGAGTCGGGCGGAGTAACCCGCCGCCTGCGCGCCTCCCGCTGCGACTTTGAGCATATGGGCCGCCGCGCCGGCACGAGCGTTTTCATCTTCGACGACACCGAAAATTATGATTTAATGGAAAAAATGCGCCTCCTCTCCCAGATGGACGCGCTGACCGGCCTGTATAACCGCCGCGCCTTCTTTGAGCTTGTCCAGCGGGATTTCGGCCTGCATTACCGCAATAACCAGGACGCCGCAATCCTTATGCTGGATCTCGACCATTTCAAGCGCGTGAACGACACCTACGGCCACAATATGGGGGACATCGTGCTCATCAACGCCGCCAAGGAAATAAAAAACTCCACGCGCCGGACGGACGTCTGCGCGCGCTATGGCGGAGAGGAGCTTATAATCTGGCTCCCGGCGACCGACCTGCCCGGAGCGGTGCTCGTGGCGGAAAATCTGCGCAACATTTTGGCTTCAATCGAGTTTCATTCCACTTATGATACTTTTCACGTCACAATGAGCACGGGCGTAGCGTCCATTACCTACGGCGAGCCGAAAATGTCTCTGCAGCAGCTTATCGCGAACGCCGACTCCGCGCTTTACGCCGCCAAAACCGGCGGGCGCAACCAGGTCAGGGTTTACAGAGGCGCTCAAGAAGAGGGCTTTGAGCGGCCGGATGCGCCTCAAAACGCCAAACAGAAATAGGGCGGTTCTAAATCTTTTTAGGCAACTAAGTAAGGAAGGGGCTTTGGCTTGTCTAAATCCTTTTAGACAAGCCAAAACACCGAGCAACACCACGCCGGAAGGATGAACGCAATGCATTTTTCATATATAATCCAGGCTGCCCTTGGCGTGTTTTCGGCGCTTCTGGCCGTGATTATGCACGGGGCGTGGGGCCGGGCGCGCCTGAAATATTTGTTTTTATACGGCTTGTTTCTGTGCGCGCTCTGCGTCGGCGTCACGATTGAGATGACCGCCAAGAGCGTTGAGGAGGCTTGGATTGGCTTAAGCCTTTGCGTCCTTTCGTCGGCCATAGCCCCGCCCTGCGTTTTTCTGTATTATCGGCAGAACTCCGAAACCCCCGTAAAGTCTCGGTATATAAAGGCCGCCCTTTTCCTGCCGCCGGTTTTTCTGGCGGCGCGGCAGATTACCGGCGCGCGCGTGTCCGCGAATTTCTTTGAATACCCCTCCTCCGCGCGGGCGGCGGGTTTTTATTTAAGCTCGGCCCCCTCCCTCGCGCGGGGCGCGCGGATTCTTTACTGCTTGACGCTGCTTCTGCTCGCGGTCTTCGGTTTAGCGCGCGTCGTTCTTAACTCCGATATTCGCTCTCATAAGGAAAAGGCGGCGTTCACAGTGGGGTTCCTCCTGCTTGGCTGTATGTCCACCTTCGGAGCGGCGGCCTCTCTTTGCGGGTTCTTGCGTGAATACGGCGGTTTTTACTCGGAAATCCTTTTTGCCGCCTTCGGCGCGGCGCTTTATTTATACAGCCGCCGTTTCCGCTATAAAGACTGGTTCGCCAACCGCCGCTCGGAGGTCATTCAGAAAATGTCGGACGCGTACCTGCTTGTGGACACGTCCGGCGGGTTTATAGACGCCAACGAGGCGGCTTTCCGGTATTTTCCCCAATTGCGGGACGCGGAGTACGGCGAAAACATTACCGAAATCGAGGGCCTGCCCGCGAACATCGCCACGGCTTATATAATGGACGCCTCCCTCTCCCTCGAAGCCCCCGACGGCTCGGAAATCGCCCTCAAGACGACGCACTCCAAGCTTATAATGGACGGGCGTCAAGCGGCCGTCAGCGTTATGGTTTACGACAACACGGAGACGCATATGCTTATGCAGAAAATGCGCACTATGGCCCAGACGGATTCCCTCACCGGGATTCTCAACCGCGGCGCGTTCTTTGAGCAGCTTGAGCACGATTACCATCTTTGCGTCCGCAATAAGACCACCGGCGCGGTGCTTATGATGGACCTTGACCATTTCAAGAAAGTGAACGACTCCTACGGCCATATCTCCGGCGACCGCGTGCTTATAGCCGTGACCGGGCTTATAAAGTCCCGCCTGCGGCATACGGACGTTTTGGGCCGCTACGGCGGGGAGGAAATCATCGCCTGGCTGCCGATGACGGACCTGTCCGGGGCGCGCTTCGTGGCGGAGTCAATCCGCGAAACGGTGGAGAAGCTGAAAATCGACACCTTCACCGAGCACGGCGAAATCTCGGTGACAATTAGTATAGGCGTGGCCGACGTTAATCACAACCACCCCTGCTCATATCAGGAGATAATAGCCAACGCCGATATGGCGCTGTATATGTCCAAAAATACTGGGCGCAACAAGGTCTGCGCCTTCGAGTACGAGGGGGAGCCGGACCGCGATGCCAACAACAAACCGAACAGGCGCAAAAGCGACAAAAAGTAAAACCGCTTTCTCCGAAGCCGATATGTACCCCCCGCTGCGCCGGGCCTTTGAATCCCTAGGGTATCTTATGCGCGCGGAGGTCAACCAGATTGACGCGACGGCCGTTAAGGACGGGCGGCTCCTGCTGTTCGAGCTTAAGAAAAGTTTCAATATCTCCCTCGTTTTTCAGGGTATGCGGCGGCAAAGCGTGTCGCCCTATGTCTATCTCGTGGTGCCCCGGCAAAAGGCCAAAAACCTGGCCCATATGAAGCGCCTTGTTAAATCTCTCGGCATGGGGCTTATTTTTATAGCGATGGACAGCCCTCTCAAGACCGTCGAAATAATAATCGACCCGCTCGAAACGCCGGAACAATCCCCCCCAAAAAAGACCAACCCGCGAAAGACCGCCGCCGCCCTCCGGGAAATCCGCGCGCGCTCCCTCGACGGCAACAGCGCCGGCAGCGCCGGCGGCAAGCTGCTGACCGCTTTCCGGGAGGGCAGCATACATATAGCCTGCGCGCTCTATAAAAACGGGGCCGCCGCCCCGAAAGACCTAGCGGCGCTCGGCTGCCCGGCGAACACCGCCGCTATCTTGAAATCCAACCCATACGGCTGGTTCACGCGCTTGGCGCGCGGAGTCTATTTCCTCACCGACCAGGGCTTCGCCGCCGTGTCGGAGGGCGGGGAGTTCCCGGAGGTTTTTAAGTATTATATGGAAAAATAAAAAACGGCGCGGTATATTCTAATCCGCGCCGTTTTGAGTCCGTATGAAAGGCGGCCCGAAGACCCTTTCTCTTTATTCCTCTGAACCTTCGCTCTCCGGCTTCGGCAACGCTTCTTTTATGGAGAGGCTTATCCTCCGGCCCTCCGCGTCGACCTCCGTTACTTTCGCCGTGACGGAATCGCCCGTTTTGAGCGCGTCCTCCGGTTTGTTCACGTGCGCGTGGGAAATCTGCGAAACGTGTACAAGACCGTCAATGCCCTCCGAAAGCTCCACGAACGCGCCAAACGGCGCGATACGCACCACCACGCCCGTCACAATATCGCCGACGGCGTATTTATCCCCCGCGCGCACCCACGGGTCGTTATTCAAATCCTTGAGAGAAAGAGAAATTTTCGACTTCTCCCTGTCCACTTTAATCACGTTGACAATGACTTTATCGCCCGCTTTGACGACGTCGGAGGCGTGCTTCACCCTGCCCCAAGACAACTCGGAAATATGAATCAATCCGTCCACGCCGCCTAAATCCACAAACGCGCCAAAATCCGTCACGCGGCTGACGACGCCCTCAATCTGGCTGCCGGCCTCGATTTTTCCAAAAATTTCCTCTTTCGCGGCGGCTTCCTCTTTAATGGCCAGCTCCTTGCGCCCCGCGACGATCTTCCGCCGCCCGTCAAACTCCAGAATACTGAAATCAAACTCCTTGCCGACGAATTTCGACAAATCCTCCACATAGCGCGAGGCGACCTGGCTGGAGGGCACAAAAACCTTCGCGCCCTTAATGTCGGCCTTCATGCCGCCCTTGACTACCTCGACGAAACGCCCGCTCAAGGGCTTTTTGGCGTTAAACGCCTCCTCGATTTCCGCGAAGCCCTTCCTGTCCTGCAGGCGGCGCGTCGAAAGCTGAACGTTGCCCTCGCCGTCGTTCACGCGGATAACCAGCGCCTCTATCGTCTGCCCGGTCTGCACCGCCTCGGCCAGGTTTACCGCCGGGTCGTTCGAGAACTCGCTCTTCTGAATAACGCCGTCCGATTTATATTGTAAATCTACGGAAATCTCGCTGTTTGTCACCTGGATGACCGTACCCCTGACCACTTCGCCGGTATGTAAGGTAACAAGGTTTTCGCTCAGCATCGTGCCGAAATCCTCCGTGTCCCTCGCTCCAAAATCATCACTCATTCTTAAGACGCCTCCCTATATTAACGCGGTGAAACTCAAATCTCACCGTTTCGCATTAATTATACCACCGCCGCGCGGATTTTTCAAGGCATAATTTCATTATGTAATATTATCGTCACAAGAAGCCATAAAAATACACAAAATCGCGACGAATATTTATTCGGCCAGCAGCTCGTTTATCCTTTGCGCTATAAGCTCTGAATTTTCCCTTGGGGAGGCGGTTTCCCCGTCAAGACCAAAGGGCTTGCCGAAAATAACCCTTGCCCCGCCGCCCGGCTTATAATCGGTTATAATAGCGAACGGCAGGACGGGCGCGCCGGATTTGGCGGCAAACAGCGCCGCTCCCGGCTTCGGCTTCGTAATACTGCCGCTCCTGTCCCGCCGGCCTTGTATAAATATGCATATCAATCGATTTTTATTCAAAAGGTCAAGCGTCGTCTTAAACGCGGCTGTGTCCGCGGCGGCGCCCCGGTTTATAGGATACGAGCCGAGCCACTTGAGGAACCCCCCAAGAATCGGGCTTTTGAACAGTTCCTTTTTAGCCATAAACATAAAGCGGCGCCTTGCGGCCACATCAAGCAGCACCGGGTCGAGAAACGAGCCGTGGTTCCCGCAGGCCACCGCCCCGCCCTTAGGTATGTTCTCCAAACCGGAAACCCGCACCCTGCCCACGCGCAGAAGCAAAAAAAACGCCGCTATGTATCGACACAATGTGAACATTTAGTTCCCCCTCGCGTTCCACAATTCTATTACCCTCTCCGCCGCTTCCTCCCGCGAAAGCCCGTCCGTATCGAGAACCACCGCGCCCTCCGCCTGGCGCAGGGGCGAATGTTCGCGGGCGGAGTCCCGTAAGTCGCGCTCCCGAATGTCCTCCAGGATACGGTCAAAGACCGGCGCGCCGCCTTTTTCGCGCTCCTCGTCAAAGCGCCGGCGCGCCCTTGTTTCCGCCGACGCGCGCAGGTATATTTTCAAATCCGCGCAGGGCAGAACCACCGTCCCGATGTCCCGCCCGTCCATCACCACGTTATTTCTGGCGGCGGCCTCCCGCTGGAGAAGCACCATAGCCTCCCGCACGCGCCGGCACACCGCCACTTTCGACGACCCCTCGGCCACGGCCGCCTCACGCAAGCGGCCGGTCACGTCCCGCCCGTCCAGGAGGACGCGCTGGCCGCCGTCCTCCCCGCGCTCAAGCCGCAGCTTAACCGCGCCGATAAATTTCTCAATATCGCCCAAATCGTCCAAGTTATAGCCGTTCTCTATGCCATAAAGCGCCGCCGCGCGATACATCGCCCCGGTGTCCACATAAACAAAGCCGAGCCGCCCGGCGACGTCCCGGGCCACGGTGCTCTTGCCCGCGCCCGCCGGCCCGTCTATGGCTATGGAGCGCCGCGCGCGGTCGGGCCGGAGCCTCTCCGCCTCCCGCAGATATACGTGAAACAGGGCGTCCTGGCTCAGCTGGCTCTGCGCGTAAATCACCGCGCGGATACACAGGGGCAGGCTCCCCGCCACGTCCATATCGGCGAAACACATAACCGCCGCGCCGCCAAGCTCCAGGCCTTTATCCCGCAGGGCCACGGCGGGGTAGACCGCATCCAGATCCTTCGTGCACGAAAATAAAACGGAAATCACCTCTTCCGGCTTAATTCCGTTTTTTTTCAGCATAACCTCCACCAACTCGGCGGTAGCGGATAATATCTCGCTCTCCGTGTTTTCCTGAACAGTTGTCGCCCCGCGAAGGGCGCAAATTGGATATGTTTTCATAAGCCTCCTCCTTATTTCAGCACCTGCGTCACGTTCTGGGCGGCGCGGTTGCCCTGCGCGGCCATAGCGGCGGTGCTTTCCTGCAATACGTTCGCCTTGGCCAGCTCGCTCATTTCCTTAGCCATATCCGCGTCGCGCACGCGGCTTTCGGCGGCGGCAAGATTTTCGTTCGTCACGCCAAGCGAGCGTATCGTGTATTCAAGGCGCTCGTGCGCCGCGCCGAGCCTCGACCGCTCCTTCGTTACGATGGTGAGCGCGCGGTCAAGAGTTTTAAGCATTTCGGTGATATGCAGGCCAGATTCCTCCCGCACGTCGATTTCCGTCTGGCCCCCGCCGTTGCCAAGGCACAGCGTCGAAGTGTCCACCTTGTTTATGGAAATCTCCATACCCTGGCCGGCGTTCGGACCCAGCTGAAACCACAGCCCCTCGCCGTACCTGCCGTCAGACGCCTCAGCCGCCGGGTCAACCGGGTTCTGATCAAGCAGCGCGTTTTCACGCGCGGCCCTGCCGGCCAAGCCCCAGTTATCGTAAACCGCCTGCCAGGCGGCGGCCTCTTCGGCGGAAAGGGTTATGCCCTGCGTCTCGCAGGCGGTTTTCCAGTCAACTATAGCCTGTAGAACCGTGTCGATCTCCGCCTGGGTGTCCGCGTTTTGCTGTCCGCCCGGCCCTCCGTCGTCGGCGGTGCGCACGAGCAGGTTTTCAAGAGTCCAGTGGCCCACCGTGGCCGGGTTTCCGTTGGCGTCGTTGGATACAACAAAACCCTGCCACACGCCCTCCGTGTCGAAACCGAGAGCCGGCTCGGCTACTATCATCTGTTGCAGGAGCGTATCCGGCCCAAGGCCGGCTATAGTCGGACCCTGCGTCATTACGTTCAGGCGGGAGAGGGCGTTGCTGACGGCGAAGTTGGCGCGGTCCCACTCGTAATTATTGCGCGTGCGGATAATATCGCGGTATTCGTCCTCCGTCACCCCTCCGGGGATTGTCAGCAGCTGGTCGCGCAAAAAGCGATTATACCGCGAAAGCTCCGCCGCGCCGGAAAGTTTCGCCTTAAAGTCGTTAAAGGCGTTCGCCTGTTCCGGGGAAAGCAGAACCTCCCCGCCCGCCAGCGCGCTCTCCCATTCCCGGAAAGCGTCCTCTATTACGGAGAGCTTCTCATAATCGTCCAAGTGGAGCTGGCCGCCCTGGAGGGTAATTTTCAAGATTTCGTCAATATCCGGCGGCGGCGGGGTCACGTCTTTCAAGATATCCGTGTCGTCCTTCATATCGGCTATGAAACTGTCGAACGTCTTGTCGTTGAGCTTTATCTGGGTTTTGATTCCGGCGGCCAGGACGTGCACATTGGCGATTTCGCCGCTCAAAACCTTCTTTTTGTTATACTCCACGCGTTTGGAAATATCGTCGATTTCCTTCGCCAGCTGGGCGATTTCATCCTGGATTTTCTGGCGGTCCCCCTGTGACTTTTCGGAATCCTTCTGATCGTTGGTGTCGTTGGCGGCGTACACCACAAGCTCCCGCATACGCTGCACCATGTTGTCGATTTCGTTAAGGCCGCCCTCGGCGGTCTGGATAAGCGCCTGGGCGTTCTGGGCGTTTTTGCCGGCCCAGTCTATCCCGCGCATCTGCGCCCGCATCTTCTCCGAAAGGGCCAGGCCCGCCGCGTCGTCCTTGGCGGAGTTTATGCGGAAGCCGGAGCTTAGTTTCTCCGAACGTATTTGGGCGGCACTGCTGAGTTTGCGTAAATTCCTGTTGGCGTCGAGCGTCAGCAGGTTCGTCTGAATAATCATACCGCTCATCTGTAAATTCTCCTCTTTGCAATTTTTTCCACGATTCCCGCAATCGGTGTTTTGGCTTGTCTAAAAGGATTTAGACAAGCCAAAGCCCCCTTCTTACAGGGGGAAAATGCCCGCGAAATTTCTTCCGCGAGCAAACTCCCTGTTCTTCGGTTAATTGCGTTCCAATCGTGTGGCTTGGGCGGTTATCGGCCGGTTACGTTAACCGTTCTGGTCGCGTCAATCAGAGTGGCTATGGGTATGCTGAACGCCGCCCTGGTCACTTCAACCGTTACGGACCCGTTGCCAACGCCGTCTATCGCAAGCGCCCACTTCAGGTACCCCGCGCTCGGGTTGCCGCTGCCTGATACCGGACTCGCGTTCGTCACGTGCGCGGCGCCCGCTCCCGAAACGTATATCCCGTCCTTATTAGTTATCGACACAGGATCTCTGAAAGTTAATACTATTTTTCCGTCCTCCCAAGCCGCGTCGGTTACTCTATAATTCGCCCCGCCGTCGTTTTTGGTGAATTTTACCACAGCGGTCAGCGTATTGCCCTCCGCGTCGTTGTTTACAGTCATACTTTGTACATTCGCCTCTACAATCGACGCTTTCGCGCTTGCGTCCCACTTATAACCCGAATTCGCCGTCAGCTTGATGGTGGCGGTATAATAGTGGCTACTAAGGTCAAACGCGTCCCAGCTTATCGTGCCCGTCACCGGCAGGTGGTGCATACGCGCCTCTTCTATCGCGCCGGGGCTGACGTTTGTGCCCGAGCCGCCCGTACCGATATAGAAGCGGTTGTTGAACGTCGAACCCGTCGTGCCCGGGGTCGTGGCGTTCGGCACGGGGATGTCGAGGTTCATCCTGTAAAGTACCGCGATGCTGCTGGCAGTCGCTTCCAAGGTTACGGTGAAAGTCTGCGTATTGCCGTAGTTATCCGCCACCGTAATTGTGGCCGTGTAGGTTCCGGCGGTCGTAATCTGGTCCGGCACAACCTCAAGGAGGAAGGTGTCGCTATCGCTCGCGGCTATATCGCCGATTACGCCGCTCGTCGCCGCGCCGCCCTTGTCGGTTACTTTGAGCCAAGCCGCGTTGCTTGCGGCGGTAATCGCGCCGCTGCCCGCCGTGCCGATGTTCGATACTCTAATCGTCTGCGTAAGCGCCGGGACATTGTTCGCCTGGAACTCGTTGCCGCCCTGGTTGAGGCTGATTGAGCCGCCCGGATTAGCTATGCCGGTGTAGGTATCCGAAACATTGCGGTAGCTCAGGTTAAAGCCTCTGGTCTGGTCGTTCACGATGAACTTCACGGGAACCTTGTCAATTACGGCTCCGTCGCAGCGCACCACCGCGTAAGCGGTGTAAGTTCCGGCGCCCAGGCTCGGAACGGCCGTGCCGTTAAGCCCGATTGTGAAGGTCTTATCGCCGCCCGCGGAAACCGAACCGAGGGTCAGGCTCGCCGCCGGCGCGCCTCCGTTTTCAAGGTTGAACACGGCGTTCGCGGTGTAAGCCACGCCGTCCTCCTTAAGCTCCTCAATAGCCACGGTTACGGGCTGAGAGCTGGCCGTGCCGCTGTTGCCGACGGTAATCTCCGGCCTGGTGTAGGTCGGCGCGGAGCCGCCCGCGGTAATGGCGGGTATGGTCTGATCCGCAGTCGGGCTTACGGCCAGAGTGGCCGCGCCAGACGGCGGAATCACGAATTTCACTGTGACCGTCTTGGTTTCGGCGCCGTCCGTAATGGTAACTGCGGCGGTGTGCTCGCCCGCGCCGGTTATGCCGGTTTTCGGGCGGATTATGAAGGAACCGGTGTCGGGTCCGCCCTTATAATCGTTGCTTGGGTCGAGCTGGCCGAGGTCAACCGGACCCGTCCCGAAGGTTCCGCCCGGGAGCTTAATCTCGAAGTCGCTCGTGTTGTCGATGCTTACGGTTACGTGGTCGCCCGTCGGAACGTCCCTGCTGGTGTTCCAAACGTCGAGGGTTTTCTCCGGCGGGTTGGAGCCTGTGCCGCCGGCCTCCACGCCGGTTATGGTAACGTCGCCGCCGGTTACGTTGGCGCTGCCGTCATAGATGGCCAGCCCAACCGGGTTCGTCGGTGAGGGGCCGTCGCCAAAGCCTATTTTGAACTCCGATACGCAGGAGCTGCTCGTGCCGTCCGGGAAGTACCCCGTGTACTTAAGCTGCAGAACATAGGCGCCTTCGCCGTTGGTAAGGGTCGGCGGCGGGGTTACGGTAAACTCGCTGGAGTATCCGCCCGCCGGCACCGCGTCCACGTTGCCGTTCACAAGGAAGGGAGCGTCGCCCTCGCCGGGGGCGCCCAGCGCGTTAACCCATTTCCAGGCGCTCCACGACTGCGTATCCGGCAGCCAAACCCGCCCCTCAAACTTATAGGTGCCTTCGTTGTCGCCGTTGTTTCCGGTGGTGTTGTTTACATTGCTTACGCTGTGCGCCGTGTCGGACGAGCCGTAGCCGCTCTTAACCTTGATTTTGGCCACATATGGGTCCGCCCAGTTGGTATAGTTCTCCGGGGCCTCAACATTATTCCAGTTCATCGTATCCGAGGCGCCGCTCCAGTAGGAGTTTCCGCCGACGTCTACAAACCGGAAGCCGCCGGTGGTTACCGCCGCCGCGTCCTCATCCGCCCTCTCGTCGGGGAGGTTGTTAATAACCGCCACTAACTGAATCTGCGGCGTGCTGGTCGGGGGCGCGGAAACCTCAAGGTCGCCGTCCTCCGAGATAAGGTCGATATATTCCGTGGTAATGGCGGAGATTACGTTATACGGCCGAATCCGCACGGTTACGCTCTCGCCCGGCTCAAGGTCGCCAAGGGTGATAACCGGGACATTTACCGCGTGGGCGTCGCCAGTGCCTTCCGTATCGGTCAGGAAGTCGAAGCCCGTCGAGGTGCCGCTTGAAACGCGGATTTTCGCTCCCGTAACTTTCTCCGCGCCGTCGTTGGTCACGGTGATTGCAACCGGGGTGGTGTTGTTATGAGCGAAGCCGTACTCCAAATCGTCCCAAGTGTGGGAAGCGGTGGCAGCGCCCGGAAGCGCCGGGTCCAGAGTCATCTTAAGGTGATGGTTGCCGGGAACCACGCGCACCTTAACCAGGAAAATCTTGGAGATGCCGTTGCCGCCGGTAATCTTGACGCGGGCCGCGCGTTCGCCTTCGTCCGTCCATTTGCTGTCCTTAAGCTGAATCGCGATGTCGCCGCTGCTTCCCGGGGTCAGGCTCGTCACGGCGGAGGAACCGCCGCCCAGGTTAAACTCCGTGCTGTCATTGTCATCGTCAACGTTAAGAAGCTCGACGGTCAAGTCTCCCGTGGGGGAGTTGCCCGTGTTCGTCACGGTGAAGGTATAGTCGCCGGGGTTTACTCCCTTAATAGCCGGGGGCAGGTTAAGCGCGCTCCCTACGGGGCCGCCGGCATACGCCGCGTCAATTGTGTAGACCGCCGGGGTCACGGTCCAGGTAACGGGGATAATCTCCGAAACGCCGCTTACCGAGTCTTTCACCTCAACCTCCGCGCGGTAGGTTCCCGCCGGAAGGCCGTCGTGCGGGCGGATTTTAAGCTGATACTGCGCGCCGCCTACCGAAAGCGCCGGGATTGTGAAGCCGCCGGCGGATTTATCCTCGTCCGCGCCATTATAAAGGTAGAAATTATCTCCGCCGCTTAAGAAGCTTACGTCAAGAGCGCCGGTGGCGGGTGCGGAGGGAGCGGGAGCCGGAGCCGCGCTCGGAGCACCCATATTCATCCTTATTTCAACAACCGCGCTGTCGGTCGTGCCGTCCTCGAAGTACGCGGTGTACACGAGCCGGAGCTTATAGGTTCCCTCGCCGTAAGGCTGCATATTGGTCCAGGAGGGGGCCACGGGCGTCATCCCCACAAGCGATATCCCTCCGCCGGAGGCCAGCTTGGACGGGTTAGCGTTCAGGTCAAACGGCAGTATATTCGCGTTGCCGCCGTATATCGTGCCGAGCGGACCCCAGGCGTTCGTCGCCGGAGTCCATACCTGCGCCTCGAGAGTGTGCGTGGGCACCCAGTTCTCCAAGCCGTCCGCGCCTATCTCACCGCCATGGTTAGCGCCGGTATTGCCAGGAACCTCGCTTATATTGCGGGCCGAGCTGGCCGGCCAGTTATTCTTGAGCGCCAGGCCAAACAAGAGGTTGTGCGGGCCGTAAAGGCTCGGGTCCCAAGGCTGGTCGCCAAAATCCACAACGGTGTAAGCGCCGGTTTCCGTAGACACCTGGCCCTGCCAGAATGGGCTGAGGGGACTCGCCGGAGTCGTGGTATGCGGGTTTGTGTTGATGAACTCAATCAAGCCGGTGGAGTTTACCGACAAGCCGCCGTCCTCGTCGGGGGAAGCGTCGCCCGAGCCGTCCGAAGCGCCGCCTGCCGCCTTGATGTTATAACGCTTCGCGGGTACGTCCGCGTCGTAGTTATACGAATCCTTCTTGAGCGTGCCGAAGTTATAGCCGTCCGGCGCGTTCACCTCGAAGCCGGTTTCGCCTTCGGCGGTAACGGGAGCGCTTCCCGCCGGCGGCGGGGCGGTAACGGTGAATTTCACCTCCGCGACCGCGCGGATTACGTCCGCGCCGTTTTCTTTGTCCTTAATCTTTACGTTGGCCGTATAAACGCCGGCGGCCAAGCCGTTTGCCGCAACTACCGTGAAGTCTTTCGTTCCGCCGTTTTCGGCGAGCGAACCGAGGGCCGCGCCGGTTAAGGTAAACGCCGTGCCCGGGAAGGCCGCGCCGTTTTTCTTAACGTCCGTAAGGTCCGCGGCGGTCGCCGCGTCGGAGTTAGACTGGCCGATGTTCGTCGCGGTTACGGCTTTGCTGACGTCCGCGTATCCGGCGGTTCTCTCTCCAAGGTCAATGGGCTGGGGGTTCAGCTTAATGTCAACAGTTTTCAGCACCTCGAAGTAGAGGGTGACGGTGGCGGCCAGCACGCCGTCCTGATAAATATTAAGGTCTCCCGTGTATTCGCCGAAATCAAGGCCGCTGTAGTTCACAATAGCGTTGAAATTGGTTTTCGCGGCGGTTTCGTTTGCGGCCGCAGTACTCGCCCCCGCCGCCAGCTTATCGCTCGACAGCCTTACGCCCCTGAAAGGAAGGGAGGTGTTGTTATACACAAGCGGCTCGCCGTTTCTTTTGATGTTTTCAACTTTCGCCGTCAGATAACCCGACGTAACGGAACCCGTGTTTGTTACAGCGACGGGAACCGTGTAAGGCCCGCCGCCGTAGGAAGCCGCCGTGTATTGGTTCTGAAGCTCCGTGCCGAAGTCCACCTGCGCGCGCTTCGTAGAATCGCCGCCTCGGAATTTCGTCGCCGAGGCATTGAAGGCAGCCACGTGTTTTGAGGTATTGAGGTCGGGCCGGGCCGTCGCCGTAAGAGCCGGCAGAGTCGAGCCGGCGGCCAGCACCCCGTATTTCACGTCAAGGTTCCTCGTAACCGAGCCGCTGGTGATATTAACCGTCGCGGCCTGCTCACCCGTGGTGGCGACGCCGGCTTTCGGGCGCACGTTCACGAACTTCACGTAGCCCTCTTCCTGGGCTTTCGCCAAACTTAACGAAGCTGCGGACCCCCAGGAGGAGCCGTCCGCGCTGATCTCAAAATTAGCCGCGTTGGTCCCCGCCAGGGCCACGGCCGCCGAAGCCGCCGCGGTGTTGCTCATATTCTTAACCGCGATTTGCTTGGAGGCCGGGCTGGCGCCGGTGGTTCCGTTGAACTCGCCAAGCAGGCCGTAGCTGTCGGTCTGGGAAAGCTCCTCAATAACGTCGTCCTTATAAATCTTAATTGACGGCGCGTCGTAATTTATAAACATTGTTATGAAGGTCCAGCGGGAGCCGCTCTGGTCCGAAACCGCCACTACCGAAACCGGCCGGTCGTCGCTGCTGGTTAAGCCGGTTTTCGGGCGGAGCCAGAAAGAAACCTCGCCCTCGGCGGGAATAGAGCCGAAAACATACGGGTTGGCCGCCGTGGGCGCGTTCACCCAAGTTGAGCCGTCCGCGCTGAACTGGAACTTGTCGGGGCTGTTCGTCACCGAAAGTATTACGGCGGAGCGCGTCGCCGCGGCTTCGTCCGTGTTCCTTATAACGTATTTCCTCGCGGCCGCGCCGGTCGTGCTTGTGCCGAGGGGGCCGAAGTCGGCGTATTTATTGTCGCCGTCCGCCATTTCAAGGCGGGAGCCGCCATTATCATAGTAAACCCTGATGCCCGGCTGGCTTGCGGGGCCGGGGGCGGTGCTTACCGAAGCGGACTCCGTTCCGAAGCCCGCCGCGTTAACAGCGCGGATTTTGATTTGCGTCGGGGTGGACAGAGTAATCTTCGTGCCCGCCGGGTCCGCGCCGTTAAGGACGTACCAGTAGCCGTCGACAGCGTACTGATAACCGGTGATTTTCGCGCCGCCGTCCGCCGGAACCGTCCAGGTCAGGGTCGCGCCGCTGGCGCTCGGAGCCGCCGCAAAGCCGGCGGGAGCCTCCGGAGCCGAGGCCGTGGGTACGCTTGAGGCGTTCGCGCCGCTGATGGTTCCGTTGTTAACAACTTTGCCGGTATTGCTGGTTATTGTGCCGTTGTTTACAATCACGCCGTTGTTTCTAAACTCAACCCCGCCGCGGATTGTAACGCTGGCCGCGCCCGGCGCCGAAGGCACCGTAAGCGTCGCCCCCGCGGGGATTGTGAAGTCGTTTTTAATCTCCGCCGCGCCATAGGCCCGGCCCGCGTTCCCGATAATAACAATCGAGTTTACAGGGGCGGAGGTATGCTCAACTGAGCTTGCGTAAACAGCCGCGCCGTTAATCTGGCCGGCGGCTTTGGCCGCGTCCCGCTCATCTTCCGGGAGGCCCGCGCCGTACCCTATGCCCGCGCCGTTCGCGGAAACCGCGTTAACGGAGCCGCCAAGGAGTTTAACCGTCCCCCCGGCTTCGCCTTTATTGCCGCCGATGCCCGCGCCGTTTACGGAGCTTGCGTTCACCGCGCCGCCCTCAATCTGAACGGAAGCGCCTCCGCCTATGGCCGCGCCGTCCTCCGCCGTCGCGGAGACTTTGCCGCCTTTGATAATAACCTGGCCCGCGCCGCCGATCGCGGCGGCCTCTCCGGAAACGGACGCGGTTATTTCGCCGCTTTCAACGGTAACTTTGCCGCCGCCGATCGCGCCCGCCGAAGCCAGCGCGCCGGGGCCTTTAATCGTAACGTCGGCCGAAGCGGTCATAGAAACCCCGCCGACCGCATTGTCGCCGGAAAGAGCCAGCGCGACCGGTTCCGCCGTGTTTACGAAAACGCCGTTTTCAAGACTCGCGCCGCGAAGCGTGACGGTAACGTCGTCCGCGCTCCATATTTCGAGCCGCGTGTCGCCGGGCGCGTCGCCCTCTATGTCATAATAGCCGCCGCGCGTAATGGTCAGCGTCTGCTCGGACGCGTCCCAAGTGTAGCCCTGCCGGCTGGCGGAGTTCGCCCCGAGAGCGCCTAAACCCACCACAACGGGCGCGGCCGCCGTGCCGTCCGCGAGAGCCGTTTTGCTAAACGGCGCTTGCGGATAACTCAAAACCGCGATGGAAACCGCAAGCGCCGCCGCGACCGTTTTTCTAGTTTTTTTGAACCTTTTCTTTTCCATGAGAATCTCCCCCTATGCTAAAATCACTTTACCGTTGTTTTACAGTTTTTGTGGCCGTTTTGTAATCTATTGTAACGTCTCCGTAATAATAAACCGCAAAAGAAACCCGTAATTCCTCTTTGATATTGTTATGTAAGTATAATCCTCGCACCCTCTCAAGTCAAGACTTTTTTCGGCTTCTCCGCGATTTATTTTGAGTTGCGCGACAAAATCCGAGCCTTTTTCCGGTTACAAAACAAGCGCAAAATTGTTGATAATAATTTCAATTTAGTTACAAAAATCCATTTGTAATCAATTTGGCTCCCGTCGTTGTAAACACACTTCCATTTTATCTAGGGCAAGCCAAACCAACCCAAGCCTCGCTGATAAAATTGGGAATCGCTATAATTCCCCCTTGTAATTTCCCCCGGTTTATGAGAAAATATAGAAAAGGAAGCCCGAAGGCTTCCTTAAAATGATAGAATAAAACTATAAGAGAGGGAGGGGGCTGGAGATAGAGGGACTCGAACCCTTGACCTATGCGTTGCGAACGCATCGCTCTCCCAGCTGAGCTATATCCCCGCGCCTTGCGCCGATGTGACAATAATTATTATATCACACCTAACGGCTTTGTCAAGCGAAACTTTTCTTCATTATATTACGTATCTTTTATAGCGATTTTCAAAATTGCTGTACGGGTTAAAATTTATCCTGAGAGGGTGTTTTTTCTTGAACTGGGAGGATTATAAGCGGCAAATAGAACGCGACGGGAAGCTCGCGGAGGATTATTACATCCTGGGCATAGACCTTGGCACGACGAACTCCGTCATAAGTTTCTGGGACTCCGTGTCCGGAAAGCCCGTGCCGATTGACATAAGCAACGGTTTCGGCAAGGCGCCTATGCCGTCGGTGGTGCAATACCGCGCGGACGAGGAGGGCGCCTCCGGGGAGTGGGTCGTGGGCGAGGAGGCCTACCGCTCCCTGAAAATTTATCCCGACGCCACCGCGCGCTCCGTCAAGCGCAAAATGGGCACCGCGGAGGCCTTCCCCTTAGCCGGGCGGGAATACGCGCCGGAGGAGCTGTCGGCCCGCATCCTGCGCGCGCTCATCGACCATTGCGAAAACCTGAACCCCAAGGCGGAGATTGCCGGCGTGGTGGTCAGCGTCCCCTATGATTTTGACGACGCGGCCAAAAAGGCCACAATGCGCGCCTGTGAGCTGGCGGGCCTCAAGGACGCCCTCATCTGTCTGGTGGAGGAGCCGAAAGCCGCCGCCCTGGCCTATAATTTCAAAAACAAGCTGAATTTCGGCGAAAAAATAATGGTGTTTGATTTCGGCGGGGGCACGCTTGACATAACCGTGTTTAATGTGGCTCAGCGGCCGGACGGCGGCGTTAAGCTGCAGGTAATCAGCGAGGGTGGCGAGGCCTTTCACGGCGGCGACAACGTGGACGAGACGGTCATAGCCCGGTGTTATGAGTTTATCGCCGGGAAAACCGGCCAGGGGCGGGAGGCGCTCTCCCGCGAAAACCAGGTCGAGCTTGAGCTGAAAGCGCGGGAGGCGAAAGAGCGCCTCTCCGGCGTGAAAAATTTCCGCATACCCTTCACGTTTTGCATACCGCCGTTCGTGGAGCAGCTTTCGAGGGAGGATTTCGAGGCGCTTATCTCGCCGTTTATAGAAAAAACGCGCAAGCTCGCCCAGAAAACCCTGCGGGAGGCCTACACCGGCCCGCTCTCCCCGGAGAGCGTGACCAGGATATTGCTCGAGGGCGGCTCCTGCCAGATGCCCTGGGTGCGGGAAATGCTGATGGACATAGCGCGGGACGCGGACAAGATTTACGCCTCCGACACCCCCGCTCTGGATATATCCCTCGGCGCCACGTATTACGCCGCTATGAAAATGGGCCTGCTCTCCCAGCCGGATATGGAGACGGAAAAGCTCTCCCCGCCGATTGAGTTTGAAACGACCGTGCCGCACGACATAGGCTTCGAGGTCTGCCACGGGAACAAGCGTTCGTTTTTCACGATGATAAAACGCGGCACGACCTACGCCCTGGCCACGAAAAGCAAGATTTTCCCCATTTACGGCGAAACCGAGGAGGATATGACCTCTTTCGGCCTGAAAATCCTTGAGCGTATCAATAAGGACGACTCCATCGGGGACTGCCGCCTTATAGGCGAGGTGGAAATCACCGGCCTGCCGCCGCGCCCCTCCGGCAAGACCCGCCTTAACATCACCATTTCCGCGGCGGAGGAGGGCGGCATCGTCTACGGCAGCGTCGCGGATATGGGCTGCGGCGCGGACTTCCCCGCGACGGACTATAAAAAGGACTTCAACCCGTCAAGATTTGAAAAAGTACGGCTGGAAAAGGGGTAAGCAGGGGGCTTTGAGCGGCCAGCGGCGGCTCAAAACACCGAGCAAGCAGGGGGCTTTGAGCAGCCAGCGGCGGCTCAAAACACCGAGCAAGCAGGGGGCTTTGGTTTGCCTGAATATTTTTAGGCAATCTCGAACGCCGATTAAGGCGATAAAGAATAAAACGGTAAGAAAGGAACCCATCAGCGATGGCATATTCATATTTAGGCATAGACCTTGGCACAACAAACTCCGTCGGCGTTATCTACACCGACAAGAGCGACGCGCTTGAAATCATAAAAATCGACGGCTCGGACGAAATCCTGCCGTCCGTCGTCAGCTACACGGAGGACGGCATAATCGCCGGGCAGGAAGCCAAATCCGGCGCGGTTATCTATCCGGAAAGCACGATTATTTCCGTCAAGCGGTTTATGGGCACGGACGAAAAAATCAGCGCGGGCGGCGGCAGGACCGTCTCCCCGGAGGAAGTCTCCGCTCATCTCCTGAGGAAAATCAAAGAGACCGCCGAAGCCCAGTCCGGGGAGCGCTTCAGCGAAGTCGTCATAACCCACCCGGCTTATTTCAACGACAGGCAGATTTTCGCCACGCGGCAGGCGGGCCTGCTGGCGGGCTTCGGCAGCGTGCACCTGCTCTCCGAGCCGCTGGCCGCCGCCATTGAGTACGGCTACCGCCAGGGCTTCGCCCAGACGCTCCTGGTGTACGACCTTGGCGGCGGCACCTTCGACGCCTGCGTGCTTAAGGTATCAAAAGACGCCGACGGCCAGGAAATCTTCCAGGAGCTTTCCGACGTTGGGGACGCCAGCCTCGGCGGGGACGATTTCGACGACGAGCTTATCTCCCATATGAAAGCTGCGTTTCTTGAGCAGAATAATTTCAACATAGACTCCCTTTCCGAAGCGGAGCGCAAGCGCGTCCTGCAAAAGCTCAAGCAGGAGGCGGAGCAGACCAAGAAGAAGCTCTCCGGCACGAACAAGGCCTCCGTGCGGATTCAGCCGCTTATGATAGTTGACGGCGTGCCCAAGAACCTCTCTCTTGAAATCACGCGGGAGGATTTCGAGGCGATGATTCGCAAATACATCGACCGCTCCCGCGACATCGTGACCGAAGCGCTCTCGCGCGCCGGCTGCTCCGCGGACGAGGTCAGCAAGGTGATACTGGTCGGCGGGAGCACGCTTATCCCGATGGTGAAGCGTATGGTGGCCGGGGCCATAAAGGAGCCTTACCGCGCCACCGACCCGGCCAAGAGCGTGGCTATGGGCGCGGCCATTTATAATTACCTTATCCACCTGCCGGGCGCCAGCGTGCGCGTCGGCCAGATTACGCGCCAGATTTTCGGCACCTCCGCCGTCACGAATATCTCCACTCTCGAAAAGGGCCTTATTCCCATTATTCCTATGGGCAGCCCCATCCCCTGCCGCTTCTCGGATAATAATTTCGCCGCTATGGACGGCGCCGGGAGCGTCTCCGTGGACGTCTATCAGTGGGAAGCCGGGCGCGAGGACGAGCGGAAATACATCGGCAGCGTCGTGCTGTCCGGCCTGCTCGGCGCGACGCAGATTGAAATCACCTACGCCATCGACGAAAACAACCTTTTTGAGGTCTATGTGAAGGACCTCTCCACCGGCGTGGTTCAGCGGGCGGAGTTCGACAGAAGCAAGCCCGCCGCGCCGCCTCCGCCCGCCCGCGCCGCCTCCGCGAGGGAGCTTGTGAACGCCCTGTTCATAATAGACACCACCGGAAGTATGGATACCTATATAAACGGAGTGAAGGACCGCGCGATTGAGTTTTCAAACATCTTGAGCAGCAAGGGCGCGGCGTTCCGCCTTGGGCTTATCGGCTTCGGCGATTTGGGCGAGAAGGAAAAACCCAGCGTCTACAACTTCACGGAAGACGTGGCTAAGTTTCAGAAACAGGTCAAGAACATCCCCCGCACCTACGGCGGGGACATACCCGAATCCTCGCTCGACGCTCTTGAGACCGGCGCGGCCCTGCTTGACACGGCAAGAACCCCCCCCGGAAGCCGCAATATCTTCATACTCATCACCGACGCGCCGCCGCACGTGCCCACCGCTTCCGGCAAGTCCGTCCGGGACGTTTGCGATATGCTGGCCGAGCGCGGCGTGACGGCATACGTCGTGGCGCGCAAGGACAGGGAGAGCATCGACGCTTACGACCCCGTGACGAAACCCAGCGGAAAATATTACGATTTGAACGATAAGTTCTATGATATAATTGACAATA
Source organism: Clostridiales bacterium (assembly GCA_031287685.1). Lineage (GTDB taxonomy): Bacteria > Bacillota > Clostridia > Lachnospirales > WQUN01 > JAITSQ01. Next base: position 23,183 of record JAITSQ010000027.1, on the reverse strand, counting down.
TCGCGCTCAGCATAACGGAGCTGATTCGCCTGTAATTAAGGAGGCCCTTATGGCCGCACTCGCACTCGCCCCGGCGCTGACCCAGGCCGACGCGAAAACCCCGTATACCTTTAAATCCACGGGCATTTCGGTTTATTCGTTTGAGGAGGCGCTCTACCACGCCCGCCAGTTCTGGCGGGACTGCGCGGACGAACTGACCGACGCGGAGTTCTCCGGTTGGGTGGCGGAGGCGCTCGGCCTGCCGTACCTGGCGAGGAGAATCCGGAGCGAGGTTTCCGCCGCGCCCTCCTTTTCCGACGGCTTGCTGGCCTTTTTCAGCCTGACCGATTATTTCAGCGGGGAAAAATTATCCGGAATCCGCAACGAGCTGACAAGGTGGGAAAACCGCCTGGAATGGGAGCGCCTTAAAGACCGCGCCGACGCGCTCTGTGAGCGGGGGGAGGCGGCCGGCGCTTACCAGCTGTACCGCCGCGCGGTGAAATTCGCCGAAAATCCCGCCATCCTCAATAATATGGGCGTGGCCCTGCTGAAACTGAAAAAATACGCTAAAGCCTTGGAAACCTTCGGAGCCGCCGCCCGGCTTGAGCCGGAAAACCGGGAGATACAGCTGAACCTGGCGGAGGCGGCCATTTACGCCGGAGATACCGAAACCGCGAAATCCTTCCTTGAAGGCACGGGGGAGGCCGGCCAGGGGCAGCTCAAAACACCGAGCACGGAGGGGGCTTTGGGCGGCCAGGGGCAGCTCAAAACACCGAGCGAGGAAAAAAGCGCGAAAAAGCGCAAAACCGACGCCCCGGCTCAAGCCCCAGACCCGGCTCAAGCCGCCCGCGCGGAATGTCTCCGCGGGGAAATCGCGCTGTCCTTAAACAATTATAAGGAAGCCGCCCGGCGTTTTGAAGCCGCGTACAAAATAAACCGCGACCCGCTGTATATCTATAAAATCGCGGATATTTTCCTGCTCCTGCGCCGCTTCCCGGAGGCGGCGGAGACAATACGCGCCGTCCGGGAGCCAGGCCCGGACCACCCGCTGAAGCTGGCCCGCGCGCTCAAACTTTCGGGCAATTACACCGAGGCCGCCGCCGTCCTGCGCGAGGCTCTCTCCGAGGAGGGAGCGCCTAAAACGCCGGGTAAAGACGGCTCCGCAAGCGCCGCCGTCTGGACGGAGCTTGCCGAATGTCTCCTCCTTAATATGGACGAAGTGTCCGCCGCCGAAGCCGTTTCCTCGGCCCTTTCAATCGACCCCGTAAACGAGCGCGCCCTTTTCGTCCAAGCGAAAATTAAAAAACGCGCCTCCTCCGGGGAATATCGCGCCGCCTTGCGCAAAGTCCTTTCGGTCCTTAAAAAAAGGTGCCGTGATTTTTTGTCGGACGACTAGGCGCGAATCTTCGCGGCGGCTTTCGCAAAGAAAATATACTGGAGGTCCTGACCTTGAAAAGCAAGTTTATCGCAATCCTCACAGCCGCGCTCCTGCTGTCCGCCGCGGCGAATATTTTCATTATAACGCGGGAGCGAAGCGAAGCGCCCAAATATCTCCCGGAAGCGCGAAACGGCGAAAGCATAGTTTATCTGGGCGCTCCGGGCGGCTCCGGCCCGCAGTCCGCCGAAATATCGCCGCGGGCGCTGACCCGCTCGAAACAGACTTACGTCATACCGGCCTCCGGGGAAATGCCGTATTTCAGCTTCCTTGTCAGCAACGAAGCGCAGGCGCCGATTACCGTCAAGGTTTTAATGGACGACCCTTCTGACGCTTCCAAAATATGGCAAATCGACGGCGAAACCAGCGCGGAGGTGCCCGGCGGGAGCAGCCGCGTTTTCAGCAATTACGCCGAGGAAGCGCCCGCGCCGCATAACTATTATGTTTCCCTGTCTTGCGTGGCGGAGGAAGCGGACGGCTCCGCCTTTTCCAGCGCGCGTATGGCCGGCTCGGTCTCCGCGCTCGTCGGCGTGAGCGCGAGCGCGGTCTCAAGCTACGGCGCGCCGTCGGAAAGCGGCGTATGCCTCTCCTGCGAGCAGGGCGCCTACGACGCGGCCTTAGAGCGCTCCCGGCGGGAGGACGGCTCCCTCCGCGCGGGGGCTTCCGTTGTAAACATAGCCCACGACTGGCTCCTGCGCTCCTCCGAAACCGCCGAGGGCCAGAATATCGCCCTGCCCGATTCCCGCCGGGACAAGGAAAAAATCACCATAACCCCCGGCGGCGCCTTTACCCATTTCCGCGCTGGGCGGGAGGATTCCGGCGTATATTACACCCAGGACGGGTTTATTTACCTGACCTACGAGGGCGGCGGCGCGGCGGCGGATTGCGAGCTGACCGGCGGAAAGTTGCGCTATCCCGTGTTCGGGGCGGACGGCGGGCTGGCGTATGAGTTTTACGCGCAATGATAAGCCCTTTACTTAAAGACATCGAAAACTAAAAAAGGGGGCTTGTGACTTCGAGTATTGTAATATGACGGCAAGAAAAGGAATTGAAAAAAGCGGGAAAAACCGGGAAAGGAGCGCGTGGGGCGATTGACAAAAGACCCGGAAATTAGGATAAGGAGGCGGCTTTTTAGCGGGCCAAGAAGGGGGCTTTGCGCCGTCTGAAGCTTTTCAGACAACGCAAAACAACCGAGCAGCTTGGCCGCCCGGTTTTAACCCGGAGGCGCGTTTAGGTTTTGTGCGGGCACGAGCATTTGCGGCAGCTTTTTCGCAAAGCGAAAGTAGCGAGAGCAAGGAGGCGGCTTTTTGGCGGGCATTAGCGCCGAAAAAGCCGCTTCCTTGCTCGGGGGGAACGAGGTTTCGCGGAGCGGTTTTTGAAAATAGGGTATGATATGCTAATGCGGGCGGCTGTCGGCGCGATTGGGGGGGCGACTCCACGAAACAGCTTCCGGGGGCTTTTCGTTTAACGAAAAGCCCCCTTCGCGTCTTCAGCCGGTTTTCGGGTTCGGCTTCGGCCGGCCCAGCCGGTCAAGGGAGCCTGATTTCGGCGAGATTGCGTTCAAAAGCCGCGTTATCGGGTTTTTGAGGGTTTCCTGCGGGAACGCGTTTTGCGGAGAATCCGGGTTTTTCGGGGACTCCGGGCTTTGCAGATCCACGCCGTTGGCGGAATTTTGCGGGTTGTCGGCTTCTTGCGGACTGACTGAGTTTTGCGGGCTTTCCGCGCCTTGGTTTGCCTCGCCGGCAGGGCCTTGAGGAGCGCCGGGGCTTTGCGCTTCCACGCCGTTGGCGGAATTTTGCGGGCTTTCCGCGCCTTGGTTTGCGCCGCCGGCAGGGCCTTGAGGAGCGCCCGGGCTTTGCGCTTCCACGCCGTTGGCGGATTTTTGCGGGCTTTCCGCGCCTTGGTTTGCGCTGACGGCAGGGCCTTGAGGAGCGCCGGGGCTTTGCGGGTTGTCGGCTTCTTGCGGACTGACTGAGTTTTGCGGACTTCCCGCGCCTTGGTTTGCGCCGCCGGCAGGGCCTTGGGGAGCGCCCGGGCTTTGCGGGTCCGCGATTTTTCCGTCTCCCGCGAGCTTCTCCGTCGCGCCCGGCTCCGCCAGCACCGCCGCCGCGCTCTTGTCCGGCGGACGGGAAAGCGGCTTTAGTAATCTTGGAGCGGCCTGCGCCGCCAGATAAATTACCGCCGCCCCCGCGAGGACCGCCGCGCCCGCCTTTATCCACGGTTTTCCGGCGGCCGCTTTGCTCGGGGCTTGTGATTGTCTAAAGAGATTTAGACGACGTAAAGCCCCCTCCTTAAGCTCCGAAAGCGGCTTTTCGGGCCTGGGTTTTGGGAAATCCGGCATTCCGGGCATTTCCGGTCGCGCCGGGGAATCCGAAAGAGGCGCCTCCGCCGCGCCGGGCAAGGCCCCGCCCAGAGCCGCGCCCGGCGCGTAGGGCAGAAACTTCGCGCGGGATTTTTCGTCCGGCGCGTCCATACGTATTATAATCAGCATCAGGCTCTTCAGCTGCGAATAGCTTAAATTCTCCGGGGAGCCGGACGGCGCCGGCGAGACGTATTCGTCGAAAAACCGGCGCTCCTCCACGCTTCTTAGCTCCGCGCCGAACTGCACGGCGAACTCCGCGGATTTTGCCGCCATACCTATGAAATTTTGCTGAAGCCGCCGGAAATCCGGCTTGTACGCGCGGTCGGCCAGCGGCGAAAGCTCCATATTTTCCGTAATCCGCGCGGAGGCTTCGCGCTTACGGTAAAGCTCAAGGCGCTCGCGGAAAAACGCGAAAAAACCGCGCGCCTCCGCTATATAGGCCGCGTTCAGCACGGACAGGTTGGCCTGGCGGGAGGCGGCCGTGGAAACCCCCAGAATTTCCTTATACATAAAAAGATATGACTCGCAGTATTTCTCCAGGACATCCCCTCCGCCGCGTAAGTTTGCGTTTACCGCGTCGGCCTTGAGCCGCGCCATAACGCCGGAAAATTTCTCCGCGCAGGCGGAGCGCACGGAGGAAACCGCCGCCCGGTTCTTGCGGATATAACGTGAAACCGCCGTTTTGTTAAGGTTTTTAATTTTTTTACCCGCTGTCATAAGAATCACGGCCCGTCTGGTTTTATCTAGCAATTTTCAAAACGTGGACTGCCGACGCTGCTCGGTGTTTTCATTTGTCTAAAGCAAGTTTAGACAAATGAAAGCCCCCTCCTTCGCGAAAAACGGCTTAAAATCGACGTTTTTTCGGGCCTCCCCGCGTTTGCGTTCGCTATTTTGGCTTCGCCAAAAAGCTGTTGCAAACGCTCGTGACCGCCCGAAAAAGCCGCCTTCTTGCCCGGCGTTTTTTCGGCACTAATGCCTGCCGAAAAAGCCGCCTTCTTGCCGCCGATTTTCCGCTCCGCGCCAGTCAACGTTTTGTAAAATTGCTATCTTCTCTAATTAAACTTTAATCTTTATCGGCAGGATTAAGTAAAGAATTTATATTGGTTATATTATAAGTGTATGATATAATAAAGAAAAATGTCGTTTTATGTCGTCAGACGAGGAGGTTTAACCTATGATGAAGAAACTTAAAAGCTCGAAAGGCATGACGCTCGTGGAGCTGATTGTCGCAATGGTAATACTCATAATCATCGTGTCCGGCCTGGCGCTGTTTTACGCCCAGATGGCGATGAGCGCCCGCGCCACGCACGCCAACACCGGCACGGTCGTAGAAGCGCGCACCTTGGCCGAAAAGTTTGAGGGAGGCAACGCGAACCCCACGGGAGGCGCGGCCCAGGCCGTCACCGTAAGCGGCGGCAAAGCTGACCAGGGCGTTGAAAACGTAGAGACGTCCGCCCCTTGGGACTCGCCCACGCCCGACCCGACCCACAAGGTCACTCTGAGCCTTGACAACGGGAACAAATTCACCACTTCGGAGAACAAGAATAAACCGTTCTTTGTTAAAATAACCAAAGTCACGGTAGAGAGCGGGGACGTCGGGCACGATTACGACGCGGCCGACCAGGAAATGCGCGCGAAAATATGGCTTTACAACATGGCGCGGGACGCCGACGGCAAGCCGTGGGATGTTGGGGCGCCGGCGGGTTCGTGACGGTAATTTAATGAAGGGAAGGGGCCTGTTATTAATGAAAAAATTACGCAAGAAATCTGGATTTACCCTTGTCGAGCTTGTAATATCCCTTGTAATTTTCGGGATAATAGTTGTGGCGGCGACGGCTTTCCTTGATTTTTCCTCCAAAGCCGGCAATAAAACGGCGGAATACGCCCACTCGCAGCAGTCCCTTATGGCGACTATGAAAACGGTGAAATACGAGCTTAACGGCTCTAAGGTGGTGGTTATCGCCGAGAGCAAGGACGCTTTCCTAAGCTGGTACAACACCCTGCCCCCGGAGGTTCAGGAGCAGTTTTACGCCACGAACGTCCCCGACGGGGAGACCTCGCCTCCCGCTACCGTCGCCATTTACGCGGACGGAAAAAACCTCAAGACGGCGGAATTTACCGGCGGCAGCTTCACCGGGGAGCAGACGCGCGTCGCGGGCACGGCGTTTGAGGCGTTCAACCTGAGCTTCTCGTGCGTCAGCCCTAAAGCAAGCAAAGGCAGAAGCGGGGGCACTGTGACCGTTTCCGCCTCCGGCACAAGCACCCAGGCTCCGAAAGTCGGCTTTAACGAGGATATGCTCGTTCAGGGCGGCGGTCTGAGCGGAAACGACCCCGACGAAACGCCCCTTAAATTCTCCGGAGATTCCATCGCCTACGCCTCCGGCGCCTATTACGCCGGAGACTCGTCCGACTATGACAGCGGCGAAGCGGAGAAAACGACGGCGGAGGGTTCTTTCCTGCTCGTCGTTCCCGCGGAGGCTTTCGCCCCGCCGGCCGCCGTGTAAAAAAGGTTTTTGCGCCGTCTGAAACCTTTCAGACGGCGCAAAACACCGGGCAAGGAGGAGGCTTTGAGCCGCCAGGCGGCGCAAAACACCGAGCAAGAAGGAGGCTTTGAGCCGCTAGGCGGCGCAAAACACCGAGCAAGAAGGGAGCTTGAGATTGTCTGAATTTTTTTAGACAATCTCAAATACTGAGCGGCTTATAACCAAAATATTAACGAAAGGGAGTCTCGATATGGGAAAATTTTTCAAGAAACTGCGCGATAAGCTGAAAAAGCGACGCGGCGCGGCGCTTATGCTCGTGATTTGCGTAATGGTGTTCGTCACGCTGCTCGTGCTTATGGTGAGCTTCTCGGTCATCTCCACCACGCGTATGAGTTCGCTCGACAAAGAGCAGACCGCCGCTTCCTACTACAGCCGGAACGCCATTGACATGTACCTGGAGTCAATGCAGGAGGCTATGACCAAACGGGACGACACGGGCGCGGTTCTGGGCGCGAACAGCGCGTTCTTCACGGGCAACTCTTATTTTGACGCGAGCGGCCCTTATGAGCCCGGCCCGCCTGTAGACGGAACGGACAAATACAAGCACACCATGACTTTCCCGCAAAACGACGACGGGGAGATTGCCACGAGCAACCTTACCGTCGCCGTTAAAACGCAGACCTTTGAGGACGTCGGGCAAAGAACCATAGACTACTACCTGACGATAGAAGCCAACACGGATCTTAAGGACACGGTCAGCGGAACGGAGAAGAAAAACCAGGGCAAAGTCCGGAAATCCGCCAAGTTTACGGTTAAGCAGGGCGTAGACGTTCACACGGATCCGGGCGCGCTTATTATTGAAAAGGGCGGCCACGCCGCCACGGGCACCAAAGCGGGAGACGACTCCAAGCCCGCCGCCGACCTTGGCAAAACCTGGTACGTTGGGTACGCCGGGGAGTATGACGACGGCAAAACGAAGGACGGGCAGACTTTCCCCAAGCGTTTTGAGGTAACCACGGATTTGATGGACCCCGGCTATAACGCCGGCGGCCACAGCCAGGGCGAAATCGTGGGCGTGGCCCCGATTGTGGCCACGCGGGCCGCGTTTGACCCGAAAGACATGTTAAACACAAAGAACAAAGCGGACCTTGTGTCCGGGCGCAGCGCTCTGACCAACTCGGCTTCAGCCGATTCTAAATTCAGCCTGGACGCGCTTGATAAGCTCTTTGACGGCAGCGCCGCGTACAGCGACGGCGCCCTTTGGAACAACAGCGCCGGCCAAATTCCCGCCAACGTCGCTTATTACGCGTATGAGGGCACGGGCACGAGTTACACGCAGGCCAACCTTGACAGCTACAGGACCTCCTGGCCAGCCGACAACGCGGACAGGGCCGCCGCGAAGCGCACTATTACCAAGGCCTTCGCGTATTTCCTTTCCGGCACGCTCGACTACCCCATGAGCGGCAAATACCCCAACGGCACGACCGCGTCCGGCTTTAAGGGCGCGCGTCGGGATATAGCCGCGAAGTGGAACCGCAACGATAAATTCTATCGGGAATACGAGCCGCTGAAAGCCGTGCTTGAAAACCACCCGGAGTATATCCTCGCGGTCGGCAAAAGCGACGGAAAATATCACATCGACCCGTGCATACCGGGCTTCTGGGTCAACGGCTCGTCGACCTACGGCTTGCTGTCGAGCGATAATATTGAATATAAAAACGAAGAACTGCTTTACGATTCCGCCAAAACAGGCTGGGAGATAAAGCCCGGGCGCGGCGGCTCCGCCTCCGTTAACTTAGCCAAGTATTTTTACAAGACCCAGAACTATACTTACAACGCCATGGGCGGAAGGACCCTCGAGCTTGATTTTGACGATATTGTGAACAAGGCTATCGACGCGGGCTATAACGGCGTGCGCTTTTATGTGGACGAAGCGGAGATGAAGCCCGTGGCGGAGGCGATTTACCTCGCCGCCCACCCAGCCGCCACGCCGGCGGAGCTGGCCGCCCAGACGTTTCATTTTTACCCGACCTCCGGCACGGACTCCGCGTTCAAAATCCAGTTTGGGTTCAACCAGCCGATTTATACTAAAAACCGTAATATCGCTATCGTAATAGGGAACGACGGCAAGGCCGTCGGCGGCTATAGCGGCAGCGCCACCGGCGGAAGGGAGAGCGGCATTAAAGTCTCCGGAAGCGCGGCGTTTGTGAACCAATCTGGTTCCGCTCCCAACATCGGTACGTCTCACGTGTCGCTGTGGATTGAGCAGAAATCGGCGGAGATGCCCTTTGCCCTTGATATGATAACGACTAATACGGGCATAGCGCTCCAAAAAGACTGCCCGCTCCACCTGTACCTCCCCGAGGGGACTTTCGAGTCTCCCGACCTTTATAAAACGCCGGGAAACCCGCACGACGAGGTGCAGGAGAGGTTCGCGAGAGAAGCGAAGCCCTGGTACGGCACGATTTACGCCAAGAATTTTTACGCCAACGCCATGACGCTGTTTTACATTCCGCGCCCGATTGAGGAGGACGCAAGGATTCTGACCAAGGGCTGCGGCCCCGGCTGCCCGGACTGCGGCGGCCAGTGCGCGGTCTGCAGGGGCTGCATTTGGCAGGAGGCCGCCGGTTACGGCAAGCGCCCCAACGCCGACATCAAGCCGTCCATACCAATACGCCACCCTGAGGACCAATATCACACCACGGCCCTTCCGGGCGCTACAGGCGCTCTCACCGGAAGCAAGGGGCACTGGGAATGGTTCAAATGGGGCATTTGCGACGAGGGGTATTATTATCAGTGGGTTCCCGACAAGGCGGACGGCTCCGAAGGCGCGGCCCCCGCGACGATCGTCTCCGGCACGCCCGGGTTGAATGCCTTCGCCCCCAACGACGACCCGCGCACAAACCTTACGCCGAATCTGCCGGACGTGTACGCGACGGACGCCACCGGGCACAGATACGTTTGGCGCTGGGTGCGCCAGCCCAACCCGAACTGGAGCGAGGGCCAAGGAAACGATTTGACGGGCTGGACGACGCTGCTGCATTGGCTGAGCGACGACCCGACGACCCGCTCCTCCTACGATAAAAGCTCGGCCAGCCAGCCGGAGTTTCATATGTACGGCGGCGGCTTGTCCGCTAAAATCGGCACCTTAACTGAGATGCAGTCCTCGATGGAGGAGGCGAACCGAAAAGTAGCGGCGCGCGTTTGTCAGTACAATGCCGTGAAGTATTTTTACCCGGATTATATCCGCGTAGAGGTAGACCCGCTGCGGCCGGACAACACCGCCACGAATCTGCCCATTATTGAAAGCCAGTGGATTCGCTGAGATAAAGACGAAGAACGGCCCGGATACGGTATCCGGGCCGCTTTTTCTTCAATTATAGCAATTCCCGTTTGAACCGGTGAAACCGGCGGCTTTTTCGCGCGGCCGCAAAGCGGTTTGCAACGGCGTTTTCGCTTCGCGCAAACGCGGGGAGGCGCGAAAAAACGCTGAACGTTGAGCCGTTTTCAAACGGAATCGCTATAACCCGTACTTAAGCCTGACCCGCTCCAGCTTTTCGAGCATTGGCTCCGCCGCCGCCCATAAGAACAGCGCGGTGGCGGCCGCGTGAATCAAGTCAAACGGCGCGCCCCGCAGGCATTCGGCGGCGAAGGCGGGCAGCGAGGGCTTCCCGTAATACATAAGCGCCTGCGAAAAATTCATAACCCCGCCGTAGACGAAAAAGGCCGCCGCCGCGCCGAACACGCACAGGGAGGCGCGCCCTCGGCGCAAAAGCCCTTTTTGAAAAAGCGCGCCCGCCAAAAACCCGACAAGCCCGAAAGCGAACATTTGCCAGACCGTCCATGGACCTTGCCCGAAAAACATATTTGACGCGAAGGCCGTCGCCGCGCCCACCAGGAAGCCCGTTTCGCCGCCGAACGCCGCCCCGGAGACAATCACGAGCGCCGCCGCAGGCTTAAACTGCGGGACCATAAAAAACGCCGCCCGCCCCGCCGTCCCTATGGCGCAAAGCGCGGAGATAATCACAAGCTCCCGCGCGCGCGGCCCGCGCCCCTCGAAAATCAGCGCGAACGACAGCATCGCTTCCAGAAGAATCAGTACGCTTATAAAATAATGCTTTCGGTCCCCCAAAAAATACACGCCGGCGCAGATTGTCAGCGGCACGGCCAGCAGCGTCATAAACGCGGAGGCCAGGGCGCGCCTTGGCGGCCTCCGCTTTCCGCCCGGCGGGCGGAAGGGCGCTTGAGGGGCCTCCGGAGGCGCCTGCGGGGAGGTTTCATAACCGCCGCCGCCCGATTCGTTTTGGGCGGGCCCGCCCAGCGCGGCAATTATGTCTCCGGCGGTCGCCGCGCCGTCAATCAGCCCCCGCGCCATACGGCTGGCCGCCGTGGTGTAAAAGCTCTTGCCGCTGAAAAATTCCCGAGGCGTTCCGGCGCTCAGGATGCCGCCGTCGAAGAAAAAAGCGCAGACCCCCCCGTGTTCCGCGCAAAACTCTATGTCGTGGCTCACCATAACCACAGCCGCGCCCCGCTCGTTCAGCCGCCGCAGGATTCCCGCGAAAATCAGCTTAAACTCAGCGTCAAGCCCTTTCGTCGGCTCGTCCAGAAGAAGCGCGCGCGGCCGCGGGAGCAATATTTTCGCGAGGGCCGCCCGCTGCCGCTCCCCTCCCGAAAGGTCGCCGGGGTGGGCTTCAAGCAGCTCCTCGAGCCGGCAAAGCCGCGCCGTTTCGCGTACGCGCCCGTCTTTTTCGTCCCCGTCCAGGCCGCGCCCGGACAGGGCTTCAAGCAAATCGGCGCGAACCGTCTTTTGCGCGAACAGCGCCTGAGGGTTCTGCGGCAGTACGCCAAGTATCCCGCCGAACAGCTCGCCGTCCGTATAATCTTTTAACTCCCGGCCGAAGATCCTGACTTTTCCGCGGTACGGCTTATTTACTCCGCAAATCAGCGACAGCGCGGTGGATTTCCCCGTGCCGTTGCCGCCCAGGACGCAGAGAAAATCCCCGGCGTTTACCCGCAGGCTCAGCCCCTTCACCGCGTCGGGCAGCCCCTTTTCATAGCGGAACCATACTTCGTCGAGGAGGACGGCGGGGGGGGCTTTCCGAACGGGGGGGGACTCTGGCGTTTTGACGGGCGGCAAAGGCTTCGCGCCGCGCTCGGTTATCATTTTCGCGAGCCAGTCTCTGCCCTCTCGTATGGTCACGGGGCAGTCAAGCCCGTTCGGGACGGCGGCGCAGACCCGCATAGGCGTCGGCATAGCCATAAATCTCGCGCCGCCCGCGCCGCGCAGGGCCGCGCCCACCTCCGACGGCGCGCCGGCGCAAAATATTTCGCCTCCGTCCATATAAACCGCGCGCGAGGCCAGCGGAAACACCTCCTCTAACCTGTGCTCGGTCATAAGCACCGTCACGCCAAGCTCCCGGTTGACGCGGCCGACCGCCGTCAGAAAATCAGCCGCGGCAATCGGGTCAAGCTGGCTGGCCGGCTCGTCGAGAATCAGGACGGAGGGCTGCGCGACCATCGCGGCGGCAAGGTTCAGAAGCTGTTTCTGTCCACCGGACAGCTCGCTCACGTCTCTGTAAAACCAGTTCTGAATGCCGAAAAACGCGGCCGTTTCCGCAGCGCGCAGGCGGATTTCAGGCGTGGGCAGGCCCAAGCTTTCAAGGGCGAAAGCCAGCTCGTGCCACACTTTATCCGTGACGAGCTGATTCTCGGGGTTTTGGGCCACGAACCCGATTTTTTCGCTCTGTTCCCGGCGGGTCAGCTCCGAAAGCGGCCGGCCCTCAAAATAAATCCGCCCGTTTCTTTCGCCGAAGGGCGCGACGGCGGGCGCCAGCTGCCGCAGAAGAGTGGTCTTGCCGCAGCCGGACGGCCCGCAGAGCGCTATAAACTCCCCGGCGGATATGGTCAGGTTTATGTTTTTCAGCGCGGGCTTAGGCGCGGGCTTGGGCTTGGGATAAGAAAAAGTCAGGTTTTCGATTCGATAGCTTTCCATTTTATGTCCTCCAGCAAATTTATCGCGACCGGAGACGCGCACAGCGCAAAATAAACCAAGCAGACGCTAACCGTCAAATTTCCTTTAAGCGTGGGGAAATATCGGAAATACAGCCCGCCCGTCGCCGCTCCGGCTATAATATACGCGGCGCAGGCGGCGAGGAAGCACAGCGCCGCCCGGTCCCGCCGGCCGAAGCGGTAAATTGAAAACGCCGTGCGCCCCGGCAGGCCGTATCCCCGGCTTTTCATACTGTCGGCGGTTTCTATTGAGTTTTCCAGCGCCCACGAGACCATAACGGACAATATAAGCATACCGCCGCGCGCCCGCTGAAGCGGGGTTCCGCTTCCCGCGCCGCGCCCGATACACTTGCGCGCGTTTTCAATCTCTTTTATCTGCGCCTTAAACCTCGGGACAAGCCGCAGGGACATCGACAAAATAAGCGACGCCGCGGGGAGCGCGCGCCCGGACAGGTAAATAAACTTGTCGCTCGTCATAACGACGTTGAAACAGGAGAACCAGTTTATCACGCTTATCAGCGTAACGGCGGAGGCGGCCCCGTACAGCGCGGATTCAAGCGTGAGCGGGTTGCCGCCGGGCAGGTACGCCAGAATCGTGCCGCCCTCGTGATTGAACGCGGGGTTTATAAGCGCCGCCGCGAGCAGCGCGGGCAGCAGGAAAGCCAGCCCGAACCGCGCGGCCTTTCCCCTGTTCAGGTAAACCCGAAACATAAGCGAGCACACAAGCGAAACCGCGAGGCACGCGGGGTGGCTGAAAATCATAGTGAACGCCAGGACGAGGGCGAAAAAGGCAAAATTCACAAGGGGGTGATATTCCGAAAAAGCGTCCCTCACCGGCTTCTCAAAGCCCCCTCCTCATCCGCCCCGACGTCCCGCCCAAGGTCGCAGGTGTAGACAAACTCCACGCGGTCGCCGTCTTCGAGCTTGCGGCGCGAACAGCCGTAATCCTGGAAGGAGCCGTTGACCCGGTACAGCCAGCCCGACAGCTCGCCGCAGTCAAACTCGTAAATATTGCCGATCCCCTCAATATACGCGGAGTCATAAAAGGGGGCGTCCACAAACTCCAGATGTATTTTATTCCGCCGCAGCTCCCGCCGGAGCGCGTCAAAAACAGACTCGCCCTCGTAAAAAGCAACTTCCGTCGGCGGGAAAATAACGCCGTCCTCCGGCACAAGCTCCGCTTTTTCCGGGTCTAAGCTTTCAATATTATAAAGAATCGAGGAGCATTCGACCGAAAGGGTGCAGCTATGGCCGGGTCCGCCCTCTCGCGGGTTCGCGGGAGGCGCCCCCTCCGGCGCGGGCTCGGCGGGATATTGAACTTGGGCTTGGGCTTGCTTATCCGGGTTTTTCGCGCCGCCGCCCGCGAACCAAGCGGCGGTCAGCAGGAGCAGAAGAAGGAGCGCCGTCGTAATTTTTCCGCGTTTTTTCATTTGTTTTCTCCTTCCGCCGCCGCGCCCATACGATACAGGCCGCTTTGCCCGCCGGCGGCGCGCTTCGCGGCGGTCAAGGCGCAGAGAGCCTGTTCCGTCGTCATTTGGTTTTTGCCGGAGCCTCCGCGCGAATGACTAAAGCTGCCGTCGGCGTTCTGATAGGTCAAGAGGTTGTCCAGAAGCGTTTTGCCGTTTTTGACGAAACGCGGGTCCTCCAGGCTGATTTCAAGCTCACACAGCGCGACGACGGCCTGCGCCGCTTCCTCGGGGCTTGAGTAGCCGCCGTCCGCGCCCTGCGCTTTTGAAAGGCGGAGCACGGCTTTGTCCGCGGCGGCCCTTACTTTCTTTTTATCCTGATATTTGGCCAGCGCTTGAAGCGCCATCGCCGTTATGTCCGGGCTGGAGGAGCTTTTTCCGGTAAGGCTCCACCCGCCGTCCGGCAGCTGCCGCCGGAGGATTTCGTCAATATACATATCCCGCGTGGCTTGGGTTTTCGCGTTTTCGTTTTTAGGAATAGGGTAGTCCGCGCAGTCAAGCGCGATAAGCGCCCAGACGGGTCCGTTTATGCCCTGTTTGACGGTTTTGTCAAAATCCCCGAGGGCGGCGGTCAGGTCGCGCCCAGCCGCGTTCCTGGGGTCGCGCCCAGCCGCCGTAAGGCCGAGAATAACGCGGGAATATTCCGTATATTTCGCGCCGCTCAGAACACCCTCCCGCTCACGGACGTAATCCCCCACCGCCCTGTCGTACGCTTCATAATATGAAGCCGGCGCGCCGCGCCCGCTCCGCGCGAGCCCTAGGACGGCCCACTCCCCGCCGACGGAGCCGACTCGCGGCTCCTTCGCCGCCTCGTAAACATAGGCGGCGGCCCTGTCAAGAGCGTCGTCAAGCGAAGACGCGCCCGCCGCAAAGGACGGGCTGGCCGCGAAGGACGGGCTGGCCGCCGTAAAGAGCGTAAGCAGGGCAAGCGTTACAGCCGCGATTTTTTTTAACATTAAGCCGAGCCTCCTAATGCGCCCGTTCTTGGCTGAAGGGCTGTAGCGATTCCTTTTCCTAATTTATAGAATAAGTGTATCGCGCGGGAAAAGGTTTGTCAAGTAAAGCGAAGCCTATGTCAAACGGAATTGTTATAATTTGAGGCGCAAGAGGTCCGCGGAAATTTCTGTTGATTTTTGCCGCAGATATGCTAAAATTAATGAAGGAAAACAGGGTTTAATTTTACATTAGCAATTCCATGTTTGACTGGCTTGTTTCGAGCCGAAAAACGCCGGCAAGAAGGCGGCTTTTTAGCGGGCAGCAGCGCCAAAAAACGCCGGCTTCAACGCGTTTTCGGCTCGAAACAAGCCTATATCAAACGAAATTGCTATAGATTGCGAGCGGGCGCCAATGAAATTTCTGCATCTGTCCGACCTGCATATCGGTAAAAGCGTGAACGGCTTCTCGATGCTTGAGGAACAGCGGCACGCTTTCCGGCAGATACTCGGGTATATTGAGGCGGAGCGCCCCGACGCGGCGGTCGTCGCGGGAGATGTGTACGACCGCGCCGTGCCGGGCGTCGAGGCGGTGCGCCTGTTTGACGACTTCCTTACGGAGCTTTCCGGAGCGAGCGTCAGCCTGCTGCTCGTGTCCGGCAACCACGACTCGCCGGAGCGTTTGAATTACGCGAGCAGGCTGCTTTCCGATAAGAACATTTACATATGCGGCGCGTTTGACGGCGAGCTGAAGTCCGTCGCGCTGCCCGATGAATACGGAGAGGTGAGGTTTTGGCTGCTGCCGTTCATAAAGCCCTCCTCCGCGCGCGCCTTCTTCGGCGGGCGCGGCGTTGAAAGCTACGACGACGCTCTCTCGGCGGCGCTGCAAAGCGCGAATATAGACTATGCCGCCCGCAATGTGCTTATAGCTCACCAATTTTTCACGCCGGCGCGCGCCCAGCCTCTTCGCTCGGAATCGGAGTTAAGCCCCGCCGGCGGAATAGACGCCGTCAGCGCGGAGCTGATAAGCCGTTTTGATTACGCCGCGCTCGGGCACCTGCACGGGGCGCAGTCCGTCGGGGCGGATAATCTTCGGTACGCCGGCTCGCCCGTGAAATACTCGCTGTCGGAGCGGCGGCAGGAAAAGTCCGTGACTCTTGCCGAACTGCGTAAAAAAGGCGATTTGACTTTCGCGAAACTTCCGCTTACGCCGATTCACGATATGAGGGAAATTAAAGGAGAGCTGGACAAGCTGACAAGCCGCGAAATTTCGGAGCTTGCGGACAAAGAGGATTACCTTCGGGTTATACTTACCGACGAGCGGGAACTCGCCGACCCGATGGGCCGGCTGCGAAGCGTTTATCCTAACGTAATGGCGCTCGATTTTGAAAATTCGCGGACCCGCGCCGATATTTCCGAAACGGCGGGCGGCCGCGAACAAGCGGAGGCGCTCTCTCCTTACGACTTGTTCAGCGAATTTTTCCTTGAAGTCAGCGGCGCGGCGATGAGCGCGGAGCAGGCGGAAATCGCGCGCGAATTGCTTGAATCGGCGGCGGAGGCGGCGGAATGAAACCTCTCAAACTTACGATGAGCGCGTTCGGCTCTTACGCCGACGCGCAGACTATAGACTTCGCCGAGCTTGGCTCGGGCGGGCTTTACTTAATCACGGGGGAAACCGGCTCGGGCAAGACCACGATCTTCGACGCTATTTCCTACGCCCTCTTCGGAAAGGCAAGCGGCAGAGCGCGGGATAATTACAAAATGCTCCGCAGCGACTATGCCTCCGGGCGCGTCAAAACCTCCGTCAGCCTGGATTTTGCCGCGGGCGGCGCCGTATATAACATCACGCGCGCCATTACGCCGCATATCGCCCGCAAGACCGGCGAGACGACTTACACCGACAGCGTCGCCCTCACCCTCGCGGATAAAACGACGCTTGACCGCGACAGGGAGGTTTCCGCCAAAATATCCGAAATTATCGGGCTTGACCGCGACCAGTTCGCCCAAATTGTAATGCTCGCGCAGAACGACTTTCTCCGCTTCCTGCAAAGCGGCACTGACGAAAGAGTTAAAATTCTGCGCCGCATTTTCGGCACGGGTTCGCTTAAATATTTTCAGGAAACTTTGAAAGCGCGAAGCAAAGAGGCAAGCGACGGACTGGCCCTTTGCCGCCGTGATTTTGAGCGCGGCGGGGTTGACCCGCACAGGCGCGAGGAACAATTCGCCGAGTGGGACGCGCGGATTAAGCAAGACAAAACCGCGCTCGCGGAAGCGGATAAAAAGCTGGCGGAACTTGACGAGCGAAGCGAAGCCCTCGCCGCGCGAACCGCCGTCGCGAAGGAACTGTCAAAGAAATTTGAAGGCCTTGCGGCCACACGCGCCGCGCTTTTCTGGCACGCGGCGCGCATGGGGGAAATGTCGCGGCTTGAGGCGCGACGCGTTCGCGGCGAAACGGCCCTGCGGCGCGTTAAGCCGTTCGCGGATAAGGCCGCCGAAGCCGAAAACCTGTTTGCCTCGGCGCGGACTGAGCTTGCGCGGGCCAAAGCTGAAGCGGAGGCCGCTCTTGCCGAACTCGCGGAGGCGAAGCTGGCGCTGTCCGGGCTGCCCTCCCTTGACGAGAAGCGAACCGCTTTTGACGCGCTGAAGCGCGAAGGCGAGAAAGCCGCCGAAACGCGGGGAAAATTGACCGCGCTTAAAACCGAATACGACGATATATCGGCGAAACGGGCCGCGCTCCTGACGCTGCAAAAAGAGCTTTCCGACGTGACGGGCGTTATTTCGGGCCTGCCGGCGCTTTCCGGCGAACAGGCGGCGCTTGAGGCGTTAAAACGGGAACGCGAGGAAGCGGAAACCCTCCGGGACGCCTTGTCCGCGCTAAACGGGGATTACGAGGCGCTTATTACGCAGCAGGCCCGCCTGGCGGCCTTGCGGTCCGAATTTGAAAAATTAAACCTTGAATTCAGCGCGGCCGAAAGCGGGTTTAACGCCGCTGAGGAAATCTTCCTGCGCGGCCAGGCCGGGCTTTTGGCGCGGGCTTTGGAAAACGGCAAGCCTTGCCCGGTCTGCGGCTCGGCCGACCACCCCGCGCCCGCCTGCCCGGCGGACGGGAGCGTAACCGAAAATGAACTGAAAAAGGCGCGGGAGGAAGCCCGGAAAGCTCGCAAAAGGCGCGAGGATAAATCTAACGAGTGCGCTGTGTTAAGGGCGCGGCTCGACACGCTGCGCGGCCGCTTCCTGGCCGATTTGCGCGGTGTTATCCCAGGCGCCGCGGAAGAGGCGGGCGCGCTGATTAAGAGCGGTCTATCCGCCGCGAACGCGAGGCTGGCGGCGCTTACGGAAAAGAAAGCCGACGCTGAAAAAAAGCTGTCCGACCTGACGGAAAAGTGGAACGAAGCAACCCAAAGGCGCGACGCGCTCAGCCAAAAGCGCGCGGAGCTGAGGGCGGCGGCGGAAACCCGCGCCAAACGGTTTTTGGCTGACGCGCTTGAGTTTATCCCCTCCGGCGAAGAGGGCGCCGCCGGCGAACGGCTGGCCGAAGCCCTCGCGCTGGCGCAAGCGGAGTCGGGCAAGCTAGACGCGCGGAAACGCGCGGACGAAACCGAGCTTGCCCGGCTTGAGCGGGAACACAAAGCGACGGCGGACCGAAACGCCGGCGCCGAGCTGAAAAATCAATCCGCGCGGACGCTGGCCGCCGAGCGTGAGCGCCGCGAAACGGAGCAGCGTGAAAAGCGGGCTCATTCCGCCGAGGCGTTTGCCGAGGCGCTGCGGACTCATAATTTCGCGGACGAAGCCGAATACGAAAACTCGCTGGCGTCGGAGGAAGAATTGTCGGCGGCGGCAAAGCGGCTTTCAGATTACGAAAAAGAGGGCGAACGGCTTAAAGCGGACGAAAATCGCTTCGCCCGCGAGACCGCGGCTCAAGAGAAGCCCGACTTGGAAAAACTCGCCGCCGAAACGGAGGCGGTCAACGGCGCGAAGGTCGAAACGCGCGGCAAACGCGACGAGGTGAGGAGCCGCCTTGAGCGGACGGAGCGTGTGTACGGTGAGCTTCGTCAAAGCGCGGCGCGGTACGCGGAGCTTGAAAAACGGTACGCGGCGGTTAAGCAGCTTTCCGACGCGGCGAACGGCAGGCTTGATTTTGAAACCTACGCGCAGACGGCGTACTTCGAGCGCGTGCTGCGCGCCGCCAATCTTCGGCTGAAAGCGATGAGCCAGAACCGCTACGCGCTCCTGCGAAAGACCGACGGCGGCGACGCCCGGAAACGGTCCGGTTTGGAGCTTGAAGTCCTTGACAGTTATACGGGAAAAGCGCGCTCCGCCAACAGTTTATCCGGCGGGGAATCGTTTCTGGCTTCGCTGGCGCTGGCGCTGGGGCTGTCCGACGTGGTGCAGCGGAGCGCGGGCGGCGTAAGGCTTGACGCTATGTTCATCGACGAAGGCTTCGGCTCCCTTGACCCGGACGCGCTGGAGCTTGCCTTAAGGACGCTCTCGGATATGGCGGGGAGCGGGCGTATTATCGGGATTATTTCGCACGTCGCGGAGCTTGGCGAGCGCGTCGAAAAGCGCCTAAGCGTCGAAAAGACGCCCTCGGGAAGCAAAATAAGGGTTATATAGCGCTTTTGCTTTCCTTGAACCAGCAGCCTCGCAAGGATTTCCCGCGGACAAGTTCACGTCAGCCCCTTATTCGACCGCTAATAGCAATTCCATGTTTGATTGGCGTTATTCAAGCCGAAAATCGCGGGCAAGGACGCCAATATCAAACGAAATTGCTATAATAGCGTAAAAACGGGTCGGGCGTTTCCGCAATGACGCTGAAAAGCCGCCGCGCAGGGTTAACTTGCGCGGCGGCTTTTTTTATTGCGGGGACAATTCGCTAGCGCCGCACAAAAAGCGTTGTTTTTATAAAAATAAGTATTGACAAGATATGCACAAAATGATATTATATGACAAAGGGTGCCTTGATTAATAAATCTATACGCTTTGAAATAAATGACGACGCAATGAACAAACAATGCGGAAAGGGGTTTGACGATGATAAAAATGAATTTGGCCGAAGTAAACAAAGACGAGGCCTTAGCCGCCGTCCCGGTGTTTGATAAAGCCCGGCTGTCGTTTCGGAGGGAGGAAAAAGACGGCTATATAAGCGTAAACTCTAAGTACGCGGCGCGCTTGCACGAGCTTTTTTTCAACAAAACAACTCAAATAATACTGGAAAAATGCGACGGCGAAAAAACGGCGGGAGAAATCGCCGGGGAATTGCTTCAGCTTTTTAGAAACGTGACGCTTGACGAGCTGGAGAAAGACCTGCTTGAAACGTTGCTTCAACTGTACAGATTTCAACTTATAACTTGGAAAAAGGAGGATCCGTTTGTGTACACCGTATTCGAGGAAAAGGACAATTTGGCGTTTTGCTCCGTCCAGGAAAGCGATATAAGGGAGATTCTTAATTTTGTTAAGGAAAACGGCGAAAACGCGGATATGTTTAAGTACGTCCACCCCCTCGCCACAAGCTCCGTATACTGCGACGAAGTGTTTTTGAGGGAAGTTTTGTTTAATTTTGAGGAGGATTTTTATGTGCTGAAAACGGCGGGAAAAATTCGCGGGCTTATTTCTCTGCGTTTTTCAAAAAGCGTAAAAAGCAGCGTCAGCTCGATAGGAATAATATTGTGCGACGAAAGCAATCTGGAATTCCTGATAAAAGGCGTTATTAACTGCGCGGCGGATATCAGTATGAGGAACGCCGCCAAAATCAAGATTCAGATTGTTAAGGAGCCGGAGGCGGCGCGGGCAAATATAGAGGAGCTGCTGCCGCGTCTGGGTTTTGAGCTTGAGTGTTTGCTGAAAAAAGAAGTCGAACGCAAGGATTTGGCGGTCTACAGCCGCTATATCTGACAAAAAGCGGCGCGCCGGAACGGCGATTCGGGAGGGGAAATTATGGTACGGGATATATTGATCGGGCCGCATCAGGTCAGCCTCGACATTACTAATAAATGTAATTTAAGGTGCCTGCACTGCTATAATAACAGCGGCGAAAATTATCAGTCAAGCGACGAACTGAGCGACGAGCAGGTTCTGGGTTTCATCGACGAATTTAAGGATATTAAACTGCTCAATATGTGCTTTTGCGGCGGCGAGCCTCTTTTGCGCAAGGATCTTGTGATAGAATGCGCGAAGCGGCTTAAAAGCTACGGATGCCAGAATATGGCCATGGTAACGAACGCCTTGCTGCTTGATGAAAAAGCCGTGGACGATTTGTCCTCCGCCGGCCTTACGCGGATTCAGATAAGCCTTGACGGCGCGACAAGCGCCTCTCACGACAGAATAAGGAACCAGGCGGGCGTGTACGAAAAAGCCCTGAGCGGCATAGCGACGCTGATTGAGCGCAAAATTGACTTCGCTGTCGCGTTTACGCCGACGGAGTTTAACATCGGCGAATTTAAGGATTTTTATTATATGCTTCAGGGTATGGGTATGAACGGAAATAACAACATTCGCGTTCAGCCGCTGATGATAATGGGCCGCGCCAGCGGCAACGCGAAAAAAATCAACCCGACAGAAAAACAATACAGAGAGCTTGTGAATACGATAAACCTGCTGAATCAGTCGGACAACAAAATACGGGTTGAATGGGGCGACCCTGTAGACCACCTGATAAGGTTCAGAAATATGAACATAGTGCTGAACAGCGTTATGATTCGCGCCAATGGCGACGTTATCGTTGACCCGTATCTGCCGCTCGTCCTTGGCAACATAAGGAAGCACCCGTTTTTACAGTACTGGGAGCACGGGCTGAATAATATGTGGGGCCACGAGCTTATTAAAAAACTGGCGGAAAACATTATGTCAATAAGAGATATGGACAATGAATACGACAACCTGCCCAAAATATGGCGGGATAAAGATTTTGTCGTAGACTTGATTGACGACGATTTTGAAGCGAAATTTTCGGATATTCTCAATACTCTCATATAAACGCACTCAAAATCTTAAGTTTTACGAAAGGCAAGGTGCCACATGGATTACAAGAAACCGACCGTGAGTACCCTTAACGGCGCAGGCGCGCAGCCGCTCGGCTTGCTGCTTATAGGAAGCGTAACACAAATAATATTAGTAGCACCGGCTGTAATTGTAGCTGTAGCTGTAGCATAAGCCGGTAACTATTAAAAAACATTTGTACGAAAGGCAGGGTGTTGTATGGACTATCAGAAACCGGTCATAGGCGCTCTTAACGAAACGGGCGTACAGCCGCTCGGCTTGGCCGTAGTTGTGGAAACCGTAGCGGTAGTGGCGGTTGCGGTAGCGGCGGTGGCTGTAGCGACAGTAGTCGCTTAAGCCGTAACTATTAAAAACATTTTATGAAAGGCAAGGTGTCTTATGGACTATCAGAAACCGACCATCGGTACCCTTAACAACACGACGGGCTTGCAAAAGGCCGAGTTGTGGTTATATGTGGAAACCGTAGCTGTAGTAGCGATAGCGCTCTTAGTAGTGCTCAGCCAGATTGACGTAACGCCGTAACTGTTAAGAGTACTTTTATGAAAGGCAAGGTGTCTTATGGACTATCAGAAACCGGCCATCGGTACCCTTAACGATACGGGCGCGCAGCCGCTCGGCTTGCTCGTAATTGTGGAAACCGTAGCGGTGGTGGCGCTGGCGGTAGCGTTCATATTAGTGCTCAGCCAGATTGACGCAACACCGTAACTGTTAAGGCGGGGCTTTGAGCCGCTTCCGGCAGCTCAAAACACCGGCGGCATCAGTGCGCAGAGTTATTGAGAATATCGCAAAAGGCGGGGTACGGCGCCTCTCATTCCGCTGTATCCCGCCTGTAATTTTTTACCTCGCTGTTGCGGCGCGGTTCGCGGTCTGCTATAATTATAGTAGTTTCCGTGGGAACTCGTATAAAATTATTAGGAGGAATGTCAATGCTTAAAATTTTCAAGAAATGCCTCGCTCTCGCGGTTTCAGGGGTTATGTTGCTTTCGGCCGCCACGGTGTTCGCGGACGAAGCCTCTCCGCTTGTTATCGACGGAAGGGAGATAACGTCTTGCGTTGATGTGGATAAAATTTCCGTCGACACGCTTGTGGCCCTCCCGAAGGAGCAGCTTCGGGAACTGGCTAAACTCAAGTACGCGGAGCAGGGGGAAATTTGGAACGAAAAAGAATACCTGGAGATTACCGCGCAATGGTGGATGGATCAACCGCGAGACCAGATTCCCCCAACGGTTTTCAACGCGCAGAAAAAATATTTAAGCCAGGACGGCGTGTTTTTTGACGTTGTGCCGGATACGAGAGGTTTGGCGCCGATTGCCGGGCCGTACGCGTGGGAAGTCCTTGGGGTAGGTGACGGCAGGGATCACTATGTGGATTTGGCGTCTCGCTTAGGCGCGGCGGGTATGGCTACAATCATAAGAGACCCTGCCGAGCAAGCCGCGATTATCAGTGAGATTGAAGCGCACAAAAACGACGGAAAACGGCTGGAACCCGCCGAAAGACCCGACGTGATAACGTATCCCCCCT
>JAITSQ010000001.1 GCA_031287685.1 Clostridiales bacterium | reverse complement strand
CATACTACTGTAATCGCCGCATCCTATCTCGCGGAGGACGCGGAATTGAACAAAGCTGAAACGTATTTTACACAGCTCGAATACAATTTGCAGCGGACAATTGACAAAATTCCGAATACTTACCGATATTCTCAATATGGTTATGGCAATATCAATGAGCGCTATTACAACATTTCGGCGATTGACCATAATCCGAGCGAGGTGCTGGCGTATTTGACTTCGCTTCGCGGCGAATTTAAAGCGGCAAATGTCAAAAATGACATAAAAACACTTTTTGACGAGATGTTTCAGCTTGACTACCGTGAGGAAAACATAATTGTTGATTCTCGTTGGGACAGTGAGCTTGGCTGGATTCCGATTTATCACAACATTTTGTATGTGACATTAAAAGCGCGTTCCGCCGACGAGGTCATTCATTCCGGCAAAAAAGGAACGCCGCCAACGCCTTACAAATGGCTTGACGGCAACGATATGATAATGTACGAACTTCGCCGCGATTTTCGCGGAAACCGCTTTTATTTCGACAGCTCGACGGATTTTGACTGGACATATTACGCTGGCGGCAACTTTGGCTATCAATATCGTTACGAGGACGGCTCGTACATTGTCAATGACAACTCGAAAGCGAAAATACGCGCGGGGCAAAAAATAAAGGCTCCAATTGCCGGAATTATCGTGATAAGCGGCGATATAATCAGCGTCGAGAATAAGTCAAGCGGACTTAAAATTTGGTTCGGCGGCTGTTCGGAATTTGTCTCACCGGAGGGCGCTCAAGTCAACAAAGGCGATGAAATAGCCGTTTCGGGCGACAATTTGAGTATTCAAGCGCAATTAAACGATTTGCCGCTCAATCCCGTGATATTTGTCGATACTGGCGAGATGACGATACAAGGCGGTGAGCCTGTCAATAACAAGAATTTTCAAGTATCAGCCGGAGCCTTGCGCGACAGGGATTTTGCTCGGCTTATTGACAAAGCGCGACCATATATTGGCAAACGATATTATTTCAACGCTTGCGACCCGGAAAACAGTCAATTTGACAATGTCGGTTTAATTTGTTATGTTTATAATTTGCAATTATGGATACCAATGGGCGAGGGAATGAGCCGCCGGGCGCTCCCGCAGGATATTTATACTTGGTGCGGCGCTGTCCCAGAAAACGAAATAAAGCCCGGGGATTTGGCATTTTTTGCCGCCACCTATCCCACGCCGCCGATTCCCGATTCAGATGAAAAAGTTGCCACGCAAATTGGCATTTACGTCGGCGACGGGCATATGCTCGTCTGCGGCGACCCGATTGGATTCGCGAATGTCAATACCCCGTATTGGCAAGCCCGTTTGTTGGGGTATGGGAGGGTTAGACCCGCGAGTTCTTGACCAACAGCTTCAAACGTGGTAAAATATATTCTGAAGAGGTGATTTTTATGTCAGCAACAGAATCTAGTGAGCTTAATTTGCAAAAAATTGCGCAAGAATTAAGAGCAACAGCGAGAGGAATGACTTTGTCGGAATTCTGCCGATATGTCATTCAAATAGGGCTTGAAATCGCAAATGGAAAAATGAGTTATGAGGAGCTGACAAAACTAATTTTGAAATGCAAACTTGGAGATGATGTTGATGTATAAGTATGAAATAATTTTGTTTTGGAGCGAATATGACAACGCTTATATAGCGGAAGCTCCCGAGTTGCCGGGCTGCGCCGCCGACGGACAAACAATGCGGCAGGCGCTTGAAAATATAGAGGTTGTCATTAAGGAATGGTTGGAAACCGCCGAAATTGCGGGTAAAGTTGTCCCGACTCCGCGCGGGCGGCTGAAATTCGCTTGACATTTTATCAGAGAGGGTGTAAACCCTCTTTTTTGTTGACTAAAATTAAAGGAGGACTTTTATGCTGAA
This sequence comes from Clostridiales bacterium, assembly GCA_031287685.1. Lineage (GTDB taxonomy): Bacteria > Bacillota > Clostridia > Lachnospirales > WQUN01 > JAITSQ01. The sequence continues at coordinate 93,889 of JAITSQ010000001.1, read as the reverse complement.
CACTGACAAAATCAGGATTTTAGACGAAAAAATAGCCGCCAAGAAAAAGCAAGTTGAATCAAAAGGCGAAAGCCTTAAAAAGAATCAAGAAACGGTAAATCGGCTTCGCTCCGAGCTCTCGAACCTTGAAAAAGAGCGGCTTCTCGCGGTTTACGCGGATATGGACGCGCTTATGTCTGACAACCGCATAACCATCGCGGATGTTGAAAAAGCGGTCGAGGAAGCCTTGTCAAAAGGGCTTATCAAGCCTAAAACTGAGCAAAAAACCGAAGGAGTGACAAATAATGCGGCTTTTGATAGCTGAAAAGCCGAGCGTGGCGCGGGATATAGCCGCTGTTATTGGCGGCTGTAAAAAAGAAAAAATCAGCGGCTGTTTATGCTGGAAAAATGACGAGTATGTCATCTCGAACGCGCTCGGGCACCTTGTGCGGCTTGCGGAACCGCAAGAATATGATGAAAAATATGCCAAGTGGAATTTGTCAGACTTGCCGATTTTGCCGGGTAAATTTAAGCTATTGCCAATAGCGGACAATAAGGCGCAGTTGTCAGCTTTGGCAAGTCTTATGAAACTGCCAGAGGTTGACAGCCTTGTTTGCGCTACGGACGCAGGGCGCGAGGGCGAGTTGATATTCCGTTTAATCTACCATTTCGCGGGCTGTAAAAAGCCGTTTTCGCGCCTTTGGATAAGCTCGATGACCGACGAGAGTATACGCGCCGGGCTGTCTAATTTGCTTGACGGTGCGGACAAGGACAATTTGTTTCAGTCCGGCATTACGCGGGCGAAAATTGACTGGCTGATTGGAATGAATTTGTCGCGGCTTTACTCGGTTTATTACAACGCGAATTACAGCGTCGGGCGGGTTCAGACCGCCACGGTCAACATGATTGTCGGGCGGGACAGAGAGATAAAAAACTTTGTCAGAAAGCCGTTTTTCAAGGTATTTCTTGACAATGGCGCGGAGTGGTTTGACGGCGAAATTGACAGCTTTTCTGAAAAGAAATTTGCGGAAACGGTAAAGACGGAATGTGAAAATAAGCTTATTTACGTCATTTCAGCGGATACAAAGCGCAAAACGGAAAATCGTCCGCAGTTGTTTTCTTTGACGAGTCTGCAAATGGAAGCGAACGATAAGCACGGCTTTTCAGCGGCTCGGACGCTTCTCGCGGCGCAGAGCTTGTATGAGAAAAAACTGCTGACCTATCCGCGAACTGACAGTTCATACATCACGGAGGATATGCCGCAGAGCGTGACGCAAGTGGTTTGCGGACTTGCCTTTTTCGATGAAAAGCGCGTGAATAAGCTGAAAAGTCAGGGCTTGAATTTTGATAAGCGCGTCGTTGACAATTCAAAAGTGACAGACCATCACGCTCTTTTGCCGACGAATATTGTTTGCTCTGAAAAGTTAGCGGAACTGACAGACGACGAAACTAAAGTGATTGAATTGGTTATAAACCGCCTGTTTGCCGCGCTTGACCAACCATATGTTTTTGACGAAACACGGTATGTATTTGAATGTGAAAAACACACGTTCAAATTAACGTCGAGAACTTCGGTAAGTCTGGGGTGGCGGGAGTTTGAACCGTTTGCCGAGCAAGAAAAGGTTTCATATAAACAAGGCAATTCATTTATCGCGCGGAATTTGCAAATTAAAGATTGCGAAACGTCGCCGCCGAAAAAATTCACGGAAAGCTCGCTATTGTCGGCTATGGAGAATATTGACAAACGGCTCGGCGATAAGGAAATGCGGCGGTTTGTCAAGGAGCGCGGGCTTGGCACTCCAGCGACGAGAGCAAGCGTAATTGAGCAAATTATCAAGCGAGGATACGTCGAGCGAAAGAGTAAAATTCTTGCTTCGACGGCGAAAGGCGAACAAATGATTGACAGCGTTCTCGACGCTGTGAAAAACGCGGAAATGACTGCCGAAATGGAAAAGTTACTCGCTGATATTGAATCCGGCGCGGGAAATCCGGACTTCGCGCTTGACGAAACAATAAAACTTGTCAAGTCTTGTATTGAGCGAGAGAAAAATATCACGCACGAAAACAGGACGGAGAACGCCGAACAATGCGAAATTTTGGGCAAATGCCCTCGTTGCGGCGGAGAAGTTTACGAGGGCGCGAAGAATTTTTATTGCGTTAATTTCTCAAAAAAGACGTGCATTTTCAGCGTTTTCAAGGACGATTATTTTTTCAAGAGCAAAAAGAAAAGCGTCACGAAAACGGTGATGAAAGCCCTTCTGACTGACGGCAAGGCGCAAGTCAAAGGCTTTTATTCCGAAGCCAAGGACAAAAAATACGACGCGGTTGTCGCGTTCAAAGACAGAACCGACCAAAACGGAAAGCCGAAAGTAGGATTTGAACTGCAATTTTGAGAGGTGAGCGGATGTTGTACATCAAAGTGACAATAAGCGAAATTTTGGGCGAACGGAACACCAGCTTTTTCATCAAGCCGAAGCCCGACGAGCTTGACGAATACGGGCTTCCCGTGTTCAATGAAGCCGCCGTGAAACAACTTAAAATAGTGAGGAAATTCGCAAGAAAAGTTAAAAATCACGTAGTGCATTTGCGATATTCCGTGCGGAAATCTGAGGGAGGGAAAAATTTGTATTCGTGGGCAGAGTTTTGCGCGGCTGACGAACGCGGCGACAGGCGGGTAAAAGTGCTGTGTGAAAATGATTATTTGCTTGACTTAAAAAAGAAATTTAAGTTTTATTACGAGGGAATATGATTTACCGCTTGACACGCGTTCCATATTATGATACAATATGTATCATAATGCTAAGTTGAAGGAGCGTCGTTATGTTCAGCACACACGTAAAGGCTGTTCGGGATTTGCGGAACAATTACCCTGAACTTGCTAAAATTGTCAAAAACCGCGACCACGTCATAATCACCAATAACGGCAAAAGCGAAGCCGTTTTGATTCCTTATGAGGAAATGGAGCGGTATCAAGAATTTTTGCACATTTGCTATGTCAAAGAAAAACTTGCGGAGGTTGAAGTGCGCGAGGACGACCCCAACAGTTGGACACCCATTGAGGATTTTCTCAAGGAATGGGATAACTGGGACGGTGTCGGTCAATGAATTTCAAAATATCAATCTCAGACGAAGCGAAAAGCGATTTATGGGAAATTCGCCAATATCTCGCCCGATTCGGCGAAAATCCGCCGCGAAAATTCAAAGAAAGTTTTGACAACTTTTTATGCCAAGTTTCCGAAAGACCATGCATGTTCAGCGAGTACGCGCCTAACCCGGCGTACCGAAAAGCTGTGATAGAATTTGAATATTCCGTATTTTATCGTGTGGACGAAACACTCGGCGCGGTCAAAATTTATCGCGTTCTGCACGGCAGACGGAATTATGAAAAAATTATAGAGTAGCTATTAAATTTAATTTATCGCTTGACAAGACAACATTATTATGCTATAATAATGGCATAATAATAAAGGGGTTGCTCTTATGCCTAAAATTATGCCTATAACTGTTTTGCGAGACACAAACGAAATTTCAGATACTTGTCACAAATTGGACGAACCAATTTTCATAACCAAAAATGGTCACGGCGACATGGTGGTTATGAGCATCGAAGCCTATGAGCGTGAGTTTGCAATGGTTGAAATTTATCGAAAATTGGCGATTGCGGAAAAGCAATTGGCAAACGGCGAAGGAGAGGATGCCGAAACTGTTTTTGCTGAATTGAGGGCAAAATATGGCTACTAAGACTTCGTACAAAGTAATTATATCGCCTTTGGCAAAAAATGATTTGCACGAGATTTTTTCTTATATCTCAAGCGTTCTTTATGCCGGACAAGCCGCCCAAACGCTAATGGCGGAAATTCAAGAAATGATTTTGTCGATTGGCGAAAACCCGCATAAATTCACGATTTCACTTGACCATATTTTGGCGGAAAAAGGATATCGCCGCGCTATTGTGAAAAAATATGTGATTCTTTATCTTGCGGACGAGGACAAAAAAATCGTGAATATAGTGAGAGTTTTTTACGGAAGTATGAATTATGCTAAATACATTTAATTATTAGGAGGCTGACCCAATGCCCCAAGAACGAATAGCGGAAGCGCGGTATCACTACTCCCGCGCCCTCGCTGAAATTTCAAGCGACAAAACGGCGTTCGCGGATTTTCTGCAATACTGCGGCAGATTCTATAAATATTCCGCGACGGAGTTAATCTGCGCGTATGCCCAAAACCCAGCCGCCGCCTTGCTTGCGGACTATCCGACATGGCAGAAAATCGGCTCGAATGTACGGCGCGGACAAAAGGCCTTAGCCGTTTTAACCGAAGCCGGAGAATTGCGTAATTATTTCGCGTTTGAACAGACAACGCAAACCGTCAAGCCAACCCAATGGACTATGGACAAAGACATGGCGGCGGCTGTACTGTCTATGGTCAACGCCGATAACGGGCGCAATATCAATACTTTTTCAAACTGCATAGATTTTCTTTCAGTCAAGCATACAAGCGGCATTATCAACGCATATGCCGAGGAATTAGGCGTAGCTCCTGCTGACCGCCAAAAGTTTTACAAGTCGTTCTTGTCGATTGTCGGACAGATTACGGCGGCACGGTGCGCGATAAACGACAGCGGCTTTAAGTACAGCGCGACCCTTGACCCTACTGCACTCGACCTCGTAGACCCCTCAACCGTGCCTCGTCTGCTGACTCGCGCAAGCGAAACGGCGCGAATTATCTTGCGTGATTTTGAGCAAAAAATCAATCGCGTAAATATAGAAAGGCAGAGTGAAAATTATGACCGAAACAACGTACAAAACCAAGACAGAGAACGGAATGACGCACTACTGGTGCGAGGAGGACCAAATTTATTACCCGGAATACACAACAGACGAACAGACGAAATTGTCGTACAAGTTAGACCCGACCAACTTTCTTTACTTTCCGATGTTGGAGTACACGACCGACCCGGAGGAGAAGAAACTGTTAGAGGAGCCAATCGACCGCTGGGGTCGGGCGTGGCAGAAATTCGTCAAGGAACAGTACCCGACGGACGTGACGGTGCTTCAACTTCAATGCCGCTGGGCGATAATTCCGCGCTTAATCGACCGGGAAGCGTGGGAGATGTACGACCGACTGGAGAAGCAATACACGGCGGAGAACCCGCGCCCGAAGGACTTTATGGAGTGCGCGAGGTGGGAGAAAATGAAATCACTCGAAATCGACGGGACGATAATGCGGGAGATAGCCTTGCAACGGAGAGAATAGCGGAATATCGGGCTGTCTATGAAACGGCGGCGGCGTTTTACGCAAAATATCAAGGCGCGTCGGGATTTGCAAAAATCGGCGAGATGTACGCCGAAGCGGAGCGAATAACCGCTGAAAACGGGCACACATTCTTAAAAACGCTGATGGAATCGGCGGTCAAACAGGTACAGCAATCACAAACAAACATAAGCCTTGCCGAAAGCGACCTACAAGCCGCCTACGGCAAGGCTTTTGCGTTTCACGAAAAATACGCGGCACGTAAAATTACTCCATCTGATTGGCGGGAGCTTGCTTTTGCGTTCGGCGCAATTGTAAAGCAAAATCCTGAAAACACGCTGATTAAAGAGCTTTTGAACACGGCAATTGATGATATTGAACGGATTTATACGAGCGTCCCCGTTCAAATTGAGCAAGCCGACGTGGACGCGCTCCGCGAGATTGAGCCGCGCAAAAGCGTACTGAATTTTTCCAATGAGGAAACGGAAAAAACCGCGAAGTTTGAGGAGAAATTCAGCCGAGAATTGCTTCAAAAATCGCCGTATGAGCGCAGATTAGAGGATTGGAGGGAAGCGGAAGAAACTGCGACGCCAATTTTATCCATTGAGAATCGCGGTGTTGATTTCAAATCAGCTTATGCTGATATAAAAAATCACACCATAAAACGCGGAATTGTGTCAAATAAAGATACAAACTGGCAAATAAATATAACGCGAAAAGGGCTTGACGACACCTACAAATACGCGGATAGATATGAACGCCGCGATAAGGGGAAAAGCGCCTATTCACGCCTAAACGCACTTTATCAGTTGGATAAAATTTTGGCTGATTGCGTATTTTTAGACACTCGCGTTTCCGAATTAAGTGGTAAAAATAAAGCGGATACCACTTTATTTATGCACCACGGGTATAGTGTTGTAAAATACGACAACGAGCCTTTGTTGTTTGACGTGGCGATTGAGGAGTATCAAGTACCCGGAGGTGATACAAACAAACGTCTGTACAATCTTAAACACATAAAAATAATACCGTTGGAACGCGTGGGCTTAGCCGAAAACGGTTACACCCGAGAGCAGTTCAACGATATTACTGAAATAAGTGTAGCACAGCTTTTCATCTTTGTCAAGACCTTTGATAAAAAATTTTACTTAAACACCCCCGACCGCGCCGACCGTGAAGCGGAGTTTGCTACTGAACGCCGCCAGCCGGAGCAAATGGCTCTTGACCTAACGCCTTCCCTGCCTTCTTTGGATAGCGGCGTTCCCACCGCGCCCGAAAATCCGGCGCGGACAGACCTTGCTTCGCGGCCGCAATCGGCGCAACCGAAAAGACATGAACCAGCCGCTTCCGCGCCAAACCTTTATCAGCCGGAGCCTGATGAGCGCTCCGCGCGAACGGAAGCGGTCGACCCCGCACCGTCAACACCTGCCGCCGATGGGCGCGTCCCCCCACCCAACTACCGCATAACCGACCCCGCCCTTGGCTCCTACGGCGCGAAAACCCGCTATACAAACAACCTCGCGGCGATTCGGACGCTCAAACAGCTTGAAGCCGAAAACCGCCCCGCCGCGCCCGATGAACAGGAAATTTTGTCAAAATACACAGGTTGGGGAGCGATTCAGCAAGCCTTTGACCCTCGCAAAGAGGATTGGCGCGACGAATACGCCGAGCTGAAAGAAAATTTGACCTACGACGAGTACGCCTCAGCCCGCGCAACCGTCAACAATGCCCACTACACAAGCCCTCTCGTCATTTCCGCGATTTATAAGACCGTGGAAAATATGGGATTTTCTGGCGGGCGAATTTTGGAACCGTCTTGCGGCGTTGGAAATTTTTTGGGCGTAATGCCGCCCGAAATCTCGGAAAACAGCCGAATTTACGGCGTTGAGCTTGATAGCGTCACCGGGCGGATAGCGCGATTTTTGTATCCGCAAGCAAATATCGCCGTCAAGGGCTTCGAGCAAACGAATTTTCCGGACAATCACTTTGATTTGGCCGTTGGCAACGTGCCGTTCGGAAGCTACAAAGTCATTGACCGCGACTACGACCACCTTGATTTTCTGATTCACGATTATTTTTTCAGCAAAGCGATAGACAAGGTGCGCCCGGGCGGGATTATCGCGTTTGTCACAAGCAAGGGTACGCTTGACAAAAAAGACTCCCGCGCTCGGCAATATATGGCGGAACGAGCCGAGCTTGTCGGCGCAATCCGGCTCCCAAACACGGCTTTCCGGGCAAACGCGGGAACGGAAGTCACGACAGACCTTATTTTTTTGCAAAAACGCGCCGAGCCGTTGCAAGTTTCGCCTGACTGGGTAGTCGTCGGACAAACCGACGACGGAATCCCGATAAATCAATACTTCCTTGACCACCCGGAAATGATTTTAGGACGTATGGAATTTTCAAAAAATATGTATGGTAACGAAAAAGAGACGGCTTGCGTACCCTTTGAAAATTCGGATTTGTCGGAGCAATTAAACGCCACAGTTTCAAAAATCCGCGCCGAATTTACCGCGCAAAACACGGAACAGCTTGACGAAACCGAGGAAACCGAGCTTCCCGCGCCTTTGTCGGCCCGGAATTTCACATACGTTATTAAGGACGGCAAGCCTTATTTTGTCAGCGACGGACGGCTCGAAAAGGCCGATATAAAGGGCAAAACCCTTGACCGTCTCGCGGGGCTTATCAATGTGCGAGAAACGGCGGTAAATCTCGTCGCGGCGCAATCTCGCGGCTGTGACGACGAGGAATTATTGTCGCTCCAGCAGAAGCTGAATCAAGTTTACGACGGTTTCACGGCTGTCTACGGCAATCTGACAAGTGACACAAACAAGCGAATTTTCGCCGAGGACGACTACGCCAACTTGCTTTGCGCCCTTGAACACACCGACGCGGAAACGAAACAGCTTGCCAAGGCTGACATATTTATGAAGCGGACAATCCTATCGAACGCAGAGACTACGCGAACCGACACCGCCGAGGAAGCTCTGACAGTTTCGCTCGACAAGCGCGGGCGCGTTGATTTGGCGTATATGTCAAACCTTTGCGGCACGGAAATTGAACAAATTATGAAAGAATTGGAATATAAAAATTTAATTTATCTCAATCCCGAAACAAATAAGCATGAGGAAGCAAGCGAATATTTGTCGGGTAACGTGCGTGAAAAACTGAAAATCGCTGAGCTTGCCGCCAAAGAAAACGACGCTTTCGCTCGCAACTCCGAAGCCCTGCAAGCCGTTCTCCCGCTTTTCCTTGAAGCCGCCGACATCTCTGCAAAAATCGGCGTTCCGTGGATTGACATTGACGACTACGCGTTATTTTTGCGCGAATGTACAAACGCCAAACTCCAACCGGGACAGCTCCGCAGAACGCTTGTGGGCGAGTACAAAATATCGGGGAAATTCCTTGACGGCAGCGTCGCGGCGACCTCGACCCACGGCACGAGCCGAATGACAAGCTACGCGATTTTTGAAAATTTGCTCAATCAGCGGGATATGATTGTCCGCGATTCTGTGAAACAACCCGATGGAAGCGTTAAATACGTCCTCAACCGCAAGGAGACCGAGCTTGCCATCGAGAAGTCAAAACAAATGAGCTCGGCGTTTGCGCAATGGATTTGGCAAAACGCGGAGCGCCGCGACAAATATGAGAAACGCTATAACGAGATGTTTAACTGTCTTGTCGGTCGGAAATACGACGGCTCTCATCAAACATTCCCCGGAATGTCTGCGTTTATCGAGCTTAAACCGCACCAAAAAGACGCGATAGCAATGGCGAAATACGGCGGAAATACTCTCCTTGCTCACGCTGTCGGCGCGGGAAAATCTTTTGAATTTATCGCGGCGATTATGGAGAAAAAGCGGCTCGGCTTAATTAGCAAGGCTGTCGTCATCGTGCCGAAAACGCTTGTCGGACAAACCGCCGCCGAGTGGCAGCGGCTCTATCCAAACGCGCGGATTTTGTCCGCTGCGGAGGGTGATTTTGACAAGCAGAATCGCCGCCGATTCACGGCACGGTGCGCCACAGGCGACTACGACGGCGTGATTATGAGCTATGAGCAATTCGAGAAAATCTCGATGTCGCCCGAATATCAGCGGCAATTTTTGCGCAACGAAATTGACTTAATAACGGGCGCGATTGAGGAACTTGACAAGGACGACAGACGGAGCGTCAAGGACTTGGAAAGCCTCCGCAAAAAGGCGATGAAACGGCTTGACAAGCTATTTCACGGCGGCAAAACAAAGGATACCTCTTTGTCATTTGAAGAAATCGGATTTGACTATGTTGTAACCGATGAAGCCCACAATTACAAAAACGGAATGATTTTAAGCAAAATGCGCAACGTCGCGGGAGTGACAAACCGCCCCGCGCAGAAATCCGAGGATATGCTCATGAAAACGAGCTATTTGAATGACAAATACGGCGAAAAAAATATTTTGTACGCCACGGGAACGCCCGTCAGCAATTCCATGACGGAGCTTTACACAATGACAAAATATCTGCGCCCGGATTTGTTGGAACAGGCGGGTTTGCGGATTTTCGACGACTGGGCGGCGACGTTTGGCGAGGTCGTCACTCAAATGGAAATGAAGCCTGCCGGAAACGGTTTCCGACCAAAAAAACGCTTCGCGCGGTTTGTCAATATTCCCGAATTAATAATGACATACAAGCAATTCGCGGACGTGAAAAACGCGGAGGATTTGCCGCTCAAAATCCCAAAATTTTTCGGCGGGAAGCCGCAGACCGTCCTTGCCAAAATCAACGATTCCCAGCGTGATTACATGGCGGTTTTAGCCGCCCGAGCCGAGCGGATAGCAAATGGTCAAGTCAAGCCGTGGGAGGACAATATGCTTGCCGTGACCCACTCCGCGCGGCTTTTGGGGCTTGACGCAAGGGCTATTGACCCTCTTGTTGCCGCTTCGCGGCAACGCCCGGGCGGGCAAGTTGGCCCCTCCGCGCCGAATTTCCCCGATTCAAAAGTCAACATGTGTGTTGACAATTTGATGAATATTTACGAAGAAACAGCGGAGCAAAAAGGCGTGCAAGCCGTCTTTTGCGACATTGCAATTCACGCGGACAACGGGCGCTTTTCCGTCTACGAATACATCAAAGCGGAGTTGGTGGAGCGCGGCGTTCCCGAAGCCGAAATTTGTTTCGCGGGAGATGTCAAGACTGACGAACGCCGACAGCAGATGTTCGCGGATTTGCGAAACGGCGGCAAGCGAATTGTAATCGCGTCCACCTCGAAAATGGGAACCGGCGCGAATTTTCAAACGCGCCTTGCCGCCGTTCATCATCTCGACGTGCCTTGGCGGCCGTCCGACCTCGAACAGCGCAACGGGCGGATTTTGCGGCAGGGAAATGATTTCTCCGAAGTCAAAATTTTTAATTATTTGACAGAGGGAACTTTTGACGCTTACTTGATGAACATCATCACCACGAAACAGCGATTCATAAGCCAGCTTATGAGCGGAAAAACCTCCGAGCGGACTTGCGGCGACGTTGACGAATTTGTCTTGACTTACGTCGAAATGCAAGCCGTGTCAAGCGGCAATCCGCAAGTGAAACGCTTCATTGAGCTTGAATCGGAACTGTCGCGGCTTGAACTTTTGGAACGCGAACACAGCCGGAAAATTTTTGACTTGCGAGACGTTATTGAGCGCGGTAAAACGACCATTGCGAAGTACGAACGGCGGCTTGAAAATCTGAAAGCCGATTCGGAGCAAGCCGCAAAAATCGGCGACAATTTTTCAATCAAAATCGGTGATAAAGTTTTCGCGGAACGCAAAGACGCGGGCGAAGAATTGGAGAAATTTTTGGCGGCGGCGCAAATTGGAATGCCGCCAAAAATTGTCGGAGAGTACGGCGGTTTTGGAATGTATTTGGAAAAAACCACACGGCTTTCAGAGATATATCACAAGATTACTTTGCGCGGAAAAGACAGCTACGAAACGTCTGTTGACCGCGCCAACGCACTCGGAAATATTCGGCGAATTGAAAATTTATTGGGGAACATTCCGGCAAACATACCCGCCGCCGAACAAAAATTAGCGGAAACAATCGTCGATTTGAAAGAGGCGGAGCGCAACGTAGGAGCGCCCTTTGAACACGCCGCTGAGCTGTCAGCCCTGCGTGAGGAATTTACGAAACTTGGCGCGGAACTCGGCGGCAAATTGAGCCAGCCGGACGCGCCAGTAATCGCCGCCGACGACGACAGCGAGGACGCGCCTGACGAGCCGCCGCAATCGCCGCAAAAAGAAAACCGCGCGGAGGAAATCGACAGCCCCGTGCCCGAGAAACACAAATCTCAGAAAGGAATAACCCATTGAAAATAACGATAGAAAGCATTGAAAATAATCGCAAAGTCAAAATTACACTTGACTATAACGGAGCGGTTTACGCCGAAACTTGGGAGCGAAAACCGCTCGGCTACGCTTCAGCGAGAAGCCTTGAAAGTCAACTCGAGGAAAAGCATAAAGATTTTGTTGACAATAATTCCAGCGCAGAAAGATGGTTTGAAAATTTTTTCAAAATTTTAAGAACGCTTCCGAGCGGCGAAATCATAGAGCTGTTGGAGGACGAGCCGAGCGAAATCAAATAACGATCGAGGAGAGGAATTTGCAAATGGCTTCACTTGAAACACTTAACTTATTACGCGGCGAATTTCAAGACTGGATAGAAAAGAACGCCGAATTAAATTTTGATTACGTCTGCGTCATAAGCAACGACCCTGTTCACCCGGACGGCGCGGCTTGCGTCTGCGCGTTTCTATGCAACGGCAAAACGCCGAGGGAGTGCGCGGGACATATCACGATTTTTGACGAAAAAGACGCAAAAAATGAAAACATAAATTTATCAGATTTTTTCAAATTCACAGCCTTTTGCGGGGAAATCGGCTGTAAGGTCGAGGTGGATTTAGATTGGTATTCCCGTTGGGTAGAATTTTAGGAAATATAGCACAAATGATTATTCGGCGCAATTACATCAAATCCGACAAGGAGCTAATCTATGGATTCACCCGAAAGCCTTAACTTAACCGCCGAGAAATTTAGAGACTTCTTTAACGACGCGGCTCAATACGCCGATAATCCCGACCGCGTTATGTGCATAGTCAGCAAATATCCCAATGATAACAGCGTGTGTATTTTCATATGCGACGATAAGCAGCCTCCAAACTGCGGCGGGCATTTTTATATCGGTCATCTGAAAAGCCGCCAAAATATGAAACTGATAGAATTTTTAGCTATCTTGACATTTTTGAAGGAAGCAAACTGCCCGCTTAAAGTAGATTTGGAGTGGGCGGAGCAAAGGTGGAGAGTTGCATAAAATATATGCGGCTCAACTCCTTTATTGCTTCTTCATTTGGGTTAGCATAAATTGTTTTCTCAATCAACACACAATTGAATCCGAAAGGAGTTTTGAAATTGGCATACACAAAAGAGCAACTCGCCGCCGCGCGGAGCGCGAACCTCGCCGACTATTTTTTATCTCGCGGTTACGATTGCGGAACAAGAAAAAATGAATTTCACATCAAGGGCTTCGGCGGTTTTTTCATCAACGCCGAAAGCGGCGAGTGGCATTGTTTTTCAAACGGAGAAGGCGGCAAAAATTCTATTGACTGCTTGCAAAAAATGTTAGGAATGAATTTTAATTCGGCGGTGAAATCACTCATCGGAGAGGACGGAAAAGCCGCCGCCGTACAAAAATTTTCGCGTCCGTCCCGCGAAATTTCAGCGGGGCAAACCGCCGCCGCAAAAACTTTTTCGCCGCCAGAACGCGACGATAACATCAAAAGAATTTTCGCGTATCTCGTCGGAACTCGCGGGATTGACAAGGGAATTATCTCGAAACTTATCGCCGAAAAAGTTTTGTATCAAGACAAAAAAGGCAACGCCGTTTTCGTCCACACGGACGAGAACGGCGCACCCATCGGCGCGGAAATTCACGGCACTTTGACGGCGGACGGGCAACGCTTCAAGGGCGTGGCGGCGGGTACTTCGGGAAGTATTTTCAAAATCCAAAACGGCGAAGCTCAGACCGTTTACGCCTTTGAATCCGCGATAGATTTATTGTCATTTTACCAACTCGCCGACAAAGATAAACTGCAAAATTCCGCGCTTGTCTCTATGGCGGGATTAAAAAAAGAAGCCATAAAATCATACTTGAAACTTGCCGAAAAAGGTGAAGCCAAAGTCATAAGCTGTGTCGATAACGACGAGCGTGGACGGGCTTGGACGGAGGGATTGGGTTTGAAATCGTTTAATATTTTGGAGAGCGCTGGTGTGAAAGATTGGAATGAACTTTTGCGAAAGCGAAACGGCGAGACGCTCACCGAAAGCCAAAAATCCGAACGGAAAGGAAATAAAAAAATATGAAAAAGTCAAACGTCCCGCCCGTAAAAATTTTGCTCGAAAGCGAAAGCTACAACACGCTTTTAACTGTTCTCGACGAGTTAAGCGGCGAATATTATCCCGAAAATTTACGGGAATCCGCGTCGAAATTTTCGGCGCAGATTCAAAATTACGGTCGGCTGATAAGAGATAAATCGCAAGGCGGCGGCGCGTCTATCCGAGTGTGTTTTTTTGAAAATGAAGCCGCCGATTTAATTACGCTTTTGATTCTATCCTTGCTCCCGTATACTATAGAAACCTATGATTTTTTTCAGAGAAAGCTGTTTAATTTTCCGACGAAAACCAACGAGAAAAAGGAAAAAATTTAGGGGCTTGGGGGCTTCCCAAAAGGCGCGGAGCGCCGCTCGGGGTCTTAGGGGCGAAGCACCTAACACAAACCAATTTTGCGCGTATCCCAACGGGATATGTCAAAATTGGTATTGTGTCAAGTACCAATTTTGCGAACTATGGGAGATAGTGTGGCAAATACGCGCCGAAAATTAGCTTTTCGCGAAATTAGCAGGGCTGAAAAAATTGCGGAATCGGGTGAGATAAATTGGCGGAACTTGGGAAGGTCAGCAATTCTTTTCGCGTTCATAATGGTGTGAGTGTCGACTCAAAAACGGGCGCGGCTGAGGACATAAGTATCGACCACAACAACCGAAAATTTTTCGCGGAAAACGTGAACAAGGAGCGAAGCCACCTCAACAAAATTTACGCGCAGAAAAACGTAAAGGAAATTTATCGAGAGCTTTTTGACGAAGCCGTCAAGGAATTTAATTCAAAGCAAAAACGCGCCGACCGAAAAATAGCTGACTATTACGAAAAAATAGAAAGCGGCAAATATGGCGAAACAAATCCGAAGCCATACTACGAGCTTCTTGTGCAATTCGGCGACATGTACAACGCTGGAATTGGCACGGACGGTGAGCAAATCGGAATTGAAATGCTTGACAAGTATATGCGCGATTTTCAGAAGCGCAATCCGAATTTGCGCGTATTCAACGCCGTTATGCACCTCGACGAAGCGTCTCCGCATTTGCATATAAACTTCATTCCGTTCGCCGAAAATAAAAGTTGGAAGATGCCGAGAAAAGTAAGTTTACGTAACGCTTTGGAGCAGCAAGGTTTTGACAATTCGGTTAAGGGCGAAATGGCGTTGATTAAATGGACGCAAGCGGAGAAAAAAGTTTTGGAGGAAATAATCCGAAGCCGCGAGCTTTCCGTTGACCGCAAGGGAATTAGGCGCGGTCATTATTCCGTCGAGGACTTCAAAAAATCCACCGCGTTGAAGCAAATGAAAGAAAACCGAGTTAACGAACTTTTGAAAAAGTCAAACGCTGGCGAAACCCTCTCGCCGGAGGAAGCCGCTCTCATAAAAAATCACAACGAGTTACTGCAAAAGAAATCGGCGGCACAAGAAATTTCCATAAAAGAGCTGGAAGACAAACTTCGCGGCGGCTTAATTTTCCGCAAAGTTATCCCTGATGAAAAACTGCATTTTGTTATGGAGGAATTGCAAAAATCCGAGACGCCTTTCGCCGAGGATTTGGCGGGCTTGCACGTTCCGAATTACGCCTTGCCGCTCATTGCCGCCGCCGAAAAAAATTACAAGCCCGCGCCGCAAAACTGGAAAGACGGCGCGAAACTTTTGATTGACCAACTTGTTTATAAAGTCAATTCCGTTGATGAATTGTTAAACGAACTTGGCAAGCGGGGCTACATTGTCCGCCGCGGAAAATACGTCTCGCTCAAGCCGTCCAAAGGCAATTTCAAGGCGGCGCGGCTTCACCGTTTCGGCGATGAATATACCGAAGAAAGTTTGCGCCGCCGCATAGCAAACAAGGACAATTTCAAAATCAGAGTTGACGAGCGGGCGAAAAATTCGGCGGGGCTGTCGCTTGAATACACGGTCGCGATTGTAAAGACCGTCGCGCTCGTTTACACGTTGGCGAAGCCGCCGCGCAAATGGAAATCGGACAAACCATATTCGGTCGAAAATGATTATCACATTAACAAACTCGCCGCGCAATTACGATTTATTGATACCGAAAAAATATTGTCGGCTGACGATTTGAACGCTCGGATTGAACGATTGCAAACAGAAATTGACGCGGCGCGCGGCAAGGCGGCGGATATGTCAAAAACGCAAATTAACCTTAAGGATTTGATTGCCAAAGCGACATTTTATTACAACGCGCAAACCTCCGGCAGAAAACTTGACACTTCCGAGCAAATGAAATTCGCCGTCGCCAAAGAAATTTTGGAGGAGTACGGCATAGCGACGGGGCAAGGCGGCTTGGCGCGGCTCACCGAGATAATTTCTGAGCTGAAAGGCAGTCTGATTAAAAATGAAAAATCCATCGCCGACCTCGCCGCCGAAGCCGCTGAGTTCTCAAAACGACAAGATTTATTTTTGGAAATGCAAAAAACTTTGGACAGCATAAGAAGCGGAGAATATTTTGGGAGCTTGCGGGAGCAAAAAGAGGGATTGACGAAATGATCTCTCCTGTGATATAATGACCATAAAATGAGAAGGAGATGTTTTCGGTGACCGAAATGCGGATGGAAGCCGTTCAATATATCCAAAGTTTGTCCGACGGCAAATTAACAAGCGCGGTAGATTACTTGCATTATCTTTATGAGCGGAATGTTCCCATCGACGAGTTTGAGGGGGAGAGACGGAACCCCCACGCGGAAGCGTGGCGTGAGTTTTTGGAAGACATTGGTTATATGCCGGACTTCGGTCAGCATGTCGGCGTTTTAGAAAACGCCGACACTTTTTATATAACCGCGCATGGCGGGATTAAAGGTTGAGCAAATCGGCCTGGCTTCCTGTGCCGAAAAGAAAGAGAACCATATCCGATGCCCGCTTTTCGTACACAAGCAACCAGTCGCCGGAACCGCCGATATGACACTCGCGGAAACGCCGCAGATTGCCCTTTAACTGATGGTCTTTCCAGTTGTCTGGGAGCGGAATATCCTGAGCCAGTTGGTCGATAGCCCAAGCAAGAGTTTTTAGGTCTTTCCCCTGTTTTTTCGCGAGTTTATAGCCGCGCTTGAACCCGGAGGATTTCAAAATGCTGTACTTTGGCTCAATCATCATCGCCCTCAGCGTCCAAGTCAGCGAAAAGTTCAGAGGAGTTTCGGTACCTCTTGGCTGTTCCGTTGGCGGCAGCGGCGTATGACTCCTCCGCTTCGCATAGCATAGCCGTCTCAAACTCCGGCGTATAACCGTTTTCAGTTAGCTGTACTGATGATAACTCGAACGGAATTCTCCGTTTAAGGTATATCTGATGAAGCGTGAGATTGAACACGTCGCTGAAGGACAGTCCTATTGCGGACAGAATAGGCTCAACACTCGCTTTTAATTCCGGATTTATTCTGATGTGCATACCGCTTGAACGTGTGTCTGACATATAAATCACCTCACCATTAGTATACACAAAACAACCGCAAATGTCAACAAGTATTTTCAAGGAGAATTAAGATATAAGAAATAAAAACGCGCCGATGAGCGCGTTTTTTGTTTCCAAAACTAAATCGCAAAAGGAGGGCTTACATTGACATTCAATCCACAAACTTTACAAACCTCGGGACTTCGTTACGCGGGCTTCGGCGTACTACCGAAATTCCCGATGCTCGACCGCGAGCTACCCATAACCTCGAAAGCGCTCTACGCGCTTCTTTGCGCCTACGCGGGCAATGACGGCGCGGCGTTCCCCTCCCGCGCCGCAATCCTCGCGGAGCTTGGCATTTGCAAGGACGCTTTTTACGAAGCTCGTCAGCCGCTCATTGAGCAAGGATACATCACCATTGAGCGCAAACGCGGACGGCAATTCGCCCGAAATATGTACCATTTGCCGGACAAGCCGATTAAATTTTTGTCCGAACCCGCCGACCCGCGCCACGCCGAAATCTACGCCAAAATCCGCAAAAACGGCTTAAAATCGGCGGGCTACGGCGTAATTCCAAAATCCGTTATGCAAGACCCGCGCGAAACCGCCAAAGCCAAGGCGATTTACGCCTATCAGTGCGCCTTCGCGGGCGCGGGAAAGCGCACGAACCCGCGCGTTTCCAACATTTTGTACCATTTGAAAATTTGCGAAAAAACTTACTATCGTCACTACGGGCTATTGAAATCCGCCAACTACCTCACAGCGGCTCAACGCCACGAAAACGGGCGATACAGCGTGAACGATTACGAATTGAATAATTTTCCCAACCCCTCGAACGCGATTAAAAAGGCGTTTCGAGTAATAAAGGCGGCGACAAGCAAGGCAAGCAAACCTATAAAAACTGGCATTTCCGCCCCGCTTGCCGCACCATCCGTGCCGCGCATAGCAAGCGAGGACATCACAAGCCTTGTTCACGGCTTAACACGCTATGACCAAAATATGGAATTTTATAAGCGGCACCCCGACAAGAAGGGGGCTTTTGGTTGTCTAAATCTTTTTAGACAACCAAAAACACCGAGCAAAACCCTTGCCCGTTCGTTATTCGTGACGGCAAACGAAGCCCTCGCCGACCTCTGCGCCGACCGCCCGAAAGGCGAACGCATACGGCTCAAGGGGCGCGAAATCGACCCCGCCGAGGTCGCGGAGCGGCTCCGCCGCCTTGCCGCCGAAGTCAACGAATACGGCGAACCTATGCTATTTGAGGACATATTCCGCGCTGGCTTGGCGAAGTTCAAGGCGGCGGCGGAGCAGACCGCCATAACGCATAAATTGCGCTATATGCAAGCGTGTCTGCTCGAAGCCTTGTTAACCCTCGACCTCGACACGCAATGCGAAATAGGGGCGCTTAACGCGCAAATTAAAGCGCGTCAAGAGCGCCAGGGACTCCCAGAATGGAGAAATTTTTGAAAAACGCCGTTCTTATTTTTTTGCTTTTTTGTCCTCATATAAAAACAAATAACTAAATCTAGCCATTTTATTATACATACAAAGACACAATTTGTCAATATATTTTTCGTCTTTTGGGCGTTTTCCCGCTGAATTTTCTTTTCAGACCGGCATATATCAGCACGTTAAAATAGAGCACGGCAGAAAACAGGACACGCCGAAACCCGCCAATACAAGCACCAAAAGCACTATTAACAAAAAAATTATAAGGCACTTCGTTCATTCCTTCAAAAAGCAAACAAAACTAAAATAGCCCTTGCGGACTATAATAATGGTTTTGGTGAAATATGGCTTTGCTGAAATAAAATTATTCTAAAAATTCCTCGCCGTCTCCAAGCAACCCTTTTTCGTTAAATGCGCTCCCTTCTCCTTTCGCCAATCCCCCCGGCAATATCCAAGGTGCTTCCGCTGAAATCATTCTGTACAGCATTAACAGGCACAAAACTACGGCGACGGTTATGTAAGCGGCGGATGGTATCGCCAACGGCTTTACGTTCGAGGATTCCAGTATCCCTCCGCCGTGGATAACCCCGTAAAAAAATTCTTGCACAAATTGATTGTATGCGGGCAAGCATAGCTCTCTCATAATCTTGTAAAAAGCATAAGCGAGAGCGATGGGCGCGGCTACGGCTAATACGAGCGAACATGCCTTTATTCTAAGCAAGAAAAATAAGCCAACCGCCGTGACCGCTCCCAATAACACAAGTTGCCAAGAATATACGCCGAAACGCGCATACAGGAAATATTGCAACGCTCCGACCGCGATAAAGCAAAACGCCGAAAACGGTTTTTTGAAGTATACGACCAACAGTGCAATCGGAGATAGTATTATTCCTGTGTAGATTATAAACATCGAGGCAAACAAAATAAGCATAATAGGGGCGATAATTTTTATCAGCCCCGCGCTCTGCCGCGTGTTGTATTCGCTGAAATCTTCGTGATAGTACTTATTCATATCGCTCGCTCTCCCGTTTATGGTTGCCGCCTTTTGCAAATTATTCCGCTTTGTACTTGCCGTGATAGTCAACTTCCGTTATTTTTGCCGCAGATTCCCTATCTGGCGAGTTGATAGCAATTATCAACGGTTCTTTTGCGGCGACCGCGTTGTCATATGATTCCATTGAATCCCAAAAACTGAATTGGACTTTTTTGTATGAATACGTTCCGTTAATTTGTTTTTTGGGGTCACTCACGCTAAAAGCTCTCAGTTTCCCCTTGCCCGCCATAGATGTATCGGAGCGGTCGTCGGTCAAGAACGTTATAATAGAATACCCAGTTCCCGAGTAAACGCTCATGTCGTTCCAATTCTCTTGTTTCCAGACTTTTGAGTCAGAAAAATCAATAATATATACTTTCAAAACCTTACGGAATTTTTCGCCGTCTTCCGTCGCACCGCTGCCTATACCGCTGCCCGCAAAAGTTTGTTCATATAACTCGTCAAACGCCGCGTCAGTAAAATTTGTATTGTCGATATACTCATCAATGTTGACGTCGATTGTCATATTATCGTATTTCAGCGAATATCCGGCTTTCTTTAGCTCGTCTTTGTCATATTCAGCGTTTATGATGATTTTATCGCCATTTTTGACAGAATCAATAACCTCACAAACATATTTGCCTTGGTAATAATTAGGGACGGAACGGTCGGCGGTAAGTTTTATCGGAAGTTCGGAGTATTCCGGTTTCAGCGAATAACATAACGCCGCAACGGGTGAAGCGCCTACATAGACGCCCGGATGACCCTTGCCAATATCAACAATATATTCAAGCGCGAACTCGGTAACGCCCGTATTTTCTTCGGTCGGCGTAGCTTCCCAATTATCCGTTTCGGCGAGATTAGGCGGCGGCGCTTTCTTTTGGCAAGCCGACAGCGCAAAAACGCTTAACATTGCAAAAACAATAGTTAGAGCTATCTTTATTTTGTTCTGAAAGTTTCTCATATTTTCCCTCCCACGTTTAAGTATAACATATTTTGCAACGCAAGTCCAAAATAACCGCCTAATTAAAAAAATTTCAGTTAGGTTTGTCTGAGTGTTCTGTTTTTTTATTTTTTCCCTTTAATTCATATGCGTAAATTATGAGTTGCGCTTGCTCGTATGTGCCGAGAGATTCATATATATTCATTAAATCTTGCTTTTGCCTGCTATTTTCTGACACCGCCAACCCTCCCGTGTTTTCGCCGCTCATTATGTTATTGACATAACTGTTTTTCAACCGACTGTTTGATATGCGCAAATTTCCCGAACTATCTCCGGAACTTAAATCGTTGGCGCGTCCGGCGAGATAATCCGTCGATACATCAAAAAAATCCGCCAAAAGGCACAATGTTTGTATTGATGGCTCCAATACCCCTCTCTCGTACTTAGAGATGTTGGATTTAGAAGTACATACTTTCTCGGCTAATTATTCCTGCGTTAAGTCATGCGCCCGTCTTAGCTCACGGATTCTTACGCAGGTTAAGGGGGAGTCCAAGCATATCATCACCTTACTGAAAGTCTGCTATTATTTACTGCCACAGCTATAATTATACATTATACGCCTATTCACTTCCACCGAAAGAGCCATAACAGCCCTTTATAGACTTATAAAAATTTTTTCTAAATAAATTTTTTTCAGTCTGGCTCCGTGCCGTTTTCCCTGTTTTCAATTTCAAAGGCGAAACTCAGCAACTTAACTTTTCCCTTTACGCTCACTGTATCATAAACTCTAAGCAACTCAATCTCCTCTTTCGATAACTTCACGTCTTCACCGTCTTTTGCGTATATAACGGAATTATTTTGCGCGATATTGCTAAAACGGATATTTTCATTTATATTTTGGCATCCGGGCTTCGGAATGTCAGAATGTCCGATAATATAGTCCACGGACACATCAAAAGCCTTGGCCATCAAAACAAGAGTGTCTATCGACGGTTCGAGCGTCCCCACTTCGTACTTTGAAATGCTCGAAGCGGTGCTGTTAATTTGCCGCGCTAAATCAGACTGCGTCCAGTCGCGAGTCCGGCGTAGTTTTCTAATCCTCAACTCCAAAAACATCACCTTTTTAGAATAGATTATAACATTTTACGCTATATATTTTCCATAAAAAGGCTCTATAATCACAAAATTACGCATAATGTAAAATTTCTTAAAAAAATTTATAATACCTCTTGTTTTTTTTTTTTTAAGCGAGTATAATATACATATTATCCAAATTGGATAAATATTCGCGGCGTTTCGGAGGTGAGAAAGGTGTTAATTTGCAACGGAAACAGTGTGAAATCAATACGACGAGAGAGAAACGTCAATGTTTCCGAAATGGCGAATCTGCTTAACTTGAAAACTATCCAGTCATATTATAAAAAAGAATCGGGGAAAAGGAAGTTTTCCCTCGACGAGGCTAAGAAAATAGCGGACTTTTTCGGAATGGATATAGAGGATATATTTTTCCAGGAAGCAAGCGACGAGCGGTTTTAACGTCTGCGCTCCGCGCCCGTTCACAAAAATCCGAACGGACGCGAACCGGAGCCGTT
This sequence comes from Clostridiales bacterium, assembly GCA_031287685.1. Lineage (GTDB taxonomy): Bacteria > Bacillota > Clostridia > Lachnospirales > WQUN01 > JAITSQ01. The sequence continues at coordinate 71,849 of JAITSQ010000001.1, read as the reverse complement.
AAACGCTTCGCGCACTTTTCGTTTTCGCTCACACAAAAACGAAAAGTGCGGACGGCTTTTGAGTTGAGATGTTCGAGAGCAAGCTCTCGTATCTCAACTCAAAAGCCTAAAACAAAAGAAAAAGCCCCTGCGGAGCCAAAGAATCCGACGAGGCGAGAAAACTGAATCCCAATATTTTGAAAGTGAGCCAATCCGAACCGACAGGTCATACAATCGGGGTAACGGGCTTTTAACGCGCGCTTGGGCGACGACCTTTCAAAATCAGTTGAGCCTTAAGTTACATAAAGTATAACATACTTTTTGTGTGTTCGCAATAGATATTATACTAAATATTTTGGGGAGGTATGTTTATGGGCGTAAAATTTGAAAACAGGCGCTGGCAAGGCGGCGGGAGCCTTGCGGCGGAACTGCGGCAGAAAGGCGGCGCGGTTGCGCGGATATACGACGGTTCCCTTGTAGCTATGGACAAAAATTCGCCGGAAATAGCGGCAATTATTGAGCGCGTAGGGAAAATCGCCTTTGCTCGTCCGTCCGTCGGCGGCAAGTGACGCGATGAGCGGCGAATATTGCGTATATCTGCGGAAATCACGCGCCGACGCCGAAGCCGAGGCGCGGGGAGAAGGCGAAACCTTAGCCCGCCACGAGAAAGAGCTTCTCGGGCTTGCCAAACGGCAAAATCTCAACATCACGCGGATATACAAGGAAATCGTTTCGGGCGAAACAATCGCCGCCCGTCCCGTAATGCAGCGGCTTTTGTCGGAGGTCGAAAGCGGGGAATGGGACGGCGTTTTGGTGACGGAGGTCGAGCGGCTTGCCCGCGGCGACACCATTGACCAAGGGATTATGGCGCAGACCTTTAAGTATTCCGGCGCAAAAATAATTACGCCGTCGAAAACCTATGACCCGAACAACGAGTTTGACGAGGAATATTTCGAGTTCGGGCTATTTATGTCGCGGCGGGAGTATAAGACAATCAATAGGCGGCTTCAGCGCGGGCGGGCGGCATCCGCGAAAGAGGGAAAATTCGTTGGGAACAAAGCGCCATACGGTTATAACCGCGTGAAACTTGAAACCGAAAAAGGCTGGACATTGGAGGAAAACCCCGCCGAAGCCGCGATTGTGCGGTTGATTTTCGCGTTTTATACGGAGGGCGAAAGGCAAGCTGACGGTTCGTACAAGCGTTTGGGAGTGTCGCTCATCACTCGGCGGCTCAATGAAATCGGCTCGAAGCCGCGCAAGTCCGAGGTTTGGATAGCGGCTTCCGTGCGGGACATTTTGACGAATCCTGTGTATATCGGCAAAATACGCTGGAATTTCCGGCCGACGCGCAAAAAAACAATGAACGGCAAAAAGACCGTAAGCCGCCCTCGCAAAAGCGATTATCTTTTATCGACCGGATTACACAAGCCTATTGTAAAGGAAGAAACATGGAATTCGGCTCAATTTTATATGAAGAAAAATCCGCCCAAGCCCTGCGCGAAGGAGATTAAAAATCCTCTCGCGGGGCTTGTTTTTTGCGGTTTTTGCGGGCGAAGAATGGTGCGCCGTCCGTATGTAAAAAAGGGCTTGCCGGACACGCTGATGTGCGCCGTCCCGCAATGCCCGAATATAAGCGCTAAGCTCGGCTCGGTCGAAAACTGCCTTGTGAGCGGCATAAGCGATTGGATTTCGGGCTATAAACTTGAGTATAGCGAAAATATGAAGCCCGCCCGCGACGAGGAATTTATATTGAAAGAGAATTTACTGAAAAGTTTGGATAGCGAAGCGAAAACGCTGAAGAAACAGCGTTCCGCGCTGCACGACTTGCTTGAACAAGGCGTTTATGATACAATTACATTCGCGGAGAGGTCTAAAATTATATCGGAAAAAATAAGCGGGAAACAGGCTGAAATCGACAAGTTGGCGGCTGATATAAAGGAAATATGGGACGGGAGGGAAAACGCCGAGGAAATCATACCCCGCGCCGAATACATATTGTCGGTTTATTCGGGTGAAACCAGTCCCGCCGTTAAAAACGCGCTGCTCCTTGAAATTATTGATAAAGTGGTGTATACAAAAACCGAAAAGGCGAAGAAAGGGAGCGCGGACGACAATTTCCGGCTTGATATATATCCTAAAATTCCGAGAGCTTCAATTACTGATAACCTTTAGGCACCGAGGAACTGGCCCACCTTGAGATAATCGGCGCGATAGTCAGCCAGCTGACGAGCGGGGCGTCGGCGGCCGAAATGCGCGAGGCGGGGCTTGACGCGGCTTACGCCGACCACGGCTTGGGCGTATACCCGATGACGGCGGCAGGCTCGGCGTTTTCCGCTGATATGATACAAAGTACGGGCAACCCGGTGGCCGACCTGTACGAGGATATGGCGGCGGAGCAAAAGGCCAAAGCCACCTATGAATACCTGCTCGACCTGATTGACGATCCGGACGCGGCCGACCCGATTAAATTCCTGCGAGAGCGCGAGGTGGTGCATTTTCAGCGATTCGGCGAGGCGCTCCGCTGCGTTGAGGAAAGGCTTGAAAATAAACATATGTTTTATGGAAAATAAAAAAAACGCCTCCGCGGCTTTGAGCGGAGGCGTTTTTGCCCGGCGTTTACTTACTGCGCGAGAGAGTTGACGCGCTCCTCGACCGCGTCCCACCGTATCCGGGTCATAAATTTATTGACGTAAGCCGCTTTGTCGCTGCCGTAATCGCCGAAATAGGCGTGTTCATACATATCGGCGGCCAGCAGCGGCAGGCTGCCGAATACGGCGCCGTCGTCGTGCGCGTCGAGCAGGAAAATTTCCCCGCGCCCGGCGCGCGCGTTCAGCGCCCAGACCGCCCACCCTCGCGCCGCCAGGCACACGGCTGAAAATTTTCCCAGAAAATTTTCATACCCGCCGAAATCCCGCTCTATGAGGCGGAGCGCGGCGGGTCCGGGGTAAGTCTCGGAATTTCCAATATTTTCAAAATAAAGCTCGTGCAGAAGCACGCCGGCAAGGGCGTAGCTCTCGCCGCGTTTCGCGTCCCGGACGCGGCCCGCCGCGGCGTTCGCCTCCGCCAAATCCTCCTCGGTAAGCCGCTTTTGAGTTATTTTGTTGAAACTTTCGGCGTACCCGTTGTATAATTTAAGATGAGCGGAAAAAAACGTCTCCGACGCCAAGTCGGTCGCGTAACTGAAATTGGAAGTATTTACCATAAACCCAGCTCCCTGCTTTTTTAATATTTTATTCAGCGTTTTGAAAAAAAGTTATAAATAAAAACGCGGGTTATGCCGATACTCATTATAGGAAATGTACGGCAAAAAGAAAGGTGGAATATATTATGGCGACATACAGCAACACAATGCGGCTGACGGGCCTTTCGGGGCTTGACACGGAGACCTTCGTTCAGCAGCTTATGAAAGCCGAAAGTATGAAATATACAACGCTGAAAAAGCGGACGACGCTCCTTGAATGGAAGCAGGAGGCCTACCGCGCCTCCGCCAAGCAGCTGAGCGATTTTCAGACGAAATTCCTCTCACTGACGAGCAAGGACAGCATCCGCCTGGCGAGCACGTTCAGCTCGTTCGCCAATAAGGTGACTTCGTCTCTCGGCGGGGATTCGTCGAAAATCTCGGTTGCGGCTACGGGGGACTCCTCGGGCAGCAGCCACACCTACGAGGTGAGCCAGCTGGCCTCGAAATCCAAACTTGAGAGCGCGGCCGGCACGACGGGCAATATCATCGGCGGCTCAATTACGGACGACGACTTAAAGTTCCTCAAACAGGGGGATACTTTGAAATTCTCCCTCGACGGGAACACAAAAACCGTAACCATAGGCGCGGACTGGCTTAACGGCGACGTGGCTAACTTCGCGGCCAAGCTCCAGGACGCGCTTGAGGGCGCTTACCGTAAGACCGGGTTTTTTAACGTGAACGTCACGAACGGCAAGCTCAACATCGGCGTGGGCGAAACCGGGCACGAGTTCAAGGTCTACGACGGCGCGGGAGACCCCGCCGCCGTGAGCGCCAACGCGTCTTATATGCAGCTGAATCTGTCCGGCGGGATAGGTCTCGGCCCGCTTCCCAACGGGACTTTCTCTTTTGATGTGACGGATATTGGCGCTGGCGCGACTACCTCCGTAAACATTACTCTTGACGGTACGGAGAATACGCCGGCTAAGCTGGTGACAAAGATAAACGACGCGCTTCGGGCCGCGGGCGTCAACGGCCTTCAGGCGGAGTTCACAGGGGATAACCTCACCGGCAAAATGACTTTCCGCGCCACCGGGACCACGGCCTATAAACTCTCCGGGGACGGCACCGCGGCGGATTTCCTGAGAGCGGAATACTTCACGGAGCGGGGCGTGGGGACGGCCCCGGCCGGCGGCTGGCCCACCGAGCTTTATGTGCGGAAGGATTCCGTGACGGGCGTGCTCGGCCTTAAAGACGGCCAGGGCATTGCCGACAGCTTCATCAATCAGAAACTTGAGGACCTGGGGGTCACGGGGATTGACGCGGCGAGCGCCAACGCGCAGGGCAACGTCACCATAAAAATCAATGGTCAGAACGTCGAGGTGAACGTCCACAAAACGGTTAAGGAGTTTATGGAGCAAATCAACTCCGGCGGCTTGGGCGCCAAGATAAGTTTTGACTCCCTGACCTACCGCTTCCGGTTTGAGGCTGACAGCGAGGGAAATTCGTCCGGCTTCGGAAACGCCGCGGGTGATTTTGACGACAAATTCAAGGAAGTATTCGGCTTCGACGCGGCTTCGGGCGGCGTATACACCGCCGGACAGGACGCGATTTTCAAAATTGACGGCGTGAACACGACGAGGGACAGCAATACCTTCGTAATTGACGGCGCGAAAGTAACCCTTAAGGACACGACCGCCGCCGGCGAGAAAATCACCGTCGAGGTTAAAAAGGACATCGCCAAGACGGTTGATACGATTAAGTCTTTCGTGGACGCGTACAACGAGCTTATCGACGCGATTGGCAAGCAGGCCTCGACGCCCCGCCCCAAAAGCGATTCGTACAATTACTACGAGCCGCTTTCCGACGAGGAAAAGGACGCGATGAAGGAAGCCCAGATAGACAGCTGGGAAGTGAAGGCAAAAACCGGTATGCTCTACCGCGATTCCATTATGGAGGGCCTTACCCGCGATTTGCGCCAGGCAATGAACGTCAAGGTGGACGTGGGCGACGGCAAGTATTTGAGCCTGTACGACATAGGCGTGGCCACCGGCGCGGACTATACGCAGGGCGGCAAGCTCTATATCGACGAGGATAAGCTCAACGCCGCTATCGAGAAATATGGAGACAAAGTAGTCAACATATTTACGAAATCGGCTCCGGCGGGCACGAAAGGCTTCACCTCAACCTCTATGGGTATCGCCGACCGCGTGAACAACATAGTGAACGGCGCGATTGGCATCGACGGCACTATCCGTGCCAAAGCGGGCATTGAAGGCACGTACTCCGAGAAGGACAACCTCCTCAAGAAGCAGATTGACGACCAGAACAAACGCCTTGCGGATATGATTGTATACCTTAGAGACAAGGAAGAGTATTATTATAATATGTTCGCCAAGATGGAAACCGCTATGCAGCAGGCGAACTCGCAGATGAGCTATATTACCGCTCAACTCGGAGGCTGACATGAACCCGGCTGAACGCAAAGACGCGCTTCTTGGCGAGATTTTGAAACTGACGGAATCGGTCACTTTCGTGGGGGATGAAAACGACCCGCAGCGGTATATAGACCTTATGGAGCGGCGGACGCCCCTTTTTGAGGAAATATACGGGCTTGACGAAAAAATAGAGGGGGAGCGCGTGACCGCTCCTATGCGCGAAAAACTGCTCAGAATCAAAAAGCTCGACGAGGAAAACGCCGCGTACGCGCAAAAGGCGGACGGTTTCCTGAAATCGCGTCTGCGGGAGGCCTCGAACACCCGGCACCTAAACAGCGCGTACAATCAAATGATGCCCTCCGCGGCGGGCGCGTCATTTGATTCAAAAAATTAACGGTGTAAACGAACAGGCCGTTTCCGCTTAAAAAACTTGAGGATGAGCCTGAAGTATTTTTAAGCCAAGCGGCCGCAAGGGAGGAAGAATGATATGGATGTCGCTGTTGTTGAACACGAATCTTATGTAAAAGACGAAAAAGCGAAGGAAACCCGGAAAGCGGTTTCAAAGCCGGAAGCCAAAACCGCGCCGAAGGCGGAGCCCGCCAATCTTTCGCGCGAAACGGAGGCGGAAATCGCCGAAAAGGCCAAGAAAGAGCTTGAAGCCGCCGCGGCGAAAGCCAACAAAAAACTTGACGACGCTTCCAGATACTTGGAATACTCGGTTCATAAAAAACTACATCAGATAGTAATTAAATTGAAGGATTCAAAAACAGGCGAAACGATTAAGGAATTTCCGCCCGAAAACAGGCTCGACGCGGTGGCGCGTATGCTTGAGCTTGCGGGGCTTCTGGTAGATTCCAAAAGATAACCTTAACGGAGGTCATTATGGTAAAAAAGGCAAATCCTTACGAAAAATACGGCGAGCAGTCGATTTTGACCGCGCCCCCGGAGCGGTTGACGCTTATGCTCTACGACGGGGCGCTCAAGTTCGTTAATCAGGCGATTCTCGCTCTTGACGCGAAGGATTATATGCGCAAAAACGATCTTCTGCAGAAAACTCAGGACATTATCCGGGAGTTTCAGCTGACGCTCAATCGTGACTATGAGATTTCCAAAAATTTTGACGCGATGTATGATTATATTTATCAGCTGCTCGTGGAGGGCAACGTCAACAGGGACAAGGATAAACTCCAGGAAGCAAGCGATTTAATCAGAGAATTCAGGGATTTGTGGAAAGAGGCTATGAAGCTGGCGGGCGCTGAAAGCGGCAAGGGCGAGAACAAGCCCGAAAACGCGAAAGCGGCAGCCACGGCTTGAGTAAATCTGGGCTTCGTATCTGACAAAAAGGTGGTCGGTTTTGCTCGGCGTTTTGGTTTGTCTAAATCTTTTTAGACAAACCAAAACCCTATTCTTCGACGGCCTCATTTTTGTCTAACACGTTGTTAAATAAATGGGGGGCATAATGGAGTTTTCTAAAGACGACGTTTATACGGATGAGAAAACCCCTTATTTGCGCCCCTGTTTGTGCAAAGGAAATTCAGAAGGCGCGAGGATAATAGTCGCGGGGCTGACCCCGACGACGCGAATAACGCCGCTTGACGCGCCTGTAGAGGCGTATCTTGAGGCGTTGTCCGATTATTATAAATTTATTCGGCTTTACGAGAGCGTGCGGAACAAAGCGCGGCAGAACTCCGCGTCAAGGATAAGGGCAAGGATTGAAAGTCTTGTCGATTTAATTGAAGCGGAATTAAAAACTCCCGTAATTGAGACAAATATTTATACATATCCCGCGAAGGACGACAAGGAATTAAAAAAGCTGCGGCGCGTGAAAAAGCGGGTTATAGCGCGGAGCAACTCATTGTTCTGGAGAGTTGTCGAGGCTTCCAACGCGGAAATAATTATACCGCTCGGCGCGGCGGCGGCGCGGGAATTTGAACTGACAAACCCCGGAGCGCGGGAAATTAAAACAATCCATATGAAACATTTGTGTGTTTGCGGGGATAAAGCGGTGAGGGATTTGATTGAGCGGTTGAAAAAGTCGTTGGCGTAAAAATCCGCGCAATTCCAAGAAAGCACCGAGCAAATAAATTCGCCGGCGCTCAGGGAAACCGCGCTACTTCAGCTCCGCTTTTCTATAAACGGCGTAAGCCGCCAGGACAAAAAACAACGCCGAAACCGCGCCGGACGCCAGCGCGAGAAAAATGCCCTTGCCGGACGCGCTAAGCTCACCGACCTGTTCTATCAGACTGATCGGCAGCAAGTTTGTTATTTTGCCGAACCAAGGGACGGCTCTGCCAATCATCCGGAGCATCGTACTCAGTACTAAATGCCCCACGATTGAGCAGGCGATAGACTTGCCCGCGTCCTGAAGCAGAAAAGAACAGAAAACGAAAAAACCGCATATTCCGAGATTCAGCGTCGCGCTCATTATAAAAACAAGCGCTATATGGGCTATGGAGGAAGCCGTAAGCGGTTCGCCCCAACTCCAAATCAGGCTTCCGGCGATACCCGAAATAATCGGGTAAATAGAAAACAGCGGCACCGCGGCGATAAAATATACGGCGGTTTTGCCGGCCAGCACGCTCACGCGCTCATAGCCGGACGCGATATGGCGGTTAATCGTCCTGCTCGAGAAATCAGCGCCGATAGAAAGCCCCGCGAAAACCGCGCAGATAATGATGAATAAAAAATCCCGGAACCCGTTTTCAAACAACAGCTTTCCCGAATAGACGACTCTATGCTGAAGGAGTAAGGAGACGATTAGAAGAACGCACAGCGCCGCGTCCACCGCCAGCAGCCATTTATACCCCCGGCTGCGCTTAAGGTTATAAAGCTCCGCTCTGATAATATCAGCCACGCTCACCACCGCCTATCAAATTGATGAAATAACTTTCGAGGCTTTCGCTCTCCGCCGAGATTCTTGAAAGAGCGACTCCGCGCTCAACAAGGGCTTTCGACACGGCTTCCGGCCGGTCTACAAAATCAAACAGCTCAATCGTGCCGTCCGGCGCTGCCTTGAAATTCGACGCGCCTAAGTCGCGCTCCAGAACGCTGGCGGCCAGAGCCGTGTCGTTCACGGTAATGGATATATGCCGCGCGCATTTTTCGCAGAGCCGGGACAGCGTCGTTTCCTCAAGGATTCGGCCGCGGTCGATAAAAATATAGTTAGAGGCCAGCTGATAAAGCTCCGGCAGTAAATGACTGCTTATTAGTATGGTCATTTTCCGCTCGGAGCAGAGCCGCCGGAGCGCCTCTCGCATTTCCGCTATGCCAAGCGGGTCAAGCCCGTTTATAGGCTCGTCCAGCAATAAAAACTCCGGATCGCCGACGAGGGCCGCGCCAATCGCCAGGCGCTGCTTCATACCAAGCGAAAAATCCTTCGCGCGTTTTTTGCCCGTGTCGGTAAGGCTGACTAACTCAAGGGTTTCGTTGATTGCGCGCCTGTCTTTCGTTTTTGCCCGCACCTGATGTATTTCCAGGTTCTCATACGCGGTCATATCGGGATAAAGCGCCGGGGTTTCGATAAGGCTGCCCATACGCCTGCGCGCGGCGGCAAGCTCTTTTCCGCCCGACGCCCCGAATAAGGAGAGCCTGCCGCTCGTGGGGCAGGACAGTCCCGCTATTATGCGGAACAAAGTCGTTTTGCCCGCGCCGTTTTGCCCGATAAACCCGTACAGACGCCCGGCGCGGATGCTGACGCTTACGTCGTCAAGCGTCTTTACGCCGTTGTATTCCTTTGAGATATTATGGGTCTGTAAAATATATTCGTTCAAATTTAAGCCCTCCGAGTACCCATAGGTATAGAAACGACGGCTTGCGCAGCGTTTTTCGCCGCCTCCCCACGTTTGCGTTCGCTATTTTGGCTCCGCCAAAAAGCTGTTGCAAACGCTCGTGACCGCGCCAAAAAGCCGCTTCCTTGCTCTGGGTTTTTAGAAAATATCCTGCTTCCGCGCGAAATATAATTCCGCTTGCATCTTGAAAAGCCGCGCGTACAGCTTGTCCTGAAGCATTAAATCCTCGTGCGAGCCGAATTCGGCAATCCGCCCTTTGTCTATTGTGATAATTTTATCACAGAATTTGGTGCTTGACAACCTGTGTGAAATATAAATCGCAATCTTGTTGCTGAATAACGAATCAAACTGCGTGTATAAATTATATTCGGCTTGCGGGTCAAGCGCCGCCGTCGGCTCGTCCAGTATGACGATAGGCGAGTCTTTGTAGAGCGCCGCGGCTATGGCGATTTTCTGGCTTTCGCCGCCGGAGGGCACAAACCCGGACATATCAAAATCCCTGAATACGCTTGTGTTTACTCCGTTTTTCAGATTCTCGATTTTGTTTTCAAACCCGGATTTTTTCAAAACGCCGAGAACCTCGGAATCTTCCGCCGACGAATCAGACAGGGCGACGTTTTCCTTAAGCGATACGGAAAACAGCTTAAAATCCTGAAACGTGACGGCGAACAGGGACGTATAAAAGCCGTAGTCTATCTCCTGAATGTCGATTCCGTTTATATATATCGCGCCCTCCGAAGGCTGATAAATTCTTGTCAGCAGTTTTATGAACGTCGTCTTGCCAGCGCCGTTTTCGCCCGCTATGGCTATTTTTTCCGCCGGGTTTATTTCAATATTTACATCCCGGAGCGCGTAGTTTTCCTGTCCGGGATATTTATAGGAAACCTTGTCAAAACGTATGGTCAGATTGTTTTTGTCAAAATCGGGCTTCAGGTTTCCGGAGCGCGCGCGCTGAGGAATACTGAGGTATTCCTCAAAAGCCGCGTAATAAATGTTATACTGGCTCATATCGATGACGGCGGCGGCGATATCCTTAATGGCCGACGAAAACGTGTAAACCGAATTGATAAACATCGTAAACGCCCCGACGGTTATCAGCCCCGACATAGCCTTAAAGAGCAGCACGACGTATATTATAAACTGCTGAGCGGAACTGAGCAGAATACCCACGGCGGACGCCCTGAAATTATTCCGGCAGGTTTTTTCATAAAACCCCTGCATATGGTTAAGCAGTTTGTTATATTTATCGGACAGCCAGTCAATCAGATTATATATGCGTATCTCCTTGCCGTAGCGAAAATCCGCCATAATGCCGGCGAAATAAAGCCCGCGCCGCTCTATCGGTATTCTCTCCATATTTATAATTATGTTTTTCTTTTTTGAGCGCGCGTCCGCCCAGGCGCTGGCGAAAATTGTCAGCAGCAGCAGCAGAAACAGCTTTACGCCCAGAGAGGAAATAATCGCCGCCGTGCTTATAAGCACGAGCGTTTTTCCGAACACGTCCATAGACGCTTCGAGTATCCCGGCGAAACTGCCGTTTCCGTAGAGAAATTTACTCGCTTTTTCTTTTATATTAAGAAAGTTTTCGCTTTCTATATGCTGATAATCGGCCTCCATCATTCGTCTGCCGATAAACAGCTGAAATTCTTTATATACAATCATTTTGCACAGCAGGATTTTGTTCGACAAAAAGGACGACAGCACGCCGCCGAAGAGCGTAATTCCGACAAAAACGTATATGAACCTCATTCCCGCGGAATAATCGCGCGAAATAAACGAGGAATCTATTATATATCTGGGCAGGACTATGCCCGCTACGGACATAAACGTAATAACGAGCTGTTTCAGCACCATAAGAAGAACATACGCTTTGCTGAAGCTGAAACTGTATTTTATTAAGCGCCATATACCCTTAAACATATTTACACGCTCTGCTTTATGGATTCTTGTTTGTCGATATTTTCGGCCAGGTTCAGGATAACTTTTTCGGCCATGTCCCTGAACATACCGCAGACCCGCTCGTCCAATTTATAAATGCTTCCCGTAAACATCCGGTTCAGCCCCAGGCAGCCGTTGCACAGCGTGTCTATATAACATTTCCGGCATTGCTCGTTGTCTGATTTTTGATTAAATTCGTGCATACACCGGAGCACGCCTTTGAAATTTTCGCCTTCAAAAAGATTGTCGTCAAAAATAGTGCCGAGCCTTAAATCCTCCATATCGGTAAACATAAAGCAGGGGTAAACGGCACCCTCCGACGAAACGGAAATCGTGCCGACGCCCGCGTCGCAGATGTACTGGCTTCCGGGCGCTTTACTAGCTAAGCCGTTTACGAACCTTTGAACAAGGGAATACGCATAGTTCGCGCCGGGCGTTTCCTTGTTCCGCTTAAAAATCTCGTCCACGGAGTCCACAAACCCGGTCATTTCCCTCAGCGCGAAACCGCAGCCCTTTTCGCCGCCCGCCGGCACTAAATGCACGTGAATGTCCGGGAAGTTATCTTTGATGTGTTTTACCGCGTCAAGGACGCTTACGCCGTTATCAATATGATGCTGAGTATATGTAGCCTCTATGACGCTCGGCTGCGACGAAACGCTTCTGAGTCTGCGTATATTTTCCAATATATTTAACGAAGAGCCGGAGCCGTCCGGAAAAGGCCTCAGGAGGTTGTTGACTTTCTCGTCTCCGTCATAGCTTACCGTTACGCTGATGTTATACTTAACGGTCAAATCGCAGAATTTGTCGTCTATGAGAATCCCGTTCGTGACTATGCCCAGCATCGTCGTACAGCCGCGCTTTTTATCAATATCACGGACGTATTCGCATATATACTCGACAGCCGGCATATTAAGAAGCGGCTCCCCGCCGAACATTTGAATCGCGCTTATCGCGTCGTATCTTTCGTAAAACACGTCCAGCGTTTTTTTGAGCGTTTCCAAGGTCATAACGCCTTCTCGCGAAAGATAAACTCCGCCGTTCGCGTAGCAGTACTGACACATAAGATTGCAGGCGTTCGCCAGATGGACGACTAACCGAGACAGCCTTTTCGCGGCAGCCGCGGGGCTTTTTTTCTCAGCGGCGGGCTTGTCCGGCGTTTCGGCTTGTCCAAAAAGATTTAAACAATCCGGAGACTTCGTCTTTGGAAAAGCCCCTATTCTGTCCTTGTATTCAAGCAGAGTTTCCGCGTTAATATTAAGTTTCAGGCAAATAGCGTCGTCGGCTTCGCCGGAGGCGAGCATGGATATAAGGTTTTTCCCATTTTCGTTTACGTTAAAAAATCTTTTGCTGTCGGGAAAATACGCTATAAAGCGCTCCCCTTTTTCAATGAAATGAACCCTCATTCCGCGTCCTCCCGTGTTGAGAAAGTTGTTTGAACAGGCTCTGAACGCCGCCTTTGCGGCGAATTTCCGCCGGTATAGCAATTCCGTTTTACATCTCAAATAAACGAACGGTGGGTGGTTACGCGGCTTACTTATTTGAGGCGTATTAAGAAGGCGGTTTTGAGTCGTCTGAAGTTTTTCAGACGACTCAAAACACCGTGCAAAATCTATCGGGTTACTTGTTCGAGCAGAATATGCCGCATTGCGAACCTGTGCCCGAGCAGCCCAGGCCGCAGAGGCTGCCCTCCGACGACAGCGGAACCACGGTCGTTTGAACGCCGGAACTTAAAGTAACGTCGTATTCTTTTACAATAATTTCGTTCATAAAAATACCTCCGTAAATTTTTTTGAAAATTGCTATATTTGGAAATAACCGATTTAGCAGCCCAAGCCGCAGACGGTGCCGATCGGGTTGAGGCTTATGCAAGCCCCGCCGCAGGCGTTGCCTGTGAAGGCTAAGCAGCCTCCGCCTTCGGCGAAAGGCTCGGCCGCGGCGTTTTGGTTGGTTATCGTGATTTCGTTGATTTCTATGTTATTCATAATATAACTCTCCCAAGTATGTCGTTATTTGTTTTGTTTTTGAATTTTTTATCGCGGGGCGAATCAGCACCATACTCCGCAAACCCCGCCGTCGCAGCCTATGCCGCAAATAATGCCGCCGTAAGGCGTAACTCCGATATTTGTTTCAGTTACCTGAACTTAGCTGATTTCGATGTTATTCATAATGAAAATCCTCTCTTTGTTATGATTTTTTGTTTTCCCGCAAAGTTTTTGCTGCGCGCGCAGTATAACATTGCAACGTATACCGGAAGCTGTAAAATGCTTCCGAGTACAATTACATTGTATCCCAGCCTGTACACTATGTCAATCTAAAATTCAATCTGTAACATATGTGAAACAATTCGGAGGTGATGGGAAATAAATGCGCGTTTGTCGGCCTTGATTATTTTTTCGTAAAAGGACAAAAAAACTTGACAGAGCGTCAGAGTTGTGATATAATACATAAGCGTGTTAATTTTAGGGCCCTTAGCTCAGTTGGTTAGAGCATCCGGCTCATAACCGGACGGTCCTGGGTTCGAGTCCCTGAGGGCCCATAAAAAAGCAACCCCTTCTTGCCGGGGGTTGCTTTTTTGTGGCGCTATAGATAATACATATAGCCGCCGTCGCCGGCAAGCGCCGCCAAATCCGCTATCGTGACGGAGGAGAGCGCGCCCCGCACCGCCGCGTCGAGCTTCTCAAAAAGCCCGGAGCGCATAGCCCGCTCGATATTCTCCATTTCCACGGTTTTTTCCGGTTTGTCAAAAAGCTGGGCCTCCGTCCCGGCTAAAACGTCCAGGACGGTTATTTCCGAGGTCGGCCTGGTCAAGCGGTATCCGCCCTGCGCGCCCTTGGCGGCGGTAACAATGCCGGAGAGCCGGAGCAGCGAAAAAACCTGCTCCAGGTAAATTTTGGATATTTTCAGCCTTTCGGACAGCGCCGAAAGAGTCACAAGCTCGTTGTCGCTCAGCTGGCCCATATAGGTCAGGCTAGCCACGGCATATCTCGATTTTGCCGAAATCCGCATAAAATCAACTCCTTAACATAATTCGCGGCAAACCTTCATAAAATTGACTAAACGTGTTCAGGGAGGCAATCTCAATGAAGGCTTATATAGAGGAACGCGCCGCTTGTGTTGCCAAGTATATAATCGACAGTAACGCCACGGTCAGGGACGCCGCGAAAAAGTTCGGCATATCGAAATCCACAGTGCATAAGGACGTGACCGAGCGGCTTCTGCTGGTGAACCCGAAACTGGCGGGCGAGGCCCGCAGGGTGCTTGAAATCAACAAATCCGAGCGCCATATACGCGGCGGGCTGGCCACGAAAGAAAAATATATGACGAAGCCCGTCGTTAAAAGCGCCAAATTCAGGTAAACCCGCGGTTGCGTTTTCCCTATAAAGCAAATCCGTTTTACCGAATAATAATGTAGGAATTACCGCGGCCGGTTTTTTCCGCGGCGTATGAAATAAAACGCGGCGCAGGCGACGCTCCCGGCGGATACGCAAAGCCCGGCGTAAAATCCGCGCGGCGTGTACTTAAATTTAATCTCGTGCCGTCCCGCCGGGAGGGGCAGACAGATGAAGGTCTGGTCATAAGCCTTAATTTCGGCTCTCCGCCCGTCCACCGTCGCGTGAAACCCCTTGTCGTAAGGGATGCTCGTGAACATCAAGCCGTCCCGGTCCGCCGTGATAACCCCGCTGAGAGAATCCGCCGTCCAGCCCGTGACCTCGAGCTGATTCGCGCCAAGCTCCGACAGGGCCTCCCGCCAGACGGACTCGTCAAGCTCGTACACGTTAAGGCGCGGCGTGGCCATAGTGAGCATAGGGTCCATGCGGGACGCCTCCAGGCATACCGCCCGCCCGGGGGTCAGGCCGTCCACCCGCATAAGCATATTCGGGTCGTTGTACACGGTCTTGCCATAGTCGATACCGGATTTCAGGTAAACGCCGTTTACCCTCAGGCGGATCAGGCGGTTACGCGGGCTGCGCGGATCCATTTCAAAGTTTTCGCTCTCGGCCTGGACGTAGACGGACTCCGAGTTTGGCGTAAAGACATAGCGCTCCGAGGCGAACGCGCGCTTCACCATCGCTTCGCGCGCGTTGATTTTAACGTCCTTATCGAAGTCCTTATAAGTTTTGCTGAAAGAATGAGTAAGGGGCTTATAAAGCTGTACGTCCCGCCCGAGCAGCCGGCTTATAAGCCGGGTCTGCTCCGCTATTTTGTCGGGCATCCGCGCCACGAGCAGAGGCTCCTCACCCTCCGTTTTTTCCAGAAAATCCGGGCTGACCATAAAACCGACGGAAAGCGCGTCGTGGTTTTCCTTCTTGATAAGGTTTCGCTCCGCGTCTATGCCGAGCGTGTATTTTATTGAGAGCAGGTCGTCAAGGACCTCGCCGCTGTTGTATATGATGTTGAAGGACTGAAGAACCATGCCAAGGCGGGACAGGGTTTCGTTAAGCTGTATATTAAAATCCGACCCGAAATAGTTCACGCCGCGGTAGCCGACGAAAGCCGGCTCGTTCATCGTGCCGGTAAGCTCGTTGTAGGCTATATCCATACGATAGAAGCCCTTGTCCGCGTTTTTGAGGTTTTCGGCCTCGTTAACGTAGGCCAAGCCGAGGTATTCCTCGTATCTGGGGTAAAACCCCTCGCCGAACCAGCTGAAGTGGTTGTAGCTCAGCAGGGCGTTCAGGAAAAGCTCAAGGCAGAGCAGGCCCGCGCCGCAAAAGCTCAGGAGCCGGGGGTTTACGCCGCGCTTATACATATAAAGCCCGAGAAGATAGAGAGCGAGAAGCGCGAAGTACATAATCATTTTATCCTCAGTCAGATAATCAAACAGCTTGGGCGAGATTTCAGGGCGCTCAAGCACGAGCCGGAGCGCGGCGAGCGACGCG
This sequence comes from Clostridiales bacterium, assembly GCA_031287685.1. Taxonomy (GTDB): domain Bacteria; phylum Bacillota; class Clostridia; order Lachnospirales; family WQUN01; genus JAITSQ01. Next base: position 55,651 of record JAITSQ010000001.1, on the reverse strand, counting down.
GCGGCGGCGGCCGCGGGGACGTATAACCGCAGGTCTTTAAGCCGCTTATGCGCGTAGGCCGCGCCGGAGACCATAAGAAACGAGAAGGTGAAGGAATACCGGAAAGCAAAGCCCATATTAATCTGAAACATATGCATAACATAATTAAAATTGGTCAGAAAACCCGCCAGGAGTATGAAAGAAAGCAGAAACGCCGTTATTTTCACGTGCGGCGGGACGCTTTTAATGAAAAAGAGCGAGAAAAAGAGCAGGAGCGCGGGCAGGCCGCAGTATATATTCGGCGCGGCGCTGTTGGCGGCGTAATGGTCGAAGCTGTCGGGAAAGAGCTTGAACAGCACAAGGAGCGGGCTGGAGTGAATTATGTCAAGAGCGTCGTAAGCGGCGCCCCGGTTTTCCCGGATAAGCAGAAAAACGGGCAGCAGAAACGCCGCCAGCGCGCCGACCGCCAGCAGAACCCAGCAGAGCAGCTTTATTAGAATTTTGCCCTTTTCCAAAACGGGGACGTTCATTCGCGTAAGAGCGTACATACCCGCGAAAATAAGCGCCAGCGCCCCGGCGTAATAATTAAGGAAAATCATCACGAGCGTCGATAAATAAAGCAGCGCGGGGGATTCCCCGCGGTAGACGCGCTCCACGCCCCAGACCGCCAGCGGCAGAAACGCCACCGCGTCAAGCCACATTATGTTGAAAACGTAGGTCAGGTTATAGCCGCAGAGCGCGTAACACAGGGAGAAAATAAGCGCGGCCAGGCGGTCGGACTTGACGACGTTCCGGGCGAAAAGCGCGAAATTCAGCCCGCAAAGGCCGTATTTAAGCGCGATAAAATACGCCAGCACGACAGGCGTATAGCTGTTTTTAAACGGCAGCAGCAGCAGCGCCAGCGGGTTTGTGAGGTCGTAGCTCATAAAACTCACGATATTCGGCGTGCCGAGCGTTTTATTCCAGGAAAAAAAGGGGGAGACTTCACCCGAAAGGATATGGCGCAGGCTCTGAAACATAGGCAGGTACGTGAGGGACATATCGGAGATAGTGAAAGCCCTGTCTCCGAACGGGTAGCCGCCGTTAAGATAGTACGCGGCGAGCATAAAGGCCGCCGGCAGTATAAAAGAAAGCGCCAGGTATCTGTCCGCGCGCGGAAAAGCTATTCTGAAGCGTTTCATTTTCCTTACTCCTTAAAATGGCAATTCCGCTGTAAAGATAGAACCGCCTTGGCTAAATTTATGATTCGACAATTATTATAGCATAACGCTTGTTAAAAGAGAAGCCCTGTGATATAATTAGGGAAATTTACCCGAAAACATATTTAAGGCGGTTCTTATGCTTAATACGGCTTGGCTTAAAATAATGGGGATAATTGACGGGAGCGTGTTCGCGCGGTTTGTGACGCGCGTTATGGACTTCATAGGGCGGTTCGCGGGCGGGAGCGTCATAATCCGCGCCCTCCGCCGGGACGCGGCCGCCCTTACGGCGGAAAGCCGGGTCTGCCTGCTTGTTTCGGCTGTGTTCGCCGCGTTCCGTTCTTTCCGGGATAAATACGGGAAGCGCTTGTGGGGCGGCTCTTTTCTGGTAAGCTTCCTGAGGGCCTTGCCGGGGAAGCTCGGCGGCTTGAGCGCCCGGGGCCTCGGCCTGGGCATAATCGCGGGGTGCGCCGTATTTCTGGCCGTAAGCCGCGAAGTTTCGCCCTTTCTTGGAATAATCGCGCTTTCCGGCGCGGCCTGCTTTCTCTCCGGCGAAAATTTGTACGAGCTGTGCGCGGAGAGCGGCTTTTCGCGTTTTATATTCCGTTTCTTTGACGCCGCCGGGCTTGCGAAAAAAGAAACGGCGGAGCGGACAAGCCCTCTGTACGCTGTTGTTTACGGCGTTTACGGCGGCTTGGCGTTCGCGCTCCTGCCCGCAAAATTCGCGCTTGCCGCGTTTTTCGGCCCGCCGTTGGCTCTCCTCGCGGCGGCGTATCCGCTTTTCGGGCTTTTGGGGCTTCTTTTCGCCGCGCCGTTTATCCCCACGATGACCGTGGCGGCGGGGCTTATAGCCGTGGGCGCGGCCTTTTTCCTTAAACTACTGACCGACCCGGCGTATTCAGCCAAATCCGACGCGACGGGCGTTTTTGTCGCGGTTTATATCCTGATAACCCTTTTTCGCGGCGTCACCTCCCTCACGCCGCGCAGCAGCGTTAAAATCGCTTTGCTGACCTCGCTTTTTATGACGGCGTGCTTCCTTTTCACCTCTCTTGTTGACACGGCGAAAAAGGCGGAGCTGGCCGTTTTCGCTTTCTCCTCCTCGGCGCTTTTGACGGGGCTTTACGGCCTTTACCAAAAGTATTCGGGAAAAGTGGACATGACGTGGGTTGACAAGGAAATCTTTGACGGCCTGCGCCTGCGCGTGTTTTCCGTTTTCGCCAACCCGAACGTCTTCGGGGAGTATCTCCTGCTTGCGATACCTATATCGGTTATAGGCTTGATAATCTCCCGGCGCGTTATCGCCAAGCTGTACTACGCGGGGGTGTGCGCCGTCCTGCTTCTGAACCTGGCGCTGACGTATTCCCGAGGGTGCTACCTGGCGCTGGTGCTGGGCGTTTTCGTTTTTACGCTTATGATGGAGCGGCGGCTTATAGCCGTGGCTGCGGCGGGCGTTTTTCTCCTGCCGGCCCTCCTGCCCGCCGATATAACCGCCCGTTTCGCCAGCATAACTAATCTGGCGGATTCCTCCACGTCGTACCGTATATTTATTTATCAGGGCACAATCCGTATTCTTGAGCGGTTTTGGCTTCTGGGCCTGGGGCAGGGCATAGAAGCGTTCAACAAGGTGTACCCGCTGTACGGCTTTAACGCCGTCTCCGCGCCTCACTCGCACAACCTGTTTCTGCAGGTGTTTGTGGAGACGGGGGTTTTCGGCTTCGCGGCCTTTCTCGGCGTTTTGTTCTGCTATTTCAAGACGCTGCTCCCGGCGTTCGGCAGAGCCGGCGCGCGGGGAAAAGCCGTCCTGGCCGCCTTGACCGCTATGATGTGCGCTTTCGTCCTTCAGGGGATGTTTGACTATTCTTTTTACAATTATAAGGTGTTTATGCTGTTTTTCGCGGCGGCGGGCTTCGCGGCGGCGTTTGGCGGGGAAGCGGGGAGGCTTCGATGAAAATCATCCAAATCATAAGCGATACGAATATAGGCGGCGCGGGGAAATATCTGCTCGCTTTTCTTGATAATTGCGATAAAAGCAGCTTCGACACGGAGGTTATCCTGCCGAGAGGTTCCCGCCTGGCGCGTGAGCTTAAGCTGCGCGGCGTGAAGTTTACGGAAACGCTTTATATTGGCGATAAATCCTTTGATTACCGCGCGGTGTCGGTGCTTAAAGAGCTGTTCACGGAGGCGCGCCCGGACATAGTGCATACCCACGCGGTTATGTCGGCGCGGCTGGCCGCGCGCCTTTTTACCAAGGCGAAGATCGTCTACACGCGGCACAGCGTTTTCGACCCGCCCAAGCGCCTGACGATTTTTCCGGCGAAGCAGATAAACGGTTTGCTGAACGGCTTCTTTTGCGATAAAATCGTCGCGGTTTCGCCGGCGGCGGCAAAAAACCTGACCGACGTGGGCGTATCGCCGAAAAAAATCGAGGTGATTTACAACGGCGTGGCGCGCCTGCCGTCGCTCTCCTCTAAGGAAACGGCGAAAATCCGGGAAAGCCACGGACTCTCAACGGGGGATTTCGTCTGTTCGATAGTCGCCCGGCTTGTGGATATAAAAGGGCACGAGTACGTCCTTTCCGCCGCGCGGCTGCTTATTGAGAAAGCGCCGGACGTAAAGTTCCTAATCGTGGGGACGGGCCCGCTCCTGAAAGAAATCAAGGAACAGGCGGCGGAGCTTAAAAACGTGGTCGTGGCGGGCTTTATTAAGGAAATCGACGAAATTATGAATATTACGGACGTTCAGCTGAACGCCTCCTACGGCACGGAGGCCACCTCCCTTTCCCTCCTCGAGGGGATGAGCATAGGCAAACCCGCCGTGGCGACGGATTTCGGCGGCAATCCCTATGTAATCCGCGACGGGGAAAACGGCCTGATTATCCCGCAGAAGGACGCGGAGGCTATGGCGGAGGCTATCCTGCGCCTCCGGAGAGACAGGGAGCTGTATGAAAAAATGTCCAAACGGGCAAACGACATATATTTAGAAGATTTTACCGCAAGAAAAATGACGCGCAAAATCTGCGAGCTGTACGAGAGCTTGGCGGGAAACGCGGGGGAAAGGTGATTTTATGGATGAAAATTTCAGAATCGCGGGCAAAGTGAGCCTTATGGACATTATTTTCATTATAATGGCGCTGGCGGCGATAGTCCTTCTTCGGAGGTTCGCCGCGCCCAAAACGGCCGAGGCGGCGGGAGGCGTCCCGATCCGCTATACGGTTGAGCTTAACCGGCGGGAGGAGGGCTACGGCAAAAATATCAAAGTCGGCGAAACCCTCTACGACAGCGAAAAAGGCTATGAAATAGGCAAAATCACCGACGTTTATGAGAAGCCTTTTTGGGACAGCGTGCCGGACGTATCCGGCAAGGTCTACCGCAAGGCATACGCGGAGGGGCTTGTCAACGTGTATGTGGTGGCCGAGGCGCAGGCCCAGATAAGCGAGCGGTCCACGAGCGTCGGACAGTACGACCTGCTCATCGGCAAGACAATTTTTGTGAAAAGCCCAAGCTTTTCGGCGGGCGGCTATGTCGTCGAAATCGACCGGACAGAGCGGTAAGGAGGAGCGGGAATTGGTAAAAAACGGAAAACTTTTCGGCTTGTTTAACCTTCTGGACATAATAGTCGTCCTGCTTATCGCGGGTATGGCGGCCAGCTTTCTTTACAAGCGCGCCTCCCGGGGGGAAATAAATGTTCTGGGCGAACAGCGCGCGTTTTACGTCACTTATAAGGTAGAAAAAGTGCGCGATTATTCCTTGAACGCGATTGAAGATGGCGACGTTTTTTTCGAGCAGCACGCGCAGGTTATAGGCAAAGTGGTCAGAGAGCGGAGCGAGACGTCCGTTCAGTGGGCGCAGCTGCTCGACGGCACGATTGAAAAATACCCTATGGAGGATAAATACGACCTCTACCTGACTTTAGAGGCCTCCGGCACAAAGACCTCCGGCGGGTATTTTATAAACGGCAACAACCAGGTGGCTCCCGGAAGGGATATGGCTATTCAGTCAAATAAGATAATTATGGGTTCGGCGCGGGTATACGCGGTGTCTGACAACTTGGAGTGATATAGCGATTCCGTTTGACACAGGTTTCTTTCATCGCCGAAAACGGGTTGAAGCCGGCGTTTTTTCGGCGCTAATGCCCTCTCGCAAGCTTCGCTTAGCTGGCCGGGCGGGCCAAGTTGGCCCGCCGAAAAAGCCTCCTTCCTGCCGGTGTTTTGGATTGCCAAAAGGATTTAGGCAATCCAAAGCCCCCTTCTTGCCCGCGATTTTCGGCTCGAAGCAAGCTCGTCAAACATGGAATTGCTCTAAATAGTTAAAATTATAAACAGGGGGATTTATATGCGCGCTTTGGTGCGGCTTTCGAGGGCCGTGTTTTTGGGGCTTCTGATGTCGGTTTTTGTAAATTTATCCGCGTTCGCGGAGGAAAAAACGCCGGTAATATTCGAGTATAGGGGAGAGCCGAGGGAAATTGTCAGGGGGGTTACATATCAAAAAGTACGCCAGGTGACGCAGGCCGGCCTGCGGGACATTTTCATCACGACCGTTGACATAACCAACCCGAACATAGCGCTTGGCCCAGCCGAGTCCGTTGGGGATTACGGGCGCAAAAAGCCGCTGACGCAGCTTCTTTCGGAAAACGGGGCTATAGCCGGCGTAAACGCGGATTTTTTCGGTATGGCCGGGAATTACTCCCTGTCGTTCGGGCCGGTGGTTCGGGACGGCCGGCTTATTTCCGTGTCCAAAGGCACAAACGACGGCGACGGCCACGACATGGCGGCGTTTTTTATCTCCGACGACGACAGCCCGTTTATTTCGTTCGTTCACGCGGAAATTGAGTTTCTGAACGACAATAAGCGCAATCTGAACGTCCTTTCAATAAACAAGGTTACGGACATGAAATACCCGATTATCCTTAACCGCCGCGCGATGAGCGATACCGCCGCGCTCGACTCCCGGTTTGACGATTTGTACAAACTCGTTGTGGAGGGCAACGTTATAACATATATCTCTCAGGCGGGGGAGACTGTCGAAGTCCCCGAAAACGGCTATCTTGTCGTTATGGATAAAGCGAACGCCGACGCGGCGCTGAAATATTTCGCGGCGGGGCAGGGCGCGGCCATTTCCTTCAAGACGGTGGGCATAGATTTTGAGAGGATTAAAACCGCGGTCGGCGGCGGGGCGCGGATTCTCGCCAACGGGGATTTTGCCCCGATGGGCGTCAGCATAAGCGGCAGACAGCCCCGCACGGCCCTCGGAATATCGCAGGACAAGAAAAAAATAATCCTTGTCGCTGTGGACGGGCGCACCCACAGCATAGGCGCGAACCCGGAGGAGCTTGGCGACATAATGAAGCGTTTCGGCGCGTACAACGCTATGAATCTCGACGGCGGCGGCTCGACGACAATGGCGCTTAAATTTCAAGGGGACACAGGCTACAGCGTGGTCAACCGCCCAAGCGACGGCGCGCAGAGGCGCGTCATAAACGGCTTGGGGGTCTTCAACACGGCCCCGCTGGGAAACCCGGTCGAAATAGAGATTTCCGCGGGGCGGGGCGGCGTGCTTTACAGAAACCAGCCGGTGAAGCTGGACGTGTACGGGCTTGACGAGTACGGGCGGCGCGTGGAGCTTGCGCTGGACGATTTAAGCTTGGCGGACGACGACGAGCACGGCTTTTTCAAAAACGGGGTGTTTTATCCCTCCACTTTTGGGGATATTACGATAGAGGCGCGGGCGGGCGGGCTGTCCGGCTCGCGGAAGTTCGTATGCCGGGAGCTGCAGGAGCTGCACGCAAACGTCTCCGAAATCCGGCTTATGGAGGGGGAAAGCCTCGCCCTGTCGTTCAGCGGCGTTGACCAGCTCGGCGCGGAAAACCCGATTGATTCGGGCGTGGCTTTCGCCATTGCGCCGCCGAATCTTGGCGCGGTCGAAAATGGCGTCTTTACGGCCAAAGAACCGGGCAACGGTTATATGGAGTGTTCCATGGCGGGAGTTTCGGCGTATATCCCCATTTTTTCGGGAGGGCTGGCCGTGCCGCTCCCGGCGGAGTCCGCGCGGGTTTCCTTCGACGGGTACCCGAAGGACGTGGTGACGGGCTGGCTTTCGGAGCTTCACCCAAAAGAGGGATACGGAACGGCGCGCGACCTTAATTACAACCTGAAAAACAAGGACGTGACGCAGGCCGCCTACCTTGTTTTTGACGAGCCGCTCGGCATAGCGGGGGAGCCGTCCGCAATCCGCGCGGACGTTTTCGGCAACAACTCCGGGATGTGGCTTCGCGCGAAGTTTCAGGACGCTAAGGGCGAAATTCAAATCATAGATTTCACCGGCGAAATAAACTGGGAGGGCAAAAGGACCGTGAACGCGCTGATTCCCAAGGATACGGCGTATCCGGTGGCGCTGACGCGGATTTACGTCGTCACCAGCGGCTCGGACGGCAATGTGTCCGGCCAGGTGAGCATAGGCGCGGTTTCGGCGGTTTATCCCATACTGACGGACGTGCCTGTGCCTAAATCCTCCGAATATAAGGATAACCGGCGCGTGGACCTTTCCGCCGCTCCAGCGGAGGAAAGCTGGGACATTGCCGCCATAGGAAGCGCGTACGCGAAAACCCAGGACGGCAAGCCACCCGCCGCGACGGACGGGGCTATTTCGGAAAAAATGAAGGGCGCGGAAATCGCCCTGTACGCCGCCGATACGACCATAAGCGGCGCCGTCGGCGCGTCCGTGCACAGGCATAATACCGACTATTCGTTTAAAATCTATAAAAACGCCGCCGTAATGAACCTTTGCGCCGAAAAGGGCAGTTTCACCAAAACGGCGCCTTGGCAGTGGGCGAGTATCGACGCGGACATAAAAAACAGCCCCGTGAAAAACATAATCATAACGACGGATAAAAACCCGCTGAATATGAGTCCGCGTCAGGAGTTTGACCTGTTTAACGACGAGCTTGTTAAACTGCGCGAAGCTGGCAAAAATATATTCGTGCTCTCAAGCGAGGGGACGGGCACCGCCGTGACCGTCAGGGACGGGGTGAGGTATGTCAACCTGGGCAGCCTATTCGCGCCGGAGGGCGACGGAGGGGTTTATAATGAGAATTTCCGCGTGCTGCGTATCCGCGTGGCCGGCGACGATATGTACTATGATTTGAAACCTGTAAATTAGGCGGGCTGCCGTATGGACACAAACTTCAAGGTTTTGATGGCGCTTATGGGTATGGAAATCGGCGGGGCGGAGACGCACGTTCTTGAGCTGTGCAAAGGCCTTAAAAAGCGCGGCGCGGACGTGCTCGTGGCGAGCAACGGCGGCGCGTATGAAAAGGAGCTGGCGGAGTGCGGCATACCGCACATAAAAATCCCGCTGCATAATAAAAAGCTGTACAACGTATTTTCGGCCTATTTTTCGCTCAAAAAAGTGATTAAAGAGAACGGCGTGAAGCTCGTGCACGCGCACGCGCGGATTCCGGCTTTTTTGTGCGGCCTTTTGAGCAGGAAGCTGGGCTTCCGCTTTGTAACGACCGCGCACGGGATGTTTGTAAGCACGTTCCCGTATAAATACCTTACCAATTGGGGAGAAAAATCCCTGGCGGTAAGCCAGGATTTAGAGGAGTACCTGACCGGCGTGTATGGTATGGACAGGAAAAACGTCGTCATTACCGTCAACGGCATCGATACGGAAAAATTTAAGCCAAGCTCAAGACCGGGGCCGAGGAGCGGGGAGGCCGCGCCGGGCCGCCCCGCTGAAATAGTCTGCGTGTCGCGCCTTGACAAAGAGCCGGCCGCGTTTATCTATACGCTGCTGGACGCTTTCGGGCTGATTCCGAACGCGCGGCTGACCGTGGTCGGCGGAGGGGACGATTTGGAGAACCTCCGAGCGCGCGTGTCCGCTCTGCCGGAGGAAATCGCCGGAAGAATCACCCTGACCGGGGCGCGGACAGACGTGGCGGAAATACTCCCGGAGAAGGATATTTTTGTGGGGATTTCCCGCGCGGCGCTTGAGGCCGCGTCTTGCGGCCTGCCGGTGGTTCTGGCCGGGCCGTTCGGCTATATCGGGCGGTTCGACGAAAAGAGCCTGCCAACCTGCGAACGCACGAATTTTACCTGCCGGGGCTGCGCGCCCGTCACGAAAGAAAAGCTGGCGGAGGAGCTGGACGCGCTTATAAACAGCCCGGAGGAACGCTTGGAGCTGGGCCGGCGCGGGCGGGAGGTTATAATGAAACGCTACTCGACGGAAAAAATGTGCGCCGACGCGCTTGCCGTTTATGAATCCGTGCGGGCCTCGCGCCGGAAAACAGACGTTATGCTTTACGGCTATTACGGCTCGAACAACAACGGCGACGACGCGCTCCTTAAGTCCGTCGTGGACGACCTGCGGGAGAAAAAGCCGGGCGCGGCTATAACCGTGCTTTCGCGCAAACCCGCCGAAACCGGGCGGCTGTACGGCGTCGAGTCTTTGTATCTGTTTAATTTCATAAAAATAATAAACCGTCTGCGGGATACGAAAATGCTCGTCTCCGGCGGAGGGACGCTCCTGCAGGATTTAACCTCCACGCGCTCGCTCCTGTATTACCTGCTGGTGATAAAATGGGCGAAAAACAGGGGCGCGCGGATTATGCTCTACGCCAACGGAATAGGGCCGGTGCGGCTTAAAAAGAACAGGGAGCGAATCCGGGAGACGCTGAAAGCCGTGGATTTTATTACCCTTAGGGACAGGCAGTCTTACGAGCTTTTGCGGGAGCTTGGCGCGGGCGAGGGTATCCCTTGTCACATAACCGCGGACGCGGCTTTTGCGCTGAAAATCCCGACGGCGGGGGTGGAGCCGCCGGTTTCAGGGAAATACTTCGTGGCCTGCCTTCGGGAGTGGCGGACGCTCCCGCCGCGCTTTGAGGGGCACATATCGGCGTTTTGCGACGCGATGTGCCGGGAATACGGCTTGTCGGCGGTTTTCCTGGCGATGCAGCCCTCGGACGACACGGAGATTTCCCGTAAAATAATCGCGGGAATGGCGGAAAACGCCGTCTTTCTGGACGGGCGCCGCGCCACGGACGAAATCCTGGGCCTTATCGCCGGCGCGGAGTTTGTCATATCGATGAGGCTTCACGCCATAATTTACGCCGCCGCGTCGGGCACGCCCTGTATCGGTCTCGTTTACGACCCGAAAGTCCGCGCCATGATGGAAATAATCGAGCAGCCGTTTCATACGCCGGTGGAGGAAGCGGACTCGGACGGCCTTATCGCCTTCGGGCGGCAGGTTATGGAAAACCGCGCCGCCATTTGCGCGAAAATCCGGGAAAAGGCCGGGGAACAGAGGGAAAAAGCCGCGCTCAACGTGAGATATGCCGTGGAGCTTCTTGAAAAAGGTGATTTTTAGTTGAGGGACAATACGAACTTTACAGAAATAAGCGGCCTGCGGATTTGGGCGCGGCCGTTCGCGGATTCCGTCCGGAAAGCGGAGGAATACCTGCGCGGGGATAAATTAAGCGTCGTATTCACGCCTAATCCGGAGGCGCTTTACCGCGCCAGGCGGGACGAAGCCTATTTTGAAGCCCTGAAAGCCGCGGATTTGCTCGTGGCGGACGGGATAGGCCTGGTGCTCGCGTCAAAACTGAACAAAATAAAAATCCGGGGCCGGACGCCGGGGTGTGACCTTGCGCAGGCGCTTTTACCATATTGCGCGGCGGGAAAGCTGAGCGTTTATATCCTCGGCGCGGCGCCGGGCGTGGCGGAGGCGGCCTGCGCGAAGATCAAGGAGAGCTGCGCGGGCCTTAAAATCGCGGGCTGCGGCGACGGATATTTTGACGCGGAGCGGGAAAAACTGATTATACAGGATATTTCCGAGAAAAAGCCGGAGCTTCTGCTCGTGGGCCTCGGCATGCCCAAACAGGAGCTTTGGCTCATAAAGAACAGGGAAGCCCTCGCGGGGGTAAAACTCGCCATAGCCTGCGGCGGCACGATTGACGTGCTGGCCGGAAAGGCCGCCCGCGCTCCGCTCATCTTCCGCAAACTCGGCTTGGAGTGGCTCTTCCGCATAGCCCGCCAGCCCGAAAGGCTCGGCCGGGCGGCGGCCCTGCCTGGTTTTATGCTTGACGCGCTCACGGATAAGTTAAGGGGAAGGGCAAAGTGAAAAATTTTCTCGGAATAGCTAAGGATTACGCCATAATCGCCCTTGGCGCGGCGATGCTCGCTTTCGGCACGGAGATGTTCTATTCGCCGGAGCATATCGTGACGGGCGGATTTTCCGGCGTTTCCATAATAATTATGAGCCTGTCCGAAAAGTATCTGGGGTATACCGTGCCGCTGTGGCTTTCGGGCACGGTTATGAACGCGCCCGTTTTCCTTGTTTGCTTGAAATACGGCGGCAAAAAGTTCACGGAGCGGGCGGCTTTCGGAACGGCGGCGTATAACCTGTTCCTTTTCCTGATGGAGCGCCTGCCGGACATAAAGCTCGATTTCGTGATAGCGGTGATTTTCGGCGGGGCGCTCTCCGGCGCGGGCCTGGGGTTGGTTTTCTCAAAAAGCTCCTCCACCGGCGGGACGGACCTTGTGGCGAATATCGTTCATAAGGTCAAGCGGGGGGCGCCTGTTTCCCGCGTGCTGTTTTTCGTGGATTCGTCAATCGTGGCGGCGGGCGCGTTTGTATTTGGCCTGCAGAAGGCTATGTACGCCGTAGTCGCCGTATTCATAACGAGCAAGACCATTGACTACGTAATGGAGGGGCTTCACTTCTCTAAAGCTGTGTTTATCATATCTAACGGCGCGGAGGAAATATCCCGCCGCGTGCTGTCGGATTTAAACCGAGGCGCGACAAGTCTGTCCGGGCGCGGCGCGTACTCCGGCAGGGAAAAAAACGTTCTGCTCTGCGTCGTGGCGCGGAAGCAGATAAGCCGTCTGCGGGAGATAGTGAGCGCCGCGGACCCGCGCGCCTTCGTGATTGTAGCCGACGTGCGGGAGGTGCTTGGCGAGGGTTTTGAGCATCTTTGAAAAATTGAACAAAAAGCGGCGGCGGATTTCGTTCAAAATTGCGTTATTGCCGCCGTTTCAAATGAGTGTTATAATTAATTAAAATATTGTGGAGAGGTGTTTTAATGGCGTCGCTTAAACTGAAAAATATCGTGAAAAAGTATCCGAACGGGTTTGAGGCGGTTTCTGATTTTAATCTTGAAATCGCGGACAAGGAGTTTGTCATTTTCGTCGGGCCGTCGGGCTGCGGCAAGTCCACCACCCTGCGCATGGTCGCCGGGCTTGAGGAAATTTCGTCGGGAGAGCTGTACATAGGGGATAGGATGGTGAACGACGTTCCCCCTAAAGACAGGGATATAGCTATGGTTTTCCAGAACTACGCCCTTTATCCGCATATGACTCTTTACGACAATATGGCTTTCGGCTTGAAGCTCCGCAAGACCCCGAAGGAGGAGATTGACCGCCGCGTGCACGAAGCGGCGAAAGTCCTCAATATTGACCACCTGCTCGACCGGCGGCCGAAGGCCCTGTCGGGCGGCCAGCGCCAGCGCGTGGCTATGGGGCGCGCTATGGTGCGTGAGCCGAGGGTTTTCCTTATGGACGAGCCGCTGTCGAATCTTGACGCGAAGCTGCGCGTGCAAATGCGAAAAGAAATATCTTTGCTCCACAAGCGCCTGGAAACGACGTTTATTTACGTTACGCACGACCAGGTTGAGGCTATGACGCTGGGCACGCGCATTGTCGTAATGAAGGACGGAGTAATTATGCAGGTGGATTCGCCGGAGAACCTTTACTATAAGCCGAACAACCTGTTTGTGGCGGGCTTTATCGGCTCTCCGCAAATGAACTTTATCGAATCCAAAATATTGAAAAAAGACGACGATGTGTTCATTAAATTCGCGGACTACAAGATTCTTCTGCCCGAAAAGAAGGCCCGGCTCATAATAGACGGCGGGTACGAGGGCAAAGACGTTATCTTGGGCATCCGCCCGGAGGATATTCACGACGAGCCTGTGTTCATCAGCAATTCCGACGACAGCATTGTTGACGCGAAGGTCGAGGTCAAGGAAATGCTCGGCGCCGATGTGTATCTGTATCTTGACGTGTCGGGGCGGTCCGTCACCGCGAGGGTAAACCCGCGCACGCCCGTCACCGTCGGCGATAAACTTAAGTTGGCGTTAGACGTGAACAAAATCCACGTTATTGATAAGGTTTCGGAAGAAACGATTTGTAACTAATAAAAAAAGACCGCTTGGAGCGGTCTTTTTTTATTTAACTAAACTCCGCGGGGCCGTCTGAAAACGCTTAACCGCGCGCGGCTTTTTTCGCCTTCCTTTTTTCGGTGGCGTTGTGCATCGACAGATAAATCACCGGCACGAACAGGAGCGTCACAAGCGTTGAAATCAAAAGGCCGAACACCACGACGGAAGACAGACCCTTCATCATCTCCGAACCGGTCTGATTTGAAAGCATCATAGGGAAGAGGCCGAGCGCGGTCGTCGCGACGGACATAAGTATCGGGCGCATACGCACCGGGCCCGCCTCAAGGAGCGCCTCCGTGACGGCCATACCGCGTTCGCGTATAAGCAGGTTTGTGTAGTCGATAAGCACAATCGCGTTGTTCACGACGATACCGGCGAGCATTATAAGCCCCAGGAACGACGCTATCGAAAGCGTCTGCCGCGTGACGAAGAGGCCGAAAATCCCGCCCGTCATAGCTATGGGGATTGAAAACATTACGATAAACGGATAGCGCAGGTTCTCAAACTCCGCCGCCATAATCATATAAACGATTACGACAGCCATAATGAGCGCAAGCCCAAGGGAGCCGAAGGTGTCGCTCATCTGCTGGAGAGAGCCGGAGGTCTCCCAAGTGTATCCGTCGGGCATATAGTAGGCTGCGGCCGCAGCCGCGAAGGCCTTGTTGACCGAGCCGGACGTCGTCCCGCTGGCGATTGACGCGGAAATTTCCACATACCGCTGGTTCTGGTAGCGCCCGATTGTGGCGGGCATTTCGTCCACCTCCACGTCCGCTATTTCCGTCAGCGGCACGGAGCCGCCGCGCGGCAGGGGCACGAGGATCGTCTCCACGTCGGTTATATAATCGAATTTGTTCTGATCCTGGCGCACGCGGATGTCGTATTCCGAGGAGCCTTCCTTGAAAGAGGTGGGCACGGAGCCGGATATGGCCGTGCGCACTATGCCCGCCACGGAAGAGGGGGAAACGCCGTAACCGGCGGCCTTGGCGCGGTCAACGCGCACAGTGGCCTGCGGGGTGGAGTCCTCAAGAGAGGTCGTGACGTTCGTTACGCCCTCTATGCCAGAGAGCATTTCCTTGAAATCATCGGCAATGGTTTCTAATTCCTCTAAATCGTCTCCGAAAATCTGATAGTCGGCGGAGCTGCCGCCGCCGTAAGAACCCATAGCGCTCCCCTGGGAGGAAGCCTTAATCTTGGCGCCGGGGACGTCCGAAGTCAGCTTGTTTATTTCGCTGGCGATGTCGTTCGTGCTTTTTTCCCGCTCGGACTTATCAATCAGATTGAGCGTTACTGAGGCGGTGTTTTCAGACGCGCCGCCGAACATGCTCCCCCCGCCGCCTATTGATATGGCTTGCTCCTTGATTTCGGGGAACTTGCCTTCGATTTTGGCGAGGGTCTGATTGGTGATATCCTCAGTTTCCTTGAGCAGGGAGCCTTTGGGCAGGGTTATGTCTATTCCGACCTGGTTCTGGTCCATAGTGGGCATAAACTCCATACCGACGGTCGGCACCGTAAGGAAAGTCAGCACGGTAAGGGCTATGACGACAAGTATTGTAAATTTCCGGTGCTTCAGCGAAAAATCAAGGCGGGAACGGTAGAAGTTCTCAAGGCCTTCTATGCCGTCGCCGATTTTATCAAGGAAACGGCTGAACACGCCGCTTTTATTGCCGCGCGCGGAAAGGTCTCCCGGTTTCAGTATAACCGAGCAGGCCATAGGCACGAACGTCATCGAAACGAGCAGGGAGCTGCCGAGCGAAAAGCTGATTGTTAGCGCGAGCTGGTTAAAAATCTGCGCCGACAAGCCCCCGGAAAAGGTTATGGGGAGGAAAACCGCCACGGTCGTCAGCGTCGAGGCGATAACGGAGGTCGCCACTTCCCGCGTGCCTTCTATGGCGGCGGTTTTCGCCTCTATGCCTTCGTCGAGTTTACGGTAGACGCTTTCAAGCACCACTATCGAATTGTCAACAAGCATACCTATACCGAGCGAAAGCCCGCCCAGGGACATCATATTAAGCGTCATACCGGTATAATACATAAGCACGAAAGTAGAGATTATGCTTATGGGGATGGCCGCGGCGACAATGAGCGTCGAGCGGAGGTTGCGCAGAAAGATGTAGAGCACCACTATGGCGAGTATGCTTCCTTGTATGGCCGAATTCATAACCTGCGAAAGCGAGCGGCGGATATATTGCGCCGGGTCGAGCAATACCGTCACCTTAATGTCGGGATTCGCCTTTTCCAGTTTCTTTAATTCTTTCAGCACGTTGTCGGACATTTTGACCACGTTTGAGGTGGACTGTTTGGACACGTTGAGCGTGACGGAGGGAGTGCCGTTTATATAGGAAACGGAGCTTGCGTCCTTGAGGGTTTTATTTACGGACGCGAAGTCGCGCAAATAAACCCGCGCGCCCGCCGGGGTGGCGAAGGGGATGTTTTCTATGTCGGACAGAGCCTCGTACTGGCCGAAAACGCGCATTGTGAGCGTCCGGCGGCCCTGTTTGACGGAGCCGAGCGGGGTGTTGCTGTTTTCGGCGGAAAGAGCCTGCTGCACCTGGCTTTCGGAGATGCCGTAGCCGCGCATCGCTTCCATATTAAGCGTGACGGAAATCTCCTCGTCCCGCCCGCCGGAGACGGACACGGAGGCCACACCGTCGAGTTTTTCAAGCTCGTCTTTGATTTTATTGTCGGCGAGGCGCTTAAGCGTGACGGAGTCGGAGTTTTCAGAGGACAGGCCGACGGTGAAGTTAATCATATTGTTCATATCTATTTTGAACACCATAGGGTCGGAGCAGTCGTCGGGGAGCCGGCCCTTCACCGCGTCAACCTGCTGGAGCACGTCTATAACGGTGTTGTCGATGTTTACGCTGTCGTTGAACTCCATGACGACCATAGAGCTTCCGTAGGAGGAGCTGCTCATAAGGGTCTTAAGCCCGGAAATCTGCCCGAGGGAGCCTTCAAGCGGCTTGGTGACGAGCGTTTCGATTTCCTCCGGGGCCGCGCCGGTGTAGGTGGTTATGACCGCGGCGTAAGGCAGGTTCATATTCGGCATCATATCAAGGTCTATGTTCAGCACGGACAAAACGCCGAAAGCTATGGCTATGAGGATAATCATAACCGTTGTTACGGGCCGGTTTACAGCTGCTCTAAACATCGTTTCAGCCTCCAGTCGATTCTGTTTGCGGAGCGGAAGCGTCAACCGTGGCGGAGACGTTCACATGGTCGCCGCTCGATACGTAGGTCTGCCCCTTGGTAATCACGCGGTCCCCGGAGGAGACCCCGGAGGCGATTTCCACAAGCGCGCCGCCGTTGATTCCGAGAGTGACGGGGGTTCTTTCCACCACGCCGTTTTTCTCAAGGTACACATAATACCCCTTGTCGTCGCTCAGGACGGCGTTCGGGGTTATGGCAATCGCCGAGTCGTTCTTTTCGCGCGTGAATCTGAGTGAGACGAACATACCGGGCTTCAGGCCGTCCGAAGCGCCGGGCAGGGAAACCTCCACAGGGTAAGTCCCCGTTTGGTCGGCGGAGGGGGCGATTGTCTTAATGGAGCCGGCGTATTGAGTCTCGGAGGAGCCGCCCCGCGCGGAGACGCTCACCGGGTCCCCGTGTTTAAGAGAGCCCACAAGCAGGGAGGACACATTGACAGTGGCGGAAAGGCCGCGTAAATCCACGATTACATAGGCGGGGCTTCCGGCGGACACATATCCGTTCACGTCAGCGTTTTTAGCGCTCACAACGCCGGAAATCGGGCTGGTCACCTTAGTGTCCGAGAGGCTCTTTTCCGCTATGCTTTTCTGCACCAGCAGCACGTCTTTTGAGGCCCGCGCGGAGTCAAGGGCGAGCTGAGCCTGCCGGCGGTTATCCTCCGCGATTGTCGTCTGGGTCAGCTCAAGCCCTTTTTGAGCGTTCTGAGCGGCGTTTACAAGCGCGTTGTAGCTGGCCTCCGCCTGGTCGCGGGCGTTGCGCGCGGAGTCTAAAGTGGATTGCGCCTGGTCATAGCCGAGCTGGGCCTTGTCATAATCGTTTTTGGCCACAAGGCCGTTGTCGTAAAGGGTCTTTGTGGCGTCGAAAGAGGAGGAGACGTTCTCAAACTGCGCCTGGGCGTTCTGCACGCTTATTTCGGCGTTTTTAACGGTGATTTCGGCGGCGGACAGCTGGGCCTGAGTATTTGAAATGCCGGTCTCCTGTGAAAGCACGGAGGACTGATACTGCCCGCCCTGAGTGGAGGCCAGGGCGTTTTCCGCCGTGGAGATGCCCTTGTCGGCTTGCGCGATTTGCGCGTCTATCTGGCGTATGGAGTTTTCCACGTCCGTGGTGTCGACGGTGAAAAGGACGTCCTCCGCGCTCACCGCGTCTCCCGTTTCAAAATAAGTATTCGTCACCTTTCCGGGGACTTTCGCTATTACGTTCACGGAGCGGGCCGGCTTGACCTCTCCGACGTAGGAAAGCTCGTTCTTTATGCCCGTCGGGGCGGCGATTGTAACCTCTACCGGGACAAGCGGAGCTTCCTCGGCGGCCTTGGGGGCTGAGCACGCGCACAGCAGGAAAATAGGCAGAGCGCAGCGAACGGCGCGTCTGGCGGTTTCTGGAATCTTCATTGTAATCCTCCGTTTCCAAAGAGACCGCGCAAGCTCACATTGCTATATTAACGGAGCCGCGCGGTTTTATTAAACATAAATTCTATTATACTCTTTCCGCGGCGGCTATTCAATTATAATTAGATTAAAAATGTCAGCGCAGTTTCAAAAACGCTAACATTATAAGCACGGCCCCGCCAAGCCAGGAGAAATCGGCGGGCAGGCGGCGGGCCTGCTTGCCCGCGGCGGCGCCGGCCATAACGAACAGAGTATTGAAAATAAGCGAGCAGGCTATAATGTAAGGAGCGCGCATACCGGAAAGGGCCGCGCCCACGCCGACAGCCAGCCCGTCTAGAGAGAGGGCGGCGGACAGCGAGAGCGCCTCCCCCGCGGAGAGAGTCTTTGAGCGGTCTACGTCCGCTTCCTCGGGGTTGGCGTATAAATTTAATATAAAATAAAGGCTGAAAACGGAAAACTTTATCTCCTTATTAAACGTATTATATTTTCGGATGAGCGATTTCGTCAGGCAGTCAAGGAGCTTGGCCGCGCCGAGCGCGAGCAGTATTATGAAGCAGGCGGACGCCGCCGCGCGCGGGGAAATCACGTTTTTGAGGAGCCGCCCCGCCAGCAGGGATACAACAAGGCAGGACGCGCATACTATATTTATTACCTGTACGGATTTGAAAGGGATTTTGATGCCGCTCGCGCCGTAGGCGAAGGCTGCGGCGAAAGCGTCCGCCGAAAGCGCGGCGGTCAGAGCGGCGGCTTCAAGAAAATGAGGCGTGCTGGGCATAGAGAACTCTCCCGATAAGTACTTATTGTATATTATGGAAAGAACGTGGTTTAGGTGAAAGGTAAAGCGGGCGGATTCGCCATAGCGGCGGCGGTAATAATGTGCGTTCTGGCCGCGGGGTTTCTGGGAAGCCCCGGGCGGGGGGCGCTGACTTCGGCGTATAAAGCTCCGGAGCGTCCGGCGGCGCTTAATTACAAATTAAGCTTCATACCGTCGGCGCGGCCCCAGGGGCGCGTGAACACATACGTACCGAAGCCTTTCCGCGCGTCGGCGGAGTCCGTGCGTAAATACGCCGTCCTTTTCGGTATGGAGTCCGCCGGGATAACGGAGGGCGCGGAGGCGTTTACTCTGCGAAACGGCGCGGAGCGGCTCATAATCCATAAGGACGCGGCCTTTATAGAATACGAGAACGCCGGAGAAACGAGGCCCGACGCGCCCCCGCGCAGCGACGAGGAGGCCGTCCGGCGCGCGGAGGATTTTTTGGCGGAGCGGGGGCTTTTCACGCCGTATGAGGAAGTCAAGGCGCTGAAGGCCCCGGACGGCGGCTTCACGCTGAGCTTCATAAACCGGCTGGGGAACCTGAAAAACTACGCGTTTCCGCAGGTGGTGCGGCTCGACGCCCAGGGGAGGGTGACGGGGGCGGATTATTATTTCATCAGCTATGAAAAAATAGGGTCCGGCGAGATCAAGACAATGGAGGAGGCCCTTGCGGAGCTGCCGCCCGCCGGGGAGGAGGTTGACCTCCGCAAAGGCCAGCTAGTGTATTTTTACGAAAACAGCGTTGTTCAGGCGGCCTGGTTTTTTGAGGGGGAAACCGGCCGGGAGCGGGAATTTGAGTGCTTCATTCCGGCGACGGTGTATGATTGAATAGACCTCTTGCGGAATTGTCCAATTCCGCAAGAGGTCTATTGGAACGCCCAGATATTACATTTGCGGAAGGACCCGTTAAAGAGGTATAATTATAGCCGTTCAACTTGAAAATAGGCTTTAAGCGTCGCCCGAAACGCGCCTAATGCCCGGTGTTTTTGGGCGGTTGAAGCCCCGCCAAAAAGCCACCTTCTTGCCGCGCGTTTTGTTCTCGCTTTCAGCCTTTTTCAAGTAAGAACGGCTGGACTCATACTTTTTGTTTCGGGGGGATATTCTTTGAGCGTGTTTGACTGGTACAGCCTGGAAATAGCGCCGCTTCTGCGGAAAATAGACGTGCGCGTTAAAGAGCTTGGCGACGGGGGCAGTATGGAAATAGGCGATGCGGCTCTGCTGCTGGAGATGCCGCTTGACGAAGCGGAGAAAATCGCGCGGGAGGCGGGCGTTCGCGGGGAGGTTAAGGAAATCGACAGGCGCGTTTTTTTCATAATTATGCGGGAGGGCAGCAGCGCGGTCTGCCGCTTTTACGCGCGGGAAATCGCCTGCGGCAGCCCGGAAAGCTACACGGCGAGCCAGATTTCGTATATTTATTCCGTAAAAATCCAGGCGGTGCGCGCGGCGTTCGACCTTTTGCGAATAAAAGAAGCCGGGGGAGAGGCCGTCCCGGCTGTGCTGTCAAAAATTTCCGTTAAAAATCTGGAGTAAGCGTAAACTTTCCGGAAAATCCCTCGTATGTAAAGGTGTGCAAGAAAAACCATACATAAAGGGGAATTTCAGATGAATTGCAAAAACCACTCGGCGCGAAGCGCCGTTTACACTTGCGCGAAGTGCGGCGCGGGGCTTTGTCAGGAATGTGCCGCCGTGGAGGGAGGCTCAGCCGCCTGCCGCGACTGCGGGGGCGTTTTCGCGGCTTTGGCGGGGGACGAGCCCAGGGCGAGGGCGGCCAGGGTTATGGACGGCTATAAAACGAAGCCGACGGACGACAGGGGCGTCGTAAGCCTGCTTGCCGAAGCCGTCATAAACCCGACCTTCATCGTCCCCGCGAAAAAGCCGAACGGCTTCCTTACGTTTATTTGCGCGCTGATACCCGGCGCGGGCCAGATGCTCCTGGGCTTTATGGCGAGGGGGAGCGCGCTGATGTTTACGACGGTTATGCTCTCTTCGTTGTCGATAGCTGTTGGTATGGAGATGGACGGGATATTCGCCGTGCCTTTCGCGGCGTTGGCGGGCGTACTCTATTTTTTCGCGTTTTTTGACGCGCTGAAGCTCCGCCGCCGCCTGATAAGCGCGATGAAATCGGAGGAGGTTAAATACGCGAGGCTGAGGTAAGGAAGGGGGGGCTTAGCCCCCTTCCTTATTCGTTCAGCCTGTTTTTGTAATACCGGGCGAGGTTTTTATTCCCCGCGCTCGCGTAATGCGCCGCGAGGCGGGAGAGCAGCTCATAGTACCGCACGTCGTAGTAGCCTTCATATTCGCTGGCCCAGTCGTAGCAGTTGTCTACAAGAAGTATGCCGCGGTATAGCACGACGGCGCGCTCCCAGTCCTCGGGCGCGCCGCTTTCGTACAGGCGCAGGAAGTCCGCCGTGTCCGTCGCGGCGGCAAGCCGCAGAGCGCCGCGTGTTTCGGAAACTATGGGCGGCGCGGGGAAATCCAGCGTCCGGAGGTGCCGGAGCGTCTGATAAAGGCTTTTAATCGCCTTTTCCGGCGGGCTGTCCGCCCAGAGGGTTTCCGCGGCGCGGCGTTTCGACACGGAGCCGCGCTCACAGGCCAGAAACGCTATAAGTTCATTCGCCTTCGCGCTATGCGTGTCGGTGGTTTCACCGCCTGTTTCTACGGAAAAATTCGAGAAACAGCGCACATACAGGCGGCGGTCGTTAGCTGTTAAAGGGGGGGATAGCCTCTTTCTCAAGAATGAGCGCGCCGCCGCTCGCGCGGCAGTTCAGCGCGCAGCCCTCCGTGAAGCCCAGTTTCCAGGCCATTTCTTTTGGGATTGTTATTCTGAAGCCTCTTTCGATTGCAACTTTTGCTGTCATAGTGGTAGCTCCTTTATAATAAATTTTCCGTGCCGTCGCTTTTAATACTAATAGCACGAAATACAAGATACTATGTATAAATATAATACAACTTAAGCGATTTTGCAACAATTTTTAGATTTTTTAATAAAAATATAAAAATGACGAAAACTCCATAGTTTTTCTCGCGCAAAAATAAACGCCCCCGCTTCAAGTGTTTCTGAAGCAAGGGCGTTTGGCGGGGAAACCGGGCGTATTAAGCCGCCGTTTTACTCAAACCGGCACAGCACAAGGCTCGTGTCGTCTAATATATATTTTTTTGAGGCGGTGGCGTTCAAGTCGTAGAACGTGTCTATTATTGACTTCCGAAGCTCCGTTAAGTCGGGCCCGGCGGTTTTGGCCGCGGAATCCTCTCCGAAATCGGTCAAAAGCTCGCGCATACGGTTCCCGAATTCCTCCGGGGCACTTTTGTAAAGCGCGTCGGGCAGGCCGTCCGTGTAAAACACCAGAATATCGCCCGAATTATAGTTAAGCGATTTGCACTCGTAAACGGAGCCGGGAATCATGCCTATCGGCGTGCCGTTTATATCAAGCTCGCAAACGTCGCCTTTCTTGGCGTTATAATAAAAGGGCAGAGGCTGCCCGGCGTTCGAGTAGTAGAGCTTGCGCTGTTTGTTGTCGATAAGCAGACAGAAAAGGCAGGAATACATACCGATGTCGCTGCCTTCGAAAATGTTGCAGAACTTGTTGTTTATGGAGCTTAAAAACAAGTCCGGGTTAAAGTAGAGCTTCGGGTCAACCTTGACCATTGAGAGGAGCATTGTCGTAAGCAGCGCGGCCGAAATCCCGTGGCCGGAAACGTCCCCTATGCAAAGCCCCGTCGAATATTCGTTTATTATTGAAACGTCGTAAAAATCCCCGCCGATGTCAAGCGCGGGAAGGTAATTCGATAAAAGCCGCGCGCCGCCCGCCTCGACGTCATAGTCCTTCATTATGCTCCGCTGAATCTGCTGGCCCATTTTAAGCTGAAAATCGAGCACTTTGTTCTTTTCCTCAAGCTCGGCGAAGTTTTCGTAAAGCTGGGCGCGCAGGTGGCTGACGCGCAGAAGAGAGGCCACCTTGGCCGAAAGCACCACGGCGTCGAAAGTTTTTTCCATAATATCGTCCGCGCCAGACTCAAAAGCCTTGATTGTGGCGTCTTTGGTCTCGAGGGAGCATATAAACAGAATAAGCGTGTGCTTGCTGTTCGGGTTGCCGCGGATTTTTTTGCAGATTTCATAGCCGCTCATATCGTCAAAATGCGTGTCAAGTATTATAAGGTCAGGCCCGAAAAGCTGCGTCTTGGCGATTATCTGGTGCCCGTTGGCCGCCGTCATAACCTGGTAGCCTTTCTGAACGAGGCAAAGGCTCATCAGCTCTGAATTTTTCGGGCTGCTGTCAGCGATAAGTATGTTATCCATAGTATTTAGCGAGTCACCCTTTTGTAAAATTGCACAACGCTGCCGTTTTTGCCGAAGGTTAGAGAGTCGGACAGGCTGTGAACAAGAAAAATACCCCGTCCGTGATCATTGGACAGGCTGGCCGGCCTGATTCCGGAATTGTTTTGTATCGCCAGGAGGAAATTAAAGCCAGGGCCTTCGTCCGAGATGTCCGC
The DNA here is from genome assembly GCA_031287685.1 of Clostridiales bacterium. Classification (GTDB taxonomy): domain Bacteria; phylum Bacillota; class Clostridia; order Lachnospirales; family WQUN01; genus JAITSQ01. The sequence goes on along the minus strand of JAITSQ010000001.1, from coordinate 32,366 downwards.
CGAGACCCCGTCCTCCTCCACGCGCACCTCCACGCGCACTTTTTTGGACAAATCCTGCTTGTTGCCGTGGATAACGGCGTTGCAAAGCAGTTCGCTGAAAATAAGGCGCAGGTCGTCTATCTCGGCCGCCGATTCCTCCGGCAGATGCTCGCGCAGAAACGTCAGTATTTCTTTGAGGGCTTTTTTGACGTTATATAATTCGCTTGAAAATAATGTTTCGTAGGTTCGCTTCATTTCATTCAGAAAGTCCTTTCCCGCAAAAGCCTCTTTCCGTAAAGCGAAAATCACAGCGAAAACTCGTGGTGAATTTTCTGCATACTTATAACGGGGCGTTTGTCTTTGTAGTCGGTTTCGAATTTATCCATAAGAGCTTTTATCATAAGTATGCCGATAGCGGCGTCGTCGAAACTTGCGGAGGTTTCCTGGTTCAGGCGGAATTTCATTGAGAGCTTTCCCGGCGACGGGGCGAAAGTGATTGTGAAGGTGCCCCCGCCGGCGTTTTCGATAAAAAGGGAGCAGGCCTCCGAAACGGCGGCCTTTATGTCCTCTATCTCGTCAACGTCAAAATTAAGCCTGCCGGCTATGGAAGAAGCGGCAAGGCGCGCTGAGGACACGTAGGCCGCGTTGCCCGGCAGGGATATTTCTATGGTTTGCAAATTAGAGCCGTTAAATTCATTATCCATTGGCATCACCCGCTATATTGAAAATTTTGTCAAGACTGGTTATCTTGAACAGCTTAAGAACGCTCGGCTTGACGTTTTTAAGCGTAATCGAGCCGTTATGCACTTTTACGTTCTTGAGTACGGCCACGAGCGTGCCTATGGCGGTAGAATCCATAAAAGTCAGTTCCTCGCAATCCAGAACAAGCTCGGCTTTACCCTCGCCCTTTATCAGGTTGTTAAGTTCGGTTTTCAGCTCAGGTGAGTTGAAAATATCAAACTCTCCCGAAAGAGCGACGTTCCAGACGCTTTTTTCGGCATCGTAAGAAGGGGTTATTTGATAGTCCATCTGCGTACCTCCTATGCTTTTTTGATCGCGGCGCGGAGCGAGCGGCGGAAACCGCGCTTGGCTTATCAATGTAACCTTATTATATATTATCGCGGACAAAAAATGAAGTAAAATTTTTGAAAATTTCTTAAATTTTTCTTAAGCACGGAATAAAGCGGAATCCGGTTGACATTTTTTAAGGAAAGAGTTAGAATTAAATGGATTATAATTTTCGGGAGGTTTTCGCGTGAACGAGGTTTTAGAGGCTATAGGCAAGAGGTACTCGGCGCGGGCGTATAAGGACGCGCCGCTGACGGAGGCCCAGAGGGAGGCGCTGATAAACGCGGCCCTGGCGGCGCCCTCCGCTTGGAATAAGCAGCCGTATCAGGTTATAGGAGTCGGCGACAGGGAGCTTCTGCGCCAAATAGACGCGGACGTCCTTGAGGCGCTCGCGGCCGCGGAGCCAGCGGCGGCGGAGCGCGTGGCGGGCCGGGGAGGCAAGGTTATGTACGACGCGCCTTTTGTGATTTTTGTGCCGGTGGCCGACGCTTCGCACACCTCTCTCGTGGACGTGGGCATAGCCGCCCAGAATATATGCCTGGCGGCTCATTCCTTAGGGCTTGGCAGCGTGATTATGGCTATGCCCCTCGCGCTTTTCTCGGGCGAAAAAGGGGCCTATTGGCGCGAAAGGCTCGGGTTTTACGAGGGGTACGGATTCGGCATAGCCGTGGCGGCCGGGGTTTCAGACGCGGAGAACGCGCCGCATCCCCTTAAAACCGACAGGGTAAGCATAATAGGGTAAAGAGGCTGGTATGAAAATAACTTATATATATCACAGCGGGTTTATCGTCGAAACGGAGACGGCTGTTTTTATCTTTGACTATTACAAAGAAGCGGCGCTTGTGGAGGATTACCTCCGTAGCGCGGACGCTGGCAAGGACGTGTTCTTTTTCGCCTCCCACAGCCATTTTGACCATTTCAACCCAGAAATTTTCGAGTTTTCAAAAGTCCGCCCGGCGGCGTTCATATTGTCGTCGGAAATCCGCTCGTCTTGCGGAAACAGGGAGGGCGTCGTTTTTCTTGACAAGCTTGAGAGCTATGACCTGCCCGGCGGGGGCAGGGCGGAGGCGTTCGGCTCGACGGACGCGGGCGCGTCTTTTTTGGTCTGGCGGGACGGGCTGAAAATATTCCACGCGGGGGATTTGAACAACTGGCACTGGAACGAGCAGGCTCCGCCGAAAGAAGCCGCCGCGATGGGCCGTCTTTTTTTGAGCGAGGCCGCGCTTATAAAGGAAGCGTCCGGAGGAAGCGTCGATTTGGCGATGTTTCCCGTGGACAGCCGCCTTGGGCGGGATTACGCGCTGGGGGCGGAGCAGTTTCTGCAAGAGGTTAAAACGCGCGTTTTCGCGCCTATGCATAGCTGGGACGACTATAAAGCGGCGAACGCCTTTAAGGCCGAGGCTGAGAAATACGCGGAAGTATTTTTTGAGATACGCGGAGTTGGCGAGAGCGGGCGGTTTTAGGAGAGAAGAAAACGGCGAGCGGTCAGCTTAATTTCCTGTTCGGCGGCGGCCGCAATCTCGGCGCGGCGGCGTTTACCCTGAAAATTAAAGGAGAATATTTATTCTATGCCACAAGTACGGACACGATTCGCCCCAAGCCCCACGGGTTCGATGCACATAGGAAACCTGCGCACGGCGCTTTATGAATATTTATACGCCAAGTCAAAGGGCGGCGCGTTCGTCCTGCGCATTGAGGACACGGACAGGGCGCGGTATACGGAGGGCGCGGTGGATATAATTTACGACACCTTGCGCCTTACGGGAATAAAGCATGACGAAGGACCGGACGTCGGCGGGCCATACGCGCCGTATGTCCAGAGCGAGCGGAAGAATGAATATTTATTCTGCGCGGAGCGGCTCATAGAGCGCGGCGCGGCCTACCGCTGCTTCTGCGGCAAGGAGGAAAAGGGCGAGGACGCGAAAAACGCCGAACAGCCGGCAAAATACGACAGGCGCTGTCTGCGCCTCTCAAAAGAGGAAATCGCCGCGAACTTAGAGCGGGGCTTGCCGTATGTAATCCGCCAGCTTATCCCGGAGGGGCGGACGGCTTTCCGGGATGAGGTTTTCGGCGAAATCACAGTAGAGAACGCCGAAATTGAGGACCAGGTGCTCATAAAATCCGACGGCCTGCCGACTTATAATTTTGCCAACGTGATTGACGACCATTTGATGGACATTACGCACGTAATGCGCGGGTGTGAGTACCTTTCGTCTACTCCGAAATACAACCTTTTGTACGAGGCCTTCGGCTGGGATATACCGGCGTATATCCACCTGCCGCTGATTTTGAACGAAAACGGCGAGAAGCTCTCCAAGCGCTGCGGGGACGCGTCGTTTAACGACTTGATTGAGAGGGGCTTCCTGCCGGAGGCGGCGCTGAATTACGTCGCGCTGCTGGGCTGGGCGCCGCCGGACAACCGGGAGATTTTCACGCTGGAGGAAATGGCGGAGGTCTTTGACGTAAACGGAATCAGCAAGTCTCCCTCGAAATTTGACTATAAGAAGCTGACCTGGCTGAATGGCGAGTATTTCAAAAATATGGACTTTGAGAAGTTTTTCGGAATGGCCTTCCCGTATATCGAGCGAGCCGTAAAGGGCGGCGCGGACAAGCGCAAGCTGGCCGAAATGGTCAAAACACGCGTGTCGTTTCTGCGGGAAATAGAGGAAATGCTTGACTTCGTGGACGCGGCGCCGCCCTATGACACGGCGCTTTATACGCATAAAAAGATGAAAACCAACCCGGAGACCGCGCTTTCGGCGCTTGAGGCTGTGCGGGATAACGCCGGGCGGCTGGCCGTTTTTGAGAATGCCGCGCTGTATGAGGCGCTGACCGCGCTTGCCGCCGAAAAGGGTATGAAAAACTCACAGCTTCTGTGGAGCGTGCGCACGGCGCTTTCGGGCAAGCCGACCACGCCCTGCGGCGCGACGGAGCTTATGGAGCTTCTGGGGCGGGGCGAGACCTTCGGACGGATAGAAGCGGCCATAACCAAGCTAAAGGGGGAGCTGTGTTGAGCGAAAAAATTTTAAGCGGCAAAGTGCGGGAGGTCTACGACGCGGGGCAGGGCAGGCTGTTTATAGTCGCGACCGACAGAATTTCGGCCTTTGACGTGGTGTATCCCACGCTCGTGCCGCGAAAGGGCGAGGTCCTGAACGGCCTTTCGCTGTTTTGGTTTGAAAAAACGCGGGATATTGTGGAAAATCACGTTATTTCCGCCGACTCGGGCGACTTTCCCCCGGAGCTTCGGAAGCCGGAATACGCGGGGCGCGCCATGCTTGCGCGCAAGCTCAAAATGCTGCCGTATGAGTTTATCGTGCGGGGGTATCTTTTCGGCGCGATGTGGGAGGGGTATAAGAAAAACGGCGAGTTTTTCGGATACGCGCCGCCGCTAGGTCTGGAGCTGGCGCAAAAGCTCGAAAAGCCGGTTCTTACGCCGTCCCTTAAGGTTTCGGAGGGGCACGACGAGTATATAAGCGTCAAGCGCCTGAAAGACGAGCTGGGCGGCGAAATGTCGGCGCGGCTCGAGGAAATCTGTATAGCGTTGTATGAGCGCTGCGCGGGAATGGCCGAACGGCGCGGGATAATCATTGCCGACACGAAGTTCGAGTTCGGCCTTTCGGAGGAGGGGCGCCTGGTCTTGGCGGACGAGCTTTTTACGCCGGATTCGAGCCGCTTCTGGGACGCGGCCGAATATAAAACAGGGCAGTCCCCGAAAAGTTTCGATAAGCAGTTCCTGCGGGACTGGCTGACGCGGGAGGGGCTGGCCGGGGTATGCCCGCCGCCGCCTGTCCCGGACGATATTGTCAGCGCGACGGCGGAACTGTACCAAAAGTGCTATGAAAGGCTTGCGCGATGACTGAAATAATAGCGTCTAAAGAGAATAAAACCGTAAAGCTGGCCGCTTCGCTCAAGCACAAAAAATACCGCGATAAGACCGGACTTTTTATAGCGGAGGGCGAAAAAATCCTGCGGGAAATCCCGGAATCGGCCTTGGAGCGGTTGATTGTTTCGGAAAGCCGCGCCGGGGAGCGCGGCGCGAATTGTCCGGCGACTATAGTGAGCGACGGAATTTTCGCGGGGCTGTCAAATTCGCAGACCCCGCAGGGGAGGCTCGCGCTTTGCCGGAAGCTGAATTATTCCCTTGAGGATTTTTCGGATTGTTTCATTATAATGTGCGAAAACCTGCGGGACCCGGGCAATCTCGGCACGATAATGCGGACGGCGCGGGCGCTTGGCGCGGGCGGGCTTATCCTCTTGAAAGGCTCGGCGGACGCGTATAACCCGAAAACCGTTCAGGCGGCGGCCGGGGCGCATTTTGCCCTGCCGTTCCTTGAAAACGCCGGCTTGACGGAGGTTATACGCCGGCTGAAAACGGCGGGCTGGAGAATCGCGGCGGCGGTCTCCTCCGGCGGAATCGCCCCGCGGGAAGCGGATTTTACTGGAAAAATCGCCATAATGATAGGCAATGAGGGCGCGGGCCTGACGCGAGCCGCTCTTGAGGCGGCGGATTTTTCGGCGGGAATACCGATGAAAAACGGCGCGGATTCGCTGAACGCGGCTGTTTCGGCGGCGATACTGATGTATGAGGCCGTGAGGCGGGGTGAGTGAGAAAGTGAAGCCGTTGGCCCGGTTTCGCTTGCGCCGTCGGTCGCGGGGCTGTTTGCTGAGATACCGGCTGTCCGGTTATTCGTGCCGGAATTGCTTGCGGTTTTGGCGGCTGGCGGTCATAGTGTTTCGGGGTTGAAAAGCGAAGAAGCGACTAATAGTATTTACAGGAGGCTCGTAATGTTAGAAAAAATCTTGGACGAGAACAGTCTTGCGGAGTATGGCTCACTCCTCGAAGGGGCGGGGGTCACGACGGGATGCGCGGCTGTGGATGGGCGGCTTGTGTACGCTTACGAGCAGACCGGAGACGTGACGGCCGCGCACGCGAAAAAAATCGGCGGTTTATATAAAAAGGCCTTGAAAAGCGGAGCGCCGGTAATCGGCGTGCTGAACTCCGGAGGGACGCGGCTTGACGGCGGGCTTGACGCGCTTGCCGCCTACGGGGAGATTTTCCGGGAACAGGCCGAGGCGAAGGGGCGGATTGCCCAGATCGCCGTCGTTTCCGGGGATTGTATGGGGCTGTGCTCTCTGATTGCCGCGAATTCGGATTTTATTGTCGCGGACAAAAAGTCGCGGCTTTTCCTTCAAAGCCCGAACGTCGCGCCGGAGAAAGCGTCGGCCTTATACGCTCATGTCGTCGCGGAGGACGCGGCGGCGGAGGCGCGGCGCTTGTTCAGCTTTATCCCGGGCAACGCGGACAGCGCGGAGCACTTCGGGGAAGCGCCGCCGGATTTGAACAGGGACGCTGTATTCGGCAAAGACTCAACCGCCGCGGAAATCGCCGGCGAAATCGCCGACGGGCGGGGAATAACATTACGCGCGAGGGGCGCCGTTCATATGAGCCTTGAGCGCGTAGGCGGGATGACCGTGGGGGCCGTCGGCTTTGACGCGGCCGCCGACGCGGACGGTTTGCGCGAGTGCGCGAGGTTCGTCCGCTTTTGTGACAGCTTCCGCCTCCCGCTCCTGTTTATATACGAAAAAGGGGCTTACGCCAGGGATTGCCCGGATACGGAGATGCTCCTGCGGCTGTCGGATTTCGCGAACTCCGTGCGGCGCGCGGAGGCTCTGAAAATCGCGCTCGTCACGGGCGGCGCGTCCGCTCCCCTTTATTCGGCGGCTCTGGCCGGCGCGGTTGATTTTTCCTTCGCGTGGGGCGGCGCGTCGTTCGCGCTTATGCCCGAGGAGGGCGCGAAAAAGCTCACCGGCGGGTCCGCCTCCTTCACGGCGGAGGAAGCCGCGAAAATCGGCTTTATCGACTGCGTAATTGAGCCGGCCGCCTCAAGGAAGCGGATTATAGCCGCGCTTGAGGCTGGGTTTTTGAAGAACTTCAGATAGCGCCTATAGAAAGGGTTGATTGTTGTGATTAAAAATTTCAGAGTTACGGTAAACGGCAATCCGTATGACGTCGCGGTCGAGGAGGTTGGGGGAGCCGCGCCTTCAGCCTCTCCGACGGTTCCGGCGGCTCCGGTTTCCGCGCCGCCCGCCTCCGGCTTCCGCCTGGAGGCGCCTATGCCGGGGACGATTCTTGACATAAAAGTGGCTTCGGGGCAGAAAGTCGAGAAAAATCAAGTCGTCGTCACCCTTGAGGCGATGAAAATGGAAAATGAGATAGTCGCGCCGCAAGCGGGGACGGTCGGCTCCGTCGCCGTCTCAAAAGGGCAGAGCGTCAACAGCGGCGATTTGATAATGACCATATCCTGAAGGGAGGGCGCGAAAATTGGAAAATAACGGAAAAAAACCCATAGCCTTTACGGATACGACTTTCCGCGACGGGCAGCAGAGCCTTATCGCCACGAGGATGAGCTTTGAGGAAATGGAGCCCGCGCTGGAGCTTATGGACGACGTGGGCTTTCACTCGATGGAGGTCTGGGGAGGCGCGACTTTTGACGCTTGTCTGCGGTATCTGAACGAGGACCCGTGGGAGCGCCTGCGCGCCTTTAAGAAGCGCGTCAGGAAAACCAAGCTGCAAATGCTCTTCCGCGGGCAGAATATGCTGGGCTATAAGGCCTATCCGGACGACGTTGTGGATAAATTCTTGGAGCTTGCGATTAAAAACGGCATAGACATAGTGCGGATTTTCGACGCGCTCAACGATTCGCGCAATCTTGAGTCGTCCGTGAAAGCGGTCAAAAAGTACGGAGGGCACGCGCAGATGGCCCTCTCCTACACGACGAGCGAGGTCCACACGGTTAAGTACTACGTTGACCTCGCTAAGGAATTTGAACAGATGGGGGCGGATTCCATCGCCGTCAAGGATATGGCCGGGCTGCTTATGCCCGCCGCCGCCCGCGAGCTTGTGTCGGAGCTTAAAAAGGCCACAAGCCTGCCTATTCAGGTTCACTCGCACTACACGAGCGGCCTGGCGGGCTGCGCTTACCTTGAGGCGGCGCGGGCCGGCGCGGATATTCTTGACGCGGCGCTTTCGCCGTTCGCTATGGGTTCAAGCCAGCCGGCGGCGGAGGTTATGGCGGCCATTTTGGGGGATTACCGCGCGGTCGGGCTTGACGCGGAGGCTATGAGCAAAGCGTCGGCGCTGCTGGCCCCGGTGCGGGAGCGCGCCCTGAAAAGCGGCCTGCTTGACGCCGTGGCGCTCAGCGTGAATATAGATATGCTTAAATATCAGGTCCCGGGCGGGATGCTGTCAAACCTTGTGGCCCAATTGAAACAATCCGGCGCGGAGGACAGGTACGAGGAGGTCTTGCGGGAAATCCCGAGGGTGCGCGCGGATTTTGGCTTTCCGCCGTTAGTCACTCCGTCGAGCCAGATTGTGGGTACTCAGGCGGTTATGAACGTAATCTCCGGCGAGCGCTATAAAATGGCGCCGAAGGAAAGCAAGGAGCTTGTCAAGGGAATGTACGGGAAAACGCCGGTGCCTGTCTCGGACGAGGTGGCCCGAAAAGTCATAGGGGACGAGCCGCGCGTGACCGCCGCTCCGGCGGAGCTGCTGAAGCCCGGCCTTGCCGCCGCGCGGGAGGAGCTTCTGAAAGAGGGCGACCTCCTGGAGGGGGAGGAGGACGTTTTGAGCTACGCCCTTTTTCCGCAAATTGCCGCCGCGTTTTTCAAAAAGCGCCAAGCGGCGAAATACGGCGCCGACCCGGAGCTTTATAACAAGGAGAGGAACACCTACCCCATTTAAGCGATTAAGCGAAATGTAAATTTTATAATTAAGGAGAAGTTGTGATGAAGCAAGTTTTTATAGGTATTTGCTTGGGGTTAGCCTTGTTCGCGGGCGCGTTTTATTTGATGGTGAGATTTAGCCAGGGTATGGTGAATCCGTCGGGTACGGCGGCGGCTGACGGGGGGGGGTAACTCGGCAAAATCCTGAGGCGGTGTCGGCGGCGGCTGGCGGCGCGGGGGGTACGGCGGCAAAGACAGAAAACAACAAGATTGATTTGGCCGGCTTGCAATACACCGGCGCACTCAGCTCGTACGGCGCGAGAGTCGCGGAAATAGCGGAACTCGCGGACATTCCCATTCTGGCGAATCTTATTGTGAATTCCGACGCTTCAAGGAGAAATGAAACTTCGCGAAATGGGGGGTTTTATGGTTTTAGTGACGGGGATGATGATGAAGCGTTCAAATACGGACTCGACAGCTACGACAAGCCGCCCGACTATTATTCACAATATATGACGGCGGATATGGCGGACTACGAGAAAATATTAATCGCTTGCGGCTTTACGGAAGCGCCGCAAGCGAGTCTTAGTACTGCGGTCGGACACGGTTGGTGCCACTTGTTCGATTCCAAGGCGGGCAAAAGCTATAGTTCCGACCCGTATTCTGTTAATCGTAGTTATATTGCCGACTGGAGCGGAAAAATTTACGTAAAAGGGGATTCCGCGGCGGTATTGACCGGGGATATAGATTACTTAGGCGTTAAGTACTTTGTTGTTGACCGCACGGCGGAGGAGTGCCTTGATAATATGCGCAAAATCAAGTCGGCTTTAGCTCTTTACGACGCGGAGAACACGGAATATGATGATTGGTTTGAATCCTCCGTTTTTAACCCCCTCGTTACTGCGGGGTACTTGGAAAGTGTTCCTCGATGTCCAAGCGGAGAAACATATGGGTGGGGATACGATAGGGACGTGGAGTGCGGATTTCATGGGGATTACGAAAAACTTAAAGCGATGATTCAAAGATGAAGCCCGAAAAAGAAAACCCCGCTCACTCGTCGGGGTTTTCTTTTAACCGCGTGGTTTTCAATAAAATATTGACCGGACATTTAAAATGTGGTAAAATAAAATATTATATTTGCTGACGAAGCGGGAAACGGAGGGCACTAAATATGGAAGGCGTAAAAATCAAGAAAATAGCGGTTCTGACAAGCGGGGGGGACGCGCCGGGCATGAACGCCGCGGTGAGGGCCGTGGTGCGCACCGCGCTTTACCACGGTATAAAGGTGGTGGGCGTGCGCCGGGGGTACGAGGGTCTGCTGAGGGAGGAAATGCCCGACGTGGTGGACTTGAACGCGCGCTCGGTTTCGGACACTATGCAGAGAGGCGGCACAATTCTGCTGACCGCGCGCTGTATGGAGATGATGACCCCGGAGGGGCAGGACAAGGCGGCGCAGAGGTGTAAGGATTTGGGCTTTGACGCGCTTATCGTAATCGGCGGGGACGGTTCGCTGAACGGCGGGCTGCAGCTCGTGCGCCGCGGGGTGAACATAATAGGGATACCCGGAACAATCGACCTTGACCTCAAATGCACGGATTATACAATCGGCTTTGACACCGCCGTCTCCACCGGTATGGACGCTATAAGCAAACTGCGGGACACCTCAAGCTCCCACGAACGGTGCAGCGTTGTTGAGGTAATGGGGCGCGGCGCGGGTTATATCGCGCTTTGGTGCGGCCTGACGGGCGGCGCGGAGGAAGTGCTCATACCGGAGGAGGCCGCCGCCGACACAAAAGCCGTCATCGAGCAAATCCGCAAAAACCGCCTGAGCGGCAAGACCCATAACCTTGTGGTGGTCGCGGAGGGAATCGGCGGCACAATCGAGCTGGCCAAGCAGATTGAGGCGGAGACCTCCATAGAGACCCGCGCCACGATTCTCGGGCACCTTCAGCGCGGGGGCAGCCCCACGGCGGTTGACCGTATGCACGCTTCCGTTATGGGCTATATGGCTGTCGACATTCTGACGCGGGGTTATCGGAACCGCGTCGTCGTCTCGAAAAACGGCGGCCACGACCACCTCGACCTTGAGGAGGCGCTCGCTGTGGAGCGGCCCTACGACCCGTATATTTATAACGTGCTGAAGATACTGTCGGTGTGAGCGAGGAGCTTAACCGCGGCAAGGCTTGAAGAGCCGTTAAAACCGACAAAACCGAAAGATAGTGTTGACTGAGAAGGAGTTTATATGCGCAAAACTAAAATTGTCTGCACGCTCGGGCCGGCCTGCGCCGGGCTCGACACGCTGAAAGAGCTTATTGAGAGCGGAATGGACGGGGCCAGGTTTAACTTTTCGCACGGCACGCACGAATCTCACGCGGTTATGGTGGAGAGCCTCAAACGCGCGCGGGAGGAAACGGGCCGGCCGATACCGATGATTCTTGACACAAAGGGTCCGGAAATCCGCATAAAGACCTTTAAGGAAGGCTCGGTTTTCCTTGAGCAGGGGCAGATTTTCACCCTGACCGCGCGGGACGTCGAGGGCGATTCAAACATAGTTTCCGTCACGCACGCCGACCTGCCGAGCGACCTGCGGACAGGCGGGCGCGTGCTTCTGGACGACGGGCTTGTTGAGCTGCGCGTCAAGGAGCTGACAAATACGGATATTATCTGCGAAGTCGTCAACTCCGGCGCGCTCAGCGACAGGAAGGGCGTGAACGTGCCGGACGTGTATGTCAGCCTGCCCTCCCTTACGGAAAAAGACGTGGAGGATATAATTTTCGGCATCAAAATGGGGTTTGATTACATCGCGGCTTCTTTTATCCGCTCGGAGTCGGATGTTCTGAAAATCCGCCAGGTGCTTGAGGATAACGGCGGGGCGGACATTAAAATCATTTCCAAAATAGAAAGCAGGGACGGCGTGTCAAACGCCTCCCGCATACTTGACGTGTCGGACGGGATTATGGTGGCGCGGGGGGATTTGGGCGTGGAGCTGGCTCCGGAGGAAGTGCCGATTAAGCAGAAATACCTTATACGCATTGCCAACGAGAAAAGCAAGCCTGTCATCACCGCGACGCAAATGCTTGAGTCTATGGTGAAAAACCCGCGCCCGACCCGGGCGGAGGTTAACGACGTGGCCAACGCCATTTACGACGGCTCCGACGCGATTATGCTCTCGGGGGAGACGGCCAGCGGCGCGCACCCTGTGGAGAGCGTCAGGATGATGGCCCGGATTGCCGAAACAACCGAGAAAAATATAGATTATTACGGCGAGGGCCAGTCCTCCCTAAAGCTGTCGCAAACGCACATCACCAATACAAACGCCATAAGCCACGCGACTTTCTCCATAGCGCGGGATTTGGAGGCTTCGTGCATCGCGGCGATAACGTCGTCGGGCTTCACGGCGCGGATGATTTCAAAATTCCGCCCGAAATGCCCTATACTGGCAATCACTCCGTATGATATGACAAGAAGGCAGCTCAACCTGACTTGGGGTTGCTGCCCGGTGCTGTACAACCAGCCCTTCGCGAACGACAAAGTTTTTGAAATAGCGGTTGAGGCCGCCGAAAGGGAGGGCTTGGCCAAAACGGGGGATTCCGTCGTGATAGCCGCGTCCCTGCCCGTGGAGGGCGCCGGGACGACGAACGCCCTGAAAATCCAGGTAATCGGAAATATATTTACAAAAGGCACGGGCTTCGGCGATAAAATCGTCCACGGGCGCGCCAACGTCGTGCGCGGCGTGAACGAGGAGGGCGCGTACGTCAAGGAGATTTTCGAGGGGGATATACTCGTCGTCACGCGCACGAACGACGAGCTGATTCCGCTTATAAAAAAGGCTTCGTGCGTAATAGTCGGCACGGGCGGCGACGATGAGCACAGGCACGTCCGGACCGCGTGCAAGTCCCTTAACATACCCTACGTGATATGCCGGGAGAACGTGACCGATTTAATACCCGACTCAATAGAAATAACCGTTGACACGGCCCAGGGTTTTGTTTATAATGGAAAGAAATGACGAAAATTCAAAAGAAAGAGGTTTTTGTATGGATAAATATACTTGCGTGGTTTGCGGATATACTTACGACCCGGAGGCGGGCGACTCTGACGGCGGTATAGCCCCGGGCACCGCTTGGGCGGACGTGCCCGCGGACTGGGTATGCCCGATGTGCGGCGTGAGCAAGGACCAGTTTGAGAAGGAATAAAGACTGGGGATTATAAAAATTTTAAAGAGGGCTTTTTATGCTGAAAAGAGCTGTTTGCGCGTTATTGGTTAGTATGCTTTCCTTTAGCGCGGCGGGCATTTCTTTCGCTTCTCCGGAGTATGAGGATCCGTATGAGCATTTGTACGATTATGAAATAAGGCACGGATTTCGGAGAGGGGGTTGAGGACCCTAATCTGAAGCACGTCGCCTTCGAGGGCTTGCCGGAGGGAGACGCGGCCCGGCCGGATACGGACTATATTCCGTATGACCAAAAACTTATTTTGCCTTGGCCGTACACCACGTCGAACACGAAATATAACGTGTACAACGCGTCGGGTTCTTTGCTTGAGTCAAACTTGACGAACCCGTTTTACGCGATAGGCAGGGCCTCGGCGACTAATTCCTACGTCAGGGAAACGGACGGCGGCGCGTCGGTTGACCTGCGCAACGGCGCGTACCTGAAGAACGTGGATTTGAACAAATGCAAGGTTTATGACGATTTCAACAGGCGCGGCTCGTCGTATAGTTTTTACGGAGCGGACGATACCGTTAATTTCTCGTTCGCTTATAACGACGACGTCCGCACTTACGCGCACTCCAGCGGCGACCTTTGGGAGACCGTGAACATCGGGTACGATAAGAATTATAATTCATAAGGAAAAATAAAAAATAAACGGAGGTTTCGCTATGCTTACAAACGCTGCGGATATGACCAAAAAGTCGAGGGACGGGCATTACGCCGTCGCCCAGATAAACATCAACAACCTGGAATGGACAAAGGCCGTCCTGCTTACGGCGCAGGAGCTTAAAAGCCCTGTCATTCTAGGCGTTTCGGAGGGCGCGGGCAAGTATATGACCGGCTTTAAGACCGTCGCCGCTATGGTGCGCGCTATGGATGAATCGCTCGGAATCACCGTGCCCGTGGCGCTTCACCTTGACCACGGCTCTTATGAGGGCTGCAAGGCGTGCGTGGAGGCCGGCTTTACCAGCATTATGTTCGACGGGAGCCACTTCCCTATAGACGAAAACATTGCCAAGACCACCGAGCTTGTGGAGCTTGCCCATAAAAAGGGTATGTCAATCGAGGCTGAGGTCGGCTCCATAGGCGGCGAGGAGGACGGCGTGGTCGGCGCCGGGGAGATAGCCTCCGCGGACGAGTGCAAGCGTATCGCCGATTTGGGCGTGGATTTCCTGGCGGCGGGCATTGGCAATATACACGGCGTATATCCGGAAAACTGGAAAGGCTTGAATTTTGAGGCGCTTGACAAAATCCACGCCGCCACCGGCTCGATTCCGCTCGTGCTCCACGGCGGTACGGGTATCCCGGAGGGTATGATTAAAAAAGCGATTTCTCTCGGAGTGTCGAAAATCAATGTGAATACCGAGTGTCAGCTGACTTTTGCCGCCGCCACCCGTAAATATATCGAGGATGGCAAGGATAAGGCCGGCAAGGGCTTCGACCCGCGAAAACTGCTTGCTCCCGGCGCGGAGGCCATCAAGGGCACGTGCAAGGAGAAATTTGAACTGTTCGGCTCGGTAGGGAAGGCGTAATTACTAACAGGGAAGCCCGCCAAAGGGCTTCCCTGTTATATTATAAGGAATGAGGGGCGAAGCGGCGAAAAATGGAAATTATAACCGTGACACTGAATCCGGCGGTGGATAAGAAACTAACCTTGGGAGAAATTGCGCCGGGCGGTACAAACAGGTGCGTATTGGAACGCGTGGATTTTTCGGGGAAAGGCGTAAACGCCGCGAAAACCTTGGCGGCGCTCGGTTTAGCTTGCCGCGCCGCGGGCTTTATGGGCAAGGGCGACGCGGCGAGGTTTGCGGAAACGCTTGCCGCGTTGGGTGTTTTTTGCGATTTTACGCCGATTTCCGGCGAAGTGAGGACAAACATAAAACTACTTGAGGATAGCGGGCGCGAGACGGAAATCAACGAAAGCGGTCCCGTCGTCAAGGAGGCGGAGATTTCGGCGTTTCACGAAAACTTTGCGCAGTCGCGCGGCAGGGGGAGCGTGTTCGTTTTGAGCGGGAGTCTGCCGCCGGGCGTTCCGGCGCGGATTTACGCGGAGCTGATAGAAACGGCGCGGGCTTCGGGCGGGCGGGTCGTCCTGGACGCTTCGGGAGAAGCCCTTAATTTCGGGGTTTTGGCGGCTCCCTACGCAATCAAGCCGAACGTCGCGGAGCTTGAGCGCTTTTTGCGCGACAACCAGGCGGTTTTGCCGTCTTTTGACGGGGAGCTTAAGTCGGACGCGCGGATAAAAGAAGCGGCGCGGGCGGTCGCGGGGTTGGGGGGCGTTTCGCTCGCGGCGGTGTCCGCTGGGGAGAGAGGCGCGTATTTTGTGACCAAAGAGCGCGCGGTCAAGGCTCGCGCCGCCGGCCGGCTCGACGTGAAGGGCACGATAGGCGCGGGCGACGCGATGGCCGCGGGGGTCGCGGCGGCGATATTTAAGGGGCTTGACCTGGACGAAACGGCGCGGCTGGCTTCGGCCTGCGCCTCGGCGGCGGTCGAGCGCGACGGCACGAGCGCCGGGGCCGCGGCGGAGATAGAACTAATGAAACCAAGGATAATTTTGGAGGAAATATAAAACGGGGGGCATAGGCGGCGCGCCTTCGCAAAATAGCCAAATAGAAAGCCCCGTCCGGACGGGGCTTTTGCTCGGTGTTTTCATTTGTCTAAGAGGATTTAGACAAATGAAAGCCCCCTTCTTGTTAATTGCCGTTTCCTTTGTTCTCCCAGCCGCCCAAATCGTCCGGCTTATGCGGGATAATGGCGTAGCACACGGCATACAGGACGCATATCGGTATAATCGCCGTCATCATCATTATAATGACGACAATGAGCCGCATAAAAGTCGGGTCAATGCCGAAATATTCGCCAAAACCGCCGCACACGCCGCCGATGATTTTATTTTCCGTCGAAAGATACACTCTTTTTTTCATTATAACATCTCCGTTCTCTTTATAGCAATTCCGTTTGACATAGGCTTCGCTCGGTGTTTTTTCGCGGTTACTGCCCCGCGAAAAAGCCCCCTTCTTGCCGGTGTTTTTTCGCGGTTACTGCCCCGCGAAAAAGCCCCCTTCTTGCCCGCGATTTTCGGCTCGAAACAAGCCAGTCAAACAAGGAATTGCTCTACTCCGCCGTTTTACAGCTTTTATGGCGAGAGGGCGTTATAGCCGTTCAACTTGAAAATAGGCTTTAAGCGTCGCCCGAAACGCGCCTAATGCCCGGTGTTTTTTGGCACCTACTGCCGCGCCAAAAAGCCACCTTCTTGCCGCGCGTTTCGTTCTCGCTTTCGGCCTTTTTCAAGTAAGAACGGCGGTAATCGCCAAAAACGCCGGACAATCCAAGTTTCGCAAGTAAAACTCGGAATTGCTTTAACAACATATACGGTGGGCGGGCGCGAAAGTCTTACCGCGCCGTGAAATTTTCTATGGCGGCCCAAAGCTCGGCTCGTCCGGTCCTGGCTTGGCTCGAAAAGGGGATTACGCCGCTTTCGGGCAGGGCCAGCGCGCCGGCTATGGCCTTTACACTGGAGGGTTTTTCCGCCGCGTTCAGCTTGTCAAACTTCGTCGCCACGGCGATTATGCCGAAGCCCTCTTTGCCCTTATAAAAATTCAGCCATTCGTACATTGTCATATCAAGCTCCGTCGGCGGGCGCCGGCTGTCGATAAGCAGGGCTATCGCCCGGAGCTGGCGGCGGTTTTTCAAATAACCCTCTATCATTTTGCCCCAATTACGCGTTTCCGATTTGGAGACCGCCGCGAAGCCGTATCCCGGCAGGTCAACCAAGCGCACCGCGCCCTCCGCGCCCTCGGCTTCATAAAAATTGATGGTGCGGGTTTTGCCGGGGCTTTTGCCCACGCGGGCGATTGATTTCCTGTAGAGCATAAAATTTACGAGGGAGGATTTACCTACGTTTGACCGCCCCGTGAACGCTATTTCGGGCAAATCCTCTGCGGGGAAGCCGGAGGCGTTCACAGCGACCGACAGGAGCCGCGCGTTGTTCACAATCATAAGTCAAGCCCTCCTGAAAATAATGCTATAATATAGCAATTCCGCGTTTTACTCGCAAAATCGGAACTCGGCGTTTTTTGGCGGCTCTCCGCCAAAAAGCCGCCTTCAGCGCGTTTTCAGCGAACGAATTTTGCTTATGTAAAACGGAATTGCGATAATAGTTTATCATACAAAAAAAACGTAATCAAGGCAAATTTATGAATAAGCCTCCGGAGGCGCGGTAATAATAATATTCGGAGGTGCAGTAGAATGAAAGATAAGAAGCAGTCGAAGAAACCGGGTTTTTACATCGCTCTGTATTTGTGCGTGGCCACGGTGCTCAGCATAGCGGGGGTATTGGCGTATCAGGGGTTCGCGCCCGCGCCGGAAAAGACTCCGCCCGTCGCGCAGAAGGAGCAGAACGAGCCGCCGCCCGCGCGGGAAGCGAACAAATCCACCATAGCGGAGGGCAGCTTCCTGACGCCGAAAGACGGCAAAAAGCCTGGAGCGGGGGACAACATAAAGCCCGCGGCACCGGCGCCGAAAGAAGCCCCGGCCCCGGCTCTGCCGCCCGCCCAGGCGGCTCCCGCACCCGCCGCCCAGTCCGCCCCGCCGAAGGCGGAGGCCGCCGCTCCCGCCCCGAAGGAGGAGACCAAGCCTGCCTTTGACGAGTTCAAGGACGACGGCGAAATGCTCTGGCCGACGATTGGCGATGTAGTGATGGGCTACAGCCCCGACCACGCCGTCTATGACGTGACGCTTGACCAGTACCGCACGAACGACAGCATTTGCATTTCAGCGAAGCTCGGCGCGCAGGTGCGCGCGGCGGCGGCCGGCCGCGTGAAGGAGGTCTCGAAAAGCAAAGAGAACGGCAACAAAGTCGTAATCGACCACGGCAATAACTGGGAGACGACCTACACTCAGCTTCAGGACAACGCGCTTGTGTCAGTGGGGGACGTTGTGAAAGCGGGCCAGGTTATCGGCGGGGTAGGCAAGCCGTCGATTTACAGCGTCCTGCTGGGCGAACACTTGGGTTTCACGGTTAGTAACGCCGACGGGACGGTAAACCCGGAGTCCGTGATGGCGAAAAGCTGAAATTTGGAAAGTAATGAAAACCGCGCGATAAAAAGCGCGGCTTTTATTTTGCTCGGGAGAAGCCGCCTAAAAAATTTAGGCGGCTAAACCCCTTATTCCATATTAAACCGCCGCTTTTCCCTCAATCAGCCCGCTCAGATATTCCCGCCGGGAGAGCATTTCTTCGACACGCTCCCTTTTTGACGAGAAATCGTCCGACAGCCAGGCCTCAAGCTGCGGCGCGTAATTTTCCGTAATCTGGCGGAAATCTGTAAACACCCTGGTGGCGAGCTTATCCTCCGCGTAGGCCAAAAAGGCGGAATACCGGTATTCCCGCGGGATATTCAGAAGCGCCGCCACAATCCGCGCGGTTTCGGCAAGCCGCCGCCTCTGCGCCTCCAGCTCTTGGGAAAGGCGCCTCAGGAGGCTGTTCCTTTCCGTCCTGAACTTTATATAGCGAGCGGCGGATTCGAGCGCCAATACCGCGACGACGACCATAACGAAAAACGTTCCGATTTTTGAACCGATTTTCGGACCACCCCAAACAAAGGTAACGAACGCGATTCCCAGAAAAAAGACCTTAAACGCGTCAAACGGGGTTATTATGAGCATACCCGCCGCGTCCGTCCGGACGAAGCCGAATTTCCCGCGCCCGGCCTCGTTCACCTCGTTTGTTAAAAATTTGATTTCATCGCAGGCCGACTCGAGGCGCAGGACCTCGTCGTGCGCCTTTTTTATAACCGGCAGAAGCTCTTCGTACCGCAGGCTCTCCAAATCCATAGCTTTCCCCGCTTTCTTTACTTCTGCTGTCCGCCGGCCTGGTCTTTGAGCGTCACGTCGTGCGCGCCGCCCTCCACTATGCTGACGGAGGAAACCAGCGTCAGCCGCGCCCTTTTCTGCAGCTCCGCTATGGAAAGCGCGCCGCAGTTACACATTGTCGAGCGGATTTTTGAAAGCGTCACGTCAAGGTTGCCCCGAAGGGAGCCGGCGTAAGGCACGAAAGAATCCACTCCTTCCTCGAAGGAGAGCTTGCCCTCCCCGCCAAGGTCGTACCGCTGCCAGTTGCGCGCGCGGGCGCTGCCCTCCCCCCAGTATTCCTTCATGTAATTGCCGTTTATGCGCACCTTCTGCGTGGGCGCTTCGTCAAAGCGCGAAAAATATCGCCCAAGCATACAAAAATCCGCGCCCATAGCCAGCGCCAGCGTCAGGTGATAATCGTGGACAATCCCGCCGTCGCTGCAAATCGGGACGTACACGCCGGTTTCCTCAAAATATTCGTCCCGCGCGCGGGCCACGTCTATAACCGCGCTGGCCTGCCCGCGGCCTATGCCCTTCGCTTCCCGCGTTATGCATATTGAGCCGCCGCCTATCCCGACTTTCACAAAGTCCGCCCCCGCGTCCGCCAGGAACCTGAAGCCCTCCCGGTCAACGACGTTCCCAGCGCCCACCTTCACCGAATCGCCGTACCGCTCCCGTATATAGCTGAGCGCGCGCTTCTGCCACCCGGAGAAACCCTCGGAGGAGTCCACGCAGAGCACGTCCGCCCCCGCCGCCACAAGCGCGGGTACCCGCTCCTCATAATCCCTCGTGTTTATGCCCGCGCCGGCCACGTAGCTTTTGTTAGAGTCGAGCAGTTCCCGCGGGTTCTCCTTGTGCGTGTCGTAATCCTTCCGGAAAACGAAGTGCGTCAGTATGCCTCCGTCGTCTATAACCGGCAGGGCGTTCAGCTTACGCTCCCAGATTATGTTGTTGGCCTCGCTTATGGTGATGCCGTCGCGAGCGCAGGTCAGCTTTTCTATCGGCGTCATAAACGCGCTTACGGGCGTTTTCGGATCAAGCCGGCTCACGCGGTAGTCCTTGCTCGTAACAAGGCCCACGAGCCGCCCGGAGGCCGTGCCGTCGCTCGTCACGGCGACGGTGGAGTGTCCCGTTTTCTCCTTAAGCGCCAGAATGTCCACAAGCGTCTGGTCTGGCCGAATGTTGCTGTCGCTTTTGACAAAGCCAGCCTTATAACCCTTTACACGGCCTATCATCTCCGCCTGGCTCTCGACAGCCTGAGAGGCGTATACGAAAGACACGCCCCCCTCCCGCGCGAGCGCGATAGCCATAGTGTCGTTAGACACGGACTGCATTATGGCCGACACAAGCGGTATATTCAGCGAAAG
This sequence comes from Clostridiales bacterium, assembly GCA_031287685.1. GTDB lineage: Bacteria > Bacillota > Clostridia > Lachnospirales > WQUN01 > JAITSQ01. The sequence continues at coordinate 12,165 of JAITSQ010000001.1, read as the reverse complement.
CGCGGGCGCCTCCCCTTTTCGGAATCTCACAAGCGGCGTTTTCAGCGATACGTTCGCCGGGACGCACTCCTCCGAGCTGTACCCCGGCACAAGCAGATACTCGCTGAACGTCCGCGACACGTCCTGAAAAAAATAAGCCATTCCCATTCCTCCTCTATAAAGTTTATACATTATACCTATTATTGAAGGAAAAGTCAAATTTCTTATTGCGAAGGCTTCCGGAGTATGCTATAATTAAGCTATTATAATTACAGGGGGGTGTTTCTGTGGTTTTTTCAACTTATGCCGGAGGACTCCGAACAGACATACCCCTTACTGGTTCCGCTCGGGGCTTTTTTTAATTTAGACGAACTTTTCTCTTGGCGCGGGCGTTTTCGGCGGCGCCCGCGAGGCTTGATGGAGCCAATAAAGCCGTAATAACATCATTCAATTAAGGAGAGGATTCATATGAAAAACGCGCTTTTAAGCGTATCGGACAAAACAGGCTTAATACCCTTCGCGCGGGCGCTTGTAAACGCGGGCTTCCGCCTTATCTCCACCGGGGGCACCTTCAGGGCGCTCACGGACGCGGGCCTGCCCGTGACTGCCGTGGACGAGGCGACGGGCTTCCCGGAGTGTTTCGACGGCCGCGTCAAGACGCTTCACCCGAAAATCCACGGCGGCATCCTTTACCTCCGGGACAGCGAAAGCCACGCCAAACAGGCCGGGGAGCTTGGGGTGGAGCCCATAGATATGGTGGTCGTCAACCTCTACCCGTTCAAACAGACCATTCTCAAGCCGGACTGCGCGCTCCCGGAGGCAATCGAGAACATAGACATCGGCGGGCCGGCAATGCTGCGCAGCGCGGCGAAAAACTACCGTTTTGTCAGCGTCCTGACCGACCCGGCGGATTATCCGCTTGTGGAGCGGGAGCTCGCGCAGAGCGGGCGCGTTTGCGAAAAGACCAGCCTCCTTCTAGCGGCCAAAGTTTTCGCTCATACCGCCGCGTATGACGCGCTTATAGCGTCGTACCTCAAGCCGCTCACGGACCTGCCGCCCTTCCCGGAAACCTACACGGTCACCTACGAAAAGGCTCAGGATATGCGCTACGGCGAAAATCCGCACCAGGCCGCCGCCTTTTACCGGGAAATCCTCCCCGCGCCCGGCGCGCTGACCGGCGTAAAGCAGCTCCACGGCAAGGAGCTTTCGTTCAACAACATAAACGACACGCACGGCGCGCTTGAGCTTCTTAAGGAATACGAAGCCCCGGCCGTCGTCGCCTGTAAACACTCGAACCCCTGCGGCGTGGGCGAGGCGGACACGATTCAGGAGGCGTATATGAAGGCCTACACCTCCGACCCGGTGTCGATTTTCGGCGGAATAGTGGCCGCCAACCGGGAAATCGACGAGCTTATCGCCGTCGAAATAAGCAAGATTTTTATCGAAATAATCCTCGCGCCGTCCTACACTCCCGCCGCCCTTGACGTTCTGACGCGAAAGAAAAATATCCGCGTCCTGACGCTGGATAACATTTCCGTAAAACAGCCGGCTCAGGCGGTTGATATTAAAAAGGTGTCCGGCGGTATCCTCATTCAGCAGACGGACGGCGTAATACTGCCGGATAAGGAGCCTGTCTGCGTCACCAAGCGGAAGCCTTCGGAAGCCGAAATCCGGGACCTGATGTTCGCCTGGAAAATAGTAAAATACGTTAAAAGCAACGGCATAGCCATAGGCAAGGACGGCCAGAGCCTCGGCATTGGCTGCGGGCAAGTCAACCGAATCTGGGCGGCGCGCCAGGCGATCGAACATTGCGAGGAGGCCCTCGGCGCGGAAATCCTGCAAGGCGCGGCGCTCGCTTCGGACGCGTTCTTTCCCTTCCCGGACTGCGTGGAGGAGGCGCGCAAAGCCGGAATTACCTCCATTATCCAGCCCGGCGGCTCCCTAAAGGACAAGGAGTCAATCGAAGCCTGCGACAAATACGGGATTGCTATGCTGTTTACGGAAATGCGCCATTTCCGGCACTAAGAGCAATTCCAGGTTTGACTTGCTGGTTTCGAGCCAAGCTAAGAAACTTTTCGCGAGAGGTGATTCATGTCAAGCTACGACGCGGTTTCCGGCCTGCTTAATTTTTACGGAAAAAAGCGCGAGGCGGAGCGGCGGATTTCCGCCGTTTTCTCCGCTTATTCCTATCGCTTCATAGAAACGCCGGCTTTCGAGCCGCTCACCGTCTTTACCGGGAAGCCGGACGAAAACGACGTCTCCTATAAATTCATCGGGCGGGACGGCAGCGTGCTGGCCCTTCGGCCGGACGTCACGCCGCAAATAGCCCGGCTCGTGGGCCGGAGCGCGGGCGCGGAGGCTTTCCCGCTGCGCGTGTGCTATCTTGAGAACGTATTCCGCGCCACGGAGCGCTATCAGGGCAAGCCCTCCGAGTTTACGCAGGCCGGGGCGGAGCTTTGCGGCGCGGAGAAAATAACGGAGGCCTCCGCCGAAATAATCGCCCTCGCGGTGAACGCGCTTCTTTGCGCGGGCCTGTCGTCGTTTACCGTGGACGTGGGCCATGTCGGCTTTCTGGAGGGGCTTCTGTCCGAAATCCCCGCCGGAGCGCGGGAGGACGCCCGCTCCGCCGTCCTCCGGCGGGACTTTGTTTCCGTGCGCAAAACAGTCGGAAACCTCCAAACGGACGGCGCCACAAAGGCCATTCTTACCAACCTTATGTCATACAACGGCGGGGGGGATTTTCTGGACGAAGTGCCCGCGCGCAGCCCACTGGCGATCGGCGCCCTGAGCGAGCTTCGGGAGATTCACTCGCTCTTGTCGGACTATGGCCTTTCGCGGCATATAAACTTTGACCTCAGCCTGTCCGGGCATTTGGGGTATTACACCGGCGTGATTTTCCGGGGATACGCCCAGGGCGCCGGTTCGCTCATAGCCGAGGGCGGGGAATACAAGCTGCCGCTTCCGTCGTCTCCCCCCGCGCCGTCCGTGGGCTGCGCTCTCCGCGTAAACGAGCTTATGGACGCGCTGTCCGAACAGCGGGCCGATTTTGCCGAAAGCCCCGTGACCATCGTGGGGTACGCCGAAAGCTGCCGGCGGCTCGCGCTCTCCTGCGCGGACGAGCTGCGCGGCGGCGGCTTGATTATAGAAAACAGCCCTTTTCCGGCCGATTTTGAGAAAAGCCTGTCCTACGCGCGCAAAAAAGACGCGGACGGCTTGATGTTTTTTGAAAACGCCGACTCGGCGCGCCTGCGCGACATAAAAAGCGGCGCGGAAAGAATCGCGAAAATAAGCGAAATCCTGACGAATTCCTGAATTTAAGCGCGCGATGCCGCCGAAGCGGAAGCTGATTATACCTTCGCTTTCCGCCGCGCTCGGCGGCCGGGACGCGCGTAGGGCTTGATTATTGAAAATTACCTTAAGCCCGCCCGCGCGAAATTTTTAAGGAGGTGCAGCCGTGGAATACCTAACTTTTGCCTTAGCCAAGGGCCGCCTTGCGCGGGAGGCGCTGAAACTGCTTGAGCGCGCGGGCGTTTCCTGCCCGGAGGCGCTCGACAAAACCACGCGCAAGCTCATTTTCGTAAACGAGGAGCACAAATATCGGTTTTTCCTGGCCAAAGCGACGGACGTGCCCGTATATGTGGAGCGGGGAGCGGCGGACATAGGCTTCGCCGGCAAGGACACCCTGCTGGAGGAGTCCCGCCATTTATGCGAGGTGCTGGACCTGGGCTTCGGTTTCTGCAAAATGATGGTCGCCGGTTTCGACACGCCCGAATCCCGAGCGAAGCTCAAGCACGGCGACGGGCTCAAAATCGCCACAAAATATCCCGCCATAGCCAAGGCGCATTTCGCGGGAAGCGGCCAGAAAGTGGAGATAATCAAGCTGAACGGCTCTGTGGAGCTTGCGCCTATCGTGGGCCTGGCGGATTTTATAGTGGATATTGTGGAGACCGGCGCGACCTTGCGGGAGAACGGCTTGGCCGTGCTTGAGGAGATAATGGGCTTGTCGGCGCGGATGGTGGTCAACTCCGCCAGCGTCAAGGTCAAGCGGAAGCGCGTGGCGGATTTAACCGCGAAGCTCGCGCCGCTTGTCGGCGAAACGGAGTGGTGACTGGCCGCGTAAATAACCCCGGGGCTGTAATACCCGCCGAAGGCCCCGCGAGAACGCCGTGAAAGCGGCGCGCGCGTCCGGCCCGCCGGTTTAAATTTAGAAAGGACTTGACGCAATGAGCCTGAACTTTGATATCCAAATCATCGACGGTTCCTCCAAATCCGGCCTAAAAGCCTTCGAGCGGCTTATAGCCCGCTCCTTCGAGGAGCAAACCGAAGCGGCGGAGGCCGCCCTCGCCATAATACGCGAGGTGCGGGAGCGCGGCGACGAAGCCCTTTTCAGCTACACCGAAAAGTTTGACCGGGCCGTCGTCGATGAAAAAACCGTTAAAGTCACGCAAAAAGAAATAAAAGAAGCGCGGAAATCCGCCAATCCGGAGTTTATCCGAATTTTGAACAGAAGCATAGAGCGCGTGCGGGATTTTCATAACCGGCACAAGGCGGAAGGTTGGTTTGAGCCGTTCCCCGGCGGGGAGCTGATGGGGCGTATTGTCCGCCCGCTTGAGCGCGTGGGCGCGTATGTCCCCGGCGGAAAGGCGCTTTACCCGTCGTCCGTCGTTATGAACGTAATCCCCGCCGTGTGCGCGGGCGTACCTGAAATCATAATCTGCACGCCGCCCGCGCCGGACGGGCGCGTTGACCCGAAGGTGCTGGCCGCCGCCGATTTATGCGGAGTTTCGGCGGTTTATAAGGCCGGCGGGGCGCAGGCCGTGGCCGCTATGGCTTATGGCACGAAGTCCATTCCGCGCGTTGATAAAATCGTCGGCCCCGGCAATATTTACGTCGCCACAGCGAAACGCCTCGTTTACGGCGCGGTTGACATAGATTCCGTGGCGGGGCCAAGCGAAATCCTCATAATAGCCGATTCTTCCGCCAAGGCGAAATTTGCCGCCGCCGATATGCTCTCCCAGGCGGAGCACGACGAAATGGCCGGAAGCGTGCTGATCACCCCGTCGAAAAAGCTCGCGGAGTCCGTGAGGGAAGCCCTGTCCTCGCAGCTTAAAAAGCTGCCTCGGCGGGCGATAGCCCAAACCGCGCTTAAAAACCGCGGCGCTATCGTCATAACGGAAGACCTCTCGCAAGCGGCTGAACTGGCGAACCTGGCCGCGCCCGAGCATCTTGAGCTTTGCGTCGAAGAGCCGTTTGACCTCCTGCCGGCAATCAAAAACGCCGGCGCGATTTTCCTTGGCCATTTTACGCCGGAGCCGCTCGGCGACTATATGGCCGGGCCGAACCACGTCTTGCCCACAGGCGGCACGGCGCGGTTTTTCTCGCCGCTTTCAGCGGACGATTTTGTCAAAAAAAGCAGCGTGCTCTGCTTCAACCGGGCCGCTTTCGCCGAAATAGCCGCCGACTGCGCGCGTTTCGCCGAGGAGGAGGGCCTGCAAGCCCACGCGAACGCGGTCTATGTCCGGCTGAAGGACAAGCGGTAATTTATCGAAACGCCGCCTTACGATTAAACCCAAAGGCCGCCGCGCGGGGATTGATTAACGCGGTATTATATGATAAGTCAGATAAAACCGATTATGTGACGAAGTACAGAACTCGAGTTAATGCCGCGTAAACCCAATAAAACAGAGCAACTTCAAGGGAAGTTGCTCACATAAATTTAATGTAAATTTCATACTAACTTCATATTTGCAGGTTATATTTATTCACAAAGGAAGGAGTGTGCGCCGTGAGTACCACAAAAGGTTTGCCTGAGTTAATACCGGAAACGATGGCAGGCTTAACCGGACGCGGATATAGCCCGTCGTCATTAAAGAGCTTTCAGAAGTCCTTTTCCGCGTTGCAGCGGTTCTGTGACGCGGCAGGGATTGACGTTTATGACGAAAGCGTTGGCGAGCGTTTCTTGGATACGCATCGTTTGCGACAACCGCCGATGGCGAAAGAGACATTGCAGAATTATTGCCGCCATATTAGGCATCTCAAAACCGCGCGTTGTTGCAAATTGAGTGGACGCCTTTGCGTAAGACGCCAGACAAATACGCTCAATCGTGCTATGATGCTGCCGTTACGGATTACGAGGAGTATATTCACAAAACAGACAAAACCGCGCGCGATATACGAAACCGCGTTCATACAGTAGCCCGATTTTTGAGGTTTTTAGAACAACGAGGACAACCGATATGAAAGGTTTATCAGCAAAAGACGTCTACGAGGCGTTCGAGGCGTTCGGCGATAAAGGCAATTTCAGCCGATTGGTCGGAGCGTTTTTGGAATACGCGCATAAATACGGATTGACGGAAACAAATCTCCGTATTTTCATGCCAAGCGTGTCATACTAACCCCGATTAAAATAGTCGTCAAACTTCGCTTAAAACGCCTCACGCCCTCTGGCGTTCGGCTGCGCTCGTTTGTCTCCTTTTTAATCTGAGATTAGTATCAGGCCACAAAACCATACCGTCAGTCTATACTCCGGTCGAGGTTGAGCGGCTGCTTGCTTCCATAGACCGCGGATCGCGCAACGACCACAGGGAAGCGTGACTACGCCATTATTCTCACGGCGGCAAGATTGGGTTTGCGGGCTTCCGATATTGCGGGGCTTACGTTCGATTGCTTGTGCGACAGAACGTCTATGATTAAACTTGTTCAGGAAAAAACGAACGTGCCGATTAAATTGCCGCTGCTTGACGAAGTGAAATCGGCTATTGACGATTATGTCGCTAAAGGCAGACCCGCTTCAGACGATAGCCATATTTTTATTAACTTCGACGGCCATGGCGCAATTTTCGCTCAAACCGTGGCGCAAACAGCGAGAATCGCTTTCGGCCGTTCCGGCGTTGAATCAGGCAAACGCCGAATCGGTTCCCACGCGCTTCGCGCAAGCCTTGGGACGGCTTTGCTTGACGAGGACAACGATTACGCCACGATACAAAAAGTGTTGGGCCAGCGCAACATTCAATCCACAAAGGCATACGTTAAAGCGGATATTGATAGGCTTAGGGTCAACGCACTCCCCGTTTTGCCGCCTGCCGGAAAATTCAATGGTTTGATTGCAGAGGGTTTGCCGCTTCGCCGAACGCGTTCTGATGATTATTCAAGCGTTTTGAGCGGAGAGATGTCCGATTTTGTGAAACTGCGCAGAAGTCAAGGTATTAAAGACGAAACGAGCGTCCTTGTTTTGTCGAGCTTGGATAAACATTTGACGGCCATTGGCGCGACCGCAAAAGAAATAACGCCTGATATTGCGGATAAATGAGCGTCGGTCAGCTTCGGGCACCTAAGCGCCAAGTCGATTGCCAATTACATCGCGTATTACAACGCGTTCGCGAAGTATTTGAATTCACTGGGCGTTCCGGCGTTTATCGCGGAAGCACCTATCGTCAGTCAACGCTACGTGCCCTATATTTTCACGGAACAAGAGCTTGAAGATATTTTTCGCGCCGCCGACAGCTTTCAATGTTGGCGCGACCAATTAACGCGCATACAGTTTCCGATGTTTTTAAGGATAATGTACGGCTGCTGATTAAGGTTAGGCGAAGCTCTGGCGCTGCGCCTGTCCGACGTGGATTTCGCGAACGGCACGCTCTTTATTAACCGCGCCAAAGGCAACAAAGACAGGCTTATTCCGATAGACGAAACGCTCACGGACATTCTCAGAGCGTATAGTGATTCCATGTTTAAGGACGGCCAAGCCGATTCGTATCTGTCTGTGGGCAACGATAAAAAAGGGCGCAGTCTCCGCGCCAGCTGCTCGCCGTCTTGGGCGCAGAAAAATTTCCGCGTAATTCTCGAAGAAGCCGGGATAGACCTTTTGAAGGTATTAGACGGTGAGCGCAATATTTGTTTGTATTGCCTGCGCCACACGTTCGCGATTAATTCGTTCCGCAAGCAAGACATCAAGGACGTTGACGACAGCCGTGTTACGCCGCTCTTGTCAATATATATGGGGCACGAGAAACTGAAAGGCACGGAAAAATATATTCATATGACCGCCGAAAGCTCGGAGGATATTCTCGCTTTAACCGCCGCCTATTCAAAGAGCTTGTTCCCGGGGGTGCCGCGTGAAAAATAAAAAAGACTTATTGTTTTTACGTCAACTTGGAAACTATTTCGATACCTTTCTGCCCGAAATCAGACAGGTAAAGGAAAAAACCGTCGCGTCTTACGCCGACTCCTTCGCCATATTTTTCCAATTTTTATACGAGAGCAAAGGGCTGCAGCACGACCGCGTGACCTACGCGCAGCTTACTCCCGCCCTTTTCGACGAGTTTTTGCTGTGGATGAAAAACGAGCGCGGGTACAGCGCCGCGTCGATACGCAACCGCATGGCGGCCATATCGTCGTTCCTTAAATACGCGTCGCGGCGTGAGATGAGGGCTGTGAGCGCGTATACAAACGCGGACACCGCTGAGCTGCCCGACTTAAATCGAACCGAGTTTCCGTACTTCACGACAGAAGAAATGGGTATTTTGCTGGCGCTTCCAGACCCTGACAAATATCTCGGAGACCGCGACCTTGTTTTGCTGTCTCTTTTATATGAAGCGGGCGCGCGAGCGCAAGAAATCTGCGATTTGTGTGTCGGCAACATTCGTTTCGGTAAACCCACAAAGGTAAAATTACGCGGTAAAAAGGGTAAAGTTCGAGAAATAGCCATTTCAGACGACGTATCAGACTTACTGCGTTACCATCTGAAACAGCAGTGGCTTAACGGCGCCGAGAGCAAGCCGTTACCTTTGTTTTCAAGCCAAACAAACGAGCATATGACGACCGCCTGCATACGGAGCATCGTGGCAAAGTACGTCAATATGGCGAAAGAAGCGCACCCCAAACTGTTTCTGGAGAAGAGCTACTCGCCCCACAGTTTTCGGCACAGCAAAGCGGTTCATATGGTAGAAGCGGGCGTAAATCTCATATATATTCGCAACTACCTCGGTCATAAATCAGTCAGTTCAACGGAGATTTACGCCCGCGTAGGTCAAAACGCCGTCAACAAAGCGTTGACCGAACGCAAAATCCCTAAATTGACCGCCGCCGCGCCAAAAGCAAAAACCAACCCATGCGCTTTGCCCGACTTTATTAACAGGGCGAGAAAGTAAGCCCGGACGATTTTACGGTAATAATTATGTGAGCAACTTCCCTTGAAGTTGCTCTGTTTTATTGGGTTTACGCGGCATTAACTCGAATTCTGCACTTCGTCACATAATCGGTTCCGAGTGTCATATTCTTAGGCCGAGCGGAGGGTTATGACCGCGACGTTCGTTTGGTCGCTCACGGCAAGAGTAATTTTACGGAGTTAGGTGTGTCGCAAATGTTCCGGCTCAATAAAGCGGACGGCTTTCAATGGCTCGGCGAGAGCGACGCGACGCCCGAAGATATGCTGAATTTTAGCGCGTCAAGGGCGAAAGAGGACAAGAGCAAGGTTGACGAAGCCGCCGATTTTCTCACGGATTTGCTGTCCGAAGGAGAAGCTCTCGCGAGTGAAGCGATAGCGTTAGCCGACGAAGCGGGAATTTCCAAGAGGACGCTTGAACGGGCGCGGGCGGCGATAGACGTTAAAACCAAGCGCGTTGATAATCGGTGGGTGTGGTTTTTGTAAGACCGCCGCAAGACCGCCAACGGTGTGACGGTATACCTCCGTGTTGTATCCGTTCCCTTATTGTTCGTCCACTATCTGCTTTACTTTCGATAAAGAATATTTACCGCCGCCGAGACTGCGATACTCCTTGTCAAGCAATCGAACTTGAAGCCGAATCCGTTTCGCATTATATATATGCACAACCCCGTTTGCGTCGGTATGGTCAGCGGGGATTCCGTTCCCCTCGTTCGCGTAGATTTCTGTTTCACTATACAAAATGAAGTTTCTCGCGACGCTTGCGGGCAAAATTTTCCCGTACTTCATCATTATCCGCAGTTTAACCAAGTTTTTCGAGCTTCCCTCGCAAACCACGACTTTATGGAGCAAAGACCGCGCCACGTCAAGGGCGCAATCTCCGCTTTCGGGCAGCTTGCCTAAAAAATCCTTTGCTTGCCGCAGAACCGCTTCGGAATTACTCGCGGCTTCGCGGTCGGCTTCGGCGGCTTGAAGCTTCGCGGTCAGGCGTTCGATATTCTGCCGGAACCGCGCGTTCATTTCAAGATAGGTATTTTTATCCATATCGCCGTCTATGTGAAGTTCAAGTATCTTGTCCTGTTTTGTCTTAGTTTTGGCGATTTCCTTTGAAATCTTGGCTTTCTCTGAAATATAGTCGGCGTTCGCGGTTTCGGAACGCTTGTACAGCTCGATTAAGCCGTCGATGCTTCTCGCGTATTTTTCTTTATCCGCAAGCAAGTCGTTTCCAATGTATTCCAGTATCGCGTCAAGCTCCCGCGTGTATATGTGCGGGGACAGGCAGCCCTTGCGTCCTTTTGCTAAATATTCGCGGCAGCACCAGCTTTCGGCGGGTACCTTTCGGTCTGTCCACATTTTTCTGTAATAATAGGTCCCGTGGGCTTCGCACATTATTTTCCCGCTGTAAGGGAAGCGGGTTTGCGTCCCGCCCTCTTTTTTCTTGAATTTCGCGGAACGCTGCGTTATAATGGCGTTCGCCCTGTCCCACAACTCCTCGGTCACTATCGGCGGGACATTTTCGTCCTTATGTAAAATCTGCTCCTCCGCCGCGATTTTCATATTTTTCTTGCTTCGGTAGTCGCGGCTCTCGGTCAGCCGCCCTCGATAATAGCCCTTATATTTGGGATTCGTCAAAACTCCTTTCAAACTGGCGGGGTTGATTTCCTTTCCCGCTTGGCTCCTGTAGCCTTTTTCGGTCAGAAGCCGCGCTATTGTTCGGAATCCGTATTGCCCGTCGGCGTAAAGGCTGAAAAGCTCGCGCACGAAGGCGGCTTCCTTGTCGTTTATGGCGAGCCGCCCCTTGTGCTTGTCGTAGCCGTAGATGTTGTCGCGCCCGAGAACGCGCCCGCTCTCGTAGGCGCGTTTCATCCCGAATTTTACGCGCTCCGAAAGGCGGCGCACCTCGTCCTGCGCGAGCGACGACATTATGGTCAGCCGAAGCTCCGCGTCCGAATAAAGCGTGTTTATGTTGTCCGCCTGGAAAAACACGCCCACGCCGTATCCAAGAAGCTCCTGCGTGTATTTTATGGAATCAAGCGTGGAGCGCGAAAAACGGGCGATTTCCTTCGTTATTATGAGGTCGAAACGGTCTTGCGAAGCGTCGCGAATCATTCTTAGAAAGTCGTCGCGCTTGTTTACGCTTGTACCGGAAAATCCGTCGTCTGCTCGTGTCAAGTAGTGACCGCAAAAAAATCACGAAAATTTCAAAATATTTTTGCCCGAACAAAAAGGCGGGGCTAAACGCCCACGCCCAGTTGCTCCGCTACTCTTTTGTATTCGTCCGCGAAATTCATAACAATCTCAATTCTGTCGGCGGCATAAACCCTAACCTCTTTCACGAATATGTCGATGACTTCGCGCGTCAGTTCCGTTATCCCGGCGAACTCCATATGCCGTTCAACGAACGTGTCAGTCTCTCCTGTTTGCACTTCGAGCTTTTTTCGCGCAGCTTCCATTTCTGAGATTTTGGCTTCATACGCTACCGACTGTTCAGTCAATTTATCGCTTTCTTGCTGAAACGCTTCTTTCGTCATTTCGCCGGAATGATAATTTTCCCACAGCGTCATTTTAGCCGTCTTGGATTTGTCAATCAGCCGCCGCAAGTTTTGAATTTCACCGTTCAGACCTGTGACGGTCTGCGCAGACGATTTCGATTTGCGGAGAGTTTTCACCTGTTCGGCAAGCATTATCTGCTGCCGAAGCGCGGCAATAACGGCGGCTTTGAGGTCGGCTTCGTGAACATAGCCGTGCAGACAGTTCTCCTGCTCCACTTCTCTTTGCGTGGAGCAATAATATCGCACCTGATTTTTATAGCGGCTCGGATACAGCGCGTGACCGCAGTTACCGCATTTTATCTTTCGCGTGAACAGCAGTTCGCTCACCTTGCCGGAATGAGCATATTTTACTTTTGCGCTCACCATCGCCCGAACCTTTTGAAATTGCTCGGCGGTGATTATTGCTGGAAAGGCGTTTGGAACAATAATCCACTCGCTTTCGGGCATAAGTTTCACTTCTATTTTGCCGAC
>JAITSQ010000029.1 GCA_031287685.1 Clostridiales bacterium | reverse complement strand
CTGTCCGCAAAATTCGTCAAACAACAATATGTTTTGTCCTTTGTATTCGTCAAACGGGTGATTATAATCCGTCACCCGGTAAACGCCGGAATATCCGTGTTTTTCCATAACAAAGCGCGCCGCGCTCCCTGCCGCTCGTCCGGCAATTCGCCCCATTCCTCGAACGTGCCGACGATTTTTGCGCCGTGTTTTTTGTCGTTTTCCCAAGTGTGTGTTTGATCTTTGCTTGGTCTTTTTTCTTGCTGAAATTTACTGTTTTTTGCGGGAGTTGAGCGGAAAGCGGTTTGGGAAAATCGTGAGTTAGCAAGGGTTTGCAGGAAGCGGCGAGGAATGGCGGAAGCAGGGAACACTCTTTCAAAATATCAGTATCTTGCTTAATATACATAGACTCGTCAGCGTCAGTTATTCCTGCGTAAGGTATATAGAGTTGCAAATCTATATGACGACCCGCCTCGCTTTCAAGAAAGTCTTGAGCTGTAGAGTTCTTATCAAATCCGGCATAAACATATTCCGGTCGCCCAATATAATAAACCTTATTCTCTGGGGACACTTCCTTGATTAAGCCCGAAAAATATTTCTCAATATATTCCCGTATGACATAATTAAAGTACCTATCCGCTTCCCTAAAGAACTTATCCCTCTTTTGATATAAAGCGTCCGAATCAAGATACTTCGGGTCAGTAACTATCGACGCGTACCCTCTGGATTCATCCTCCGTCCCTGCGGGCCGCACCGTAAACCCGTACCGGCAGGCGTCTCCGTTCGACCGACCAAAGCTGACTATCTCAAAATCCACGTCCCACCGATCTTTAAGGCGCTCTAAAAGCATGACCTTAGCATCTTCGTCCGACACTTCCGGCCTGGTACACAAACCGGGGTGAGCTTCGCGCCATTATTCTTCGCCCGATTTAAAACTAAAACACGCCGTAAGTACAAATGTATTTATTGCCGCGGCTAAAGCCATAACAAGCAGCGTGAGTTTTTTCATTAAGTCAACACTCCAAGAGTTTTATCGTTAAGACGGATTTCAGAGCGTGATAAAAAAAGGCGGGATTTACGCCGATGTGTCGGGAGATTAAGCCCTACAGCGCGGATTCAAGCGCCGCCACAAGGTCTCCCAGGACGTATGTAAATACGTAATGCACTATAAGCGAAAACGAGCCGACGTAGCAAGCCAGGCCGATGAGCTTGGCGTAGTGGGGCTTTGACTGCGAATCAACGACCATTTCGCTTAATTGCTGGATTATAGCGATTATGAGTATGCGGCTTATAAGAACTAAAAACTCGTTAATAAAAAGCGCCTCCCTCCTTTTACATTGTATGTGGCGGGGAGGGCTTTTATTTAATGTGTATGAACCGTCAAGTTTTTTTCGTGAAAAGCGCCGCGATATCCTTCGGAGAAAACGTCTTGCCCTGCAGCGTCACCCCGGCCTGATAAATTTTCGCGCCGGCAAGGCCCATAAGGATTACTCCGGCAAAGTCAAGCGCCATAGCGGTCAGCACCTCCGGTGCGCGGGCCACGCCCATACACTGCCTGGCGAAAGTTACCATAGGCGAAAAAAACGGGATGAAGGTAAAGACGCGCATAATGGTAGAATCCGCTCCGGACATACTGCCGAAAACGGACACGGTGAAGCCGAACAGCAGAACCACCGTGGGGAGCATAGTGACGGAGCCGGCGTCCTCCGCGCGCTTGACGACGGAAGCCGCCGCCGCGAAGAAAAACGCGTACATAAAATAACCGAGTATGAAAAACAGCGCGAAAGACACCCATAAATGGGGCGAAAAAGCCTGCTCCATAGAAATAAGCCGGGCGGGGGAGGCCTGCCGCCCGCCGGCGGCGGCGGCGTTTTTGGCCTGCTCGCCGAGCAGGTAAAAATTGCGAGCCGCCACGGGCGCGGAGGCCGCGGCCACTATGCCGAACTGGGTAAAAGCCGCCGCCGCCGCGGCGAAAACTTTGCCGAACATCAGGCTGGCCGGGTTGACGGAGCTTATGAGCAGCTCCGCCGCGCGGGAGGTCTTTTCGGCTATGACGGAGTTGGCGGCGAAATGGCTGTGGGAGCTTATTGTGATGTAAAGCAGGAAAATAAGGCCGTACGCCAGCACAAACCCGGTGGACTTCGTATCCGCGACTTGCTTGAGGGCGGCCCCGGCGCGCAGGTCCACAGCGCGCTGGGCGGCGGGCTGAGCGGAGTCCGGCAGGGTTTTGATGTAATTTTCCCGCAGGGCCGCCGTAAACGCGTTTTCTATTCTCGCCGTAATCTCGGCGCTCGCGCTCGTCGTCGGGTCGGTGTCCTGGTAAAGGCTGAGTTGCCGCAGGCCGGAGGCGTAGCTTTTTTCGTCTTGGGATTCGCTTCGAGAGGCGTCGTAATAAACGAAGATCTTATAGTCGCCTTTTTTAACCATATTTTCGGCGGACTCCTCGTCCGCGCCCTCGACATATTTCCAGATATAGTTGCCGTGGGTATATTTACGCAGATAGTCAGGCGTTATTATATCCTCCGCGCCCTCCGCGAGCGCCGCCGGGCCGAGCGAAAACGCGGCGTGGACTGGCTTCTGGTAAAACTCGGCGAAACGGAAGAACGAAAAGCCGCCGCCCATTCCCCGGCCGGCGAGAAGGTTCGCGAATATGCCCAGCAAGGCGAAAACCACAGTCATCATAAGGAAAGCGCGTTTTTGCAAATACCCCGCGTATTCAAACTTAAATATGGCGATAAGCTGGCTGGTTCTGGCTTTTTTCAAAGGGCTTCGCCCCCTTTCCTCTTGCGGCGCAAAAAACTTTTAATTGCTTTTATAATAGTTCGATTCTCCGCCTACGCCCTTTCCACAAATATATCCTCAAGCGACGGGCGCAGTACGGAAAATACGGAAATCGGCACGCCCCCGTCCTGAAGCGCGCGCAGGACGAAATCTTTCCGGTCCGGTTCGGAAAGGGTCACGACGAGGCCGCCGCCCTTTCGCGCGGTTTTAAGCCCGGCGGAGCCAAGCGCGGACTCCGCGTCCTCGAGGGGACCGTCCGTCTCGACGTAGACGCCGAGCGCGGGGTAGCCTTTCTTAATCTCACGCAGGTTGCCGGAGAGGACGCATTTGCCTTCTTTGATTATGGCGATTTCCTCGCAAAATTCCTCAATCTGGGACATCTGGTGGCTAGAGAAAATCACCGTGCGCCCGGCGCGGGCCTGTTTGTTTATGAGGTCCTTCAGGAGCTTTGAGTTTATCGGGTCAAGTCCGGAGAAAGGCTCGTCGAGGATGATTATGTCCGGCTCGTGGAGCAGGGTGACGGCGAGCTGAATTTTCTGCTGGTTGCCTTTGGAGAGCTGGCCGAGCTTCATCATTTTATACTGGGACGCGTCAAGCTCCTCAAGGAGGGCCGTGGCGCGGCGGCGGGCGACTTCGTCCGGCAGGCCGCGCAGCTGGCCTATATAGCGCATTTGGTCAAGCACGCGGCGCTCGGAATAAAGCCCGCGCTCCTCCGGCAGGTATCCCACGCTCACGTCGTGAGAGAAGCGCACGCTGCCGGAGTCCGGCGTGAAGATTCCCATTATTACGCGTATGCAAGTAGTCTTGCCCGCGCCGTTGCGCCCGAGCAGGCCGAACGCCCCGCCGGGCACGGAGAAAGACAGGCCGTCAAGCGCCGTTTTTTTGCCGAAAGCCTTGGTCAGGCCGGACACCTCTATGGAGTAGGTTTCTTGAGAGTGGGAGGGTTCGCTCATTCCGTCGTCCTTTCGGGCGGAGGCACGTCCCGGAGGCTGTATTCCGCCAAGGCTTCGTCAAGGCCGCGGCTTATGTCCGCGTCGATAAGCCCCTTTTTCGCCATATCGTAAAGTATGGGCATAGTGTCTTCGTGGGCGCGCGCGGGGTGATAGGGCCGCTCCTCCGAAACCGCCTGATAGATGTCAAGACAGGCCAGCAGGCGGGAATTAAAGTCCATCCGCTCCTCCGTGAGGCCGTTGTGGTAACCCTTGCCGTTGAGCTTTTCGTGGTGAGAGCAGGCCCAGAGGGTGATTTTCTCAAAACCGTCGACGCGGCTTAAAAGCTCCTCTGTGAGAGCGGAGTGAGCCTGAATAATTTTAAATTCCTCCGGGGTGAGCGCGCCGGGTTTATCAAGGATGGAGTTGGGCGTGCCAAGTTTGCCTATATCGTGAAACGCGGCGGCCAGATAGAGCAGGGCGCGCTCGTCCCGCTCGTAATTATAGAAGCCGCCCATAAGCCAGGCTTTATTAGCTATTTGCTGGCTGTGCCGTTTTGTGAACGGGGATTTGCAGTCGATAATATAGGAAATCAGCGCGGCAAAGCGGAAAACTATGCTGCGGTCCGCTTCCACGGGCCATTCGGGAAAGAGCGCGTCGGTCGTTTCGTCCAGCTTGCCGTCCGTCAGAAGCTCAAGGCAGCCTCCGTCTATCGCCGAAAGGAGCGCGGAGCATACCGGCTCCGTGAAAACAGTCCCGGAACATTCTTTTATAAAGGCGATTATTCCGGGCTTTTCGGCGGGGTCGGACAGGAGGCTCTGCAGGTCTATTAAGTCGCAGGCGGAGATAATCTCGGCGGCTTGGGGAAATTCTCCCGCTTTTTTGCCGAAAAGGCCCTTGCCGTCGGCGCGCTCGTGGTGATAGAGCACAAAGCCCGGGGCGGCCCCCTCCCCAAGCAGGTTGTCGGCGTTGCGCTGGCCGTATTCGCAGTGCAGGCGTTTATCAGATTCTTTAGCGCCATCTTCGTGCGCGAGAATGTATTCGGTGAGCGCGCTGTCGTGGAAAAGCGCGCAGACGGAGAGGCTGCGCAGGGTTTCCTCCGGCATATTGAGCCTGCGCCCGGCCGCCGCCGCAAGGCAGGCGATGCGCTTTCCGTGGTCGCGCTTCACGCCTAGAAGCTCCCCCTCAACTATGTCGAGAGCGGAGGAGGTCACTTTAATCATCTGGTCGAGACGTATAATCATAAGATACCCCCCTAAGGAGTTTTGCCCGGCGGTTCCGAGCCGCCTGAAAGGCTTCGGGCGGCTCGAAACACACCCGTATTCAGTTGAGCAGGGACCGCGCCGGAGCGCCGGAAAGGCAGGCTTCGGTCAGCCTGGCTGATTTGCTGACGTCCCCGAAAAGGATGCCGCCGACGAAGCGGCCGTTCACGAAATAAAGTTTTTCAAAGGCGCCCTTGGCGGGGTCGTCTATTTCAAGGGTCTTGTATTTTTTCGCGGGGTCGCTCCCCAAATCGCCTATGGAGAAGACGGACGCGCCGAAGCCGGAAAAATAAACCGGCGGGACGGGGCGTGTGTAAACGGCGGTATCGCCCGAAGCGTTAATCCCCGCCACGCGGCCCATATCAAGCGCTTGCGACCACAGGCCGAAGCTTACGCCCTCAAACTCGGCGCAGTCCCCGCAGGCGTAAACGCCGGGGGCGGAGGTCTCGCACTTTTGGTTGACTTTTATGAAACGCCCGGACTCTATGCCGGCGGTTTTGGCGATTTCCACATTTGGGGAAATCCCCGTGGAGAGGATTACGACGTCCGCCGGAAGCTCCCGCCCGTCGGCGAGAAGGACGGCTTTCGCGGCGGAGTCCCCGCTTACTTCCTTAACCCCCGCGCCGGTCAGGACGGCCAGGCCGCTTTTTTCGGCGGCTTCCCGCAGAAGGGCGCTGGCCTTTTCGTCAAGCTGGCGGCCCATAAGGCGCTTGAAAGTTTCGACTAGGGACACGGTTTTGCCGGATTTTTTAAGCTCCCAAGCGGCCTCAAGGCCAAGCGGGCCGCCGCCGATTACTACGGCTGACCGCGCGTTTTTGAGATATTCCCGCAGGTTTTTAACGTCCTCCAGGCTCCGTATGGTGAAAACGCCGGCCTTATCCGCGCCGGGCAGGGGCGGCCTGAAGCACTCCGCGCCGGAGGCGAGGAGGAGCTTGTCGTATTTTTTGACTTCTCCTCCGGAGAGGGTCACGGTTTTCGCGGAGGTATCGATGGCCGTGGCGGCGGTCCCTAAGGTCAGGCGGATTTTATTGTCGGAGTACCACAGTTTCGGCCTGACGTAAAGACCCACGGGCGCTATGTCCGAAAGTATGCCTTTTGTGAGCATCGGGCGGTTATAGGTGATTTCGTTTTCTTTTGAAATCATCTCGATTTCGGCGGATTTATTGCGTTTGCGGATTTCGGCGGCGGCGGAAAGGCCGGCCGCGCCGTTGCCGATTATGATAAAGGTTTCCCGCGCGTCGCTTGAAAAATCCACATCGGCGGACTCAACCTCGGTGAAGTTCTCCGCGCCCACGCCGCAGACCGGGCAGGACTCGGGGGCTTCGTTGCTCTCGATAATCTCGCCGCAGACAAGGCAGCGCCACTGGCGCCGTTGGCCGGATTTTTTCGATTTGACCGGCTCCCCGGCCAGGACGGACAGGCCGAAGCCGTAGCCGAACTCGAAAGCCGTCTGCAAATCGGCTGGGGACGGCTTAAAGCGCACGCGCAGGCCGTCTCCGTAAATTTTCAGCTTAAGCTGGCGCAGTCGCTCCATAATATGCGGCACGCCCTCTCCGCTCCAGCCGTAGGAGCCGAAGGCGGAGGCGAGCTTGCCGCCGTGGGTTTTGGCGAAGATGGAGGTGGTCAAATCCCAAATTGGCTTGAGGGCCTCCCCTATGATGGTGGGAGTGCCGAAAAGCGCTCCGTCCGCCGCGCCAAGCTCCGCCGCTACTTCGTCGTTATTCGCCGTCACAAGGTCGAAAAGGAGAACCTTATGCACGCCGGCCGCCTTCGCGCCTTCGCTTACGCGCTCCGCCAGCCGGGCCGTATAGCCGTAGGCGGAAACATAAGGAATCACGATGGATTTCTCCGCCCGGGGGGCGGGCGGGGTTGACCATTCCTTATAAATATCCACGATTTCGCGCGGGTTTTTCGTCAGCACAGGCCCGTGTCCGCAGGCGATAATCTTAATATCAAGGTCTTTTATCGCGTCGACCGCGAAAAGCACGTCCTTCTTGAAGGGGCCGAAAATGCAGTCGAAATAATAGCGCAGGGACTTCATATAATCCTCGCGGGAGGGCAGGTTTTCGTTGGTTATGCCTTCGTGGCTGTAGTGGCTCCCGAAAACGTCGCAAGTGACGAGGATTGATTTTTCGGGGATATAGGTGAACATGCTGTCCGGCCAGTGAAGATTGGGCACGGAATAAAATTGCAGCGTGCAGCCGCCCGCCGTGATCGAGTCTCCGGTTTTAACGGGAACGGCGGTAAAATCCCGGTTTGTGATTTCCTTAAGGAAGTTAATCGCGCCGGAGGAGCCGACGATTTTCAAGCCGGGGTTGATTTCAAGCAGTTTTTCAACGCAGCCGGCGTGGTCCGGCTCCGTGTGGTTGACCACGAGCATACTGACCGTTTGCAGGTCGACGAGGCTTTTCAGGGTTTCGATATACTCCTCGGCCCGTTTTTCCTTGGAGGTTTCAAAAATAACGGTTTCGCCGCCGGTTTTAAGCACGTAGGAGTTATAAGTAGTGCCGAATTCCGTCTGCATAATTATGTCGAAAACGCGGAGATCCGGGTCGAGAGTCCCGGCCCAGTAGAAACCGTCGGTTAATTGCGTAGTTTTCATAAAGCGCCTCTATTCTAAGGGTTATTATAGCGGTTGAACAATGGGTTGGGCGCGGACTTGCTCGATGTTTCTGATTGTCTAAAAAAGATTTAGACAATCAGAAGCCCCCTCCTTGTCCGCGGGAAACCCTATTGCAAATTGTCAGTTATTGAACAGGTTGCCGATTACGCCGCCGAGGCCGCCCTGCCCGCCGTGCCCGCCCTGTCCGCCGAGCAGGCCGCCTATATTGCCCATAGCCCCTTGAAGGGACTGGTTCTGCTGATTCTGCGGGGTGTAGCGGTTGTCGTCCACGCCGAGGTGAAGCCCGGAGGTGCGTTCGGACGGCTGGATGATGACTTTGTGGCCGGGCGTGCGGAACTCAAAGTTATAAGATTCGCCCGAAGCCTGGCCGATAAGGTTTTTCCACGAGAGGTCAAGCTTCGGCACGGGGTCCGGGCCAGTCCAGGCCACAAGCGCGTCGGGGTCAACGTTGCAGGGGGTGTCGATCGCGAAAGGGTTGCCCTCCGTCAGGACCGCCGCCTGCGCCGTGCCGTTTCGGGAGGACAGGGTGCTCGTAAAGAAACCTTTCTGGCTGATAACGCCCTGCGCGAGGAATTTGAAGCCGTAATTCGCGTTATCCGTAAACGCGAGGATATTTTCGGATTCGACGGCAAGGGTCATACCGGGGGTGACGTTTATTATGGTGACGTGCTGGGCAAGATTGGCCAGAAGCACGGCGCACCGCCCGTTTGGGATAACTTTCATAAGGGGAAGGTTTTCGCCGGTGAGCCGCCGCCCGACTTGGCCGAGCGCCGCGGTGAGCGGGTTTCCCTGCGGGCCGAGCATAACCTTTTCAAAGCGGCACTGGCCCTGATAACCCACCATTGCGCCGGCTTTCGTGAAAATAACGCCGCCGCCGTCCTCGCTGACGGCGCTGCAGTAAAGTTCGTTGACGGTTTTAATTTGAAACATTTGACAGCCTCCTCTAAAGATTTTATTTTTTGGTCAAAGATTTATTTCACGGCGTTTGGAGCCGCCTTGCTTAATCCGACACGTTCACGCCGTATCTTCGGCACAGGCCGGCCAAATCGTCCGCGGTGCCGTCGCCGACGGGGTTGAATTTCCACTCGCCGTTGCGGAGGTACAGTTCCCCGGCCACCATTGAGTACACAGTGGAATAATAATCCGTGAGGTTGAACCGCGCCAGTTCTCGCCCGGAGGCGTCGTCGATTATGCGTATATAGGCGTTTTTGACCGCGCCGAAACTTTGCGCGCGGGCGCGGGCCTCGTTGATTGTGACGACGAAAGCCAGTTTTTTAACCTGCGGCGAGAGGCGGGAGAGGCGGACGCGGATAGCCTCGTCGTCGCCGCCCCCGGCTCCGTCCCGGCTGTCGCCTTCGTGGAGCACCGCGCCGTCCGGGCTGGCGGCCTGATTATAATATACGAACCAGGAATCGCCCACGACTTTATCATTATCGCCGAGCAGGAAGACCTCCGCGTCCAGGTCGTAAGGGGGTTCGCCGCCGGGCGCGTCCCACCCGAGGCCCACGGTCAGGGAGTCAAGCGGCGCGTCCGGTTTTGATATGGAAAGTTTCTCTCCTTTTTTGAGCGGCACGCCGGAGGTCCGCGGAGGGGTGGGGTGGGTTTGCGGCGCGGACGCGGGGAGCGAGCCGGCGCCTGAAAAATCCATTGCCGGTGTTTCCGATACGGGTATGTCTAGCATAAGATTAAGCCTCCAGACTTGAGCTTGTGATTTCTAAGGAATTTTATTTAGAGCGTGTTCGCGCAAAGCTGCCGCGCGTTGCTGCCCGGTTCAAGCTGCACGGCTCTGCCGTTTGCTTTAGCCAACGCTAGCGCCGCGAAAAATCAGCTTCGCAAATCCGCACAACCCGGCCTATTTGTGGGAACGCGCTCTAAAATACGCCTCATTCACTATTTTAGTATAAAACGGCGATAATTTCAAGCAAAATAAAAAAATATATAGAATATACTGGAAAGTGTCGTAAGTTTTGAAATAAATTAAAATGAAGCCGCAACGAAGCCGAAAAAGTGTTGAAACGTAGATAAAACCGTGTTATTATGACAAATGAATAAATATTTGAAGAATCGTAATGTAACTTTATCGCGGAATCGTCTTTTTATCGTAAGAAAGCAGTGTATATTAGTATGGATAAAAAAGCGGCGCGTCTGCTTGAGTTTGATAAAATAGCCGGGCTTCTGTCGGAAAAGTGCGTTTCCGCGCGGGCCAGGGAAATGGCGCGGGAAATTACGCCGCAAAACGGCGTCGACGAAATAAACCGCCTTCAGGAGCTGACGGCGCTGGCTCTGTTATGCCGCGTGAAAAAGGGCGGACTGCCTCTTGGCGGCTTGACTGATTTGCGTGCTGTGTTGCCGCGTTTGCGGGCGGGCGGGGCGCTTTCGGCGGAGGAACTGCTCGGGGTAAGTGATTTTTTATATGTCTGCGGCAAGGTTCTTGATTATTTTGAAGACGACAAACTGTTTGCGGACGAGGCTTTTGCGCCGCTGGCCGCCGTTTCGGAGGGGCTTTCGCGCCTCCCGCTCCTTGAGAGGGAAATCAACCGCTGTATAGCTCCGCCGGGGGAAATGCTTGACGAGGCCTCGCCGGAGCTTTCGCGCTTGCGGAGGGAAGCCCGCGCGGCCGGGGAGCGCGTGCGGGAGCAGCTGAACGGGTTCATTCATTCACAGGCGTATAAAACAATGCTTCAGGACGCGGTGGTCACAATGCGCGGAGAGCGTTTCTGCGTGCCGGTGAAGCTGGAATATTCGGGCGCGTTCCCCGGAATAGCGCACGACCGCTCCGCCACGGGCGCGACGGTTTTTATGGAGCCGTCCTCCGTCGTGGCGCTGAACAATAAAATACGGGAGCTTAAGAGCTTAGAGAAACAAGAGGCCGAGCGGATTCTGCGCGTTCTTTCGGAACTGGCGGCGCAGTCGCTTGAGCAGCTTGAGATAAACGACGGGGCCGTGGCGGAGCTTGACTTTATTTTCGGCAAGGCGGAGCTGGCGCGCGATATGGACGCGGCGCGCCCTGTTTTTAACACGGACGGGCGCGTCAGCCTTAAACGCGCGCGGCACCCGCTTATTCCGCGGGATTCGGCCGTGGCCACGGACATCCGGCTCGGAGGGGATTTTACGACGCTTTTAATCACCGGGCCGAACACGGGCGGCAAAACCGTCACGCTCAAGACAATCGGCCTGCTGACCCTTATGGGGCAGGCGGGGCTTCATATAAGCGCGTTTGACGGCTCGGAGCTGGCTGTGTTTGACGACGTTTTCGCCGATATTGGCGACGAGCAGAGCATCGAGCAGAGCCTTTCGACTTTTTCGGGCCATATGAGCAACATAGTTCGGATAATGGGGGCGTTTTCGGCAAAATCCCTTGTGCTTCTTGACGAGCTTGGCGCGGGGACGGACCCGGCGGAGGGCGCGGCCCTGGCGATTTCCGTCCTTGAGAAAATAAGGGGGACCGGGGCCGCCGCCGCCGTCACCACTCATTACAGCGAGCTGAAGGTCTACGCCGTCGAGACGGCGGGGGTTGAAAACGCCTCCTGCGAGTTTGACCTGGAGACGCTGCGCCCGACATACCGATTGCTTATCGGCGTGCCGGGAAAGAGCAACGCCTTTGAGATAGCCCGGAGGCTGGGGTTGCCGGAGGGCTTGATAGAAAACGCGCGGCGCGTCATGAACAGGGAGTCCGCGCGGTTCGAGGACGTTATAGCCGACCTTGAGATAAGCCGGAAAACCGCGGAGGCGGAGGCGGAGCGGGCGCGCGGCGCGCGGGTGGAGGCGGAGCGCCTCCGGGAGCGGGCCGAGGCGGACTACCGCAAGCAGGAGGATTCCCGCGAGAAAATCCTGGAAAGGGCGAGGGAGGAAGCGCGGCGGATATACTTAGACGCGAAGAGCCACGCCGACGAGCTGCTGCGCGAATACAAGGAGCGCCTGAGGGACGAGAACGCCGCCGCCATAGCCCGGAAAATGGCCGAAAAAGCGGGGGAGTACGGGCGGATTGACCTGTCGGGCGGCGAAGGCGCGGAGGAGCGGGATTATAAGAAGGGCGACAGAGTGCTCGCTTTCGGCAAGCCCGGCGTGGTGGCGGAGCTTTCCGGCGAGGGGGAGGCGTTCGTGCTGCTTGGCGCAATGCGCGTGAAGCTGCCGTTTTCCGCGCTGAAGCCCGACAAAAAGGCCCGCGGGGCCGACCAGAAGGGCAAGCCGGCGCCGGAATATTCCGCGAGGCCGAAAGCCTCCGGTCCGGTGGCCTCAAGCGTGGATTTGCGCGGGATGACCGCCGACGAGGGTATAAATAAATGCGATAAATATCTTGACGAGGCTCAGCTTGCGGGCTTGGCGAAAGTGACGGTTATCCACGGCAAGGGCACGGGAGCGCTCCGCGCGGCGATAAGGGATTATCTCAAGAGGCGCGGCGGGATAGAAAACTTCCGGCCGGGCGTCTACGGCGAGGGGGAGGACGGCGTGACGGTAGTGGAGCTTAAGTAAAATAATGAATAAATATTCGGCAGACACACCGGGAACAGGCCCTGCCGCTTCCCTGAAAAAGGCGGATTTATGCCATTTTCGGGGGGGGGGGGGGTAATTTTGATTAACGGGTGAAATTTGCGAATAATTATTCGGAAAAATGAAAAAAGGACCCGCTGGCAAGGATAAACTAAGGAAACCGCCGAGGCGGGAAAGAACGGCTGAAACGTCGGAGGGAACTCTTAAAGCGGAGGTTTTTATGTCAAACCAGGCCCAGGCTCCAGCCGTCCTTGTGGCGGACGACGACCCGCATATAGCGGAGCTTGTCTCGCTTTACCTTAAAAAGGAAGGCTTCCGCACGATAGAAGCCGCCACGGGCAAGCAGGCCGTGGAGATGTTCGCTAAATTTTCCCCGGGGCTTGTTATGCTTGACATAATGCTGCCGCAGATGGACGGGTACGAGGTCTGCCGCCAGATTCGGCGGATTTCCCGCGTGCCGGTGATAATGATGAGCGCGCGGGGCGAGACTTTCGACAAGGTGCTCGGCCTTGAAATGGGCGCGGACGATTATGTGGTCAAACCGTTTGACTTAAAGGAGCTGGCGGCGCGGGTCAAGGCGGTTCTGCGGCGCTACGAAAAGGCCGACGCGGAGGAGCCGGGCGTCATAGTCTTTCCCGGCCTGACGATTGACCAGGGGGCGCGGGCGGTGGTGTATCACGGGAAAAACCTTGACCTGCCGGGCAAGGAGTTTGAGCTGCTGAGCTGGCTGGCGGCCCGGCCCAACCGCGTGTTCACGCGAGACCAGCTGCTCGACGCCGTCTGGGGCTATGAATACGCGGGCGGCACCCGCACCGTGGACGTGCACGTCAAGCGCCTGCGCGAAAGATTCTCCGGAAACGAAATGTGGGGGATTAAGACGGTGTGGGGGGTAGGATATAAGTTTGAATGCATATAACGCCGAATGTAAAATGAGGATTGCCGTAGGCCGATTTTTCAATATTGTTACACAGGGTTTGAAAACCCGCCGAGAAGGCATACTATAGCAAAGGCGCTTGGAAGCCGTATCCTCTGGGTTTCACGGATTCGGACCGCCTTTGCGAGGGTTCATTTATTTGCGGAACGGGCGGGAGCGGCGTATATGGCGGAAATTTGGACTTTGGGCGTTGCGGAGTTCGTCAATTTTTCCGGGCGGGAGTTGGCGGTGAAGTCGTTTTCCGGCGAGGTCGCGCCGCCGGGGGCGAACGGCTCCGTGCTTATTCTTAACGAAATGCCGGCGGGCGGGCGGGAAGCCGCCGAGACCGCGCGGGCGGCGGCTATGACGGCTTCGGCCGTGGCGCTGAACTCGGATTTGCCGGAGCTTTGCGGCCTGCTGGCCGGGACGCGCTGTTTCGCCGTGACCTACGGCTTTAACGAAAAAGCGTGCGTCACCGTGTCGTCCCTGGATTTGAGCGGGGAGGCGGGGAGGCTCCAGGCGTGCGTCCTGCGCGCTTTCAGAAGCCTTTCGGGGGAAACCGTGACGAGGCAGGAGTTTAACGTGGCTCTCCCCCGAGGAGTGGGTGCGTATGACGCGATGGCCTCCCTGACGGCGTTTCTGATTTATAATTAGAGCGGGCGCGAGCTTTTGCGGCGGCTTTTGGCGAAGCCAAAATCTCGAGAGCAAGCGGGTGATTTTGCCGACGGCCCTAAGCCGCGCAAAACGGCCGTTTCTCGCCGTTTTCGCTTTGCGAAAAAAGCTGCCGCGAACGCCCGTAGCCCGCGGCTGCGGGTATAAAAACCGGGCGGACGAATTTTGCTTGTGTAAACCGGAATTGCCATAGTATAAAGCGGGTTACGCGGTAATAATATAAAAATGCGGGTTTCCTGAGTAACGCCCGGCCATATAAGGGGGATATTAAAATGCAAACGCTGCAGATGATACATCCAGCCACAATCGCGGACAACGACGCGACGCTTACGGGAAAGGTGTTCTCCGAGCCGAGATTCAGCCACACCATATATGGCGAAGGCTTCTACAACTTTGACGTGGAGGTGGAGCGCCTTTCAACGGTGATGGATATTCTGCCCGTGACGGTTTCGGAGCGGATTATTGACCGCGCGGAGCTTAAGCCCGGCGTCCCTGTGCGGATAGACGGGCAGCTGCGCTCATATAATACTTATGTGGAAAAAGAGCGGAGAAACCGCCTTATCCTGACGATTTTCGCGAGGGATATACACATTTTGACGGAACAGGCGGAAGCGGAGGAGCCGGAGGGAGAGCGGCGCGTGCCGAACGAGGTTTTTCTGAACGGGTATATATGCAAGCCGGCGATTTACCGCAAAACGCCGTTCGGGCGGGAAATAGCGGATATTCTTATCGCGGTCAACCGCTCGTACAACAAGTCGGACTACATACCGTGCATTGCCTGGGGAAGAAACGCCCGGTTCGCGGGGAAGCTCGCCGTGGGGGATAATATCCGGCTGTGGGGGCGTATGCAGTCCCGAAAATATCAGAAAAAACTAGAGGACGGGCAGGTGCTCGAAAAAGTGGCTTACGAGGTTTCGGTTTCAAAAGTGGAGTGCGACGCGAAAAGCTCCGCGCAAGAGGATATGGCGGCGGGCGCGCCGGAGAGCGGCGGCGCGGATTGAGCGCGCCGGAAAGGTTTATCCTCGCGGGCGTATATACGGAAAACGCCCAAATATCCGCCGAGGACTCGCTCGGCGAGCTTGAGGAACTGACCGAAACGCTTGGGGCGCGGGCCGTCGGGCGGATTACGCAGAGCCTGACCAAGCCGCACCCGGCGCATTATCTTGGTAAAGGGAAGCTGGCGGAGCTTAAGGAGCTTATAGAACGAGAGGAAGCGGACGGCGTTATTTGCGACGACGAGCTTTCCTCCGCGCAGTACCGCAATATGGAGGAAGCGCTCGGAGCGAAAGTAATCGACCGCACGGTCGTTATTCTTGAGATTTTCGCGCGGAACGCCCGAAGCGCGGAGGGTATCGCCCAGACGGAGCTTGCGCAGCTTCAGTACCGATTGTCGCGGCTTTCGGGGCGCGGGGCGGCGCTTTCGAGGCTCGGCGGCGGGATAGGCACGCGCGGGCCGGGGGAGACGAAGCTCGAAACCGACCGCCGGAGAATCCGCGAAAAGCTCGCCTCGCTTAAGGAGCGCCTGGGGGAAATAGCCGAAAACCGCGCCGTTTTGCGCGGAAAGCGGGAACGCGCCGGCGAGACGGTTTTTTCTCTCGCGGGATACACAAACGCGGGGAAATCCACCCTTATGAACCTGCTGACGGGGGCGGGCGCGGACGCGCGGGACGCTCTTTTCGCCACGCTCGGTACGACGACCCGGCGTTTTGAGCTGCCATCCGGCGGCGGCGCCCTTCTGACGGACACGGTCGGGTTTATAAGGAAGCTCCCGCATCACCTGATCAAGGCTTTTTCAGCCACGCTGGAGGAGCTGCGGTGGGCGGACGTCCTGATTCACGTGGCGGATTTGAGCAGCCCTGTTATGGAGGCTCAGGCGGAGGTCGTCCGGCAGACTCTGGACAGGCTCGGCTTGGGCGGCAAGCCGGTGATTACGGTCTATAACAAGGTCGATTTGAAAAGAACGGGAGAGCCTGTCCGCGGGCTTGAGATTTCGGCTAAAACCGGCCAGGGCAGAGAGACGCTCCTTGAGGCTATGGAGGCTGAGGCGCGGAAGCTCCGGCGGCTTGTGACGGCGCTCATACCATATGACGCGGGAGCGCTCCTGAACGCCGTGCATATACGAGGGGAAATTGTGTCGGAGGAATTTCGGGAGGATGGGGTAATGATAACGGCGCATTTGCCGGCTGACTTGGCGGCGTGGGTGGCGAAATAACGCCTTTTACAGCCGAGATTGTAAAAAAATAGCAACCTCGACAAAAAATTACAAAAAAAAATCAAAAAAGGTATTGACAAGAGGTTGCGGGCGTGGTATTATAATAAACGCACCGCAGGAAAAGAGAAAGAATAGAGAAAGAGCGGGG
>JAITSQ010000018.1 GCA_031287685.1 Clostridiales bacterium | reverse complement strand
GGGGCTTTTTGACGCGGTAGTAGGCGTCAAAAAACACCGATAAGAAGGTGGCTTTTTCGGGCGGCATTAAGCCCGAAAAAACACCGATTTTAAGCCGTTTTTCGCGAACGTCGGCAGTCCACGTTTTTGAAAATTGCGATATAGCCGTCCAGGCGAGGCGGCAATAAAAAAATTAAGAAAAATTTAACGAAAACGCTAAAGTAATTGGCGCGGCCTGCCGATAAATTATTTGCAAGATACGATAATACATACCGGGCGCATACGCCGGGGCAAACGGACTTTGCCCGAACGGCGGCCCGCGAAGGGAGATTTTTTATGAGCAACACAGTAGTCCAGACAAATATACAAGCCCTTAACTCTCACCGCAACCTTAAGGTCGTCGGCGTTCAGCAGTCCCGCGCGTCCCAGCGCTTAGCCTCCGGCTATCGCATAAACTCCGCGGCGGACGACGCGGCGGGCTTAGCCATAAGCGAAAAAATGCGCAGCCAGATTCACGGGCTTGATATGGCGAGCAAAAACAGCGCCGACGCGCAGTCTCTCATACAGACGGCGGAGGGCGGTTTATCCGAGATTGACGGCATGGTTCAGCGCATACGGGAGCTTGTGGTTTACGCCTCAAACGACACAAACGACCAGCGGGACACCGAAAAGACCGAGGGCGACCGTCAGAAGATTCAGAATGAAATCGACTACCTGACCCAGGAAATAGACCTGACCTCCGAACGCGTCGAGTTCAACAACAAAAAGGTCATAAACGGCGAAAGCACCGACGGTCTTGTCCGTCTGGCCGAAATAGTGTGCAAGCTCGACGAAAACCTGGACGCGTGGTATCTTGCCGTGAATAACATTCAGGACGCTATGGATAAGCTCAGCGGGATTACGGACGCTACGGGATTAGAGCTTACGGACTTATACGCCGACGCGGATTCTATGGTGACCGTTTTTAACTCTTTCAGCACCGCGTTTTCGGATTCGTTTTACGTCGTTCCCGACCTCAGCTGTATTATGGGCAAGATAAGCGCGTGGGAGACTTCGGCCAAACTTATGGGCAAGGTTTTCACCTCCGAGCAGGCCTACGCCCTTGACGACATAAGGACGAATCTCCGCCTCGCGGCAAACGCCGCCGGCTCCTCAATAGATTTGCAGCTTGAATCGGGCATACTGGCCGGCGATACTCATAAAACCGGTCTGTATTTCCAGGTGGGGCCAAACGCCGGCCAGGGTATGTACCTGTCGATTAACAAGATTAAGACCGACACGCTGGGCATTGGCAACGGCATAGGGCAGTCTCTCATCGACGTGCGCAAGGAAACCGGCCGCAACACAACCGAATACCTCAACACCCTTGACCGCGCCCTTACGATTGTCACGACCGAGCGCTCAAAGCTCGGCGCCTCTTATAACCGCCTTGAGCACGCAATAAAGAGCCTTGACGTGACGAGCGAAAATCTTTCCGCCTCCGAAAGCCGCATAAGGGACGCGGATATGGCGAAGGAAATGATGAATCTTACAAAGGCCAACGTTCTTAACCAAGCCGGAATATCTATGCTCACGCAGGCCACTCAGGCTCCGCAAAGCATCTTGTCCTTGCTTAAGTAAATATTTATGTTATAATGTAAGAGGCGGGTTTTTTCTCCCGCCTCTTTCGTATGCCGAAAAAAGGTGAGATAATGTACTGGAACAAAGCCAAAACCTGCATAATCGCCGCGCTGTGCCTGACGAATCTTTTTCTTTTTGTGTGCAACGCGCTGTATTCAAGCAATAAATACCACCTGACGCCGCGCCGCGCCGCGGACATAAAAACAGTTCTTCAGAACAACAACATTTCAATGGACTGTCCGATAAACCTGCCCTTTCCGCCAATGCGCGGCCTAGCCGTCCAACTTTCCAGCGAGTACAGCCATGAAGCCCTCCGCGATATTTTCATTAAAAACCCCAGCCAGGCGGACTTCAATATAGAGGACAACCGGTTCGTCTATCGCACAGACTGGGAGTCTCTGACAATCGCAAGCGACGGCTACGTGCTCTACCGAAACCGGGACGTCAAGGCGGCCTCTCCCGACCCGGCGGAGGCGCGGCGCGTCTGCTCCGATTTCCTGAAGCGGCTCGGCGTGCCGGATTTTCGCGAGGACCTCTCCTACTCCTCAAGCGACGGACTTACCTTTGAATTTCGCCAGAAATACGGGAAATTCGTCGTCAACAGCAATTTCCTCATAATTTCCGTGGGCGATACGGGAGTATCCCGCGTTGAGTTTATGTACGCCGCGCCCGTCGGTTTCACCGGGCAGAAACGCGAAATATGCGCCCCCGACGAGGCGCTTATGTCCTGTATGTACGAGCTTCAAAACATCTATGGGTACAGCCCCGTGTCCATCGAACGCGTCGAGCTTGTCTATATGCAGACGGAAAAGGGTTCGGCCCAACCGTTTTACAGGGTTTTCAAAAAAGACGACTACACGCCTATGCTCATTAACGCGTATGAAAACACGGTTTATTCGGGATAATCCGCAATAATTTGACTTTTTTCGTCATTTTTTGTACTAATAGTACAGTTGTCCACACGGTTATCCACAGGTGTGGATAACTCTTGTTCATAGCGTGTGGAGATTATTTAAGCAGCGCCGCCAAAAAACCCGCCGCCCCGCTCACGGCCACGACCCACACGGGGCTTATTTTTTTGCCCCGAATTTTCACGCTGAGCGCGAAAAGAGCTATCGCGAATATAATTACGGATTTAACGTCAAGCGCGGCCAGGGATATTTGCCGCCCGCCCCAAAAAACAAGCGTGGTCACGGAAACCGCCGCCGAAAAAATCAGCCCGAGCACGGCTGGGCGAAGCAGGCTCATTACCCCCTGCATAATATCCATTTTTTTGTACTTAAAGTACATATGCGCAAGTATACTGACGACGCACGCCGGCGCGGTTATATAGCCCGCCGTCGCCGCCAGCCCGCCGAGCAGGCCGGCCGTCTTTACGCCCGTAAAAGTGGCGGCGTTTATGGCAATGGGCCCCGGCGTCATTTGCGAAATCGTCAGCACATCTGTAAATTCGGCGGGCGTGAGCCAGCCAAGCTCCTCCACGAGCCTGTGCTGAATCAGCGCGAACGACGAATAGCCGCCCCCGACCGAAAACAGCCCGATTTTGAAAAACTCGAAATAAAGCGCGCCTATCATTACCGCCCCCCCCTTCCCGGGCGGAGGAAGCCGGAAACGAACCCCGCCGCCGCGAAAGCCAGCACGATATACATTACGTTCACGCGGAAAACCGCCGCCGCCACGAAAGCCGCCAGCGCCGCCAGCGCGCCGCCGCGGCTTTTTATGACCCCTCGGCCCAAGCTCCACACGGCGGAGGCCACCGTCGCCGCCACCGCCGGCGCCATCGCCGCCAGCGCCGCCGATACGGCGTAACTATCCCTCAGCCTGCGGTAAAAAACCGAAACCGCGGAAATCACCACAAGCGGCGGCAGGACTGTCCCCACGACCGCGCAGGCTGCCCCGCCAAGCCCCGCCGTCTTATAACCCGCCAGCATAGCCGTATTTATGGCCATCGCGCCGGGCGCGGCCTGGGCTATCGCTATCAGGTTGAGCATTTCCTCCTCGCTCATAAGCCGCAGGTCGTCCACGAATTTGCGCTTAAACAGCGGCACAATGGCGTATCCGCCGCCGAACGTAAACGCGCTGATTACGAAAGAGGATACGAAAAGTTCAAAATATCGGCGGGACATAAGGCGGCTCCTTTTTATACAGAGCAAAAAACCGGGGTTTCCCCCGGCTTTTTGTTTTTATGAGTAGCTTTTCAAACGTACTTGCCAGATTACCTAAGCAGCGACAGAATGCTCTGCGGAGCCTGGTTCGCCTGAGCGAGCATAGAAACGCCAGCCTGCTGAAGAACGTTCGCCTTTGTAAGGTTCATCATTTCCTTCGCCATGTCTGTGTCTCTTATGCGGCTCTCGGCAGCGGACAGGTTCTCGCTGGAGGTGTCGAGGCTCTTAATCGTGTAGTCAAGACGGTTGTACGCCGCGCCGAGTTTGGAGCGCTCGGTCGTAACAATCGTAAGAGCGCGGTCAAGGGTGTTGAGGTACTCGGTCGTGTTACGCCCAGTCTCCTCACGCACGTCGATGAAGCTCTGGCCGCCGCCGTTACCAATGCCCAGCGTGTCGGTCTTAATCTTGTTAATCGACAGGTACATACCCTGGCCGGCGTTCGCGCCCACCTGGAAATACAGACCCTGCTGGGTTTTGATTTCCTGAATATTGTGCGCCTCGTTGAACAGGTCGATATTGCTGCCGACAGCGTTGTAAGCTGTGCGGAGGTTCGACTTAAGGGTGTCAAGAGCCTGCGCCTCGGCGGAGGTAAGAATCGTACCCTTTTCTTTAACGGCGGACTCCCAAGCGTTGATGCTGTTGAGGACGTCAGAAAGCGCGGGCATAACGTCGCGGTTGCCGTCTGAGTAGTCCGACACGGCCGAGTTAATTTCTCCGCCAGAAGTCGAAATCCCGGTGGACGCGCTGGAACCGGCGTAGGTAACGTGGCTCAGACCGCCAATCGAAAAGGATACCTGATTCCCGGAGCCGGCGCTATAGGTGAAGTTCGCGGTCATCGTGACGGCGGAGTTGGTCAGAGAAAGTCCGTTGTTCGCGTCCGAGATAGCCTGGCCAATGGTGCGCCCGGTAGCGTCGGTAAGAGAACTCAGCGTGGCAAGAGCGGTAGAAATGTTGTCCAGAGCCTTCGTGAAGGAGGCAACGTTCTGCTCCATCCGTCCGGCTATTTCGCCAAAGCGAACGTTGTAGTCGGTGCTCTCGCCGTTGATTACTTTCTTCTTGTTGAACTCAACGCGTCCGGAGATGCTGTCGATTTCCACGGTGAGCTGGTTGATTTCGTCCTGGATTTTCTGACGGTCGCCCTGGCTCTTCTCGGCGTCTTTCTGGTCGTTTGTATCGTTGCTCGCGTAAACCACAAGCTCACGAATACGCTGAACCATGTTGTCGATTTCCTGAAGGCCGCCCTCGGCGGTCTGAATCAGGGACTGCGCGTCCTGGCTGTTCTTGCTCGCCATGTCAAGGCCGCGAATCTGGCTGCGCATCTTCTCGCTTATCGCGAGGCCGGCCGCGTCGTCCGCAGCGCTGTTAATCCGGTAACCGGAGGACAGTTTCTGCGAGGAACGGCTCTGAAGCACGCCGATTACCTTAAGGTTGCGGTGGCTGTTCAGCGCAAGTACGTTAGTTTGAACTACTGTGTTACTCATAAAAATTTCTCCCTTCGTGGGCGGGTCCGCCGCCCGTTCAAGCGCGAAATCCTTTCACGCTATAAGCGGTTTTGTTATGTATTTACCGCTTACGATTCATTATCGGCTCCCCTCGCCAATTACTTTAGGGTTTTTGAAAAAAAATTTTTAATTTTTTTCGCGGGGGCCTGCCTCCTCAATATTACGCGGAAAGCGCGGAGGCCGCCTCATACGCCGCGCACAGGGCAATCACGGCCCAGAATTCCCAAGTGAACACCCGGGTTTTCGCGGCTTTTTCCTCCGCCGTCCGCCGGAAGGGGTTGCCCTCCGCGCCGATTCTCCGCAAAAAAATCCAGCCCAGGAGCAGAAAGACCGGCAGGGTCAGCGCGGCCAGGACGCCGCTTACGCCCAGCGCGGCCAGCGGGCTGACCGGCTCCTCGGAGGCTCTCCGGACAAGCTCGGAGGTCTCGCCGCCAAGGCTTGGCGCCAGCTTAAAATACAGCAGGCTCAGCAGGGTCTGCCAGCCGTTTATGGTGCAGTGCGCGATAATTGAGGCCGACATAGACCCGGTATAGTGCCGCAGCAGGGCCAGAAAAACCCCCGCCACGACCGCGTACAGCAGCTGCTGCGGGTTCATATGGCCCAAGCCGAAAAAGAGCGAAGTCAGCAGGACGCGATGCAGAAGCGGCGTTTTCGCGCCGAAATAAGCCGCCCCGCGGAAGCTTGCCTCCTCCAGCACGGGCGGCGCCACCGCCAAAGCGACGAAACACAGGACGGGGTTCGCCTGGGCTATCCCCGCCTGCATAAAGTCGCTGACCTCGTTTTTGAAAAAAAACATCGCCGCCGCCGAAAAAATCATAAGAAGCGGCTGGATGAACAGCGCCATCCCTATTATGAGCAGGACGTTCACCGCCCCGACCTTGCGAAACGGAAGGACTTCGGACATTTTCGCGCCGGAAAGCCTGACAAACACCACAAGCGGCGGCACGAGCAGCACAAGCTGAAAGGCTATCTGCACCGCCATGAGGTTTTGCGGGTACCCGCCTAATTTGCCGAAAATATACGAAATCGCCGCGTGAACAAGAATACTGTACGCCGAAAGCCCGAGCATATAGCGATTCGCGGGGCGCGCGGTAAATACGGCGGCCTTATTATCCGGCGGTTCGTTGTTTATGTTTTCATTACTTGTATTCATTTTATCAACTCTTTGCGTTAAATTCGTTTATACTGTCGGAATTGCGGCTCACGGATATAATCCGCGCTTCGGCCTTTCCGCCTTTCAGCTCGACGCTCACCGCGTCCCCGGCGTGAAGCTCCTCCGCGCGGAGAACCGCGCCCCGTTCCCCCCGAATCAGCGCGTATCCGCGCGAGAGCGCCCTTTGCGGGCTGTTCGCCTCCGCGACGGCGGCAAACGCGCGGACTTTGGCCTTTTCAAGCTCAATTCTGTGAAACGCCGCGGCTTCCGCCCGTTTCAGCGCGAAAAAAAGCGCCTCGCGCCGTTTTTTAACGGCGTCTCCGGGTACGCGGGCCACGCGCGCCCACAAACCGTCCGTTTCCTCAGAGCAGCCGCTTATCCGCCGCTCGACGGCGGCCCGCGCCCGCGCGGCCTGCCGTCTGACAAAGGCCGAAAAATCCGCCTCCGGAAAGGCGGCTATCTCGGCGGCGGCCGACGGCGTGGGCGCTCGGAGGTCCGCGGCCATATCCGCTATCGTGAAATCGGTCTCGTGGCCCACGGCGGAAATCACCGGGATTTTCGACGCGGCTATCGACCGCGCCACTATTTCCTCATTAAACGCGGACAAATCCTCGTTTGAGCCGCCCCCGCGCCCCACAATCACGCAATCCGCGCCGCCCCACTCGTTCACCTCGCGCAAGGCGCGCGCCACGTCCTCTGCCGCGCCCTCCCCCTGAACGCGCGCCGGGGCCAGGGTAACGCGGATAAAGCGGTTGCGCCGGCTGATTACGT
Organism: Clostridiales bacterium; assembly: GCA_031287685.1. GTDB lineage: Bacteria > Bacillota > Clostridia > Lachnospirales > WQUN01 > JAITSQ01. The sequence goes on along the minus strand of JAITSQ010000018.1, from coordinate 42,244 downwards.
TGATTATATCGTGAATCACCGCGCCGGCCGGGGCCGTCACGACCGCCACGCTCAGGCAGTATCGCGGAACAGGCCGCTTGCGCTCCGCTTCAAAAAGCCCCTCCGCGAGCAGCCTGCCCTTGACCCGCTCAAAATCGTCGTGAAGCCCGCCGCGCCCCGTCAGGGTTACGGCGTTGACGTAAAGCTGATATTCCCCCGTTTTTTCATACGCGGAGATCCGCCCGGCGGCCTCCACCGCGTCGCCGTTTTTCGGCAGAAACCCCAAGCCCCGCGCGTCGCCCTTAAAGCACACGCACCGCAGGCTGGCGTTTTCGTCGCGCAGGCTGAAATAAAGGTGTCCGGAATCGTGCGCCTTAAAATTAGACACTTCGCCGCGCACGGCCAAATCAGACAACACTATGTCATAATCCAAAAGCGACTTAATGTAGTAATTTACTTGCGACACGCCGACAACAGTAGTCACAAACCGGCTCCTTCAGGATTTCATCAATTCGCCCAGAACGCCGTTGACGAACTTCGCCGAACCTTCGTCCCCGTAAGCCTTGGCAAGCTCCACCGCCTCGTTTATCGCGGCGGGCGGGGGCACCTCGCCGTCGAAAAAAATCTCATACGCCGCCAGCCGCAGAATGGCCAGGTCGGCGCGGTTTATCCGGTCGATTCCCCAATCCTCGCGCAGGGCGGCCTTAATCTTTCCGTCTATATCGCCCAGATTGGAAAAAACCCCGGAAACGCGCCCCTCGATGTATCCCTTGTTTTTTTGCGAGATTTTTTCGCCAAAAATCCCCTCAATCAGCGGAACGCCTTCTTCGCAGACCGCAGCCGCGTTAAAATCCTCGTGATACGGCATAGAGAAAATCAGCGCGAAAGCGGCTTCCCTGACCCGGCTACGCTCCATTACAGCGCCTCTAGGACGCCGCTTAAAATCCCGGCGCACTCGTCTATTTCGGCCGCTCCCGCGACAAGCGGCGGGGTAAAGCGCAGAACGCGCTCCCCCGCGCCGATTAGCAGCAAACCGCGCTCCATACAGCGGCTCACGACCTCCCGCGCGGGCGCGTCAAGCTCCATTCCGAGCATAAAGCCCATACCGCGGATTTCCTTAACTACAGGATATTTTTCGGAAATTGATACGAGTTTCTTCATTAAATAGGCTCCGTTCGCGCGGACATTTTCCATAACCCCGCCGGTCAGCTCGTCGATAACGACGTTCGCCGCCGCCGCCGCCAGCGGGCCGCCGCCGAAGGTAGACGCGTGGTCGCCCGGCCCCCAGGCCGACGCAACCTCCTCACGCGCCAAAATCGCGCCCATAGGCACGCCGCCCGCCAACCCTTTCGCCGTCACAATCACGTCGGGATACACTCCGTAATTTTGGCACGCGAAAAGCGCGCCTGTTCGTCCGCATCCGCATTGAACCTCGTCCGCTATAAAAAGAATCCCTTCGTCGCCGCAAAGCCGCGCGACCTGCGCCAGATACTCTCGCCCGGCGGGCCTTATGCCTGATTCTCCTTGAATAGGCTCGAGGAGCACAGCGGCGGTTTGAGGGGTGATAGCCGCCCGGAGGCTGTCTATGTCGTTAAAAACCGCGTGCTTAACGCCGGGAAGAAGCGGCTCCAAGCCTTTTTGATACTTTTTTTGGCCAGTGGCGGTAATCGCGCCGAAGGTGCGCCCGTGAAACGAATTTTCCATCGCGATGATTTCAAAGCGCCCGCGCGCCCCGCCGAAACGCCGCGCCAGCTTCATTGCGCCCTCCACGGCCTCCGCGCCGCTGTTGCAGAAGAAAACCCTGTCAAGGCCGGAATTTTCGGCCAGTTTCCGCGCAAGCTCCGCCTGCGGCGCGTTCCAGTAAAGATTCGATATGTGGATAAGTTTTTTCGCCTGCTCCGCGAGGGCCTCCGCAAGCCTCGGATGCCCATGGCCAAGCGCGGAAACGGCTATGCCCGCGCCGAAATCCAAATACGTCCCGCCCCTGTCGTCCGTGACGCGGCAGCCCTCCCCGGAGACCAAAGTCAGGTCGTACCGCGCGTAGGTGTTCATTATATGCTGTTTGTCAGGCCCGTTCATCTCGTCAGCTCCTTGTATGTATTTTTTATATAGCGGTTGAACAGAGGGGCGCCCGGCCGCCTCGCGCCCCTAAGCCTTAATCAGCGTGCCTATGCCCTCCTGGGTAAATATTTCCAGAATCAGCGCGTGCTGGACGCGCCCGTCTAAAATATGGACGTGCCCAACTCCGGCGGCCACGCCAGACACGGCGCAGTCAACTTTCGGAATCATCCCGCCGCTGATTGTGCCGTTGTATTTCAAGCGGTGAACCTCCTCAAGGGTTATGCTTGAGATGACCGTCGAGGGGTCGCTCGCGTCGCGCAGGACGCCCGGCACGTCGGTCAGGAACACGAGCTTATCGGCCCGGAGCGCCCCGGCTACGGCCACCGCCGCGTAGTCGGCGTTTATATTGTACGTCTGGCCCTCCCCGTCCGCGCCTATTGGGGCAATCACCGGGATAAAGTCATTCTCCACAAGCGCCTTTATCACGGAAACGTCAACCTCCGTCACCTCGCCGACAAAGCCAAGCTCCCCCTCCGCCGCCGGCTGGACGGTGAGCAGGCCCCCGTCCTTGCCGCTCAGTCCGACCGCTTTAGTCCCGTGAGCGGCGATTTCCGACACTATGCGCTTGTTGACTTTTCCCGCCAGCACCATTTCGACGACTTCCATAGTTTCCCCGTCCGTAAAACGCAGTCCGTTCACAAACCGGCTCTTAAGCCCAAGCCGCCCCAGCATACGGTTGATTTCCGGGCCGCCGCCGTGCACCACCACCGGCTTGAAGCCCACGTATTTCATAAGGGCGATGTCCTGTATTATCGAGCTTTTTATGTTTTCATCCACGAGCGCCGCGCCGCCGTATTTTATTACGACCGTAATCCCCCTGAATTCCTGGATATACGGCAGGGCCTCCATAAGTATATTCGCCTTCGCTATAACGTCCGTCAGCTGCATTCCTTCCCCGTCCCTTATGTCCTGTAATCCCCGTTTATCTTCACATAGTCATACGTAAGGTCGCATCCCCAGGCCACGGCCCCCGCGTCGCCGTCTCCAAGGAAAATGTCGATAAAAATATCCGCCTCAAGCAGGATTTCCTTGGCTCTGGCTTCGTCAAAGCGCTGCGGCGCGCCGTTTTTCATAACAGGCAGGACGCCCTTGGCGCTCCGGAAATCCATCGCCACGCGCTCCTGGTTGAAAAACGCGCCGCTGTACCCCATTGCGCAGAGAGCGCGGCCCCAGTTGGCGTCCGCGCCGAACATCGCCGCCTTAAAAAGGTTCGACGAAACGACCGACCGCGCCAACGTCCGCGCGTCGCCCAAAGTCTTGGCGCCGCTGACCCGCACCTCAAGCAGCTTCGTCGCGCCCTCGCCGTCCCGAGCAATGTCAATCGCGAGCTCTTTCAGGCACGCCGTCAGCGCCTCCTCAAATACGTGATACTCCTCCGTCTCTTGCGTAATTTCGGCCCCGCCGGCGGCCCCGTTGGCCAGGACGAGCGCCGTGTCGTTTGTGCTTGTATCGCCGTCCACGCTTATCATATTGAAAGTCGCCGCCACCGCCTGGGAAAGCGCGGCCTGGAGGCTGTTCTTCTCAACCGGCGCGTCGGTCAGGACAAACGCCAGCATTGTGGCCATATTCGGGTGGGTCATCCCGGAGCCTTTGGCGCAGCCGTAAATCGTAACTTCCCGCCCGCCCACGCTGACTTTTCGCGACGAAACTTTCGTAAACGTGTCCGTCGTCAGTATGGACTCGGAAGCGTCGCTGAAATTCTCGGCTTTATTCCCAAGCAACCTGGCCGTTTTCTCAATCCCCACGGTCACTATGTCCATAGGAAGCGGCACTCCGATTACCCCCGTCGAACAAACCAATACGTTTTCCGGCTTTTTCCCGATTTTAAGGGCAAGCGCGGCGGCCATATCCCTGGTATTCTGGCGGCCGAGGACGCCGGTGCAGGCGTTGGCGTTGCCGGAGTTTACGACTATGCCGTACACCGGCCACTCCCCCGAAGTGATGAATTCGTCCCACTCGACGGGCGCGGCCTTGACCGTGTTCGTCGTGTAGACCCCAGCGGCGGCGCAAGGCCGCTCACTCACGAAAAGAGCCATATCTTTTCTGGCTTTTTTTATTCCCGCGTGCGCTCCGGCGGCGCTGAAAGCTTTAGGAATATGTATACTCATAATAACCTCCGAATAATTTTTTATTAAAGCAATTTTCAAAATCGCGGCTCGGTGCTTTTTAGGCGCTAATGCCCTCTCGCAAGCTCCGCTTGCTGGCCCTCCGGCGCAGTGTTCGCGCCTCCGAGTTAAAACCGGGCGGCCAAGAAGGGGGCTTTGGATTGTCTAAATCTTTTTTAGACAATCCAAAACACCGAGCAAGTTGGCCCGCCGAAAAAGCCCCCTTCTTGCCGCCGATTTTCCGCTCCGCGCCAGTCAACGTTTTGTAAAATTGCTATAAATCACACCGGAAACGCGGGCATAGCCTCAAGCCCCGTCTCCTCCGGCAGCCCGAACAGCAGGTTCATATTCTGCACGGCCGTACCCGCGGCGCCCTTCATCAGGTTGTCGAGCGCGCCTATGACTATGACTCGGCCGGTGCGCCCGTCAAGCGCCAAGCCTATATCGACAAAATTGCTGGCTTTGACCCACTTTGTTTCGGGAAAAACGCCCTCCGCGCAGAGCCTTATAAACCGCTCTCCGCCGTACTCTCGGCGGAACGCGCCGCGGAGAGCCTCCTCCGTCGCGGAGGTCCGCGCGTAGCAAGTCGCCAAAATTCCCCGATTCATAGGCGTAAGGTGCGGCGTAAAAGTGATTTTTATTCCAAAAAGCTGTTCCTCGATTTCCGGCGTGTGCCTGTGCCCGGCTATTTTGTAGGCTTTTATGGATTCGTTTACTTCATTATAATGGCTTCCGAGCGAAACCCCGCGCCCCGCGCCCGAAACGCCCGACTTCGCGTCTATAATAACGCTGTCTTTGTCAATCAGCCCGTGCTTGACAAGCGGATACATACATAAAATCGAGCAGGCGGCGTAACAGCCGGGGTTGGCCACAAGACGGCTTTTGCGGATTTCCTCGCGGTTAATCTCGCAAAGGCCGTAGGCGGCGCTTTTGATTAGCTCCGGGCTGCCGTGTTCGCAATACCAAGCCTTGTAAATATCGGGGTCTTTCAAGCGAAAATCCGCGCCCAGGTCTATAACGCGCGTCTTTTCAAGGAGCGCCGGGGTCAGCTTTTTATTTACCAAGCCGTGCGGAAGCGCGGCAAAAATAACGTCGCACTCCTCCGCCAGTTTTTCCCAGTCCTCCGGCTCGCAGACTATCTCGGAATGTCGAAAATTCTCGTAAATCTCGCCGTATCGCTTGCCGGCGCTGCTTTGGCTCGTTATCCCGCAAATGTTTACACCCGGGTGGGCGGACAGCAGGCGGAAAAGCTCGCCGCCCACATATCCCGTCGCGCCTATAATTCCCGCGTTTATTTTACTCATCGGCAATTTCCCCTTGGTCTTTGAATAAATATGTATCATTTTGAATAATTATACCAAACCGCGAAGGGTTTGTCAACAGAAAAAACCGGGGGGCTGAAAAGCCCCCCTTCTTGCTCGGTGTTTTGGATTGTCTAAAAAGATTTAGACAATCCAAAGCCCCCTTCTTGCTCGGCAAACTGGAATTTGCAGATGTATATCCGCTACTCGATATTAAAATTTTCCGAGCTGAAATCGGTATAATAGCGCCCCGTTTTTGCTGTGAATTTCAGAACGCAATAATCGGGGTCTGTAACGCCTTTGGGATAATACATGGTATCACCCTCTTGCCAAATCATTTCCTTGCTTGCCGCATCCGCCAAAACCTCAATCATACCTACCAACATTACTCCGCGAAAGAACCTTTTATCAAAAAAATATACGCAGGCCTTAGGGTTTTCTCGATATTGAGATACGCGCAAGGATGATGTGTTTGTAGTAAAAAAGAATGTTTTAATGCCCTCTCTCTTTCGAGGCGGCAACATTGCTTTTGTATTGGGGAAGCCATTGTCGTCAACTGAACTAATAATCGAGACGCTCTGTTTATCTATCAGGTTTCCAATGGTTTGCGCGGCGTCTTTTATCATTCCGTTACCCCCAAAGTCTAATTTATCGGCGGCTTCTATCGCAAGGCACATTAAAAATTGAACCATTCCAAATTTCTATATTTCTCCGGGAGTTCCGACGCATTATTGACTCCGTCCAAGGTTTCTGCCAATGTTGTATGCTCATTTGGAAAAACCCATTTATTGAGGTATTCAACGAAGTCTATTTCGTTATAGCAAACGACGCCATGAGCGCGATATTTCTGCGCGTGTTCGCTTGTGTGAAGCCATTTTCCACAAAACTCAATACAGTATTCGCTTAGATTTTCAGCCACTATATCAGGCACAGAATAAACCGAAGGCGCACTATCAGCACTTAACAATACTAATTTCAAGTACTTTACCTCCTGTGAATAATTCTAATTTATCGGCGGCTTTCCCTGCGGCGAGGAAAAGCGGATTGCCGAAAGGCAAAACGAATTTCCGAAGCCGCTCCGCCGCCGGCCCCCGGCAGAACCCCGCGGGAGCGCCCACGGCGGTTATGGCGCAGCCTAACCGTCAGAGTGGGTCACACGCTTCAAGGAAGCGGGCGAAGCGCTCCCGCCCCATTTTTAGCTCGCTTACGTCGCGTCCTTCGGCCCGACGTACACCGTGCCGTAGTCCGTAACGTTGTTTATATAGGAATACGCCGTCACCTGCAAGTATTCCTCGTTCATATAGTAGCCGGTGCCGCTCCCGGTGCCGTAAGCCCAGCGCGGCACGCTCACCTCAAAGCGCATACGGTTGTTGGCGGAGTCCACCTGGCCGTTCTGCGAGGTCTGCTCATTTACGATTCCGCTGTTGTCGCGGATGCCGACATAGCGCACATCCATACTCGTATACACCGTAATATAATAGTAGCTCGTGTCCTTATTGCGCAGCTCCGCGCCGTAAAGCAGGTTATCATTGTTGCCGGAGACGTAGACCGTGAAAGACTTGTTCACGCTCTTGGCCGGCTCCGTGCCGCCGCTCTCCGGCTTAGTGAACGCCGTCACGCTGAACGTCGTGTTGGAGCTGCTGTCAAGGGTCACTCTGAGCTTCCAGAGCTTGTAGTCCCCGTAGGTTCCCTCCTCGTCGTCAACTTGGGTAATGGGGTAATTGCGCGCGTCGTAGGCTATTATATAATCCGTGGAAAGAGACGTCTTAACGTCCACGATTACCTCTTCGCCCCGCGTGTAGTTTTTCGACGGCACGTTTATTTCCTTGACCTCAAGCTTATCCGTGGGCTTCTGCTCCCCGACGTTAAGCGATATTTCCTGGGAACTGTCGGGCAGCCAGACGGAGCCGTCCGACGAAAGCTCTACGGAATAGACCACGCGGCCCTTGGCTTTCTGCTGAATATCAAAGTTGAATTTGCGGGTATCGCCCAAATCGACGAAAGTACCCTCTTTGTAGGTTTCGCCGGTGTTGCCGTCCTTCAGGCGCACGAACTTTACCTCCGGGCTGGTCGTCACGGATATGTTCACCGTGTCGTAAAGGTACGGATTGCTGCTGTCTACCCACGCGCTTACGAGCTTCATGGGCTGTTTCACGCTAAAGGAAACGGATTTTTCGCCGTTAGTGTTGAAGCCTATGTCGTCCGACACCTGCACGCGGTATTTATTCGCGGAAAGCGTCGGCATGGTCGGGGTATACCGCAGGGTGAAGGAGCGGCTGCCTCCCCGGTCGTCGTAATAGGAGGAATCGGCCAGGATCCTGTCCCCGGCGGTGACCAGGCGGGCCTTCACGGCGTTCCCAGACGCGGCGACGCTCACCGTGACCTCCTCGCCCACCGCGTATTCGTCTTTGGCGACTGAAGCGCTCTCGACGCGCGCGCGGCCCGACGACGGCTGCTGATACGCGCCTCCAGAGGAATCCGAACCCGCCGGGCGGCTCTTTATAATCACGGAACGCGGCGGGTTGGCCTTTTCGTCGTTCCAAGTCGTGTCGGCGTTCAGGGCCTCGCTAATCATTCGGACAGGCATAAGGGTGCGGTCCTTGACCACCATTGAGGCAATAGGCGACTCATAGCCGGTGGAGACGGTTTTCGTGCCAAAAACGTGCGTGACGGAACGCCCGTCCTTCGTCAGGGTGATGAGGCGGGTCCGCTCGTCCCAGTTGACGTTAATGCCCAATACCTCGGCGGTCTGGCGCAACGGCACCATAGCGTAGCCGTTCACGATTTGAGGCGTCACGCCCGGCTCTGTGTACTTAACCAGGTTGCCGTCCACGAACACGCGGACGTCCTCCCCAGCGGCGAAAACCGGGGAAGCCAGCGCCGAAACGACCGCCGCCGCCCCGATTGCGGTAAGCATTGCTCTAACTCTGCTTAATTTTAACAATTTTTAATCCTCCTTTGACTTTTTCGGAAAATGTTGTATAATTACATCATTATTATACACTTATTTTTATGGGCTGTATAGGTTTCTTTCATTATTGTTACAGTTTTTTAATAAAATATGCTTGCGGGTGATACAGTGGGCGAGAACGCCGTTTTAAATGAAATAAAAGAATTGACCGCCCGTCTGTCCGGCGCTTCCCGCGCCTACTACACGGACGGCGCGCCGGTTATGACGGATTACGAGTATGACAAACTATACGACCGCCTGCGGGCGCTCGAGGAGGAAAGCGGGATAATCCTCTCCGGCAGCCCGACCCGGCGCGTGGGCGATTCGCCCGCCGAGTTCCTGCCGAAGGCCGCTCATAAAACCCCTCTGCTCTCCCTCGGCAAGACGAAAAGCGTCGAGGAACTGGTTGAGTTTCTTGGCGAAAACGACGGAGTGCTTTCGCTCAAGCTCGACGGCCTGACGATAGCCTTATCCTATGAAAACGGGGAGCTGGCTCAGGGCCTGACCCGCGGCAACGGCGAAATCGGCGAGGACGTGACCGCCAACTGCCGTTTCTTCAAAAATATCCCGCTCCGCGTTAATTATAATGAAGGGTTTTCCGTGCGGGGCGAAGCCGTCATATCCTACGCGGACTTTGAGTCCGTGTCCGACCGGTATAAAAACCCGCGCAACCTTGCCTCCGGCACGGTGCGGCAGCTTGACCCAAAAGTCCTTAAAGAGCCTGGGCGCGCGGTTAATTTTCTGGCGTTCGGGCTTGTGTCGGGCGGCGCGAGCCAGTCCGGCGAAAAAAGCGGGGATTTGGAGTGGCTCCGCCGGATGGGTTTCGAGACCGCGCCCTTCCGCGTCGTAACGCGGGAAAACGCGGCGGAGTCCGTGGCGGAGTTCCAGGAAAGCGTGAAAACAGCCCCTTACGCCTCCGACGGCCTCGTCCTGACCATAAACAGCAAGGAAGTCAGCCGCGCGCTCGGGCGCACGTCAAAATTCCCAAAAGATTCCATCGCCTTCAAGTGGCGCGACGAAACCGCCGAAACCCGCCTGCTTTCCGTGGAATGGAACACCTCCCGGACGGGGCTTATAAACCCCGTGGCCGTTTTCGAGCCGGTGGAGCTTGAAGGGACCCTCGTGCGCCGCGCCGCCCTCCATAACCTGAATATAATCGAAAATTTACAGCTCGGCATAGGCGACGCGATAACCGTGTATAAGGCGAATATGATTATTCCGCAAATCGCGGAGAACCTGACGCGCTCCGGCAGGCTTGAAATCCCCGAAAAATGCCCTGTTTGCGGCGGGGCCTCTCAGATAATATCCCAAAACGACAGCAAAGAGCTTCATTGCCCTAACTCCGCCTGCCGCGCGCAGCTCGTCCGCGCCATCACGCACTTCGCCTCCCGCGACGCGATGAACATCGAGGGATTTTCGGAGCAGACCGCCGAGAAATTCGTCGAGCGCGGATTCCTGACCGACGTCGCGGATATATTCAAAATCGGGGAACACTTTGACGAAATCAAGGCAATGGACGGTTTCGGCGAAAAATCGGCGAAAAACCTCTCGGAGGCCGTCGAAAAAGCGCGGAACGCCCCGCTTTTCCGGTTTATCCACGCTTTGGGAATCCCCCGCGTGGGGCTGGCCGGCGCCAAGCTCCTGTGCAAACATTTCGGCGACGACCCCGCGCGGCTCAAAAACGCCGCCCCGGAGGAGCTTGAGGCAATAGACGGCTTTGGCGAAGTTATCTCCGCGTCCCTGCGGGGCTGGTTCGCCTCCCCGGAAAACGCCCGCCTCTTCGACCGCGCCGCCGCCTTTATAAATATAGAAAAACAGGCCCTCGACGCGGAAAGCGGCCCCCTCGCCGGGAAAACCTTCGTAATCACGGGCAAGCTACAAAAATATCCGGACCGTAAGGCGCTTCAGGCGGAAATAGAGCGACTCGGCGGCAAAGTCTCCGGCAGCGTTTCCTCCAAAACCGAGTATCTTATAAACAATGACGCTTCGTCCCAATCCGCGAAGAATAAAAAAGCGCGGGAGCTTGGCGTAAGCGTCGTCACGGAGCGCGAATTTTTAGAACTCGCGGGGCTTTCAGACTAAAATAATCCCCCGGCCGTATTCCCCGCGCGCCGCGCCGGCCTTCCCTTGAGCGATCGCGTAAATATCCCCCGCCTCGATTTCCTTGTCAAACAGGCGCTTCGCCGCTCCGGAGAGGCTCCGCGCCCCTTTTTTAGCGGAAGCCACCACCGGGGCGCCCGTTTCCGCGAGCGCCGAAAGCGCCCGGAGCGCGTCCCGCCGCGCGCCCAAAACCCGCAAATAAGGCAGATTCTGACATTCCCCCCGGAAATCCCGGAAGTAAGAATCGTCTATTCCCAAAATTATTTTCAATATTGTTCTGTTGATTTTTGTAAAGGTGTAGCGTTTCGTCTTAACTTCTGCTATAATAGAAGTAATTTGAAAATTACGCGACGCGCAGTCGGCTATCCGCCGCTCCAAGCCCTCGCCCGAAACCGCGTACCCTCCCGTTTTCAGGATATACTGAAGTATGGGGCTGAGCCGGTCAATACGGGCGCTTCCGGCGTTTTCATAAAGCTTGAACGCCTCTCGGGGCACGGTTCGCTCAACCCCCGCGAAATCCCCGGCGAAAACCGCTTCCCGCACCGCCGTCGCGGAGGCCACGCTCCCCGTGGCGCGCGGGTCATGGAAAACTGTCGTCCGCCGGATATTTATCGGAATAATCGGGGAATTTCTGATCGCGCGGAGATACTCGACGGCGAGGATGTTGTTCGGCTTGCCGAACAGCGCGTTTTGCCCGAAGCTCTCGCAGGAGAGCGTCACGGCTCGGGTATAGGAATGTCCCTCCGCAAGGAGGGCGCGGAGTTTCTCGTTAAACTCAGGCGCTTCCCGTAAATCGGCAAGAGTTTTAAGCTCCGCGAGGTCGTCCGTTTCGGCGCCGAAAGCGATATAATCGCACAGCCCGACGGAGTTCAAGGCGCGCAGAGCCGCCGCTCCCCCCCGGGCGAAGTATTCCGCGCTTGACACGGCGGCGTAAAGCGGCAGCTCAAGAACCAAATCCGCGCCGCAAAGAAGCGCCGCGCGCGCGCGCGAATATTTATCGTACACCGCCGGCTCGCCCCGCTGGGTGAAGCTCCCGCTCATTATGACGACCGCGCGGGAAGCGCCCGAAAGCCGCTTCGCCTCGCGCAAATGAAACGCGTGCCCGTTGTGAAAAGGGTTATATTCGGCGATAACTCCGGCGAACCTCTCGTTTATCAAAAAAACACCCCGCGTAAAATAATACATACATAATACATCAAAGGAGCGCCATTATGCAAGATATTACGAATCAAGAATTTGATATGCTGAGGGATTACATAAAGAAAAATTTCGGCATAAACCTCGGCGACGAAAAGCGGTCTATGGTGTTTTCGCGTTTGCGCGTAATCTTACAGGAGCAGGGCCTGACTAATTTCACTGACTATTATAAATACCTTACCTCCGACAAAAGCGGGGAGGCCGTGACGCGCTTTATTGACCGCATAACGACCAACCACACTTTCTTTATGCGCGAAACCGACCATTTCGACTATTTCCGCGACACCGTCCTGCCGTATATAAAGGAAACCTACGCCGCCGAAAAAGACCTGCGGCTTTGGTGCGCCGGCTCCTCCTCCGGAGAGGAGCCGTACACCCTTATGATGATAATACAGGATTTTTTCAAGGACTCGGACAATTGGAATATTGAAATCCTCGCCACGGACATCTCGACGACCGTGCTTGATAAGGCCGTCAGAGGGATTTACAGCAAAGAAAGCGTGGCGACCCTGCCGGAGGACTGGCAGAAAAATTATTTTACGGACTACGACGGCGCCAACAGAGTCGTGACGGACCGCCTCAAGAAGCTCATCACCTACCGTAAATTCAACCTGATGAACGAACATTTTCCTTTCAGGCGCAAGTTCCAGGTGATTTTTTGCCGCAACGTAATGATTTATTTCGACACCCCGACGCGGGACGCGCTCGTGGAGCGCTTCCATAAATTCACGGAAAACGGCGGCTGGCTCTTTATCGGCCATTCCGAAAGCCTCAACCAAAGCACCACGCCGTATAAATACCTTATGCCGGCCACCTACAGAAAGTAAGAACATGTGTTCAATAATGGGCCGCCCGGATTTGCGAGCCGGATTTTTCGCGGCACGAGCGTTTGCAAAGCAAACGCGGGGGGCGCGTGTCCGCAGGCTGGTCGTTCGCTTCGCGAACTGCTCGCCCAAGCCTCCCGGGCTTACTTGAAAAGTAAGTCAAGGACGCGCAACGCAAAAGCGCGGAATAATCCGCCGCAAAGACGGGCGGCAGCTTGCTCGGTGTTTTCATTTGTCTAAAGCAAATTTAGACAAATGAAAGCCCCCTTCTTATTGAACACAGGTTCTAACTTCAGAAATAAAGGAGGACTGATTATGAACGACCTTATACAACAGGCGAAAGACCTGCTGTCCCGCTCCTCCGGGGAGCTTGCCGGAATATGCGAAGGGCTTTCCTCACGCATATCCCCGGAGGATTTCGCCGCCGCGCGGCAAGTTTACGACTCCTCGGCGTGCCTGTCGGTGATTGCCTCGCGCCTTATTGATATGGGCAGCCCGCGTTCCGTGGAGGGCGTCATCTCCGTTGACAACGCCCAGGCAAAGGTGACGATAGCGGGAATCGACCTGCGCGGGGATATGGAGTTTGAAATCCTGCGCGAAGGAGCTTGGCTTCGCGGCCGGCGCGAAAACAGCCAATACGGCCAGATTTTCACAAACCGTGAAACCTCGTTCATCATATCCAGCGGAAGCGATATGGGCCGGGTGAACCTGCCCCTGAGGATTTACGGGGAAGCGTAATGAGCAAGAAGGGGGCTTGAGCTTGTTTAAATCTTTTTTTAGGCAAGCTCAAACACCGGGCAAAATAATTTTTTTTGCCGTTAGGGCCGCGCTGCTTGCCGCCGTCCTGTACGCGCTGAGGGCTTCGGTTTTTTCCGGCGGGAAAATTGAGTTGAAATCTCTGTGTTATTTCACGATTCAAAGCAATCTTCTTGTCGCCGCGTCGCTCGCGCTGAGCCTTCTGCCGTTTGACTCCGGGGCGAAAACCAAACTCGCCGGGTTTGCCCTGCCCGCGATAACCCTTACGTGCCTTGTGTACAATCTCGCGCTTTATCAAATTTGGCGGGATTTCGGCGGCGCGGGGTATTCCCTGGCGCGGACGATTACCCACGTGGTTTCGCCGCTCGGCTTCATTTTTGTTTGGGCCGCTTTTGAAAAACACGGCTCGTTCAGATGGAAAGACGTTTTTATTTGGGCGGCCTACCCTCTTGCCTACGGAGCGGTTTCCGCCGCGGTCAGCCTGAAATACGGCGCGAGCCTTTATTTTTTTACGGACCCCGCGAAGGGCGCGCGGGGGCTTCTGAAATGGCTCGGCCTTCTCGCGGCTGGAGTGATGCTTATTTGTTTAATTTTTATAGCGGTTGATAAAAAATTGTCGAAATCTGGCAAAAAAAGGGCTTGACAAGCTCTTTTTTTTATTGTAACATATGAACAGATATTCATATATTAATTTTAGGAGTGATACCTATACGCGTATCCGACGAGGTAATTTACGACTTGGCCGACTTTTACAAGATATTTGGCGACTCCACGCGCATAAAAATCCTCTGCGCCCTCCGCGCCGGAGAGGTCTGCGTAGGAGATCTGGCGGAGAGCCTGGGGCTTTCTCAGCCGGCGGTCTCCCACCAGCTGCGCGTCCTGCGCCAGAACGACTTTGTAAAATTCCGCAAAGACGGCAAAACAGTGTACTATTCGCTTGACGACGACCATATCGCCGTCCTGCTTGAGCAGGGGCTTGACCACCTCCTGCACAAAAAAGTGTATGACGACGAGAATTAGACTGCCGCGCTTTCACTTTTCCTGGTCAAGAAGGGGGCTTGAGATTGTCTAATATCTTTTTAGACAAACAAAACACCGAGCAAAAGCGCTATATAAGCGAAAAAGGGGGGTATTTTATGGCTTGCGCGTGCTGTGAACATTCAGACCAAGACCAAGACCGCAATAACAATGAACCGGGAGGTTCCGCCGACTATGGCCGGACGCTCAGTTTCTGGGCGGGGGCGGCCGTTTTCGCCCTGGCGCTTTCTCCGGCGCTCGGAGGGAAAGCGCAAATAGCCGCGTTCGCGGCCTCCGTCGCGCTTCTGGGCGGGGATGTGTTTTTTCACGCCGTGAAAAATCTTTTGCGCGGGCGCGTCCTGGACGAAAATTTCCTTATGTCGGCGGCGGTCATAGGCGCGTTTTCAATGGGCGACCACGCCGAGGCGGCGGCGGTTATGATTTTTTACCGAATCGGGGAATACGCCGAATCCCGCGCCGTGGGCCGCTCCCGCCGGGAAATCAAAGAGCTGCTCGACCTTAAGGCGGAGTTCGCCAACGTCAAGGCGGGGGGCGCTTTCGTCCGCAAATCGCCTGAAGAACTCGAAATCGACGACATAATCCTCATAAAAGCCGGTGAAAAAATCCCGGCGGACTGCGTCGCGCTGAGCGGGCGCGGCGCTGTGGATACCTCCGCCCTGACGGGTGAATCCGCGCCCCGCGCCGTCTCGGAGGGGGACGCGCTTTTAAGCGGCTGCGTCTGCCTCGACGCGCCCATTACGGCGCGGGTTTCGGCGCGCTATGAAAACGGCGCGGCGGCGCGGATTTTAGAACTCATCGAAAACGCGGAAAAGAACAAATCCAAGGCCGAGCGCTTCATAACGCGCTTCAGCCGAGTGTACACGCCCGTCGTCGTGGGGTGCGCCGTTTTTCTGGCGCTCCTCCCGCCGCTTTTCTGGGGCGAACCCTCCGAGTGGCTGCGCCGCGCGCTTATCTTCCTCGTCGTGTCCTGCCCGTGCGCGCTCGTGCTTTCCGTGCCGCTGGCGTTTTTCGCGGGGGTGGGCGCGCTGTCGAAAATGGGCGTGCTGGTCAAAGGCGGCGGATATATACAACAGATGGCGCGGCTGAACGCCGTCGTTTTCGACAAAACAGGGACGCTGACAAGCGGCGGCTTTGAAATCAAGGAAATCGCGGCGGCTCCCGGCGCGAACGCGCGTGAAATTATGGAAATCGCCGGCACGCTTGAAAAGCACTCCGCGCACGCCATAGCCCGGAGCGTTACGGAAGGGTGCGCGTCGCGGGGCATCGACATTTCCCGCGACGCGGGCGACTTGCGGGAAATCGCGGGTTTCGGCATTACGGGCACTGTTTCCGGAGAGCTCGTCTGCTCCGGAAGCCTCTCCCTTATGGAGGAATACGGCCTGCGCGGGCAGGCGGAGGCGCTTCTCGGCGGCTCCCGTGATTTATCGACTGTGGCGCACGTGGCGCGGGCCGGGCGGTACCTCGGCTTCATCTCCCTCCGGGACAGGCTCAAGGAGGACGCGGCCACCGCCATTGCCCGGATAAAGGAGCTTGGCCGGCCTCGGATAGTCGTCCTTTCCGGCGACCGACAGGAGAGCGTGGCCGACGCGGCGCGCGCGGCGGGCGCGGACAGCTTTTTCGCGGAGCTGCTTCCGGGGGATAAGGTCGAGCGTCTGCTCGGCATAAAAAAAGACGGCGCGACGGCCTTTGTGGGCGACGGCATAAACGACGCCCCGGCCCTGTCCGCCGCGGACGTCGGCCTGGCTATGGGCGCGCTCGGCTCCGCCGCCGCTGTGGAAAGCGCGGACGTTGTAATAATGGACGACGACATAGGCAAAATAGCCCGCGCGATGGCCTTTTCCCGCCGGGTAATGAGCGTCGTGCGCCAGAATATCGCGCTGGCCGTCGTGGTGAAGCTCGCCGCGCTCCTCCTCTCGGCGGCGGGCCTGGCCAGTATGTGGCTGGCGATTTTCGCGGACGTGGGCGTCTGCGCGCTGACTACGCTCAACTCCGGGCGGCTTATTAAAATAAGGCGGCTATGAGAAACATCCCCGCTACAGCCGTTCTTACTTGAAAAAGGCTGAAAGCGAGAATGAACCGCGCGGCAAGAAAGCGGCTTTTTGGCGGGGCTTCAACCGCCAAAAAACGCTGAGCATTAGGCGCGTTTCAGGCGACGCTTAAAGCCTATTTTCAAGTTGAACGGCTATAAAAAAGCTCCCCGGAACCGTTGAGTTCCGGGGAGCTTCTTAACCCATATTCAGGGCGCTTTTTTTGATGTGAGCATCCGCTTCCTCAAGCACTTTGGGGATTTCGATATGCTGCGGGCAATGGGCCGCGCACTTTCCGCACTTCACGCAAAGACTCGGGTGCTTGTCCTTGGGTATGGCCGCGTACTGCACGGAGGTGTTCCAATTGTCACGGAAAATCGAATAAAAATTGTACAGCCCTAAAAACTTAGGTATGTCGATTTTCTTCGGGCAGTCGTCCAGGCAATATTTGCAGGACGTGCAGGGCACGACGTTCGTGCGCTTGACAATCTCCACCACGCTTTCGCAGACCTCCCTCTCTTTTTGGGTGAACGGCGGCATGCCGCTGAAAGCCGCTATATTCTCATTGACTTGTTCCATAGCGGTCATACCGCTCAGCACAACCTTTACGCTTTCAAACTGAGACGCCCAGCGCAGGGCCAAACGCGCCGGCGGCGTATCCGGGAGGCGCTCCGCGATGTACTTCGTCCCCTCTTCCGTCGGGGCCGCCAGGAAGCCGCCCCGGACAGGCTCCATAACCACCACGGGGATATTTTTCGACTCCAGAATCTCAAGCTGACGCTTCGCGTCCTGGTGCGTCCAGTCGTAATAATTAAGCTGAATCTGCGCAAAATCGTAATCGTGCTCGTCAACTATCGTCTGGAGCACGTCCGGCTTGTCGTGGAACGAAAAGCCGAGCCGCTTAATCCTCCCGCGCTCCTTCTCCCGAAGCATAAGCTCGTAGAGCCGGTTTTGGCGCACGCGGTCAAGCGCGCCCGCCTCCAGCGCGTGGAGCAGATAAAAATCAATATACTCCATTCCGAGCCGCTCAAGCTGCTCCTCAAAAATCCGCGCCACGTCGTCCTCTGTCTTAAGCATCCATTGCGGGAATTTATCCGCTACATAGAAAGATTCCCTGGGATATTTAGCCAGAATTTTTCCGGTAACTTCCTCGGAGCGCTCACCGTGATAAACATAGGCCGTGTCAAAATAATTGACCCCGGCGCGGTACGCCTCGTCAATCATAGCCTCCGTTTTGCCGAAGTCGATTGTTTTCGGCTCGTTCTCGTCCGTCAGCGGGAAGCGCATACAGCCGAAGCCCAGCGCCGAAACGGTCAGTCCTGCCATCGTTCGTGTGTCCATAAGTAACAAGTCCTTTCTATAAATACGCTAATATATATGTTGTTGAAACCTTATTAAGCCACTATTTTACCGCCAGCGCCGCGCCGAATTTGGCGTTTTGATACACGCCCTCGGCCGACCTGAACCCCGCCGCGCGGAGCAACCCGACAGTCTCTTCCATACTATTCTCTTTGTCGAATTTTTTGCGCTCCAGCCAAAGCCGCCGGTCCTCCTCCGAAAGGCCGCTTTTCTCAACATATTCAAGCCAGTCGCGGCTGTACAGCTCGTCTATTGCGGGGTCGCGCGCGCGGAATTCGTCTAAATTCAAGAAAACCCCGCCCTCCGGCAGCTTTTCGTATATACTCCGGTAAAGCCGCGCCTTTTCGCCTTCGTCCAAATGGTGAATCGAGAGCGCGGAGCAGATTAAATCGGCTTCCGGCAATTCCCGCGTGTAGTCCGCCGTAACGAAAGCAAAATTCGGCAGGCCTGCGAACCGTTCCCGCGCGACGGCAAGCATCGCTTCGGCGACGTCCGTTAAGACGTACTCCGCGTCGGGATATAATTTATACAGCCGCGCCGAAAGCAGCCCCGTGCCCGCGCCGAGGTCGGCAATCCGCCTAAAATTACGCTTATATT
The DNA here is from genome assembly GCA_031287685.1 of Clostridiales bacterium. Taxonomy (GTDB): domain Bacteria; phylum Bacillota; class Clostridia; order Lachnospirales; family WQUN01; genus JAITSQ01. Next base: position 23,890 of record JAITSQ010000018.1, on the reverse strand, counting down.
GGTAAAGCAGCTTCAGCGGCGCGTCGTAAAAATCGTCAAAGCACGGAATAAACCGCCCGCGCCCCGCGTCGTATTTTCCGGCGGATTCGTTAAACCGCCGCCTGATTTTGTCCGCGTCCATAAGGCTCTATTCCCCCTAAAAAAACGCAGAACCGTGAAACTGGTTTGTTTCACGGTTTTGCGCAAACCATCTTTTAAGTTGGCTCCTCGGCCCTGACGCGTTTTATGTCCGCGCCAAGAGAGGATAGATTGTGCTCTATTGTTTCATACCCTCGGTCAATGTATTTAACGTTGCCTATTGAGGTGGCGCCGTCTGCGCACAGCCCGCCGATTATGAGCGCCGCGCCCGCGCGGAGGTCCGTCGCGGTGACGTCCGCGCCCGTCAACTTGGCCGGCCCCTCGACCACCGCCACGCGCCCGTCTATGGTGACGTCGCACCCAAGGCGGCGAAGCTCCGTAATATACTGGAAGCGGTTGTCAAAAACCGTTTCTTTGACTATGGAAGTCCCCCCGGCCACGCATAAAAGCACGGTCATCTGCGGCTGCAAATCTGTGGGAAAACCCGGGTATACCATAGTTTTGACGGTGACGGGCTTCAGCCGCTCCGCCCCCTCCACAGTCAGGAAATCCGCCCCCTCGCGCACGGAACAACCCATTTCAGAGAGTTTCGCCGAAATGGAGTCCATATGCTTGGGGATTATATTTTTCAGCGTGACCCGGCCGCCCGTCGCCGCCGCCGCAATCATAAACGTCCCGCACTCTATCTGGTCTGGTATGATGGTGTACTCACAGTCGTGAAGGCCCGGCACGCCCTGGATTTTTATAACGTCCGTGCCCGCGCCCTTGACCCGCGCCCCCATAATGTTGAGGAAGTTCGCGCAGTCCACGACGTGCGGCTCCTTGGCGGCGTTGTCTATAACTGTCGTCCCTTCGGCGAAAACGGCGGCAAGCATTATGTTTATGGTCGCGCCGACGCTCGCCACGTCAAGATATATCGGCGCGCCGCGCAGTTTCGCCGCCTTCGCGATAATCTGACCGTGCTCTATCCGCACCTCGGCCCCGAGCGCCTCGAAACCCTTTATATGCTGGTCAATCGGCCGCGTGCCGAAGTTGCAGCCGCCGGGCAGAGTCACCGAAGCCTCGCCGAAGCGCCCAAGAAGCGCCCCGACAAGATAATATGAGGCGCGCAGCTTCCGCACAGAATCAAAGGCGGCCTGTGTTTCCGAAACGCCGCTTGAGTCCGCCACAAGCGTATGGCGGTCCCGGAAGCCGCATTTGCAGCCGAGCCGCGTTAGGGTATCCACAAGAGAAACCACGTCCTCTATATAAGGCAGGTTCTCTATAACGCAAACGCCGGAAGCCAGAATAACAGCGGGAATTATCGCCACAGCGGCGTTTTTCGCGCCGTTCACGCTGATTTCGCCGTTAAGTCTGCGTCCGCCCGTAATGACAAGCCGCTCCATTCAACGCACCGTACTTCCTGAAAACTTTTTAACCCGCCGTTAATCTTAACCCGTTAATTAAGTTTATAATAAAAATCCAGAAGTGTCAAGGGGAGTTTCTCGACAATAAAATTATTGCTTTCCCCAGCGTTTCAAGTGCGGAAAAAACTCCCTCATACGACCGCGCGCCTGTTCGACGGTCATCCCCGGAACGCCCGGGCCGGCGGCCTCGGCCATATGCGGCGCCACGAAGTCAATCATCTCCTCCATACTGACATTTTGGAGAAACTGGCCTTTTTCATAGCAGTATTTGCAATAATCCTCCGACGGGGAACCGTCGGCGTCGTCGCCATATAAGCCGCCGTCCCGCATAGGCAGGGAACAGCTTTGGCAGAACTTCATTTCTGATCCGGTTTGCGGCATTTAAATCTCTTCTTTCCAAAATTAATATACCGCCAGTATATTCCGCGCCGGCGCGTTTTGAGACTTTTAGTACGCCTTGCCCCAATACACCAGCTTATCGGCCGGCTTCCCGCAACACACGCAGGTCTCCGCCACGGCGGCGTTATCTTCAAACGGCAGGCAGCGCGAGGTCACGGCGAAACGCTCTTTAAGCTCCGCCTCGCAGGCTTCGTTCCCGCACCACATAGCGCGGATAAAGCCGGGCTTGTTCTCAGCCGTCCCGCCGAACTCCTCGATGCCCGCCGCGTCGTAAATCCGTTCGCGCAAAAACTTTTTCGCTTCGTTAAACATATCGGACTGAATTTCGTCCAGAATAGCGCGGATTGCCGCCACAAGCCTGGACGGGTCAACCGAGCTTGCGGAGATTTTCTCTCCCGTGTCGCGCCGAACCATAACCACGCTGTTTTCCTCGACCTCGCGCGGGCCGATTTCAACGCGTAGCGGCACGCCCTTCATCTCGTACTGGCTGAATTTCCAGCCGGGGCTGTGGTCGGACAGGTCTATATCAATGCGAAGATCGCTTTTTATCATCTCGAAAAGGTTGCGCGCCGCGTCCTCGACGCCCTCTTTATGCTGCGCCACGGGGATTATGACGACCTGCGTCGGCGCGGCCAGCGGCGGCAGCTTCAGGCCGGAGTTATCCCCGTGCACCATTATGAGCGCGCCTATGAGGCGCGTCGTGGCGCCCCAGGAGGTCTGGTGGACGTGAGCCGTCCTGTTGTCCTTATCGGTATAAGTAATGTCGAACGCCTTCGCGAAGCCGTCCCCGAAATAGTGGCTCGTGGCGGTCTGCAGGGCCTTGCCGTCGCGCATAATGCTCTCGACGGAATATGTCCGCTCCGCGCCGGCGAATTTCTCCCGCTCGGTCTTGCGCCCTTTGACGACGGGTATCGCCAGAAACCGCTCGCACAAATCGGCGTAAACGCCGAGCATACGCTCGGTCTCCGCCAAGGCTTCCTCCGCGTCCGCGTGGGCCGTGTGCCCCTCCTGCCATAAAAACTCTGTCGTGCGGAGGAACGGGCGCGTGGTCTTTTCCCACCGCACCACGGAACACCACTGGTTGTACAGCTTCGGCAAATCTCTGTACGAGCTTATTATATTCGCGTAATGCTCACAAAAAAGGGTTTCGGAGGTGGGGCGCACGCAAAGCCGCTCCGCGAGCTTGCCCTCCCCCCCGTGAGTAACCCACGCCACCTCCGGCGCGAAGCCGTCTACGTGGTCTTTCTCCCTCTGGAGCAGGCTTTCGGGTATGAACATAGGCATATAGACGTTTTCGTGCCCGGTTTTCTTAAACAGGCGGTCAAGCTCGTTCCTTATAAGTTCCCATATGGCGAAGCCGTAGGGCCGTATAATCATACAGCCCCTGACGGAGGAATAGTCGCACAAGTCCGCTTTTTTAACTATGTCCGTGTACCACCGGGCAAAGTCGTCCTCCATATTGGTAATAGCTTCCACATTTTTATCGCGCGCCATATAATCAATCAAACCTTTTCTATCTTGATTTTTTGCGGGTTTTCGTTAAGCTCGACGCTGAAGCTGAGTTTGCCGGATTTCCCGGACTTGGTGTGCCCTATGTCAACCCCGTCCACTAATATGCGATAATCCGACTCCGGCAGAAGCTCCATAGTCACCTGCGTGCTGTCAAAACCGGTAAGAAAAAAACGCGCCCGCTTTTCGTCAAGCGTGAACTCCTGAACCGTCGCTCCGGGGACCGTCTCAAGAAGCAGCTTGGCGTTCTTCTCGAGCCTTGTTACCTCGTTATGGGTTTTTATTTTATAAATATCTCCGCTTACGTCAAAATCGCTTACTTTCTGCTTTTCCCGCGCTTCGTAGTTGCCGAAGCTTATGCTGCCGTTTTCCTCTGTGCGGATTATCTCGGCAATTATGGACATTGGCTTACGCCTCCTTATGGATTTTGTGTGCTTTTTTATTATAACATCTCCGGCGCGGCTTGTATAGTTAAAATTTGCGCGGAAAATAAAAAAGCGCAAGCCCCCGCTGTTTGAAAAGGCGGCGTATATATTTTATTTGAAATATCTCGCCAATTAGTGTATCATAGTAATAAATAAATCTTAGGGACGGTGTTTTATGGCTGATAAGCGGCTTTATGAGATGGACTATGTGTATATCCCGGAGGGGACGGCGAATTTTGAGCAGACGCGGATTATTCTCTCCGTTTCCGAGGGTGGGGTGCTTAATCTCCTTATCCAGAGCGATAAGCCCATAGCGGAGATTGACGCGGCGGGGATTGTCCATTCGCTTCAGGAGGCTCAGTTCAACAAGCTCAAAGAGGACATAATAAAAGACGGCAAGGTGACTCTTGAGGCGGCGGGCAAGCGCTGCCGCGTGAAGTTCGACGCGGACCCGTGCCGCTATAAGGAGCTTTAATATGTATTCCGTGACAGTAAGGCAGATAGCGGAGGAGTACGGCCTGACGCTGCTCACTCCGGGCATTGACATCGAGCGGCGGGAGGTGACGCATACGGACGTAAACCGCCCCGCGCTCCAGCTCGCCGGTTATTTTGATTATTTCGACTCCGACAGGGTTCAGGTAATCGGCCTTGTGGAGCACTCCTACCTTACGAAAATGACGGACAAGACTCGGGCCGGGCTTTTCGAGAAGCTGTTTTCCTATCCTCTGCCGTGCGTGGTGTTATGCCGGGAGCTTGAGCCTTTCCCGGATATGCTTGAAATCGCGCTTAAAAACGACGTGCCCGTGCTGTCCAGCAAGGACGCCACCTCGCACTTTATGGGGGAAATAATCCGCTTTCTGGCCGTCACGCTGGCTCCGCGCACAAATATCCACGGGGTTCTTGTGGATATTTACGGCGAGGGCGTGCTCATTACAGGAGAGAGCGCCATAGGCAAGAGCGAGAGCGCGCTGGAGCTTATAAAGCGCGGGCACCGGCTCGTGGCCGACGACAATGTGGAGATTAAGAAAGTGTCCAACCAGACGCTCGTGGGCAGCTGCCCGGACGTTATCCGCAATATGATTGAGCTTCGGGGAATCGGCATAATCGACGTGCGCCAGATGTTCGGCGTGCAGGCGGTAAAAGCCACCCAGTCCATCGACCTTGTTATAAAACTTGAGAATTGGGACGACAAGAAGCAGTACGACCGGCTCGGCCTCAACGACGAATACATGGATATCCTGGGCAACAGCGTCGTCTGCCACTCCATACCTGTGCGCTCCGGGCGCAACCTGGCCATAATATGCGAATCTGCGGCCATTAACCACCGGCAGAAAAAAATGGGCTATAACGCCGCCAGGGTGCTGACCGAGCGGGTTATGGCCAATAACGCCATAAGTTTCGACGACGTCCAGAGCGCGCGGAAAACTGAACCGCCCAAACCCGTCAAAAGCGGGAACCTTGAGAAAATCGTCCGGCGGACAAAATCCAAAATGACGAAAAAGACCAAGGCGGCCGAAAAGGCGAAAACGACCGCAAAAAAGGAGGCGCGGAATGAAAAGAACTGAGGCGGAGATTTTAAGGCGCAATTTCCCGGCGGAGACCTTGTCCTTCAACGAACCCGCGTCGAAGCACACTTCTTTCAAAACCGGCGGGAACATAGCGGCGGTTTTTTTGCCGCGCGGCGCGGAGGATATAAAGGCCGCGGTTGATATAGCGGAGGACTGCGGCTTCCCGTGGTACGTCTCCGGCTACGGCAGCAACCTGCTCATCTCCGACGCGGGCTTCGGCGGCCTGCTTATAAAAATCGCTCAGAATATCGGCAATATGACAGTCAACGAAAACAAGGGCGAAATCGTGACCGGCGCGGGGCAGGCCCTGCCGCGTCTTTCGCGCCTTGCGCGAGACAACGGGCTTTCCGGGCTTGAATTCGCCTGCGGGATACCGGGAAGCGTCGGCGGCGCTGTTTTTATGAACGCGGGCGCCTGCGGCGGGGAGATTAAGGACGTCGTGCTTGAGGCGCGCGTGCTCCAGAAAGACGGAAAAATCGAGGTCCTGAGGACCTCCGCCCTTGGCTTCGGCTATAGGCGCAGTATCCTGTCCGAATCCGGCGGCCTCGTGCTGGCGGCGCGCTTCGCCCTAAAAAAAGCCGATAAGGACGACATTTCGCGCAGAATGGAGGACTTTTCCAAGAAACGGGAGGAAACTCAGCCCATGGACAAGCCGAGCGCGGGCAGCGCGTTCAAGCGCGCGGGGGATACCCCCGCCGCTATGCTCATCGACAAGGCGGGGCTTAAGGGGCTTCGCTTCGGCGGCGCGGCCGTCTCGGAAAAGCACGCGGGTTTTATCGTAAACGACAGTAACGCTTCCGCGGCGGACATTTACGCGCTTATGGCGGAGGTCAAAAAACGCGTCGCGGACAGGTTCGGCGTGGAGCTTGAGCCGGAGGTCAGGTTTCTGGGAAAGTTTTAGTTTAAGTCAGTCATTAGCGATTCCGTTTTACATAAGCAAAATTCTTTTGCTGAAAGCAAGTAAAACGTGGAATCGCTATATTTGAAAAGCCGGAGACAGACCTTCGGCTTTTTTCGCCGCTTTCGGGACGGCGATACTCAAAAAAGAACCCCTCCTCAACGCCAAGTAAACAGGCCGCTGAAGCGGGGTTCTTCTTTTATTTAAGCCGCCTGAATACTTTTAGGCAGCCTCTTGCTCGGTTGTTTTTACCTGAACTTGAAGCCGGACACATTGCTGTACAGCATGTCCGACTGGCTCGACAGCTCCTCCGCGCTGGCCGCCGATTCCTCGCTCGTGGCGGTGTTTTTCTGCGTAGCGTCGGCTATTTGCGAAAGCCCCTCCGTAATCTGGGTAATGCTCTCGTTCTGCTCATTTGAGGCCAGCGACACGTCCGAAATCACGCTCGAAATATCCTCAATCTGCTGAATAATCTCCGAAAGAGCGTCGGCGGTGCGGTTGGCGGTCTTTGAGCCGGTTTCGGTTATCTCAAGGGAATGTTCGATAAGCTCGCTCGTTTCCTTGGCGGCTTCGGCGCTGCGCCCGGCCAGCGCGCGCACCTCCTCCGCCACAACCGCGAAACCCTTGCCGTGCTCGCCCGCGCGGGCAGCCTCAACAGCCGCGTTGAGCGCCAGCAGGTTCGTCTGGAAAGCTATATCGTCAATAACCTTAATAATCCGCCCTATACTCTTGGAGGCTTCGTTTATGTCGTTCATAGACTGAAGCATACCGCTCATCTCGTTGTTGCCCTTAACGCCGGTTTCCTTGGCGGAGCGGGCCAGAGAATCCGCCTTGTTGGCGTTCTCGGCGTTGCTCTGGGTCTGCTCGGAAATCATAGAGAGCGACGCGGACAGCTCCTCAACCGCCGCCGCCTGCTCGGTGGAGTTCGTGGCCAGGCTCATACTGGATTCGGAAATCTGCCGGGCGCCGAGCGCCACTTGCTCCGCGGAGGTGGATATGGACTTCACAAGCTGGTTGAAGTTATCCAGAATCTTGTCGAGCGAACGGCGGATAGGCGCGTAATCCCCTATATATTCCCGCGTGACGCGGATACTCAAATCCTGCTCCGCCATACTGGTCAGGACGCTTTCAATCTCCTTAACATAAGTAGCGACGGTGCTGACGGTCTTGTTGCCCGCCTCCGCGAGGCTTCCGAAGCGCCCTTTGTACTGCCCTTTTACGGACACGCTCAAATCCCCGTCCGCCAGGCCGCTCATAACCTCCTGGATTTCGCTGAGCGGAATCCGGCAGGCCTCCAGTATGCCGTTTATGCCGGAAACGACGGTGTTCCACCCGCCCCGGTATTTGGACGCGTCGGCGGGTTTGGACAGCTCGCCTTTTTGGGCCAGGTCCACCAGCGTCATAATATCGCCGACCACGGCGCGAAGGTTGCCGCGCACGGCCTCAAAAGTAGTCGTCAAGATGACTTTTTTGCCCGGCAATACCGGGATGTCCATATCAAACTGCCCGTCGGAGAGCTTCTCCGCCAGGGCCACCGCGAGCAGGGTATCGTCTATGGTTTCCCCTATCATTTTGTTGGCCGCTTCGGCCATTTTGAGGTACTCGCCCCGCAGGCCCACCGTGGGCAGGCGGCGCTCAATATCGCCCGCCTGTATGGCCTGCGCCACCTCAAGCATAGAGGAAATAATACCCTCCACAGTTTCGGTGACGTCCGCGGCGGCGTTGCCCACCCCGGCAATCTCGTCGGCCATATTGGTGCGCAGATTCAGGCCCGCGAAATTACCCAGCGCCACTTGCTTCATAGCCTCGTTTATAGCCACAAGCGGCTTGCGGATAATATCGGCCACCAGCAGGGCTATGATTACCGTCAGAATCAGCGTCACCGAGCTTATGATGATTCGTATGGCCACGGTGCGCTCGTTATAATTCGTGACGTCCGCATTGACTTGCGTCGCGGAGTGTTTAAGCTCGCCCATCAAGGCGTCCATATCCGCCGTAACTATATCGGTAATCGCTATCATATTAGCGAGCTTGGCTTTAAGCTCCTTGTCCTGGAGCTCCCATTCCTCTATGGAGTATTCCCCGTTTTTCGCCTCATACTCTAAGCCGTCTTTTATATATTTATACAGCTCCTCTCCCGAGTTCTTGTAGTCTTGAAGGCCGCTTTCAATCCGGTCGACCAGCTCTTTCCTCGACTGCTTGGCCTCCGTGGCGGAGTCCGGGTTCTTCGCTCTGATTTCTTTGTCGTATTTATTCAGATATTCAACCGTATTGCCAACCACGGAGTTGAAGCTGTCGTGCGCGGCCTCCAGAGACGCGCGAGACTCCGCGTCGCCCTGATAGAAGTCTATAATCATATCCCTCGCGGCGCGCCCGGCTTTTATGTATTCCTTATACGAGTCGTTTATAGTGTTCACGCCCTCGACAGTAAAGTCAATCAGGTTTGAGTACCTCGCGTCCGAGTCCCGGCTGTTCTTAACGGAAATCGCCGCCAACAGCACAAGAAACGCCGTTATAGCCAAAAAAGCCGTCATAAGTTTGCCGTGAATTTTCAAATTTTTGAACCAGTTCATAAATTGCGCCTCCTCAGAAATAATTTATATAACGCCATTATAATATATCCGCCGGGGACATGTCAAGAAGGGGGCTTTGGTTTGTCTAAATCTTTTTAGACAAACCAAAACACCGGGCCGGCGTCCCTTCCGCGAAACTTACAGCTCCCGCGGTTTCTTTTTCTTAATTTCCTTCAGCTGCTCAAAGCCCGCGCCGCCGGAAAACCGCGCCTGTTTGTTCTCTGCCTGAATCTGCTCGTATATTTCTTTTCTATGCACAGGTATCTCCTTCGGGGCGACTATGCCCAGTTTTATTTGCTCTCCGCGCCAGTCAAGCACGACGACCTCTATATTGTCGCCAATCATAATAGATTCGCCTTTTTTCCGGGTCAAGGCCAGCATTATAACCCCTCGCTTTCGGCTGAATCCGCGCCGAGTATGTAGTGGCGCACAGTATAGCCCTTTTCGTCCGCGTTCTGGGCGATTAACTGCGCCCCCCGCCGGGCCGCCTGGTTTATGAGCACCGGCGCGAGAAGATTTACGGACATCTTGCTTGAATCCTCCGGCAGTACGACGATGTTATATATGAGGAAATCTTTGGCCGTTTCCTTGTTAAATTCCCCCAGGGAGAGCACCTCCTCCGGCAGAAGCTCCGGCGCGTAATCCGGAAAATTCGACGAAAACACGTCCATTAAGATGAAACAGGTGTCCGTGTCGTCCACGGACTGAAGCCAGCAAAACGGGCTTTCCGGCTCTCCGTCCTCGATGATTATAAAGCGGAGATCCTCCGGAAAACCCGGCAGGCCGCCCTCAAACGTTATTATCTGTTCCTCGGAGATTTCAATCTCCCCGAAATGCTGCGTCGGTAAAATCATACATACCACCTCTCTTAAAAACTTGGCTGAGCCGCGCGTTTATTATACTATATCTTTCCCTGTAAGTCAAGCTGATATCAGCTAAAATTCCGTTTCGCGCGCGTTATTTTTTTTTATGAAAAAGGGGCTTTGGGGCGCCTAAAAAGATTTAGACCGCCCAAAGCCCCCTTCTTGCTCGGTGTTTTGGCTCGCCTAAAAAAATTTAGGCGGGCCAAAGCCCCCTTCTTGCCCTATGAATATAGCAATTTTCAAAATCGCTATAACCGCTTAAATATAATTGGCGAGCGTCAGCTGAATAATGTTGCTGCCGGTCTTGAGGGAAGCCTCATAGATGGCCTCAAGGCTCGACAGGTGCATCATGGCGTCCGCGAAATCCACATCCTCGTTGTCGCTCATTAGCTTGGTGTAGTTGACGCGGTCGTCCTGAAGCCGCGTCTGGATAAGCTCCATACGCTTCATGCGGCTGCCCAGGTCGGTGTGTTCCTCGGTTATCTTGCTGAAGTGCTTGTCGCACATCGACATCAAGTCGCCAAAACGCTCCTGCGCCACTTTCTGGATTTTTTGCGTCTCCTGCGCCACAGCATCCTCAAGCTCCTCCCCGGTCAGGCCGAGCTGGGTGAAGCGGGTGCGAATGTCCTCTTTGTTAAATTCGTTCATATAGGTGATTTTACCCAGAATCGCCTGCATATCCCCGTACATTTTGTCAGTGAAAACGTCATACGCGTTGGAATTAACGCGCACGCGCGTGTTTACCGAAAACTCAAACTCAAAATGCTGATGGTCGGAATCGGTCAGGATATTCGCGTTAAAATTTTTGTTCAGGGTCTGGCTGCCCGGCGTCCTGTCCGTGCAGGGGAAATAAATCTGCGGGTTAAGCTCGCCCTTTTTAAAGCCCTGCTTGTCATACGCCAGGGAGAACACCGGCGGGTCATACGAAACGCCGGGCGACTTAAACTCCTCGGTGAAGATCGGGCTGCCCCCGACGGAGGTACCAGCGAAATCCGCAAGCCCGGTTATCGGGTCAACCGCCACAATGACCTCCCCGGTTTCAACTATATAGTTGCCCACGGTCGAATAGGGGTTCGCCGTGTCGTTCAGGGAAACGCGCGTCAGGCTCGAAGCCGCCAAATCCGCGGCGGTCAGGTTCTTATAGGCCAGCTTGACGACGGCGATATCCCTCGGCGGCAGGGTCGAACCCGCCGGAAGCGTCACGGGCGCGCCGGCCACGGTCACGTTCGTTTCTATCTTGTTCCCCGGGTTATAAGCCGTTCCGTTTATAGTCACGGCCGCGCCGACGACCGTCCCCGCGCGGATAAGGTCTCCTATCTGAAAAGTCAGCGGCGCGGCGAGAGTCGTGCCCTGCGCGCCCTCCACCTCGGAGCCGCCGACGGCGGTCAGGTCTCTCCAGTAGCCCATCGTGTACTGAACGTCGCGTTCCGTGAAATACTGGGTAATTCCGGTGTAATACAGCGTGTCGTTGTTTTCGGCGATTACCGGCGGCTGGTCTGTCCGGTAGCCGGAAAAGACATAGCGCCCCCCGTAAGTAACGTTCATCTCCATACCGACTTGCTCGTTGAGAGAGGCTATGTCGGAGATATATTTCTGCCTGTCCTCATAGGTGCAGGTGTCGCTGGCGGCGTGCTCCGCAAGGTCCCGTATTGAGGCCAGGATTTTCAGCACGTTGTTGTACGCCGCCTCGGTCGTCTCCATCCAGGACGTGCCCTGCGCCACGTTTTTCATATACTGCTCCGTTTCCGCGACGTTCGTGCGGAATTTAAGCGCGCGCGACGCGAGAATCGGGTCGTCCGACGGCATCTGGATTTTCTTGCCCGTCGAAAGCTGGTTATAATATTTGTTGAGCGAGTTTGAGTTGCGGTGTATATTGAGCATAAGCCCGTTTGTTATCATCGGGTTGGTTATACGCATAGGAGCCTCCTTAATTTATCGCGATTCCGTTTTACCACGTCCCCAGCCTGTTCACGGTAATATCGTAAATACTGTCAATAATATTCATCAGCTTGGCGGCCGCCTGATAAAGCTGCTGATACTTCACCATATTAATCATTTCCTCGTTGACGTCAACGCCGGAAACCTCCATGCGCTGATTATCCACCATAGTTGTGACGTCCGTGTAGTTGCTTTCAAAAGCGGACGCCTGTTTGAGGTCCGTGCCAAGATCCGAGGACATGGAGTTTATGAAGTCCGACAGCTTGCCCTGCTTGAACAGGTGCGTATACTCCCTCAGCTTGAGCAGGCCGAGCACGACACGGTTGTCGCTCTCGTCGCTCGGCAGGCTGGGCGAACCCTCCAGCGCCGCCGTCAGCAGGGACGGCTCGTCGATAAGTTTCTGATTCACCGCGAAATTGAATATATTCATTCGGTTATAGTCCAGGCCCAGCCCCATAGCGTCAAGCTCCGCCTGGGTGGGCGCGTTGACGCCCGACGCGTCCGGCTTCATTGTGAAAAACAGCTGGCCGGTCGGCATAGCGTCCGGGTTGCGCGAATGGCCGCCCTTAAAGCCCGTCACTCCCGGCATGGGGTTGCCGTCCGCATCCACGCCCTCGTTCAGGGCGCGCGCGAAAATACGCACCATTTCATTCAGCTGATTCATATAGTACGGAATACCTTTGAACGAAGTGTCATACACGCTCAAACCCGCGTTCGGGTTGTCGGAGTCGGCTATGACCGTTTGGGCGGCGTTGCCGTCCCGCACGTCGATAAGCCCTTTAAGCTCACCCTTGAGGTTCTGCGAGTAGAGGTCGAATTTCACGCCGTTCAGGTACACGTCGTAAAGCCCCGGAATGTCCATAGGGTTGTGCGCGTGGTCCGCTCCCGGGTCTATGCCGTCGATTCGTATATCCTCGTCATAAGGCGGGGTATAGCGCGACACGACCGTGCCCGCCGGCAGGGTTATGCCCGCCGGCACGACGTCCCCCTTATTATAGGTGGTCCCGCCTATCGTGACCTTGTTGTTAAACGTCAGGGGAACGGTCGTCCCCGCCGCCAGGACCGTCTGCCCGGTTACGGTGATATCCGCGCCTATGGTCGTGTCCACGCCGTAAGCCGCGCCGTTGATTATACTGCCCGCCGTGACGACACTGCCGGCCTTTATTACCTCGCCGGGGTTCATATTGTTGGCGGAGGGCAGGGTGATTGTCGTGTTGGCCGCCGCCGTAACCAAATCCCTCGGCAGGATTATAACCTCGTCGGCCTCCTCGTGGCCCTCCATCCGGGGGCGCGTCTCGAATTTACAGGCGTCAAAGTGGTTCACAAGCTCCTTGCCGTTTATGGTCACGACGAAACGCTTGTCGCTTTTATTCCTGTCCTCCGGGTCGGGATATTTGCCCGCCGCGTAGTCCTCGTTCATTTCCTTCTCCGAAACCTGGACGTTCACGTAAAGAGAAAGCTCGTCTACAAGCCGCGCGCGGGAATCCCGCAAGTCGTTGGCCTTGCTGCCGTCCATCTCGTACTGGTATATCTGGCGGTTAAGACTGGCGATCTGCTGGCCGATGCTGTTGATTTTATCCGCAACGGCGCTTACCTCGCTGTTGATGTCCTGCTGCTGTTTCTGAAACGCGGAGGCCTCAAGCCGCACAAGGCTTATGACGCTCTGCGCCGCCTGCAGGAGGTTCGTCCTGTACGTCGAGTCTCCGGAGTTTTCGGAAAGCTGCTGCATACAGTCCCAAAAGCTGTTAAACACGCCGGTCAGCCCGTTCTCCGAAATGTCGTTAAACACGCTTTCCATGGCCTGCATCTGGGTTTTCTTAACGGAATACTCCCCCAGCACGCCGCGCTCCGACCAATATTTCTTGTCAAGATAAAAATCCCGGTGCTGGCCGACGCCGTAAACCTCGCTGCCGGTGCCTATCATACCCTTGCCGTTATAAAACGTCAGCGGCCAGCAGGCCCTCTGCTCCGCGTACTGGCGCGAAAAGCCGACCGTCTGGGCGTTCGCCACGTTGTGCGAAGTCACCTGAAGATTGGCTTTCGCCGTAAAAAGCCCGCTCGACGCCACGTGAAACTCAAAAAATGAAGATTTCATACTTAACCTCCCGCTTTAACCCTACAGCCCTACCCTGCCCGTGCCGTTCACGATTTTATCAATCATACTGTCTATCGTGTTTACAAGCCGCGCCGAAGCGTTGAAGCTGCGCTGATAAATCATCATCGCCTTCATTTCCTCGTCAAGGGAGACGGCGGAAATCGTCTTGCGCTTATTATCCGTCTGGACGGCGAGCGTCGACTGTTCGTCCAGAAAATTAAGCGACTCGTTCGTCTGTATGGATTCGTTCGATATAAAATATTTATACGAGGAGTCTATGTTCAGTTTCTCTCCCGAAATTGCGGTGTCCGCGCTCAGCCGCCCCTCCGGGGATATAGAGATTATGCCGCTTTTCCATTGCTCCAGGAGCTTCTGCAGGATGACCGAGTTGTCCGAAACGCCTTGCGGCGCGGAGTCCGGGTCTCCCGGAACCTCCGGAGTCATCAGGGAAATCAGGTTGTACCCGCCGTCGGCCAGAAGCGCCGGATTAACGGCGATATTCCCCGCCGTGTAAAGGCTGTAGTAATAATCCGGGTCCGGCTCGTTGTAAAGGTTGGTGGCGGCGTCCCACCGGTCCGGCTCGTGATACGTCCCGGCCGCGTCGTAATACCCGTTCTTGCGGACAAAAATCTCCGTGAGCGTCGTGTTCTCGTAATACAGGTTATACGGCCCGTCGGGGTCTTTTTCGTACGTCGGCGGAGCCGTGGCGGGCGTAACCTCCCGGTAGGGCGCGACGCAGTCGTTTATCATCGTGACGACTTTATTCACTATAACGTCGAACTCCTGCAGCGCGCGCGGGATTACGCAATTCCAGTTGAACAAATCCCGGTAATAATCGTTAAGCTCCAGCGGCGTGGGCTGGGGTATGGCCAGGGCGCCGGTCGCGTCAAAGCGCGGGTCGGACGGCTCCTGGGAAGAATAGTTGAGCGGCTTCATGCCGCGCGCCACCATAAGCCCTTTAAGCTGCCCGCTGTCGTTTTTCGTCGCGGGGTTTATGGGCTTGGCGTAATTAAACACGGTGAGGACATTACTCGCGTCGGAGGGCAGGATGTCGTTGCTGTTCGTGAAAACCGGCTCCACAAAGCTGTAGTTAGGGTCGATATATTTCAGGCCCATTTTATTCACGGAGCCGTTCACTATAAGCTCGTGCCCCTCGGCGGTCACGTCAACACGCTTGTTCAGCTGCTCCTTATACTCAATCTTAATAAGGGCGGCCAGCTCGTCAAGGTCGTTGTTCCGGCAGTCGCGGAAGTCGTTGGCGTTGTCCCCGCTGGCCTCCGCGTCCATTATAAGGCGGTTGTATTTCTCTATGTCGTTCGTCAGCTGGTTTATGCGCATAACCGTCTGGCGCACCTGCAAATCAAGGTTGTGCTGATACTCCACCATACGGTCGTAGACGTTGCCCACCTTGTTCACGAACATTATGGCCGTAGAGATAAAATTCTCTCTCGTGGCAAGGCTCTGCGGGTCGAACGAAAGCTCCTGAAGCGAAGAAAACATATCCTTGAAAACCGAGTCCGTCCGGTACTGGCTCTGAAGCTCGCCGATAATCGTCTCAATCTCAAGGCCGGCCTTCGCCTTAACGTCGTAGAAATTCAGCTTCCCGACCTGGTCTCTGTAGGAAATATCGTAAAATTTATCCCGTATCTGCCGTATGGCGGCTATATCGACGCCAAGGCCGACCTGATTAACGCCCGTCGCGCCGTAGCTTATGTTCTGCGAATAAAAATCCTGCTGAAGAGCCTGCTGGCGCGTGTAGCCGGTGGTATCCACGTTCGCCATATTGTGGCCCGTGACGTAAAGCCCCGTCTGCGCCGCGTTCATACCGCTGACCGCCACTGCCAAAGTAGAAAATTTCCCCAATTTTATCCCCTCCGATTGCCGGTTTACCAATTACTGTCTCGCGTCGAAAAACGTTCTGTTCTCGCCTATCTCGTTGCCCGCGCCGTCGTAAACCGCGCCGCCGGCCGAGTTTCTTATAAGGTTCATCGAAAAATCCACATAATCCAGGGCGTTTTCAAGCAAGCTCTTGTTTACGGCGTTAAGCGCCTTAAGTTTCGTCAGCTTATCCTTAATCCGGACAATCCTCGCGTCGAGCGCCTGCCCGTCCGGCTTATCCGCCAAAAACTCCGCCAGCGCGGTGAGCGTCGCCTCTCCCCCGATATTCAGCACGGCGGAGATTTCTTTCATAGCGTCCTCCCGAAGCCGGCCTGATTTCTGAAGCCTGCCCACCGCGAGGTTTTCCCGCGCGTTGATTTCCTGAAGCCGCTTAACGTCGTTGTTCACTATTACGTCCTTTTTCTCCCCGGAAAGCGTCAGAAGCTCGTCATAAAGCTCTATTTCGCCGTCCACGCGGGCAAGGAGCGTCTCCATAAGCCCCGCCATAAAAAGCCCCCTTCAATCAAAAGCGCCCGGGCAGAAAACGAGCGCATAAGCCGACTACGCGCCGCACGCGCCAAACGCGCGTTCCGGCCGTTTCCTCAAACTCTGCGCTCATAGAAAATCTTCCCTGAATTTAATCAAGAGCCGCGAGCAAACCCTCGTCCATAAACTTCGCCGCGATACGGCTGCCCGGAACGTCCTCCAGATACCAGCTTCCGTTCCGGAGCGCCTCTGGGCGCGCGTCCGGGGCGGCGGCTATCGCCCGTAAGGCCGCCTGATACATTCGCCCCTCGTCGGATATGACTATATTGTCTTTCCGCGCCGATGAATGCGTTTTGGCGACAGACGGAGCTTCCGTAACTTTATAAACGCTGTAGGCGCCCCGCGCCTGCGTGACCTGATTTATCATTTGCATTCACCACCTTAAATATTGCGGATAATTTTTTATTAATTGTTCCCCGTTTCCGGGGGATTATTCCCGCGCGGCGCAGACGGTAAATCCTTTTGCCCAAGCCGCGCCGGCCTCAAGAAGAACCGACGCGCAAGCGTTCATTGTTCCTCCTGTCGTATATATATCGTCAATCAGAAAAATTCCTTTAGCTAAAATTTCACTTTTTCTTAAATTTTTATCCCGCCCGGCCAGAAAAACCGTCCCTAAAGCGTTTTCAAAGCGTTTCGACGGGTGCGTGCGCTTCTGCTCCGGGATTTTATCAGCCCCCGGCGGGAGGACGCGCTCCATAACGCCGGCGAGCGCGGGCACGCCCGTTATATCGCTCACAATCCGGGCGATAAGCCCCGCGTGGTCCGGCCGCCCCTCCCACGGGGGCACGGGCGCAAGAAAATCCGCTCCGGAGAACCGCCCCGCGTCAAGACAGCCTTTTATTACCGTCCGCAAAAGCGGCTCCACGCGCTCCCCGTCCTTCAGGGCGAGGACAAGCCGCCGGGGCCGCCGCTCAAACAAAAACAGGGCATAGTTGCCCGAAAGCGCCGTCTCCCGCCGGGCGCACGCAGGGCAGCGCTCCCCCGCGCCCGCGTTTTCCGCGCCGCACTGGGCGCAAAGAGGAGTTTTCGACGCGGAGAGCGGCTCCAGCGGCTCCCCGCAGGAATCGCAGGTGTATTTGGAAAAATTTTCCTCATCATAAAAAACGCGGGCAAACCGCGTTATTTCCCCGCAAAACACGCACCTCGGCGGATACAGAAGCGCCCGCGCCGCCTCCGCCAGAACAGCCGTCACAGCCATAGCCCCTCGGCCGCCCGCTCCGCCTCCGCCTTGCGGCGGAGGGTTTCTTCCTTATTTATATTTATTTCCAGAACGTCGCCCTCGCGCGCGCCCGGCGCGATTTTCATGGGAAGGTCAACCATCGTCCTGTCCGGCAGCTCCGCCGCCAGATAACCCCCGCAAACCCTGTCAACCGTAATAAACATCTAACCACGCCCTTATTTACAGTATTTTTATTTCATTATAATAAAATTAATAATAGAATTATTATACCGCATATAAATCCGCTCCGCAAATATAAAATTACCGTTGAAACCCCCGGCTCCTTGTGTTATAATTACGTAAAGGGGTTTTGACAATGCTGAAAGCGCTTAAATTTATAATACCGTCCGTCGTTTTAGTTGCCGCGCTCGTGGCGGCGGGCGTTGCTTTTATTGGAAAAGGCAAAGTGGCCGGCGTCTTCTCCGAGAAGCCTCCGAACGCTGACGCCGCCGTTCCGGTTGATTTATCGCCGTATTTTTTTGACGAGCCTCCGGCGGATTTCACCGTGTACCGCCAGAAGCCCGTCGTCGTCAAGGGGATTTACGTCACGGGCACCCGGGCGGGCCTTTCGTCCTATATGGACCCGCTCATAGAGCTTTGCGACGCGACCGCGCTTAACGCGATGGTTATCGACGTAAAAACCGACGACGGCACCGTGACTTTCAAGGGAATCCCCGCCGCGGACGAGGCGGGCATTTCCGAAGGCTATATCCCGGATATTCAAGCCACCCTGGCCAAGCTGAAGGAGCATAATATATACGCGATCGCCCGCGTGGTGTGCTTTAAGGACAACGGAGCCAAGGACGCGCGCCCGGAGCTTTACATCAAAAACAAGGACGGGAGCCTCTGGCGGGACAAACGCTCCGGCAGCTCCTGGCTCAACCCGTACAACAAGCAATCCTGGGAATATATAGCGGAAATCGCCAAGGGGGCCGCGCGGCTCGGTTTCAACGAAATCCAGCTCGACTACATACGCTTTAATGAGGAGCGCTCCTTGAGCGACGCGGATATGGGCGATACGGGCGGAAAAAGCCGCGCGGAGATAATCGCCGATTTCGCCGCGTATATGAAGGAGCAGCTCGCGGGCTATGACGTGTTCCTTGGCGCGGACGTTTACGGCATAGTCATCGGGAGCAAGCTCGACGCCGACACCATAGGCCAGGATTACCGCGAGCTGTCAAAGCGGCTCGACTATATATGCCCTATGGTCTACCCTTCGCACTACGCGGACGGCTCTTTCGGCATAGCCCATCCGGATTTGGAGCCTTATAACCTTATAAAGAACGCTATGGACCTGTCGAACGAAGTTCTGGCGGACGTGCCGGAGCACGCCGTCGTGCGCCCCTGGCTCCAGGATTTCACCGCGCCGTGGATTCACCCGCACCTTGACTACGGCCCGAAGGAAACCCGAGAACAGATACAGGCCGCCTATGACGCCGGTATGAATCAGTTTATGATGTGGGACGCGGGGGTAAACTACGACCCGGCGGCGTTTGAGAAAGAATAGGTGATTTTTTATGGGAGAACCCGACCGCCGGGAAATACTCGTAATGACCGCCCTGGCTCTGCACGAGCGTGATTTGGAGAAGCTCAACCCGACGGATTATTTCCTGCACGACTATATTTATACGCGGAACTCCAAGGCGCGGCTTTCGTCCGCGGCGGGCTGCGTCGTCATTATGTTTTTATACGCCCTGAGCGTCGCTCTTGACGAATCCGCCGAAATTCCCTCGTTCAACGAGCTTGGCGCGTGGTTTTGGCGGGCCGTGGGCGTGGTTCTGGTTTATACGATTATAAGCGGCGTAAAGGCGTACCTTGAGTATGAAAAGGCTCAGGAAAAGCGTGAGCGTTACGAGCGTCTGCTTGTGCGCTTAATCTCCCTCCGGCGGGAACGCAAGGAGCGGGAATAACAGGACGAATGGGAAGAGCGCTGAATGCGGGAAATGCTTAAACTGCGGGAAAATTTGGTTGCCCTGTATAAACGGCGGGAGTTTCTGTTTAACCTCGCGTTTAAGTTTCTGGCCGGGCTTTATGTCGTCTTGAGCCTGAGCGCCATAGGCGGCGGGCGTTCGGCCGTCCCCGCGGCGGCGGGCGCTCTTTCCGTGTTTATGCTGGCGGGCTTTCTGGCGGTGCTGCCCTCCGCTCCGGGTATGTTCCTTCTGTCCGTGTACGTCTGCCTGCGCCTTTCGGGCAATATCGCGCTGGCGGCGGCGGTTTTTCTTGTCCTGCTGTGCGTCCTGCTGTTTTACGCGCGTATGGCCCCGAAAGAAAGCCCTCTCATAATCCTTACCCTCCTTGCGTATAAATTTCACGCGCCGTGCTTCGCGCCGCTTATCGCCGGACTGTACTTCGGCCCGTCGGCGGTTCTGCCCGTGACAATCGGCGTGTTCCTGCGGTACTGCGCGCCGGAGGTGCTAGCCGCGGCCGGCGCCGGCGGGGATCTTTCCCTGACCGCCCTCCCCGAAACCGCCGGGGATGCGCTTGGCGTAATAACCGCCGCCGCGCGGAACTACGCCTGGGTGTTCGTGGCGTTCGTTTTTTCGATGGCCGCGCTCGTCACGTGCGCCATACGCCGCCTGTCGATAAGCCACGCCAGGGAGCTGGCCGTCGCCCTCGGCGGGGCGACGTGCTTCTTCGGCCTGCTTCTCGTGCGGATTATGGGCATAGCGGACATAAGCGTCCTCGGCTCCCTGGCCTCCTGCGCGGCTTCGGTCGCCCTGGCGCTTGTCGTGAGCTTTTTTGACATAGCCCTCGACTACGGCCGGGCGCGGACAGTCGAATTTTCCGACGAGCGGAATTATTATTACGTCCGCATAATCCCGAAACTCGGCCTTCAGGATAAGCCCGAAAAAAACGCGGGCAGGCGAAGCCGCGCCCCGCGGCGGAAAGACAGGAGCGAATGAATGGATTCACTAAGAGACTTTTTAACCGGAACAGCCGACCTGCGTATACCCGAAATACGCTGGCAGGACGTCGTAGACGTGCTGTCCATCGCTTTTCTTATATATAAAGTGACTATGTGGATACGCCAGACGCGGGCCTGGTCGCTCTCCAAGGGGCTTTTTTTAATAACCGGCGCGTTCCTGCTGTCCAACTACTTCGGGCTTTACACCATAAACTGGATAATAACGAACGGAGTCGGCGCGGGCATTACCGCGCTTATAATCCTCTTTCAGCCGGAAATCCGCCGCGCGCTTGAAAATCTGGGCAATAACAGCCTTTTTCCCGTGTTTTCCTCCGGGGGGGACGATTCCTCCTACAGCGTGCTCGTGACGGAAATCGTCCTGGCTGTGTTTGAGATGGCCCGGAACCGCACCGGCGCCCTTATAGTCATAGAGCGGAATATCGGTATGGGCGAGTATCAAAAGACCGGCCTGCTGATTGACGCTATCGTGACGAAGCAGCTTCTGATGAATATTTTTGAAGACAAAACGCCGCTGCACGACGGCGGCGTGCTCATCCGCGGCTCCCGAATCCTCGCCGCCACGTGCATACTGCCCCTGACGCAGAGCGAAATCGGCCACGAACTGGGCACGCGCCACCGCGCCGCCGTAGGCGCCTCCGAAGTGTCCGACGCGGATATAATCGTGGTGTCTGAGGAAACGGGCAGCGTATCCCTGGCCAAAAGCGGCAAGCTCTACCGCAAGCTCTCGAAGGAGACCCTGACCGAAATGCTCAATAAATCCCGCGCGAAGTCCGAAAACAAACGCGTGAAAGTCGGCGGTATGTTCCGGATTTCAATCGGCGGCCCGAAGGAAAAGTGAGAATGATTAAACGCCTTGCCCAAGCTCTTTTCAAAAACCTGCGCTGGAAGCTTCTGTCTTTTGTCCTGGCGGCGGCGCTCTGGTTCGTTTGCATAAATTTCACGAATCCGATTGAATCGAAAACCTTCACAAGCCGCCTTATCGTCCAAAATCTCGACGCGGTGGAGCACAACGGCTACGTCCTCCTCAACAAGAGCGAGCTTGACAACTCCTTTATCCGCGTTTCGGTCAAGGCGGAGCGGTACGCGCTTCTCGGCCTTTCAAACGATGATTTTCAGCCGTATATCGACGTCAGCCCGATTGACTACCTGCGGGAGAACACGCTCGGCGCGGATCA
This sequence comes from Clostridiales bacterium, assembly GCA_031287685.1. Taxonomy (GTDB): domain Bacteria; phylum Bacillota; class Clostridia; order Lachnospirales; family WQUN01; genus JAITSQ01. The sequence continues at coordinate 2,394 of JAITSQ010000018.1, read as the reverse complement.
GCCGCTCAATATCTACGTCAACCCGGTCGGGAACGCCGCGCACAGCGGACTCGCCCAATCCGGCGGCATAACGACGCAGCCGCTGACGGTCAATATACGCCTCGACCGCGTGGCCAGTCAGGATTTCCCCGTGACTGTCAACACCTCCGGCAGCGTGGCGAAGTCTTACTCCGCCCTGCCCGGCTCCGCCACGCCGGAGACGGTGCGCGTGACCGGCCCGACCACCGTGCTTAAGAGGATTGTCTCCGTCGCGGTGGAGGCGGACATAACCGGCGTTTCGTCAGACGTGGCGGAGACCCTTGCCCTGAAAGTCGTCGATTCCGACAAAAGGGACATAACAGGCCTTGTCACGCTGAACGCCTCCTCGGTGGAGGTTAAGATTCCCGTAAATATGTACGCGCGGATTCCCATCAAACAGAATTACTCGGGCAGCCCCGCGGAGGGTTATTCCGTCGCCGGGATTACCAGAAACGTGGATTATATAGAGGTGCTCGGCGCGGAGGAGGACATCTCTCAGGTGGAGGAAATCACCCTGCCTGATTTTGACCTCTCCGGGCTGAAATCGCCGCAAACGCTGTATTACGACGTCCGCCCGCAGTTTATGCAGTCCCGGCTGAATATCGTAAACGGCACGCCGCACGAAGTCTCCGTTACTGTGGACGTGGCCCCGCTCGAAAAAAAGAGCGTCACTATTAATATGGGCGATATACGCCTGACGGGAATGGACGCGGATATGGGCGGCGACACGGTGGAACTGCCCAGCGAGCCTTTCGAGATTACCGTCATAGGCTCTCGGGACGTTATTTCCGCTTTCACGTCGGCGGAGGTTAAAAATATGAGTATCGACGTTTCCGGGCTTTCTATCGGGGAGCATTATCTGCCGCTGCTGGCGGATTTGCCCGACGGGGTGAAAATCTCCGGAGAACCGCCCATGGTGCGCGTCGTCGTGCACGCCAAGGACGGTGGCGGGCGGGACGCGCAAAATAACAGAAGGAGTGAATAACAATGGCTGTTCTTTTCGGCACGGACGGCGTTCGCGGCGTCGCCAACAAGGAGCTGACGCCGCGCCTTTGCTACGCAATCGGGCGGGCCGGCGCCCACGCCCTGGCGCGGAAAACGGGGCAGGCTCCCGTCGTCCTTATCGGCACGGACACGCGCAAATCCGCGTTTATGCTGTGCGCGGCGCTGTCGGCGGGGGTATGCTCCGTGGGGGGCGGCGTCCTCCTTGCCGGGGTTATTCCCACTCCGGGAATAGCCTATCTTACGAGACATTACGGCTGTACCTCCGGAGTGATGATTTCCGCTTCGCACAATTCGTTTGAGGACAACGGCGTTAAATTTTTCGATTCCTCCGGCTATAAGCTGCCCGACGAAACGGAAGCCGAAATCGAGGACTTCATCTTCAACCGTATGGACGAAATCCACAGCCCGGCGGGTGAAAAAGTGGGCACGGGCGAACACCGCGACGCGAAATGCCTGGAGGATTATGAAAACTTTCTGCTCGGCACAGCGCCGGGGCTGAACCTCGCGGGCTTATCCGTCGTCGTTGACTGCGCCAACGGCGCGACTTCAAAAACCGCGGCGGAGGTGCTGGCGCGGCTCGGGGCCAAGCTGACCGTGCTTAACAACCAGCCCGACGGCCTTAACATCAACCGGGACTGCGGCTCGACGCATATGACCCAGATTATGGAAACAGTCAAGGCCCTCCGCGCCGACTGCGGCATAGCCTTCGACGGGGACGGCGACCGCTGCCACTTCACGGACGAAAACGGCAAGCTCCTCGACGGCGACGAAATAATGGCGCTTTGCGCCGCGCATCTCAAGGCCGCCGGGAAGCTCAAAAGCGACACCCTCGTGGCCACTGTTATGAGCAACCTCGGCCTGTTCAAAATGGGGGAGGCCTCCGGCCTTAATATCGAGCAGACCGCCGTGGGGGACCGCTACGTGCTGGAGCGTATGCTCTCCGGCGGGTTCAGCCTCGGCGGGGAAAAATCCGGCCATATAATTTTCCTTGACCACAACACCACCGGGGACGGCCTCCTGACCGCGCTTCAGGTCCTGAAAATAATGAAGGAGCGCGGACGCCCGCTCTCCGAGCTGAACACGCTTAAGCTCTTCCCCCAGGTGCTTATCAACGCGCCCGTCAAAAACGAAAACAAGAGCAAAGCGCTTGAGCACGCCGCCGTTTTCTCGGCGTACACCGACCTTTGCGCGAAGCTCGCCGGGCGCGGGCGCGTGCTCGTGCGCCCCTCCGGCACGGAGCGCTATGTCCGCGTAATGCTCGAGGGCGAGGACGAAGCGGAAATCGAGCGCGAGGCGCGCGCGCTGGCGGAGCTTATCACAAGCAAACTCAACTGACGAAAGGAGCTTTTATGGATGCCGTTACCCCCCCCC
>JAITSQ010000030.1 GCA_031287685.1 Clostridiales bacterium | reverse complement strand
GCGGGCGGCCTCAACAGCGGCGTTGAGCGCCAGCAGGTTCGTCTGGAAGGCGATATCGTCGATAACTTTAATAATCCTGTTGATATTCCTGGAAGCCTCGGTTATTTCTTCCATTGACTTGAGCATAGAGGTCATTTCGCTGTTGCCCTTGACGCCGGTTTTGGCGGCGGCGGAAGCCAGTTCGTTGGCTTTGGAGGCCGCGTCGGCGTTAACCTGCGTCTGCTGGGCGATAAGCGACAGGGAAGCGGACAGCTCCTCCACGCTGCTGGCTTGCTCGGTGCTGTTCTGCGCGAGGTCCATACTGCTTTCGGAAATCTGCTTCGCGCCCAGCGCCACCTGCTCGGCGGACATATTTATGCCGTTAATAAGCTCGTTGAAGCTCTTGAGGATACCATCAAGGGCGGTCTTAATCGGCGCGAAATCCCCGATGTACTCGCGTTTGATGTACAGGTTGAGGTTCTGGTCAGCCATCTTGTTGAGCGTGTCGGAAATCTCGGCGACATAGCTTTCGGTAACTTCCGTAACTTTGTTTATTGCGCTCGCCATATTCCGGAAAGTGCCCTTATACTGACCCCGGACGCGCACGGACAGTTTAGCCTCGGAAAAGTCCCTCATTACGTCGCTTACTTCTTCAATCGGCTCGGAGATGGCTTTCAGCAGGTTATTAAGGCCGCCGGCCATTTTATTCCACCCGCCATGATACGCGGAGGCGTCGGCGCGCTTGCTTAAATCGCCGTTTTCGGCGGAGGTTATAAGCTCCGTAATGTCCTTATCAAAACCGAGCAGGGTGTCGCGCAAGGAGCGGAACGTATTCGTCAGCAACATTTTCTTGCCGGGCAAATCAGGTATTTCGACGTTAAAATTGCCCTTGTTAATCTCGGAGGCCGCGTTTATAGATAGAATCGTGTCCTCGACGAGTTTTTGGGTCAGGCCGTTTATGGCGGCGACAATAACCTTATAATCCCCGGAATACGCGCTCTCATCTACGCGCGCGTCGATGTCGCCGTCTTTTTCAATCGCCAGGGAGTTCTTGCGGATGTCGGACGTAATTGAGCGGAGCACGGAGAGAACTCCGTCAAGGCTGTTGCAGAGCTGGCCGATTTCGTCCCGGAGGTTGCTGCGGACGTCAAGAGAGAAATCGCCCTCTTCGATGTGTTGCAGGTCCTTCTGAAGCTGAACAATCGGCCCGGTTATAATTTTGCTTATAAACAGCGCTATGAGCATTGCCGCTATTATTACCGCCACAACGATAGCCACGATTATCTTAACCATATCCAGAACGTCGTCGGTCGTTACCTCGCTGATATTTTCGTAGTTGCTCTTTACGGTCTCCAGCAGGTTGGAAACCCCCGTGGACACAGGCTCGCTATCCTCGGCCAGCTCGTTTGACAGCTCAATAAGCCGCTGTTTATCCGTCTCCCAGGAGCTGTTCGGGTCGGTTACTAGTTTTTCAATATCCACCGCGGTCACGGAATAGTCTTCAAAATCCTTAAGGATAGCGTCCACGGTCTGCTGCCGGCTGCGTTTATCCTCCTCCGACAGATCCGGGTTCGCGGTGAAATTTTTCGTGTATTCAATTTCGAGGCTGTCTTTGAAAACGCGCATACTAGACTGAAGCGCGGCAAGCTGAGACTGAAGCGTAGCCGAGTCAACCCCGAAGGCGTAGCTTCTCGTCAGCGTCAGCACATCCCGCCGCACCGCCAGGAAATTGGCGTTCGACTGTTCAAGTATGAGCGCCGCCTCCACGTTGTTGGCCAGAATGTTTGAGTAAGTGGTGTCGGTGTTAAGCGTGGTCCGGACGCCGAGCCCCGCTATTACAATCATAAAAACCACCATAATGCCGAAGGCGAGCGTCAGCTTCGCCCCGGTCTTTAAATTTCTGAACCAGTTCATAGAATAAACATCCTTCCAGTCTTGTAAGTTGTTGTTTAGCTTAGCTTATCGTTAGTTTTATCCTGAAACAAGCGGAGTATTCGCTTGTCTCAGCTAAGGCAACGACGAGTGATTCAAATGTAATCAGCTTCTTTCCGCTATACAAAATGCCGGAAGTATTTATGCCGGGAGTGACCTGTAGGGGAGTCGAACCCCTGATTCAGCCGTGAGAGGGCTGCGTCTTGACCACTTGACCAACAGGCCGGGCTTAAACCGCTTTGATTAAGTATACACCATTCCGGCGAGGATTTCAACAAGTAAATATTATATAAAAATACATAAAAAATATTCGGATTAGCCGGGATATAATGTGCAAAATCACCAAAAAAGCATAAAATTCTAAAAAAACGGACAGGGCTTTGCCCGGTCTTTTGGTTTGTCTAAAAAAAATACAGACAAATCAAAGACCGTTCTTGCCCAAGTCCGTTTTTAATTTTACCTTAAGGCTTTATTTCGGCGCCGCCGCGCCAGGTTCTTTAATCGAAAATCTCTTTGGGGAAATCCATTTTCTCGAAAAACTCGCACGGGTTCACGGGCGGCAGCTCGCGGCACTTTTTCGGCGCCTCCGGGGCCGAGGCCAGGACGCACAGGCTGGCCGCGCGGAAGGTCCTTATGACGGAAAAAAGGCCTATGGTCAGCGCCACCTCGCTTTGGCCGCCGGCCGCGCGAATCTTGCACTCAAGCTCGACGGCCTTGGCCTCCGCCAGGACGAAGGGTTCGCTCCCAAGGGAGACCTCTCCGTCGGGCAGCAAATCCACAGCCATCGAAAGCCCCGCGCCCGCGCCGCCGTAAAGCGTCACGCGCTTGGAGTAGACGTTCTCGCAGGGGATTCTTAAGACGACGGCCCCCGCGCCGTCGCGGAAGACAAGCGTATAGCCGAACACGTATTTCACGTCAATATCCCAGTACCCGCGCTCAAAGGGGTTCGGCTCCTTGCCCGTAATGGCTATTTTCTTAACTGTGAGACGCTCGGCGGACGCGCTGCCCGCTCCGGCCGGCGGCTCCGCCGTTTGCCCGGCGGAGACCGTAAAGCCGGCTCCGTCGTCAAAATCCTCCGCCGCCTTAGCAGGGCCGATTTCCAAGTCGGTCAGACATTCCTGGGCGCGGCAGGAGTCGTACACTTTGAAAGCAAGCAGGCTTTCCTCCCGCTCCTCCCGCGCGGGCCCGCCCTCATCGTCTCGCTCAGGCCCGCGGGCTTCGTTCGGTTTAGGTTCAAACGCCATTTATAATCCTTCTTTCAATAACAAGTCTTTATATATGTTATGTGCGGCTTGCCTTTTTGTGAAAACAGCCTTTTCCGCTTGCCGGTCAGGCTCCGGCAATAAACTTTGCAAAACAAAAAAGGTTGTGCTATAATATTTTTATAGAAAAGGCGTTTTTATTCGCTCGGTTCCACGGACTCAAACTGCCTTTTCTATAAGTTATTTACAAATAATAAAGCGATTCCGTTTTGCGAGTAAAAACTATGGAATCGCCCTAACGGGCGTTTCGCGGCCATCGCGAAAACGCCGGTTCACAAGGCGGGCGCTCCGATGTACCTGAAACGAATGTACATACAAGGTTTCAAATCTTTCCGCGACAGGCTCCGGCTTGACTTCACGCGGGGGATAACCGCCGTGGTCGGCCCGAACGGCAGCGGCAAAAGCAATATAAGCGACGCGGCGCGCTGGGCCATAGGCGAGCAGAGCGCCAAAACCCTGCGCGGAGGGAAAATGGAGGACGTCATTTTCGCCGGGGCGGAGTCCTCCCGCGCCGTGGGGATGGCCGAGGTGTCCCTGCTTATAGACAACTCCGACCGGAAGCTCCCGCTTGATTTTGACGAAATAAAGGTGACCCGGAGGATATACCGCTCCGGCGAGAGCGAGTATCAGATGAACGGCGCGGACTGCCGCCTGAAGGACATAACCAGCCTTTTTATGGACACCGGCGTGGGGCGGGAGGGATATTCCATAATCGGGCAAGGCCGCATCGACGAGATTTTAAGCGCCAAAGGGGAGGACCGCCGCCTGCTTTTCGAGGAGGCCGCCGGGATTGTCAAATTCCGCGCGCGCAAGGAGGAGGCGGAGGCGAAGCTCGCCCGCGAGCGGCAGAACCTGCTCCGCCTGGCGGACGTAATGGAGGAAATGGAAAACGCCCTGCCCGCCCTTTCGGAACAGGCGGAAACCGCCAAAAAATACGCCGCTCTCTCCGAGCGGCTAAAACTTGTGCGCGTCAGCCTTTTCCTTAAAGAAATCGCCGGCGCGGGCGAAAAAATATCCGCCCTTGAGGAGGCCGCCGAAGCCGCCGGGCTTGAGCTTTCGCTGGCAAACGAAAAAAAGGCCCGGGCAAAAGAAGCGGCGGAGGATTTTAAACGCCGGAACGAAGCCCGCGCCGCCGAGTATAAGGCGCTGCTCACCCAAATCGCCGATAGCCGGGCGGTTTTGTCGGAATACGAAAAAAAAGCGGGTTTGTCGCGCGAAAAAATCTCCCATTCAGACAGGGACGAGCAAAAGCTCACCGCCGAAGGAGAAAAAAACGCCGGGCTTCAGACGGTTAAAAACGCGGAAATATCGGGCTTTTCCCGGCATTTAGAGGCCCTGGGCCAGCGTGAGGCCGCCCTGCGCGCGGAAGCGGGGGAGCTTTCCGCCGGGTTTGAAGAGGAAGCCGCCCGTGAGCCGGACGAAACGGCGGCCCTGTCCGCCGCCGTTTTCGACAAAATGGACGAAATCTCCGCGCTGCGGCTCCTGGCGCAGAAAGAGGCGGCCGCCTCGGACGCGCTGAAGCTGACGCGGGAGGACTTAAACGCCGCCATAACCGCCCTTGACAAGGAGCTTGCGGAGACCGCCGGGCTGTCGGAGCGGCTCGGCCTCGCCGCGGGGGCGCTTAAGGAGCGGGAGGCCGCCGCGAGGGCCGCCGCCGCCGAGCGCGCCGGGCGTCTGTCCGCGCTTAGAGACAGCCACGCCGAGGTTCTGAAAAAGCGCAACGCCGCGAAAGTCCGCCTGAAGCTCCTGAAAGAGCTTGAGGACGCGCACCAGGGCTACGCCAAGAGCGTCCGCGCGGTGCTTTCGCAAAATTTCCGGGGGCTTCGCGGCGCGCTGGGGGAGCTTATAAAGGTATCCCCCGGCTTCGAGACGGCGGTGGAGACCGCGCTGGGCGGGGGTATTCAGCATATCGTGGCGGACACGGAGGAGGACTGCGCCGCCGCCATAACTTATCTGAAAGAAAACAAGCGCGGCCGGGCCACTTTTCTGCCGATGACGGCGGTTAAGGCAAAAAACCTGCCGCCGGGCGTCCTGGAGCGCTTGCGCGGCCTGCCGGGCTTTCTCGGCGCGGCGAAGGATTTCGCCGTATATTCCCCGGAATACGAGGGGGTCGCGGCGAACGCGCTCGGCGCGGTAATAGTGGCGGATTCTTTTGAGAACGCCGTGGAGCTTTCCCGCGCCACGGGCCGCGCGTATAAAATCGTGACGCGCGAGGGGGAGCTGCTCAGCGCCGGGGGAGCCATAACCGGCGGAGCCTCCTCCATTTCCGCGAATATATTCGGCCGCGGCCGGGAAATAGAGGAGCTGCGGCAGGCGGCGGAGCTGCTCGGCGCGGATTTGGCCTTTCTGGACGGAGAAACGGACTCGCTTTCGGCGGAGGCGGAGGAAGCGGAGGAGCTGTCGCGCCGGCTCGCCCTTGATTCGGCGGAAAAAACGCGGGAAGCCGCGCGGGCGGCCGAAAAGCTTCTGGAGCTTTCGGCCCGGCGCGAGGAGGCCGCCCGGAAATACGCCGAAAACAATATTAAATTAGAAGAAACCGAGACCCTCCGCGCCGGCTCCGGGCGGCGGACGGAGGAAGCCGAGTCCGCCCTGGAGGCGCTTAAAAGCGAACTGGCCGCCCAAAAAGCCCTGGCGGAGGGGGAGCGGGAGCGGCGGGAGGCCCGCGCCGCGCGGCTGTCGAACCTGCGGGTGGAGCTTGCGGGAATCACCGAAAAGAAAACCGCCGCCGAGGATAATTTAGAGCGGACGAAGGAGGAGCTGGCCGCCCTTGCCGAGGAGCGGGGGCGCCTGCTCCGGGAGCTTGCGACGGCGGCGCGGGCGCGGACGGAGGCCCTTGCCGAGGAGCGGCTCGCGGCGGCGCGCATAGAGGAAATCTCCGGCGAAATAGCCGAAAAAGAAAGCGCGCTTGCGGAGCTTGAGGCCGCGTCCCGCGAATATTCCGAAAAAACGGCCGAATACGAAGAGGAGCTTGAGGCCCTCCGGGAGGCGGCCTCCGGCGCGGAGCGGGAACGCGCGCGTTATATAATGAAAAAAGAGCAGGCGGAGGAGGACGTCCGCCGGCTGTACGCCCTTATGTGGGACGAATACGAGATTACCGCCGGCTCCGCGCGGGGTTACCCCGTTATCGAGGGGGACGCGGCGGCGCTGGCCGCCGAGGAAAAGAGCCTGCGCGCCGCCGTGCGGGAGCTTGGGCCGGTAAACCCGTCGGCGGTTGAGGAATACCGCGCGCGGCGGGAGCGGCGGGATTTTCTGGCCGCTCAGCGGGACGACCTGCTCGCGGCGGAGTCCGACCTTAAAAAGCTGATAACGGAGCTTGAAACCCTTATGGAGCAGCGTTTCCGGGAGCAGTTCGCCCTTATTTCCGAAAATTTCAACGCCGTTTTCTCAGAAATGTTCGGCGGCGGCTCCGCCTCTCTGGAGCTTTCAAACGAGCGGGACCCGCTTAATTCCTCCGTGGAGATGGCCGCGCGGCCCCCCGGCAAGAAAACTCGGGTTATGTCCCTGCTGTCGGGCGGGGAGCGGGCGCTGACGGCGCTTTCGCTTCTGTTCGCCATACTGCGGCTTAAACCCTCCCCGTTCTGCCTGCTCGACGAGATAGAGGCCGCGCTCGACGACGCGAATGTGGCCCGTTTCGCCAATTTCCTGCGGAATTCCGCCGAGGGCACGCAGTTTATCATTATTACCCATAAAAAAGGCACTATGACGGCGGCGGACGCGCTCTACGGCGTGACTCAAAGGGAGCGGGGGGTGTCGTCGGTCGTGTCGCTCTCGCTCAAAGAGGCGGAAAAAGAGGTATAGCGATTTTGAAAACCGCGATAAAGTAAGGAGAATTTGTATGAGATTTCAGGAAAAACGCCGGATAGTGGTCAAAGTCGGCTCCTCAACCCTGGCGGGGGAGAGGGGGAGGATGAACCTTTCCCGCTTTCACGGCTTGTCGTGGGTGCTGACCGACCTGCGGAACTCCGGGCGGGACGTCGTGCTTGTGTCCTCCGGGGCGATTGCCGTGGGCGCGGCGCGGATGAATATCCCCAAGCCGGAGGGGGTCGCCGGCAAACAAGCGGCCTCCGCCGTCGGCCAGGCGATTCTTATGCAGATGTACGAAAATTTCTTTACGCAGTACAATCAAATAGTGGCCCAGGTGCTCCTGACGAAGGACGTGGCCGAGGACGCGGAGAAGCGGGAAAACGCCCGCAGCACCTTCTTCGCCTTGTTCGAGCGCGGGGTTATCCCTATTGTAAATGAAAACGACGCGGTGTCCACCGAAGAGCTGGGCTTTTCCGACAACGACGCCCTGTCCGCTTACGTGGCGGACATAACCGGGGCCGACCTGCTCATAATCCTTTCGGATATAGACGGGCTGTATTCCGCCGACCCGAAAAAAGACCCGTCCGCGCGCTTTATGCCCTCCGTCCAGGAGATAACCCCGGAGATAGAGGCGCTGGCCGCCTCCTCAAAAAGCCCCGCCGGCACGGGAGGTATGGTTACAAAGCTTTCGGCGGCGAAAATGGCGGTTTCACGCGGGATAGACGTGGTGGTGGCCTCCGGCGCGGAGCCGATAAAAATCCTCTCAATCGCCCGAGGCGAAAATATAGGTACTTTTTTCGCCAGAAAGCACTTGACATAATTCAGAAGACGGCGTACAATTAAAACGTATAGCTCTTTTTAATTTAATTTATAATTTATCTAACTTTGCGGAGCCGCTTCGGCAACCGCTGTACGAAACGCGGCGCGAAGCCGGACGGAAAGAAAAGGTGATATATTTTGGCTGATTTTGACAGGGATTCTATGCTCGATATGTTCATCTACGAGATGTCGCAGCTGCTTGACCAGCTGGAGCAGCACGTAGTCCAGGGCGATTCGGGCTTCTCTATGGACGCCATAAACGAAATTTTCCGGATTATGCACACGATTAAAGGCTCCTCGGCAATGATGATGTTCAACAATATCTCGACGGTCGCGCACTCAATAGAGGATCTGTTCTTCTATCTCCGGGAGGAGAACCCGAGCGGCGTGGACTACGGGCGGCTTGCCGACCACGTTCTTGAAGGTATGGACTTCATAAAAGCGGAGATTTCAAAGATCGAATCAGGCGCTCAGCCGGACGGGGACGGCGAACCGCTCATAAAAATAATCAAAAATTTCCTCGCGGAGCTTAAAGGCGGGGGCGCGCCCGCGCCGGCCCCGAAAGCGGAAACCAAGCCGAAAAAAGCCGGGAAGGAATCCGCCAAATCCGCGAACAAAGCTGAGAAAAGCGCGGCCAAGGCCAAGGAAGCCCCGAGAGGAGCGGGCGCCGCCGAGACGGTTTACGAGGGCATAATCTGGTTCAACGACGGGTGCGAGATGGAGAACGTCCGCGCTTACGCCTTTGTCAACAACCTGGAGGGCAAGGCGGCGAATATCACCCACGTGCCGGAGAACCTGCTCGACGAAGCCGCCGCGGAGGTTATTCACGAAAACGGCTTCTGGTTTCAGCTTACGAGCGGCCTGCCTTACGACGATCTTTGCAAAATCATCTCGTCGACCATTTACCTTAAGTCGATGCAGCTTGACGCGGTGGGCGGGGACACGTCAAAGGCGGAGGTTTCGCCGGAGGTAAAAATTTACAAGGCCGTCCTCACTTTCGACGAAGGCAGCGAAATGGAGAATATCCGCGCCTACAACGTGCTCCATAGCGTTGAGGGCAGGGTGCGGGTGCTCAAGCACCTGCCGGAGGACATTCTCGACGAAGAGGTGGCCGTGGATCATATTCGCGCGAACGGCTTCCTGCTTGTGCTATCCACCGATATGAAGTACGACGCTTTATATAATATTTTGCAGGAGCCGGTTTATTTGAAGACATTAACGCTTGAAGAAGTACAGAGCGCGGAGGACGTCAAGGTGACCCCGCTTGAACCCGACGAGAACGACGGGCTTCCGGCCGCGCCGGTCGTTTCCGTGAGCAAGAAAAAACCGGAAACCGCGGACGCTTCCGCCGCGCCGGAGGAAAAAGCCGAGGCGGCGGTTTCGTCCGCTCCCGCGGCGGCCGCGGACCCTAAGCGTTCCCCGACGCAGCATATGATAAGCGTGAACGTCAGCAAGCTCGACCTCTTGCTCAATCTTATGGGCGAACTTGTTATAGCCGAGGCTATGGTCACGCAGAATCCGGAGCTTGAGGGGCTGGAGCTTGAGAGCTTCGTAAAAGAAGCGCGCCAGCTCCACAAAATCATAAACGACATTCAGGACACCGTTATGAGTATGCGAATGGTGCCCCTTCAGGCCACTTTCTTCAAAATGCACCGTATCGTGCGCGATATGTGCCGTCAGCTTGAAAAAGAGGTTGACCTTGTAATCGTCGGCGAGGATACGGAGGTTGATAAGAACATAATCGAGCACATCTCCGACCCGATTATGCACATAATAAGAAACTCGGTGGACCACGGCATAGAGATGCCCGACGAGCGTTCCAAAACCGGCAAGCCCGAAAAGGGCCGGGTTATCCTTGAAGCGAAAAACACCGGCGGAGACGTTCTTATAATCGTGCGGGACGACGGCGCGGGCCTCAATAAAGATAAAATCCTCCGCAAAGCCCAAAACAACGGGCTTCTGCGCAAAGACCCGTCCGAGTACAGCGATAAGGAAATTTATCAGTTCATTTTCCTGCCGGGCTTCTCGACGAACGAACAGGTGACGAGTTTCTCCGGGCGCGGCGTGGGTATGGACGTGGTGAGCACGAATCTTGAGGTCGTTGGCGGCACCGTGCTTGTGGAGTCCACCCCCGGCGAGGGTTCGACCTTTACTATGAAAATTCCGCTGACCCTTGCCATAATCGAGGGCATGACCGTAAAAATGGGCGGCGCGAAGTACACCATCCCAATTATTTCGATGAAAAAGTCGTTCAACGCCAAGGAAACGGACATTTTCCGCGACCCGAACGGCAACGAGATGATTATGGAGCGCGGCGAAGTCTACAACGTCGTGCGGCTGTTTGAGTTTTTCGGCGTGGATTCTCAAATCCGCAAGATTGAGGACGGCATTATGATAATGCTTGAAAACGGCGAGCAGACAGTTTGCCTTTTCGTAGATGAGCTTATAGGCGAGCAGCAGGTCGTTGTTAAGCCGATGCCGAAGTATATAAAGAAAGTCCGCGGCATTTCCGGCTGTACAATCCTTGGCAACGGAGACATCAGCCTTATAATAGACGTAGGCGGATTCTTCGATAAGTAGACAAAAGGAGGGACCATAAATGGCGGCTGATACCGACCACTTAACGCAAGCCAATCAGAGCATTGAAGAAATAACGAAAGACCAGTACCTGACCTTTTTCATAGAGGATGAGGAGTACGCCATAGGCATAGCCTATATTAAGGAAATCGTCAACAACCTGACCATTACGCAGGTGCCGCAGACTCTCTCTTACGTGGCGGGGATTGTCAGCCTGCGCGGCGACATAATCCCGGTGATTAACGTCCGCTGCCGCTTTATGAAGGCCGATAAGGAATTTGACGAGCAGACCTGTATAGTCGTGGTGGAGTACCAGGAGTATCAGCTTGGCCTTATCGTCGATAAGGTCAAGGAGGTTATGTTTATTGAGGAGGGGAATATATTCCCGCCCCCGAACGCGAAGCTCAGCCACGTGAATCAGTTTATCAAAAATATCGGCAAAATAGGGGATAGCGTGAAGCTTCTGCTTGATTTAGACCGCTTTTTGCTTCAGGATTGATTTGGCTCGGTGTTTGTGATTGTCTAAAAAGGATTCAGACAGTCACGAGCCTCGTTTTTAGGCGCGCCCAAAGCAATGTTTTTTGGCTGTAATGATGTATTTTTCGTCATTACAGCTGTTTTTTTGTTTCGGGGCGGCTGTTTTTCCGGTTTTAATTGACGGCGGCCATTACTCGAAACGCTTGGCGCGAAAATAAAAAACAGGCGTTAGAGCAATTCCATGTTTGACGGGCTTGTTTCGAGCCGAAAATCGCGGGCAAGAAGGGGGCTTTTTCGGCGGGCATTAGCGCCGAAAAAACACCGGGCAAGAAGGGGGCTTTTTCGGCGGGCATTAGCGCCGAAAAAACACCGAGCGAAGCCTATGTCAAACGGAATTGCTATAAATTTTGCAAAATAAACCGGCTTGTGCTATAATTATTCTGGCGTGTTCACACAAATCGGTTGCGCGTCTCCCCCGCGCTGGCTTCGCCAAAGCTCGTGTCGCGAAAAATCAGCTTCGCGAATCCGCGCGCCCCATTTGTGTGAACACACCGACAAAAACCCGCGTCAATTATAGAAACCCCGCCTGGGGAACGGGTTCTTAAGGAGATGAGCGGCAATGGCCGGAACCTGCTTTATTTTCGGCGCGGGAGAATATTACGCGGACCCCGTAAGCCCCCGCGAGGGTGATTTTATTATCGCCGCCGACGGCGGATACGCGTACCTGAACGAATTGGGGGCGAGTCCCGACTTAATAATAGGGGATTTTGACTCTCTGCCCGCGCCCCCCGAAGGGCGGGAGGTCATAACCCTCTCCCCCTTAAAGGACGACACGGACGTTCTGGCCGCCATAAAAGAGGGCTGGGCGCGGGGCTTCCGGCGGTTTTGCGTGTACGGCGGCACGGGCGGGCGGATTGACCACACCCTCGCGAATATAGCCTGCGTAGCCGGCGTGGCTCAGCAGGGCGGGCGGGCCTGGCTTTACGACAAGACCAGCGTAATCACCGCCGTCCATAACGGCGCGATGTGCTTTCCGGCGGGGCTTGAGGGCTATATTTCCATATTCGCTTATACGGACGAGGCAGAGGGGGTCTGCGCGCGGGGCTTCAAGTACGAGCTTGAGGACGCGCGGCTCGTCAGCACATTTCCGAAAGGCGTCAGCAACGAGTTTGACGGCCGGCAGGCGCGCGTCTCGGTCGCCAGAGGAACTATCGTTATAATTTATCCCAAGAAATAACTTGCCGACTGATAGAGCTTGAGGTATAATAATATAGGGTAAGAAGGCGGCTTTTTCGGCAGGCATTAGCGCCGAAAAAACGCCGAGCAAGAAGAGGGCTTTTGTTTGTCTAAATCTTTTTAGACAAACAAAAACGCAGAGCAAGAGGGGGCTTCGGTTCGTCTGAAGCTTTTTAGGCAAGCCAAAACACCGGGCGGGATTATTAAACCGCGCGAGTGGATTCAGGAGGGGTTATTATGCAGATACGCAACATTAAAATAAAGACAAGACTCATCATAAGCTATGCCGCGCTGTACGTATTTATTCTGGGGACGGCGGTCGTGGCCCTTGTTCAGGTGACGCGGCTTTCGGAAATAACGGAGGGGGCGCGGGCCAAGGTGGCCCTGCCGTTTGAGCGGCTTGTGGATTTCACCCTGCCTTATGTCAATGTCCGCGCCGCGCTGCGCGATTTTTCGGCGGCGACAGACGACGAAAACCGCAAGAAGCACGAGGAAACCCTGATGACGAACATATCCGCTATGGATAAGGCCGTGGCGGATTATCTGACGCTGCTTGACGAAACCCACGAAACGGATCGGAGCGTAATAAACTCCGTGAAACGCATAGAAAGCGCGATGAAAGTATATCGGGGCGCGGTCGAGGGCAAGCTGCTCCCTTACGGGTACGCGGGGGATAGCGCCGCCGCTAAGGCCGTCATCTCAAACGACCTTAAACAGCCGGGCGTGGACATCCGGGAGAGCGTGGCCGCGCTTATCGAGGCCAACGACGCCCTCAGCCTGAATTACGTCGGGCAGGCCGAAAAAATGCACAAAAACCTTATCGCGGGCATTGTAGCGGAGCTTGTCGCCGCGATGATATTTATAGTCATATTTACGGCGGTTATCGTAAACTCCATAACCGTGCCGCTGAGCCGCGTACAAAAAAGGATTTCCCACGCCGCCGAAGGCGATTTTGAGGACGTCCACAACAGCAATTACCAGGACGAAATAGGGGAGTTAAGCCGCTCGTTCCAAAGCGTGGTGGACTCCGTGTCCCGCCTTGTAAAAGGCCTTGGGGGGATGACGAAGGATTTTGAGGCGGGCGCCCTTTCCTCACGCATTGACGCGAACAACTTTTCCGGCGCGTATAAGGACGTGGCGGAGGGGGTCAACGGAATGGCGCAGAGCATTATTGACGACGAGGTGATGTTTATGCGCTGCATAGAAGCCTTCGCCAACGGGGATTTTTCCACCGATATGCGCCGTCTGCCGGGCGGCAAGGCCGTTATGAACGACAATCTGGACGCGTTGCGCAAAAATTTGAAGGCCGTTTCGGAGGAGGTGCTCCGAATGGCGGGCGCGGCCTCAAACGGCGAGCTGAACGAGCGCGCCGACGCCAGCCTCTATAAAGGGGAGTGGGCCGCCATTATCGTCAGCCTAAACGGCCTTATGGAAAACGCGGACAGGCCTATTCAGGAGACGGTCAACGCCCTGGCGGACATTGCCTGCGGCAGCTTCGAGACCAAAGTAACGGGGGATTATAAAGGCGCTTTCGGCGCGATTAAGGATACGCTCAACCAGACGGTTGACAAGATTTCCGGCTATATCCAGGATATTTCCCGAGTGCTGGCCCGCGCCAGCCAGAACGACCTGACCGAGACGATAACGGCCCCCTACGAGGGGGATTTTATCGCTATAAAGGATGCGATTAACGGGATTCTGGCGAGTTATAACGGCGTCCTGCGCGAAATCCGCGCCGCCGCCGAAAGCATAAGCAAGCACAGCCGGCAGATTTCGTCGGACGGGGCGCAGGTGCTCTCCGGCGCGCGGGAGCAGAACGAGTCCGCCGAAAAACTTGGGGAGACCATTAGCTACATCAAGGCCCATAACTCTCAAAATTCGGAGGAAGCGTCGAAAATCTCGAAAGCCGCGCAGCTGAACGCCGCCGCCTGCAAGGAGGATATTTCCGGCCTGCTGGACTCTATGGACGGGATAAACGAATCCTCCCGCAAAATCGGGAAGGTAATCCAGGTAATTGAGGACATTTCCTTCCAGACGAACCTGCTGGCGCTGAACGCCGCTGTGGAGGCCGCCCGCGCCGGGGAGCACGGCAAGGGTTTCGCCGTGGTGGCGGACGAGGTGCGCTCGCTGGCCACAAAAAGCTCCGAATCCGCTAAAGAGATTTTCGGCTTGATACGGGAATCCACGGAGCGCGTGGGCGACGGCTCCGACAAAGTGAACAGCACCGCGGAGACAATCAGCGCTATTACCGGGGATATTGACAAAATCTCCGAGATTGTGGCGGAAATCTCCGACTACGCCAAGCTCCAGTCCGAAACGGTTGACCGCGCCTACGGGGACGTGTCCCGCGTGTCGGAGATAGCCGGGCGCGCGCTCCGGATTTCGGAGGCCACCTCCGGCAACGCGGAGCTTCTGCTGGAGCAGGCGCGGGATTTATCCGGGATTGCGGAAAAATTCATACTTAAGAAATAGGGTGGTTTTATGTCTATAACGACGACGCTTATTTTAATCGCGGCGCACGCCGCTTTGTGCGCGCTTTTCGCCTTGAGCGAGTATCCCGCGGGGGATACGAAAAACCGCCTGTGGGCGGCTGGCGGGGCGACGGCGGTTTTCCTGCTGTACGTGTTCTTTCTTGACTACCTGGGGGATACTCCGGACGGCGCGCCCTATCCGCTGAGCTATATGGCGCGGTTTTCTATGGCTGCGTTCTATTCGTCGCTCTTTATCTTCAGCCGGAAGTATTTTCGGCGCAATATGCTCTGCCGCCTGGTATACACAATGTCGGCGGCGGGATTAGTGTTAGCTCACGCTGTTTATTACTTATCCTGCCGGCCGGGTTCAAATTCGCGCTACGCGCCGGTGGTCAGCTACGCCGTCTCGTTCCTGTTTATCCCGTTGATGCTTCTTGTGTATCGTATACTGGCGGGCGTATTCAAAATTAAAGCTCAGGCCCAAGCCCAGCCGGAGCGGAAATTATTTCCGCCCGCGGTCATAGCGGCGGGGACTATGGTTATCGTGGGCTTCGCGTTTTTCCTGGCCTTTCCGCTGTACGAGAATGTCCGCGTGATGCTGTAAAAGGTTTTGAATAACCGCCGCCCGAAATTAAAAAAAGCCGCCTTTTACGGCGGCTTAGGCTTATCGCTTCGCTCAATCAAACAGCGCCGTAGACAGGTATCTTTCCCCCGTGTCGGGCAGGATAACCACAAGGTTCTTGCCCTTGTTCTCGGGCCGCGCGGCCAGCTGAGAGGCCGCCCAGGCCGCCGCGCCGGACGATATTCCCACGAGCAGGCCCTCGGAGCGGGCTATTTCCCGGCCGGTTCTTAAGGCGTCCTCGTTTTTTACGGTTATGATTTCATCATATACGGACGTGGAGAGGGTTTCGGGCACGAACCCCGCGCCGATTCCCTGAATCTTGTGCGGGCCGGACCGCCCCTCGGACAGCACTGGCGAATCCGCCGGCTCCACCGCGATTACCTTAACGTTCGGGTTTTTCGACTTGAGGAACTCCCCCGCGCCAGTAATGGTGCCGCCGGTGCCGATTCCGGAGATGAAAAGGTCCACCTTGCCGTCCGTGTCCTCCCATATTTCGGGACCGGTCGTTTCCCGGTGAATCTGCGGATTGGCGGGGTTGATGAACTGCCCGGGCACGAAAGAACCCGGGGTTTCCTTGGCCAGCTCCTCCGCGCGGGCTATGGCGCCCTTCATTCCCTTGGCCCCCTCGGTCAGCACAAGCTCCGCGCCGTAGGCCGCCAGCAGCTTGCGCCGCTCAACGCTCATCGTTTCCGGCATTGTCAGTATTACGCGGTATCCCCGCGCGGCCGCCACGGCGGCCAGGCCGATTCCCGTGTTGCCGGAGGTCGGCTCAATTATGACGGAGTCGGGCGTTAGCTTCCCGCTTTTTTCCGCCGCGTTAATCATAGCCAGGGCGATTCGGTCCTTGACACTCCCCGCCGGGTTGAAATATTCTAACTTCGCGATTATGGCCGCGCCCGCCCCGACGGCTTTTTCATAGCCGTTCAGGCGCAGCAGAGGCGTTTTGCCGATAAGTTCCGTTAAGCTGTTTGACACTCTTGACATACTTAATTACCTCCCATATAATATACTAAGCATATATGAATTATAATACCGTATACTTGCCCTGTCAAGACCCTAATTTGTGAAAGGGGAAATTTATATGAAATTAGAAACAGCCTGCATCCACGCCGCGAGGGACTTGACCCACGGCACGGGCGCGGTGTCCGCGCCGATATATCAGTCGGCCACTTTCGCGCACCCCGGCGTGGGTCAAAGCACGGGGTATGACTATTCCCGCCTTCAGAACCCCACGAGAGAGCACGCCGAGAAGCTCGTGGCGGCTTTGGAGGGCGGGGCGGCGGCCCTGGCCTTTTCAAGCGGGATGGCGGCTATGACGGCGCTTATGGAGCTTTTTTCGCCGGGAGATGAAATAATCGCCACGGACGACCTTTACGGAGGCTCTATACGCTTGTTTGAGCACATATCGCGGAAAAACGGCGTTTCCGCGCGATATGCCGACACGTCCGACCTGTCCGCGCTCCGGGCGGCCTTTACTGAAAAAACGCGGGCGCTTTTTATCGAAAGCCCCACCAACCCTATGATGAAAGTGACGGACATAGAGGCGGCGGCGGCCCTCGCGCGGGAGCGCGGCGCGCTCCTGATTGTTGACAACACTTTCCTCACGCCGTATCTGTTCAGCCCAATCGCGCTCGGCGCGGATATAGTCCTCCATAGCGGCACGAAGTACCTCGCGGGGCATAACGACACGCTGGCCGGCTTCCTTGTGGCGAAAACGCCGGAACTCGCTGAAAAGCTTCGGTTTATCCACAAGACGACAGGCGCGTGCCTCTCCCCGTTTGACGCTTTTCTGGTCATAAGGGGCTTAAAAACGCTGGCCCTGCGCATGGACAAAGCGCAGGCGAACGCGGCGGAGGTGGCGGAGTGGCTTCTTTCCCGTCCGGAGGTGGCGGAGGTTTATTACGCCGGCCTGCCCTCTCACCCGGCTTATGAGCTGTCCAAGCGCCAGGCCCGGGGCTTCGGCGCTATGCTTAGCTTCACCGTAGACTCGGCGGAGACGGCGCGGCGCGTGCTCGGCGGCGTGGAGCTTATACTGTTTGCCGAAAGCCTGGGCGGCGTGGAGACGCTCATAACCTACCCCGTGACGCAGACCCACGCGGACGCGCCGCGGGCGGAGCGGGAGGCGAGGGGCATAACCGACCGCCTTTTAAGGCTCTCGGTGGGCATAGAGGCGGCCTGCGACATAAAAGCGGATTTGGAAAGGGCGTTCGGATAACGTGAGCTTAAGCTTGAGCTATGATTTTGACAGGATTATCGACAGGACGGGCACGGATTCCCTAAAATACGACTTCGCGAAGGAGCGGGGCCTGCCGGAGGGCCTCTTGCCGATGTGGGTGGCGGATATGGATTTCCCCGCGCCGCCGGAGGTTACGGAGGATATTGAAAAGGCCGTAAAACACGGGATTTTCGGCTATACCGAGCCGAAAGAAAGCTATTACGGCGCGGTTATAAACTGGTTCGCCGGCCGCTTTGGCTACGCGCCGGCGCGCCGGGAAATCGTCAAGGCGCCGGGGGTTGTTTTCGCCTTGGCGCAGGCAGTCCGCGCCCTGACCCAACCGGGGGACGCGGTGATGATACAGACCCCGGTGTATTACCCGTTTTATGAAATCATCCGAGACAACGGGCGGGAGCTGGTGACGAATCCGCTGACGTATATAAATGGAAGTTATTTTATGGATTTTGAGGATTTCGAGCGGAAAGCGGAGGAACGCGGCGTGAGGCTGTTTATCCTTTGCAGCCCGCATAACCCCGTCGGCAGAGTGTGGGAACGCGCGGAGCTTGAGCGGCTCGGCGATATTTGCCGGAGGCGCGGCGTGACGGTCGTTTCGGACGAGATTCACTGCGACTTTGTCTGGACGGGGCATAAACACACCTGTTTCGGCCTTATCGACGAAAACGCCGTCATAGCCACCGCGCCGTCGAAGACGTTTAATCTGGCGGGGCTTCAGGCGTCGAATATTTTCGTTAAAAACGCGGATACGCGGCGGAAAATTACCGACGAAATCAATCGGAGCGGCTACAGCCAGCTGAACACCCTCGGGCTTGCCGCCTGCGAGAGCGCCTACCGTCGCGGCGGCCCGTGGCTCGACGCGCTGAAAGTTTACCTTGAGGGGAATATCCGCGCGGCGGAGGAGTTCCTGGCGGAAAACCTGCCAAAAATCCGCCTCGTTCGGCCGCAGGGGACTTATCTGCTTTGGCTGGATTTTTCGGAATACGGCCTTTCGCAGGCGGAGCTTGACCGGCGCGTGGTGGAGGGCGCGCGCCTCTGGCTCGACAGCGGGACGATGTTCGGCCCGGAGGGGGCGGGCTTTCAGCGCGTGAATATCGCGTGCCCAAGGGCAGTGCTTGAGGAAGCGCTTGACAAGTTAAAGAAGGCGTTCGGGTAAGAAGGGGGCTTGAGATTGTCTAAATCTTTTCCTCGCGAGTAAAAGGATATATCGCGCGAAAACCCAAACCCGCCGTCAGGCCGGGTTTTTTATTTCCCGAAAAACATCGAAATATACTTGACATAGAGGTTATCCCAAGGTATAATAATTCATACTAATAATATATGTTTTATATAATCCGCAAAAGGGGTTCCCTCAAGGGTAAAGAAAATCAAGCAAAAATCAAGCGAATAGCGGTTTGCGGCAAGGGGGGGCATAGGCGAATCCGCCGCCGCGAGCAACCTCAGCAAGGAAGGAACGGGCAAAATGATAAAAGCGGCAAAGGATTTAACGGAGCTTATCGGCGACACGCCTCTGCTTAGACCCGGCAATTTTCTGAAGGACGCGGGCCTTGACGCGGGCGTGTACCTGAAGTTAGAGTATTTCAACCCGGCGGGGAGCGTCAAGGACCGAATCGCCTTCGCGATGATTAAAGAAGCGGAGGAAAGCGGGCGGCTGAAGCCCGGCGGCACCATTATCGAGCCGACCAGCGGCAACACCGGCATAGGCATAGCCTTTGCGGCGGCGGCGCGGGGCTATAAAGCGGTTCTGACAATGCCGGAGACTATGAGCGCGGAGCGGCGCGGCCTGCTTAAGGCTCTCGGCGCGTCTCTCGTACTAACGCCCGGCCCGGAGGGTATGAAAGGCGCGGTGCGCCGCGCGGAGGAGCTGTCCGCGCAGACGGGCGGCGTGATTCTTCAGCAGTTTGAAAACCCCGCCAACCCCGCCGTCCACTACAAAACCACCGCCGAGGAAATCTGGCGGGACACCGAGGGCGCGGTGGACATATTTATATCGGGCGTGGGCACGGGGGGGACGGTCTCCGGAGTGGGAGCGAACTTAAAGGAAAAGAAACCGGGGATTAAAATAATCGCCGTGGAGCCTTACGAAAGCCCGGTACTGTCCGGCGGGGCGCCCGGTCCGCATAAAATCCAGGGAATAGGCGCGGGGTTCGTGCCGAAGGTCTTTAACCGGAGCGTCGTCGATGAAATATACGCCGTCAGGAGCGAGGAAGCGGTGGAGACGTCCCGCGCGCTCGGGCGGCGGGACGGCCTGCTCGTGGGTATATCCTCCGGGGCGGCGGCCTTCGCCGCGCTGCAAATCGCCAAGCGGCCTGAAAACGCGGGCAAAATTATCGTGGCGATACTTCCCGACACGGGGGAGCGCTATTTGTCAACGCTTCTGTATAATTACGAACTTGACGCGAAAGGAGCGACATTATGACCTTTACCGACAAACCCAGGACCTCCTGCGCGCTCGGCGGCGGTTTCGGCCCTGCCCGGGGTTATCCCGGTAATCCGCGCGTCGTGCGGCTGCGGCGGCAACCATTTCGGCGATACGCCGTCGTTTCTGATAGCGGAGGCCGACGAGAGCGGCTGAAAAATTCTGGAAACAAGGGAAAACGCGCCGGCTCGCTCCGGCGGGTTCGCCCAGAACGGCTTGAAGCGTATGGGAATAATTCCTCTTGAGAAATCTGGATTTTGTGACGATATATTAAACGGGTACGTTAAATATCTGGCAAGGAGGGGGCTTGAGATTGTCTAAATCTTTTTAGACATCTCAAACACCGAGCAAGGAGGGGGAGTTTGGGCGCGGAGTCAAACCGGAGACGCCGCGCCCCCGCTTCGGTTCCGCCGCGCGCGCGAAATACGGGAGGCTGAGCAAATACCCGGAAAAGCTTTGCGGCGGCGGGCAAGAAGGGGGCTTTGGGTCGTCTAAATCTTTTTAGACAATCTCAAACACCGAGCGAGCTTCCCCGCCGCGCCAATAACCGCGGATAAAGGAAGTGTGGTTTTTTGGAAATTTTAGACACAATCGGCGGCACTCCGCTTATCAGCCTGAGCAAAATCTCCGCGGGCAGCGGAGCGGCCCTGTTCGCCAAGGCCGAGTTTATGAATCCAAGCGGCTCCGTCAAGGACAGGGCGGCCAAGGCGATGCTCCTTGACGGAATCAAGAGCGGGCGGCTGACCCCGGATAAAATTATCGTTGACGCCACGAGCGGCAATACGGGCATAGCCTACGCAATGCTCGGCGCGGCGGCCGGCTTCCGCGTGCGGCTTTATATGCCGGGGAACGCCAGCTTTGAGCGCAAGCGGCTTATACGGAGCTACGGCGCGGAGATTGCCGAGACCGACCCTATGGAGGGTTCGGACGGGGCTTTCCGCGCGGTGCGCGAGGCCGTGGCCGCGAAACCGGAGGCGTTTTTTTACCCCGACCAGTACAACAACCCCGTGAACCCGCTGACCCATTATCAGACCACAGGCCGCGAAATCTGGGAGCAGACGGGCGGCCGCGTCACGCATTTTATCACCGGCACGGGTACTTCGGGCACTTTTATGGGCGTTTCCCGCCGGCTCAAGGAGGAAAATCCGGAAATCAAGGTTTTCGCCGTGCAGCCGGACTCGCCCTTCCACGGCATTGAGGGGACGAAGCATATGGCCTCCACCATCAAGCCGGGCGTGTGGGACGAAGGGCGGGCCGACGGCTTCATTGAGATCAGCACCGAGGAGGCCTACGACACGGCGCGCCGGCTGGCCCGCGTGGAGGGCGTGTTTGTCGGCGTAAGCTCCGGAGGCAACGCGGCCGCCGCGCTGAAGCTCGCCAAAACCGTCCCCGCCGGTTCCGTTATAGTGACCGTGCTGTGCGACGGCGGCTCGCGTTATCTTTCGGACGATTTTTGGGGGTTATGAAATGCTTGTTATGACTGAGGAAATACTTAGGCAAATACAGGAACAGGCGGAGGCGGCCTATCCGGACGAATGCTGCGGGGCGCTTATCGGCTCTTTCGCAAGCGGCCGGGAGCGGGAAGCGCGCCTTATCCTGCCTATTGACAACGCCCGCGAGAGCGGGGAGCGCTATCACCGTTTCGTAATCACCCCGGAGGATTTTATCCGCGCGGAGAGGGCGGCGCGGGCGAAGGGGCTTGACGTTATCGGGTTCTATCATTCCCACCCCGACCACCCGGCCGTCCCGTCCGATTATGACCGGGAGTATGCCCTGCCGGTGTACTCATACGTTATTACGGCCGCCGCGAAGGGGAAAGCCGGGGCTTCGGCAAGCTGGCTGCTCCGGGCCGACCGCTCCGCGTTTGAGGCCGAGGAAATAAGAACCTGCTCCCATAGGTAGGAATGCCGAATTTGCGAAAGAATTTTTGCGGCTTCGAGGCGCGGTGAGCGCCGCGTACCCGTAGGTACGCAAGCGAACCGCAACAAAGAAGCCGTGAAAATTCGTAGAAAAGTCGGCGTTTCTATCCTATGGGAACAGGTTCTAAAAACCGTATAGCCGTTCCGCTTGAAAACCGGCTTTATTTCGGCCTTTTTCAGCGGAACTGTAAAATATACTGAAAAGAGGGATTTTTATGGCTCTGACTGTATTCATACCCGCCGCCCTGCGCCCGTTCACGGACGGGCTGGCGGAAGCGTCCGTGGAGGCGAAAACCGCCGGGCAGGCCGTGGCCGCCTTGGCGGAGGCGCACCCGGACATAAAGAAGCACCTTTACGACGAAAACGGGGCTTTGCGCCCGTTCGTCAACCTTTACGCGGGAGAGGTCAACGTGAAAAATCTGGACGGCGGGCTGGACGCGCCGATTGACGACGGCGGGCAGATAACGCTCGTGCCGGCGATAGCGGGGGGCTGCCTGTGAGTATCATTGCCGACAGCCGTTTGAACGACCTGTCAAACGAGGAGATAGGCCGCTACAGCCGGCACCTGCTCCTGCCGGAAATAGGCGTCGAGGGTCAGAAGCGCCTCCGCGCGGCGAAAGTGCTCGTCGTGGGGACGGGGGGGCTTGGCGCGCCGCTTCTGCTTTATCTGGCGGCGGCGGGCGTCGGCACGCTCGGCGTGGTGGATTTTGACTTTGTGGAGGCGTCGAACCTTCAGCGCCAGATAATCCACTCCACGCGGGATATAGGCCGCCCGAAGACCGCCTCCGCCAAAGACCGCATCCGCGCCATAAACCCCGCCGTGAAGGTCGTGGAGTATAACGAGGCGCTGACCTCAAAAAACGCGGCGGAAATAATTAAAGAATACGACGTCGTCGCGGACGGCACGGATAATTACCCCACGAGGTATCTTGTCAACGACGCTTGCGTGTTCGCGGGCGTGCCGAATGTATATGGCTCGATTTTTCAGTTTGAGGGGCAGTCGAGCGTGTTTTACGCGAAACAAGGCCCTTGCTACCGCTGCCTGTACCCCGCGCCGCCGCCGCCGGGGCTTGTGCCTTCGTGCGCGGAGGGCGGGGTTATGGGCGTGCTCCCCGGGATTGTGGGCACCATTCAGGCGGCGGAGGTCATAAAACTCATAGTAGGCGGGAAAAATACGCTTATCGGGCGGCTGCTGCTGTTTGACGCCTGGCGGATGAAATTCCGGGAGTTAAAGCTCGAGAAAGACCCGGGCTGCCCGGTTTGCGGCCAGAACGCGACAATCCGCGAGCTTATTGACTACGAGCAGTTCTGCGGGTTAAAGCCCGCCGCGGACGAAAAGCCGGTGGAAACGATAACGGCGCTTGCTCTCAAAGCCCGGCTCGACGCGGGTGAGCGCATACAGCTTATCGACATTCGCGAGCCGCACGAGCGGGCGATTGTAAAATTCCCGGACGCGAAGGTTATACCGCTTGGGCAGATTTCCCGGCGGATTGGCGAGTTTGACCCGTCGGCGGACGCGGTTTTCCTCTGTAAAATCGGGAAACGGAGCGTTTTCGCCATACGCGCGCTTCAGGAAGCCGGATATACCGGCGGAATGTTCAACCTTGAGGACGGCGTGAACGCTTGGGCGCGGGACGTGGATAAGAGCCTGCCGCAGTATTGAAAGCGCCTTAAGCCGCGCAGGGGGCTTTACAGCAAGCCCGTCAAAACGGAATTGCTCTATAAATAAAGGAGAGATGTCATATGTCAGAAAACAACCGTACTTTAGGCCGGGAGGCCGCTTTTCAGCTTGCCGACGTAATCAAGACAAGACCGCAGTTCGCTTCGCTCACGCCGAGGTTTATAAGCCGCGCGCTTGAGTTTAAGGGCCTTGAAAGCGGCGTTTATAGGGTAAACAAGGTTGTGGAGGGGGAGACGCCTCTCGACGCTCTCTGCAGCAAAGACCCGAACCGGGTGGAAATCCCCCAGGGGTATGTGGAATATGAGAAACAGCCCAGGGAATATCACCTTAACTCAATTTCGACGATTATAAACGTCGATACGAAAATCGCGGACGTGTATTCCTCGCCCTATGACCAGATCGGGGAGCAAATCGCCCTGGCTGTGGAGAGCCTGAGAGAGCGCCAGGAAAGCCAGCTTATAAACAGCGACGACTACGGCCTGCTGAAAAACGCCGCGGACAGCCAGCGCATACGCCCGCGCGGCGAAGCGCCCACCCCGGACGACCTGGACGAGCTTATTACCAAAGTCTGGAAGGAACCGTCGTTTTTCCTGGCGCACCCCCGGGCAATAGCCGCGTTCCTCCGGGAATGCACGAAGCGCGGCGTGCCGCCGGTAACGGTGAACGCCTACGGCGGGGTTTTTGTCACTTGGCGCGGAATCCCTATTCTCCCCACGGATAAACTTTTCGTGGACGGCCTGAAAAACCCCAAGGGGCAGTCGGGCAAGACGAACATTCTGCTTGTACGCACGGGGGAGAGCAGGCGCGGCGTAATCGGCCTTTATCAGACGGGGCTTCAGAGCGAACATTCCCGAGGGCTGTCCGTGCGCTTCCGAGGAATAGACGACGGCGGCGCGGCCTCCTACCTGCTCTCGCTGTACTGCTCCGCCGCAGTTCTGGCGGACGACGCGCTTGCCGTTCTTGAGGACGTCGAGGTAGGTGAATATTATGACTATAAGTAAGGGCGGAACGGGGAACGGCGGCAATTGGCTTTCGCCGGAAAGCTACGGCCTGCCGCCGGAGCGGGAGCTTGCGGAGCTGGCCGCGTCGTATTTCCCGGAATATTCAGCCTCCGCGAGGGAGGGGAGCGAGCCGGCGCGGGCTTACTCCCCGTCGGTAGCGCCGGCCGCCGGTGCGCGCGGGTATGAGCGGGGCTTTTCGCCCGCCGCCGCTCCGGCGGGAAACCCGCTTCCGACAGTGGGCGGGGCGCCGCTTGAGCGTCTGCGCGCGGATTTCCCCATACTTTCGGAAAAGGTGGACGGAAAGCCGCTTATATGGCTTGACAACGCCGCCACCACCCAGCGCCCGAAGCAGGTTATAGACAGGCTCGTTTATTTCTATGAACACGAGAACTCAAACGTGCACCGGGGGGCGCATACGCTGGCGGCGCGGGCCACGGACGCTTACGAGGCGGCGCGCCTGAAAACGGCGGCCTTTATCGGTTCGCCCTCGCCGGACAACATAGTCTTTGTCCGGGGGACGACGGAGGGCATAAACCTCGTCGCGCAGAGCTTCGTAAAGCCGCTTCTTTCGCCGGGGGATGAAATCCTCCTCACCTTGCTGGAGCACCACGCCAACATCGTCCCGTGGCAGATTATAGCGGCGGAGACCGGGGCGGTTCTCCGCGCGGCCCCTGTGGACGAAAGCGGCCAAATCATAATTTCCGAATACGCGAAGCTGTTCGGCCCGCGCACGAAGTTTGTGTCGGCGGCCCACGTGTCGAACGCGCTCGGCACAATCCTGCCTGTGGAGGAAATGATTGGCATAGCCCATTCCCACGGAGTGCGCGTGCTTGTGGACGGGGCGCAGTCCGTCTCGCATATGCCCGTGGACGTGAGCGCGCTTGACGCGGATTTTTTCGTGTTTTCCGGCCATAAGGTTTTCGGGCCGACCGGCATAGGCGCGCTGTACGGCAAAACCGACGTTCTGAACGAGGCGCGGCCGTATCACGGCGGCGGCAATATGATAGCCGACGTGACTTTCGAGCGCACGCTCTATAACCCGCCTCCGCAGAAATTTGAGGCGGGGACGGGCAATATCGCCGACGCGGCGGGGCTTGGCGCGGCCATAGACTATGTAAACAGGATAGGCATGCCCGCAATCGCCGCGTGGGAGCACGAGCTTCTGACCTACGCCGCGCGGGAGCTTGCCCGGGTACCGGGGCTTCAGCCCGTGGGCACGGCGGACAGGAAGGCTTCCGTGCTGTCCTTTACGCTCGACGGGCACAGCGTTGAGGAAGTGGGCAGGGCGCTGTCAAGCGCGGGGATTGCCGTCCGCGCGGGGCACCACTGCGCCCAGCCGATTCTGCGCCGGTTCGGCCTTGAGGGAACCGTGCGGCCGTCGCTGGCGTTTTACAACACCCCGGACGAGGTTGACGCGCTGACGCGGACGCTTTTTGAGCTTGCGAGGAGATGAGTATATTGCCGGCAGAGCGCGACATTCGGAAACTGGTTTCCGCCCTTATGGAAAGCTACGGGCGGGAGGACGGGCTTATAAAAATCGACGCGCGGAACCAAATTGACAAAGCCGTCATTGTGGAAACGCTCAACGACCTGCGGAGCCTGCTTTTCGCCGGGTTTTTCAGCGGGAAGCGCCTCCGGGAGGACTCGCTTGAGTATTACGCGGGGGAGCTTCTGGAGCGCGTCGGCTATAATTTAGAGAAGCAGATCAAACGCGCTTTCGCGCATAAAGAGGGGGTAAAGGCGGAGGAGGCGGCGCGGCGGATAACGTATGAGTTTCTGGCGAAGCTGCCGGAGATACGGGCTGTTCTCGCCACGGACGTGGCCGCCGCCTTTGACGGAGACCCCGCCGCGGAGAGTTTCGACGAGATAATACTGTCGTATCCCGGTTTTTACGCCATTACCACGCACAGGCTGGCGCACGAGCTTCACCTGCTCGGCGTGCCGCTTATCCCGCGGATGATGAGCGAGCGCGCCCATAACCGCACCGGCATAGACATCCACCCCGGCGCGTCTATCGGTCATCATTTCTTCATAGACCATGGGACGGGCGTCGTTATAGGCGAAACGGCCGCGATAGGCTGTTTTGTTAAAATTTACCAGGGCGTGACGATAGGCGCGCTGTCCACGAAAGACGGGCAGCTGCTTAAAAACGTCAAGCGCCACCCGACTATTGAGGACCGCGTGACGATATATTCCGGCGCGTCAATCCTCGGCGGGGCGACGGTCATTGGCGAAAGCGTGGTCGTCGGCTCGAACGCTTTTGTTGTAAAAAGCGTGCCGAAGCGCACGCGGGTCAGCGTGAAAAACCCGGAGCTGCAGTTAAAGGGCGGCAAGACGGAGGAGCGCGCGGAGCTTGAGCAGGGAGAATACTGGGATTATGTAATTTAACAGAGGTTGCGAAGGCACAAACGCCTGAGGCGGGTTGGTAAATCTGAAATTTCGGATTTACCATACCCGCCTGCTTAGTCTTGCTCGGGGCTTTGGTTTGTCTAAAAAGATTTAGACAAACCAAAGCCCCCTTATTCAAGGATGTCGTTTACCTGAGCTTTGACATATGAATTTGCCCCGGTAGACTGTGCATACACATAGTACTTCTCCGCGCCGTCAACTTTGTTTCAGGTGAGTTTTACTCCGCGGCCTTTAACCCCGCGGGCGCGGGCAGCTTGCCAGCCGCGACATTGCCCGTGCCGGCCTTGCTGTTTCTATAAAGCGTAATATTGTGAACGCCGCTGGCTTCTTGAGGCGTGCCGATGCCGGTATCGCTTCCGCCGAAAATCAATTGCCCGGTTGAGAGGTAACTGAAGTCCGCGTCGAAATCGCCTGAATTTGAAACGGCGTGGATTTGATAAAGGCCGTCCGTCTTAATTTCGTCTCCCCCCGGGAGATAATAGGCGCTGGCGTCAGGCTGATTTTCCGTTGTATAAGTCCCCTTGTACACCGTGGAGTCGGCATAAAAGAAGGTGAACGAATTGCCGGAACTAAAATCTACATAATACTCTCCCAGTACTTCCTTGTCAGTTTCGGAACCTGTCAGGGACCGTGTAAAATACCATTTGCCCCGCAACGCTTTCGCTATATCGGCGACGGAGGTATTTGCCGCCGAAGCCGCCGGAATCGTCGCCGCCGCCAACGCGGGTACCGGGAGCGCCGCCGCTGATAATGCCAGTACTGTTAAAAATGCCGCTGGTTTTTTCATAATAAAGTTCTCCTTTGCTGCGCTATTTCAGATTATACGCCGCCCAGCCTCAGCTTAAGACCGCTAATCTGTGCGGATATTATAGCTGATAATATTCATAAAGTAAATAGCTAAAGGGCGCTTGTAATACAAGTTATACGAAAAGCCTCCTGTTAAGCTGGACATTGCCGGCTCCGAAAATATACGGCCGGAATAAGTAAGAGGGGACGAACGGGTTTCCGGTCCGTTTACGGCTGCCTTTCCCGGATTATCCCCTCCGCCAGGCCCGCGGCGCCCGCTATAAACTCTTTGCAGTCCATCCCGGTTTTGCGGAGCGCCGCGCAGTTAATCGCCCCGTATTTCCGCGCAAACTCGGAAAGCAGGGTTATTCTGGCGCGTTTACACTCATATTCGTCCATAAGCAGGCCAAATACTATAACCGCGCCGACAAGCGCGCTGCACGCGCTCCCCGCGCCGAACCCCGCCGTTACGCCCGTAAGCGCTCTTTTAATCTCCTCCGGCAGGCGCAGGCCGTAAAAATCTCCCGCCGCCATAACCACGCACTGAGAACAGTTGCAGCCGCTTTCCAAGTAAGAAACCGCGCTCTCCGTCATAAAAACACCCCCCTGGACTTGTATATTTATAAGATATACAAGCATAGAGGGGTTGGTGACTTTTTGCCCAGGCGTTTTGATTTGTCTAAAAAGGCTTAGACGACCCAAAGCCTTGGGCAAGCTGGTTGATATCCGCCGAGGCCGAGAGTCCTAGCCGCGAGAAAAATATTTTGAGCCGCCAGCGCGCGGCCGGCCGTAGTGTTTTCGTAATTCGGCGCGTCGGAGGCTATAATCAGCGTCGGCTTTTTTCTTTTCGCACGCGCGTAATTACGGGCGTGTACTTCCCGCTTCCGCTGATTTTGTTGTCGTTCAGCTTTATCGCCGCCCAGACCGCCGCCACGGCCAGAACCCCCGCCGCGAAGCCGGCCGCCTCCGACCCGGAAAGCCGCTCCCCCAGAAAGGCCCCAGCTATAAAGGCGGCGCACGGCAAGCCGTACAGTATCGCCGAAGCGGTCAGAAACCTGTCTGTTTTAAGCTCCAGCGAAACCGTGTCCCCGGCCTCCGCGCGCGGAGCGTTTTCCACCGTAATAAACATATCCGCCCCCGCGCCTATACACGCGCCGCATTTCCCGCAGGCGGCGCCGCGTTTTATTTTCACCGTGGCGAAACCGCCCGAAACTTCCGTCACTATTCCGGTTTCTTCCATCCAAAAACCCCGCCTGTTACAAATTTTTCCAGGAATCGTTGCTGTTCGGCGCGCCGCCCGGATTATTATTCGGGTTGTTTTCCGGAGAATTTATGTCGTCCGTTTTAGCGCCGCCGTCCGGTTTCTTTGAAAACGCCCCCAGTATCAGAAGCCCGCCTACGGCGATCAGCGCGGACGCGCCGATTTGCGGCAGGCCGCTTATAAGCCACCGCGCGCGCCCGACAATCCCCGACGCCACGTAGAAGCCGCCCAGCGCCGTGAGGATATACCCAGCCAGCTGAACACCCCGCTTCAGACGGCCTATTGAGTGCGCCGTCAGAAAACCTATGCCGAGCGACAGCAGCACAACCCCCATTTCGTCAAGACCGCGCGTCGTTAAGCCCACCAGCAGGCGGCCTGCGCCGAAACAAGTCAGCAGACATCCCGGCAGCAGGAGCCGCCTCTTGGCCTTGTCAAAATAAAGTATGAGGAAAATTACGCCCGGCGCTATGAAAAACGAGGCGTCCGCGACCGCTCTCCGCAGATAGGCCAGCCCAAAGCCCAGATTAGGAAAAGCCAGGACAGCCATATAGACCATATACACGCCCACGCCGAGAGACCAATTCTTGCGCTTGTTCTTGTACATAAGCAGAAACCCGAAGCCGCCGCAGAGGAAAAATATAGTCGTCATAAAATGCGCGTAAGGCAAGCCAGTCCACGCGAGGCGCCCGTTCAAGCCGCCGCCCGGAAGCGACATCGACATCAGCCCTATCAGCAGAAGAATTACCCCCGCGATAATTTTGTTCGTTTTTGATTCCATAATAAACCCTCCCGCATTTAGAGCCTATGAGAACAGGCTCTTATATTTTTATTTTACGTAAATATATAACGAAAGGGAGGTTATTTTGTCTGCCGTCGCTTGCTTAAAAAATTTTTATTTTAAAATCCCTCTCGTAGCCGGTTTTTTCAAAAAACGCGCCGAACCCGTCGTCGCAAACGCGCACGGTCAGGTAGTCGAAGCTCTCAAACTCTATGTTTATCCGCAGGAAAAAAGCCCCCGCGGGGCGTTTCGGCAGGTTCTCGAGCGTAAGGGCCGCAAGCTCCGTCACCTCCCCCGCTTCGTCCCGCTTGTACAGAAGCAGGCTGCCGGAGCCGTCCGCCCCGCCCTCCACGACCACCCGGCGGCTGAAGCTGTCCTGCCACCAGAAGGAGCCGCTGTCCGCGATGGGGATAAATTTTTCGCCCTTCCCCTGCCTGGCCTTAAAGCCGACGTCATATTTCAGCTTGAGCTTGTCTTTTATCGTAAGCGCGGGCGTTTTCTCGGCCTCCAGGCGCCCCGCGGCTATAAGCGCCGCCCCCTCCGCGACGGCGCATTTGGCGTTTTTATACACCAGGACCTCCGCGCCCGAAAAAAACTGCCGCACCAGGGTCTTCGCCCAGACCATCTCAAAACCGCCGCCGCAGCAGACCACCGTGTCAACCTCCCCGGCGGAAATCGGAGAGTTCTTGTCGTATAGGTTTTTCTCAAGCAGGCGGCTTAAAAATTTTTTGAATTTCGCGGCGTAGGGCTTTACGAGCGCGTCCGACCGCTCCTTGCCGACCGCCGCCTGAAAAGGCGGATACGCGAAAGTAAAGTATAGCTTCAAATCCCGCTTGGCGATTTCTTTCTGGAAAAGCAAGTCCTTATGCTGATAGGTGAACGCCGAAAGCTGCTCCCGCGTTTGAATGGTCATAGGCAAAGCCGCGTTTTTTTCGTAAATTCCGCCGAAAAAAGAAAACACGTCGTCGCTTATTTTCCCCGCTGAAATTTCCGCGCTTATGAGAAACGCCAAATTTTTCGCCGAGTCGCCCGAAAGCTCGTACAAAGCTCCGTACAGCCCCCTGTCTCCAAAATCGAGCATAAGGACGTTTTCCTTTTTCCGCTCCGGCTTAGGCTTCCCCCAAAGATATTTGTTAAAAACGCAAAGTTTCTCCGGCACAAGGGCGATAAGCTCCTTTTCATAGCCCGCGAGGCGGAAGGCCTGCCTGAGTTCGGCCTTGGCCTCCTCGCTTGTAAATTCCTTGACGGCGGCCACTATGCCGGCGATTTCCGCTTTCGGGTTCATATTCCTGCAGTTGCCTATAAGCTCCTTAAGAAAAAGAGCGAGTACGGCGGGTACGCTGACCGCGCGCCCGTCTATCTCCGCGAAGTCCTTCGTTCCCAAGCGGGAGATAAGCTCCCGGACGGTTATGTCCTGCCCCGTCCCCCTGTTCAGGACGGCGTATTCCCCAAAGACCCATTCCCCCGAGGCGGGTATGTACTGCATTACCGTCGGCGCGGCGGGCTTGCCGTATCCGCCGCTGACGTCTATTATTTCCGGCTGCTTTCGGAGCGGGTCGAAAAAGGCTATCGCGGAGGAGGAATTACCCAGGTCAAGCCCCAGAATAAAGCTGTTTTCGGAAATGTTTTTGAGTTTTTTCAAGCCCCGCGCCTCCCGCTTTGCTCGGTGTTTTTGTTTGTCTGAAAAGATTCAGACAAACAAAAGCCCCCTTCTTGCCCGGTGTTTGAGATTGTCTGAAAAGATTCAGACAATCTCAAGCCCCCTCCTTAACGCGCCGCTATTACGTTGGCGCGGACGGCCACCTCGCCGTCGATTTTATAGCCGCTGTTCATAAGTTTAATTATTTCGCCCTTTTTAAAAACGTCGCTTTTTTCCGCCATTATTACCTCGTGCTCCCGCCCGTTGAAAAGCTCTCCCGGTTTTGGCGCGATAATGCCGATATTGTTAATTTTAAGGATTTTTTCTATATTTTGCCAAGTCCGCGCGCATATTTCGTAAAAGCCCGAGGCCCGCGCGTCCCCGGCGAGCTTGGACACGCTGTAGTTCATTATTTCCTCATAGGTGGAGACCTCGAACAGGAGATAGTCTTTTTTATACTCGGCGAAGCGCCTGCCCGCAGCGTCCGTCAGGGAATCGTGGGCTTTTCCGCGCTTTTCCGCGAAGGCTTTGTAAACGCGCCCCGGTTCTCCCGAAAGAAGCGGCGCGCCCTCCTCCCGCTCCTCCTCCAGGAAGCTCTCAAAACCGCCGTTTATGAGGCGCTCCTCCTCCCCGGGCGATAAAACCGGAAGGCCTCCCGCGCGCTCCGTCAGTTCCTCCGAGATTTCCGTCAGGAGGGATATATTGTCCGACATACAGGAGGTCTTTATTTTGATTGTATCGTAAATTCCTTTTATAATCTCAAAATTCCGGGATTCGCGCAGAGCGTCCCCGTTTTCGTCAAAATATGACGTTACCGGCAGGAACGCCGCCTTGAGCGCGTCGGTCATAGCCTCGTTATCCGCCAGCAGCTTGCGGATATGGTAAACCGCGCGGGGTGCGCCGGCTTTCGACGCGTCCTCGGAAAAGCGCTTTTTGACGGATTCCGTATACATAGCTTTAAGCGCGGCGAGAGCTTCCTCAAGCTCCGCGCGGCCGCAATCCGAGATGGCGGCGGCTTCCTCCCCGGCTCTGTCAAGAATTTCAAGGAAATCGTCAAAGCTCTCCGGCGAGGCGGTTTCCGAAGCGGGCGCCGTGAAATATTCCTCAATTTCCGCCAGGTCCTTGCCCATATGCTGATAAAGCTCCCGCAGAAGCGAAAGCGCTTCTCTCGCCGGAGTATATTCGGGGTTTTCGGAAAAATCAGCCTCCGCCTGCTCTATTTCAAGAATCTGCTGCTTAATTATCGTCGATAGCTCGCCGTATTCGTTTTTCAAAAAATCCATATAAAACGTCAGGGCCGGGCGTTTCTCAAAATTGTCAAGCCGCGCGGCGGCGGCGCGGACGGCTTTCCGGCAAAGCTCAAGAAGCGCCTCCTTCGCCAGCGCGGGGTTTTCGCAGGCCTCCGCGATTCCCGGGGAAAATTCTTCCGCCGCTTCCGCCGCGATCCGGTTTTTTTCGGTCCGCACAGGGTTTTCGCTTTCCGCCATAAGCTCGTCAAAATACGACAGGCGGGAGCGCAGAACCGCCGTCACCCCGCGCAGGATAGAGCCGACCGGCTCGGAGGAAATGCCTCGTTCGGCCCTCTCGAAGCCCGCCGTTATTTCCTTGTACGCTTCCGTCAGCTCAAGGCACTTGCCGAAAATTTTTTCGTCCACGGCGGAAAGTTTGGAAAGGCCCGCGCTCTTCGCCGGCAGATAATCCGAAAAAGCGGCAAGCGCCCGCGCGGCGAAAGCGGACGCGGCGGCGGCCCGAAGCTCCCGCCGCGCCCGTTTCACGTCCTCATATTTTTCGCTTAAACTCGCGGCAGTCACGGCAAAGCCCCCTAACACACTTCGTTTATTTATAGCCGTTCAACTTGCTCGGCGTTTTTTCGGCGCTAATGCCCGCCAAAAAAGCCGCCTTCTTGCTCGGCGTTTTTTCGGCGCTAATGCCCGCCAAAAAAGCCGCCTTCTTGCTATTTGCCTCTTGACTTTTTCAGGAAAAATGAGTTATAATATTAGAACCTGTGTTCAATAAGCTGCCACCAGTCTTTGCGGCGGATTATTCCGCGCTTTTGCGTTGCGTGTCCTTGACTTGCTTTTCAAGTAAGCCAAGGACACGCGCCTTAAACCGCGAAAAATCCGGCTCGCAAATCAGGGCGGCCCATTATTGAACACAGGTTCTTAGATTGTATGGACAGATTTTTTAAGGAGGAACTTGTGTGAAGTTATCAAGCGGAGCGGTTTTAATAATACTTGTTTCCGTAACGGCGTACCTGTGTTTCGTGCTTTATATGGGCGCGGGGAAGAGCGGGGCGTTTTCGGTTTCAAAAATCCGTCAAGGGCTGGATTTACAGGGCGGGGTGTCGATAGTTTACGCCGCGGGCAAGCAAAACCCCACAAGCGACGAGATGGACGCGGCGGCCTCTATGATTCAGCAGCGGCTTGACCGCAAGAACTACACCGAGGCGGAGGTGGCGCGGGAGGGCGCCGCGCGGCTTCGCGTGGACATACCCGGCGTTGACGACGCGGAGGCCGCCGTTAAGGAAATCGGCCAGACGGCCGTTCTGCGCTTTATCGACGGAGACGGCAAGGTCGTCGTCACCGGGAGCCAAGTGGCCGACGCCAAGCGCACTATGTACACCGCGCGGCAGGACGCCGCGCCGGAGAACGCCGTCTCCCTGCGCCTGACCAGCGACGGGGCCGTCGCTTTCGCCGAGGCCACAAGGGCCAACCGGGGCAAGCCGATTTATATTTTAATGGACGAGAGCATACTGTCAGCGCCTATGGTCAATTCGGTCATAACGGACGGCAACGCCGTCATCACCGGCTCCTTCACCCCGGAGAGCGCGGAGGAGCTGGCGGCGCTTATCCGGGCCGGCTCCCTGCCGTTTTCTCTCGACGTTATTTATATGAATAATATAGGCGCGAAGCTCGGCGCGGACGCCCTCTCCACGAGCGTCCTGGCCGGATCCATAGGCTTGGCCCTGGTGCTGATTTTTATGCTCCTGGTCTACCGGGTTCTGGGCGTGTGCGCGGATTTGGCGCTTGTAATATATATCTGCCTGACGCTGCTGGTGCTCTCCGGGGCGCGGGTCACGATGACCCTGCCGGGCATAGCCGGGATAATCCTGTCCGTGGGTATGGCCGTGGACGCGAACGTCATTATTTTCGAGAGAATCCGGGAGGAGCTAAGCCTCGGCAAAATCCTCAAGGCGGCGGTGGAGGCCGGGTTTAAGCGGGCCTTCCCCGCGATTTTCGACGGCAACGTCACCACGCTTATCGCCACGGTGGTCCTCTTTAACCTGGGGAGCGGGCCGGTGCGCGGCTTCGCCCAGACGCTGGCCATAGGCGTTCTGGTTTCGATGTTTACGGCTATAGTCGTCACAAAAATGATAATAAAGGCTTTCGTGGGCGTCGGCGTTAACAACCCCGCGCTGTACGGCAAGCAAATGAGGATTGGGGGCGCGTCGCAATGAAAATCGTGGAGAACAGAAAAAAAATATTCGCGGCGTCGGCGGCGGTTTACGCCGTGGGCATAATTTTAATCATTATACACGCGGCCTCCGGGCGCGGCGCTTTTAACCTGGACGTGGAGTTTTCCGGCGGGCTGTCGATAAACGCCAACATCGGGTCAGCCTTTGAAAACGACGACATAGCCGCCATCGTAACGGAAGTGACCGGACAGGCCGCTCCGCAGGTGCAGAAGATCGGTTCCGCCACCGCGGGCATAAAAATCCGCGAAGTGGAGCCGGAGAAGCGCCAGGAGCTTGTGAAAAAAATCGCCGAAAAATACGGCCTGGGCGAGGACAGCTTCGAGGTGTCGGACATCTCCGCCACGGTCAGCGGCGAAATGCAGCGGAACGCCGTAATCGCGGTGCTCCTGTCCTGCGCGGCGATGCTCGTGTATATTTCTATGCGCTTCCGGGACGTACGAATCGGCAGCAGCATTATAATAACCCTGATGTTCGACGCGCTTTTCACCGTGCTGTGTTACGGGGCGCTGCGCGTGCCGCTGAACAACTCTTTCATCGCCGTGGTGCTGACGATTATCGGGTGCGCGGTTAACGACAACATAGTCGTGTTCGACCGCGTGCGTGAGAATAAGAGAAACCTCAAGCGCCTCCCCGTGGGGGAGCTTATAAATAAAAGCGTCAGCCAGTCGCTCCGGCGGTGCCTTTTCACCTCGGTGACGACGCTCGTGACCATAACCGCGCTGTTTATCCTCGGCGTGCCGAGCATGAAGCAGTTTACCGGACCGCTGATTCTGGGTATGATTTGCGGCTTTTTCGCGTCCATACTGTTCAATCCGGCTATGTATTACACGATGTGCCTGGCCGGGGAGGAAAAGAGCGGCGAGGAGCCGCCCAAAATCACCAAAAGCAAGCGCGCGAACAAAAAAGCGGCCGATGTATAAGGCGATTCGGACGGACGGCGGGGCGCGGCGCGCGGACTTTACGACCCCGCACGGCGTCGTGGAGCTGCCGGCGTTTATGAACGTGGCGACTTCGGCGGCCATCAAGGGCGCGCTGGATTCCGCCGACTTGCGCCGCGCCGGGTGCCAAATCGCGCTCGCCAACGCCTATCACCTGCACGCGCGCCCCGGAGACGAGCTTGTGCGCGCGCTGGGCGGGCTTCACCGCTTTATGGCGTGGGACGGGCCGGCGCTCACGGACAGCGGCGGGTTTCAGGTGTTCTCCCTGGCCAGCCTGCGCAAAATCCGGGAGGAGGGCGTGACTTTTTCCTCTCACGTGGACGGGCGGCGGATTTTTATGGGCCCGGAGGAAAGCATGGTTATCCAGGCGAACCTCGGCGCGGATATAGCTATGGCGTTTGACGAATGTCCGCCCTCCACGGCGGATTACGGCTATATGGCGGCTTCGGCCGCGCGGACGGAGCGGTGGCTGGCGCGGTGCGCGGCCAAGCGGCGGGAGCTTGCCGAAGCCGGGCGGCTTCTGAACCCCGGGCAGGTTCTTTTCGGCATAAATCAGGGCGGCGTCTATCACGACCTGCGGCGGGAGCACGCCAGGCGCATATCGGAGTACGGCCTGCCCGGATACGCCATAGGCGGCCTGGCCGTCGGGGAAAGCCCCGAGGAAATGTACGCGGCGATAGAAGCCGTCGTGCCGGAGCTGCCGGCGGACAGGCCCACGTATTTAATGGGCGTGGGCACGCCGGAGAATATTTTAGAGGCGGTGGAGCGCGGGGTGAATCTGTTCGACTGCGTGCTGCCCGCGCGCAACGGGCGGCACGGCCACGTGTACACCAACTCCGGCAGGCTCAACCTGCTCAACAAGCGCTTCGAGCGGGACGACGCGCCCATAGAGGCGGGCTGCGGCTGCCTGGCTTGCGAGCGTCATACCCGCGCGTATATCCGGCATTTATTCAAGGCCGGGGAGCTGCTGGCGATGCGGCTGTGCGCGGCGCATAACCTGTGGTGGTTTAACGAGCTGACGCGGGAGATTCGTCAAGCGGCGGCGGAGGGGCGTTTCGCGGAATATAAGAAAAGGAAATTAGAGCGGCTCGTACGAATCACAGATTAAACCATATAGCAATTTTACAAAACGCTGACTGGCGCGGAGCGGAAAATCAGCGGCAAGAAGGCGGCTTTTTCGGCAGGCCAACTTGCTCGGTGTTTTCATTTGTCTAAAGCAAGTTTAGACAAATGAAAGCCTCCTCCTTCGCCTCCCACGCGTTGACGCAGCTCCAGCGGGTGTCGGGACCGGTGATAACCTTCTGCGGGTTTTCCGTTTTTACCTGATTAGTCATAGTAGTCATTCTCCTTTAATTTTCATATTGACCCGAGTCGGGCTGACAGACGGCGAAATCGTCCGCCGCCGAATTGATTGCTTGCCGCTTGTCCGTTTCCGGTACAACACGGGTTTGCCTTTGGGTTTGGCAATATAACCGCTAAGTGTGTCCTCAAACCGCTTTTTGCCGAGCAGCGTAGTCATAGCGGTGATTCCGAGGAGCTTCTTCTCATACGGTTCAAGCCCGATTGCCGCACGCAAACGACGCGCCTTGAAA
This sequence comes from Clostridiales bacterium, assembly GCA_031287685.1. Classification (GTDB taxonomy): domain Bacteria; phylum Bacillota; class Clostridia; order Lachnospirales; family WQUN01; genus JAITSQ01. The sequence continues at coordinate 52,985 of JAITSQ010000030.1, read as the reverse complement.
ACGAATTTGTCAGTACGACGGAATATGCCGGCGTTCTTGTGACACAGCATATTCGCATGGCGCGAAATCAGTAACGGGTGCGGACGATATCGCGGAGTTTTATTACACCGCTCAAAATACGAACGGCGCACCGCATAGCGCAGGCATTCGGATTATGTTTGACACAACGCTTGGCGGCAACGATTACGCTCCGTTTAGGGTTCCCTCGGTCGGCGATGTTACGACGGAGTTGAGTCTCTATCGCGGAAATATTCCCGAATTTTGGCAAGCGTTCGATTCCCTCTCCGCGCCTCGCGTAATAGCGCAGGGCACTTTAAGCGTTGATGACATATCCACGCCGGACAGGGTGCGTTTTACAAATTGGGGAACGGCATCATCGTATCCGTGGGATTACAACAGGGCTGACGGCGCGTCGAACGGCGGCAGCGCGGTATGCCTTTACTGGAATGAGAAGAATTTGAGTGCGGGCGATATAGCAATTTTCAAAATCGTGGACTGTCGGCGTTGCTCGGTGTTTTCATTTGTCTAAAGCAAGTTTAGACAAATGAAAGCCCCCTTCTTCGCGAAAAACGGCCTAAAATCGGCGTTTTTTCGGCACTAATGCCTGCCGAAAAAGCCACCTTCTTATCGGCGTTTTTTCGGCGCTGCTGCCCTCTCGCAAGCCTCGCTTGCCGGCCCTCCGACGCAAGTTTTGCGCCTAAAGCCGCGCAAAACCTAAACGCGTCTCCGGGTTAAAACCGGGCGGCCAAGAAGGGGGCTTTGGATTGTCTAAATCTTTTTAGACAATCCAAAACACCGAGCAAGTTGGCCCGCCGAAAAAGCCGCCTTCTTGCCCGGCGATTTTTCGGCACTAATGCCTGCCGAAAAAGCCACCTTCTTGCCGCCGATTTTCCGCTCCGCGCCAGCAGTCAACGTTTTGTAAAATTGCTATAATACCGAGAGTGTTCCTCCGGCGTCATATATTCCGTTTCATCATAAATCATAAGCCGGATTGCGTGTACCTCGCGCAAAGCCAACGGCTCGTCAACGACGTCCGAATCATTCATTAATCCAAGCTGCCGCTCATTTTCGATAACCTCCGTTGGCTAGATATGCCGACCCTGCGATATCCCTCGCGCGAATGGGCAGGAGGCGTAACGAAGCAAGACCAAACGCCGCAAAATCAAGGGTTGGCGGTCAGACAGGTTTGCATAGAAAAGGACGTTGCGCGGCGGCAGCGTCCTTTTTGGTTTTGGTTATTTTATAGTGAGCGTACCGCTTCGCGCGGCGTTATCGAACTTCACCTCGCCGAACGCCTTTAACTCGCTGAACGGAATGGCGGCAGAGCCGTTCAGGTTGCGGCTTGTGACCTCTTTGCCGCCGATGCAGGTTTGATGTCCGTAATATAGATACTTAAACGCGGGCGCGCCGACCTTGCCCGTGTTTACAGCGGGCTCAAGAGAGGCGGCGCCTTGCCCTTAACAATCGCGATAGATACGTTCATACGTCTCAAGAAAAATATCGCGCCGGATGACATAGCAATCATCGGTTACGCCGTCATTCGCGGCGAGGAAGTCGCCTTTCACGCCGCAGAAATATTTCTCCGTGTCCCACCGCGTAAACACCTTCGTGTCACGCTCCAGCTCCGCCGCGCGGATAAGCTTCTCGCCTCTGGGAACACAGCTCTTCGCGCAGGGCAAAATCTTGTGCTTGTCTCCGGACATCCTGTCAATCACGGTCGGAACGTACTCCAAATTTTCACCAAACGGCTCGTCAAAAGCGTTGTAACTTTTTTCAAAGGTTTCGCGCTTTATCGGGTAAACTTCGCCTAAAACGCCAATCATCAGGTAAATATCAGCCGCCGCGACTATGTCAATATCGCCCTCAAGCGTGCGAATTGTCATCTTTGTTTTGTCGGGAAAAATGTCAATACTTCTTGCGTAACCGACGCGGCGCGTCAGCTTGCGATAGAGCGGCATTGACGCGAAATCCACAGGCGTTTCGCCGGCGTAGATATGGTCGTAATTCGCGAGATATTCGTCGGTTCGGCGCCCCAGATATTCTTCGGGCGTTTCTCCCGTGCCGAGCCGCTCAATGTCGCGCCCGCCGAGGAAACCGCCCGCTTTTTCAAGGTTGCCGCCGCCGCCGCCCACGCCCCGGCAGAGAAATTCCGCGATTTCGTTTGCCATAATCTCACGCGCGCTGCTGCGAATTGACAATTTCAATCCGCCGTTATTTTGACGCGAAAACATCACGCAACAATCCAGCTTCGCCGTCTGCTGCGCAATATCGCTCGCAAATCCAAGCAAATTCGGGTCGCAAGGTTCCGACGCGAAAAGCCCGATATTGGCTCGGATTTCGCGGTTTTTCAGCATATCGCCCACTATGTGGAGCTCCTCAATGGTAATCGCGGAGTTCCTCAGCTTGCGTATAAGTCCTCGGTCATAGCGTAAATCGGCCAAGTCGCGGTCGAGCGGGTGGCGAAGCTCCGCCAGGCCGTTCGTATCGGAGTAAAGCGCGTAATACAGCGCGTTTAACACACGATAGTCGCCGTCAATGTCAAAGCCCGCGCGGCGCAATAAATCCCACACAAGCGTCGCGCAAGCCCCAAGCTGCGGCTGAATATTTGTCCGTTCGCTCTCCGCGATTTCGGCGCGGTGGTGGTCGATTGCGAAAACGGGCAATTCGCCGGGAAGCTCGTATTTTTGCACGTTGCCCGCGCCGTATTGACAATCAACGGTTATCAGCGCGTCAACATCTGTCGGAAATTCCTTTGTGTACTGGATTTCAATATTCAAATTGTCAATCATCATCACAAGGCTCGGCTTGGAAATTTTTTCCCAGCCGCCGTAAATCAGAATGACTTCCGCGCCGAGTGAAGTCAGATACTGCCCGAGCGCGAACGCCGAGCCGACAGTATCCGCGTCGGGGATGTTGTGGCACAAGAGCGCGATTTTCTTGTATTCCAAAAAATCTTTCAGATCCATTTTGTTCCACTCCTTTGTAGTCGCTCGGTGTTTTTTGGCGGCCCTCCGACGCAGGTTTCGCGCTTGTCGCCGCGCAAAACCTAAACGCGTCTCCGGGTTAATAACCGGGCGGCCGTGTCTGCCCTCTCGCAACCTTCGGTTGCTGGCCGGGCGGCCGTGTCTGCCCCGCCAAAAAGCCACCTTCTTGCCCGGTGTTTTGGTTTGTCTGAAAAGGTTCAGACAAACCAAAACACCCTTCTTTTTAATCAGCGTGATACAATTCCACCTGCTCCGCCGTCAGCGTTTTTCCGTCAAGCTCGCTGTCGGCTAACTCGGCAAGCGCGTCATATGTGTAAAGCTCCCCCTGTCGGAGCGAGCGGCCCGCGTCTAAAGCGCAAAAGGTATTTTCACTCGGCATATCGACAAATTGCGGCAGATACGCCAGCGGCTCAAATGTCTTCTTATCAAGTAACAGCGCGTAGGTGCCGTTGGTTGTTCCTATATATCGGGTTATCAGATATTTTTCCGTTTCAAAAACCTCGGCAAGCGCGTCGGTCTTGTTAAGGTTTTTCAGTTTTTCTCCCCTCGGCAGAGCGTATACGACAGGCGTTCCGTGCCAGGAGAATACCACGGCAAAGCTATTGTCACGCGCAAAATAAACCTCGGTTTTCCCTTGCGTTTCGGCTGTAAAAAGCGGCGGCCCGCCGGCGGCGTTATAAAAACCCACTCTTCTTTCATTATCTGAATTCGCGAAATACGAACCGTCAGACGACATTCCGACAATGTTTTCAGCGTTTGCCGCCGAGACCTCCGCGCCGCTTATATTTACAACGCCCTCCGCGCCGTTTTCATTGAAAAAAACGCCGTTTTGCGTATAAACAACATTGGATATACCAGTTTTTTCAAGCGTCAGCGCCCCGGTTTCTCCCGAATATATTCGCAGGGCGTTTTCGTACAGCACGGCTAAATTCCCGGTCGCCCTGTCGTGGCGTTTGTCGGTTATACCGCCGCTGTCGGGGAAATCTCCCCGCGCAAGCTCGGCGCCGGATTTGTCGTATAGCCAAAAACGCTCCGCCGAGTAAAGCAAAACTCTGTTTTCGCCGACAAACGCTTGAAGCTCGTTCTGCCGGAAATCTAAATCGTCTCCGAGCTTCAGCAAATTCTTAGCGCCGCCGCCGCGCCATTTCAAGATTCTGACCTTGCCCGAATCATATCCGGCGGTCAGGGCGGCGTTTTCCCCGATAGCCAAAAACTCGCACACATATGAGGAATTATACTGTTTCCCGCGTTGCCGTGATTGCAGAGCGGCGTTATATTTTGTGAAATAATATCCGCCTCGGGCGTCCGAAACAACAAACGAGTCGCCGTATTTATGTACAGAGACGATTTTCGCGTCAACCGTGAGTACGCTTGTTTTCGTAACGCCGCCCTTCGCGGGGCGAACCTCCGCCAAATTGTTGTTAAGCGCGCGGTATATCCCGTTATCCGCGTATACTTTATAGGCGTACAATTCGTTTGACTCGGACGCGATTATCGACATAGCGTCCAGGTCGACCACCATAAAATCAGAGCGGAAAGGCGAGTTTGCCGTCGCCGAAAGAGCGAGGTACGCGCCGCTGCCGTCGAAACCGCCCTCAAAACGCGAGACGTCAGACGGGTTCAGGATAGGGGTTTCAGCGCCGCTTGACGTGTCGAACACGCTGACGCTTCCGTCCGCGAAACTAACCGCAAGCCTCGTGCCGTCGCGGTTCAGCGCAAACAGCGAATTGTGAGGATTTACATATGTGTCGTCGCCGGGATACATAAATTTGCGCGCGCCAAAATCTATTTCCCCTTTTTTCTCGCCGTCGCCGCCATAAACCGCCGCCGTGTTTCCGTCTTTGTATATCGCGGCTATAAGGCTTCCGTCCGCCGCGACGGCAAATTCGGTGGCGGCCTCATTTGTCCATACGGCCTTTTTTCGCGCGACGTCATACGACGTAAGCCCTCCCGCCGCCGCGTAAAGCAGCCTGCCGTCAGGCGTAAACTCCGCGCGGGCCAGCGTGCTCCCTACGGTTGGCAGTGTATCGACTATGGCGGCGGTTTCCGTGTCGAATATCGCGGCGCTGTACGGATATACCGCCGCCGCGTACCTGCCGTCGGGCGAGAGAGCCACGCTGTTTGGGGCGGCGGGTAAATCCACCGTTTTTGACGGGACAAAGCCGTCGGACAAGTCGTACACGCCGAGCGCGTCGGCAAGCGCCCGCTCGGCGGCTGAAACATACGGCCGGTCATTATTCTTGGGAAGCCCCGCGAGCGCGAGCAAAATCGCGGTTTCCGGGTCGCCGTCCGCAAGAGCGTTTTGCGCGTATTCAGATAAAACATACGACTGGTTACGCAGTTTAAGCTGCATTTGCTTATTTATTTGCAAATATTGATACGTCGAAAAGCTCCCGAAAGCAAGCGAAACCGCAAGCGCGGAGCCGCCTGCGGTCATAATTTGCAGACGTTTGCGCTCCCGGTGGCGCTGGCGCAAATCATCATAGCCGCACCCCAGAACGGGCGCGAGCAGACGCAATTTCTCTTGGTTCAGCAGCTTGAGCGACTTTTTCCAAGTCGCGGCGCGAATGTCGGCGGCAAGCGGCTCAACTTCAATCGTCGCGCCGCCGCCGCTGCCGTCGTCAACTTCTCTGATTCTAATGCTGGGCGGAAACGCCTCGTCCGGCTCGCCGTCGACGAGCAGCGCGATAATTTTATCTTTGCCGTGGAGTTGGCTGAAAAGCTCGACCTCGCGCATACACCACATTGATTCAAGCAATCTGGGCGAACAAATTAACAGCAAAAACTCCGAACTCTCCAGCGCGTCGTTAATGCTTTGCGAAAGGTTAGACGACGTGGGCAGTTCGTCCCTGTCGCGAAACACGCGCTCAACGCGCCTCCGCCCCGTTTTCTTCTGTATCTCCCTCGGTATGCGGTACGTTTCCAGCAGCTTGTGAAGGCGTTCCGCCACAAGCCCGTCCAGTCCGCCGTGGCGGTAGCTTATAAACGCGTTATACCTCATTGTTTACGCCTCCGCCTGAATATCATCGCTATCGCGAACGCGGCGGCCGCCCCGGCGGCGACCCAAACCACGGGAAATCCTCCCGCCCGAGCCGCGCTATTCACGGGTTCCGGCGCAGCGCCGCTCCCCGCCGCCGCTTGGGGTACAGGCCTCGCGTCCGCACCCGTATTTTCAGCGGCGGTATTGGCGGCGGCCTTGTTTTCAAATAAAAACTCCAGCGACACAACCTCGCCGGCAAACCGCGTCTCAACCTTGCGCGCGCCGTTTTCAAGCTTCGCAAGCCGGCTCGCGTATATGGTCACAATCGTGCTTCCCGAGCGCGTCTCGTAGTCCTCGCCCGGCGTAAGCGGCTCGCCGTCCAAATACAGCTCCCGAAATTCCTCAAGCGGAAGGTCAAGCCGGAACGTAAGGTTTGAATCGCTGTTTTCCAACGCAAAGTAGTAATTGCCGTCCGCGTCGGTCGGGAAGTCCAGTATCCGGCTATTGGCCGTATAGTTTTCGGGACTTGTATCCGTGGGGTTGGCGGCGTTGTTTGCGGGGTTGTTCGAGCCGTTGTTCGCGTTGTTCGCGGTGTTTGCGTCGCTATCGTCGCCGTTCGCGGCGTTTGCGTCGGTGTTGGCGGTGTTTGCGCCGCCGTTTTCGTTATCACCATTAGTAATATCGCCCTTTGGGTTATCACTGCCCGCCGTCGGCGCGTCGCCGGGCAGCGGCGTGGGCGTAATGTTCAAAGACCCCGCCGGGATAGTGCCGGACGGCCGCGCGGGCGTATTGCCTATCGGCGGCGTATCGTTCGACGCGGGGGTATTTGCGGGGGTATTTGCGGGCGGCGGCGTAGTATCCGAACCCGACGACCGTGACGACCTGCCGCCTGACGGCGGCGTCACTGGTGTTACCGGCGGTGTAACCGGCGTGACCGGAGGCGTGACTGGCGTGACCGGCGTCGGCGGCGTGACTGGATCAGGCGCGGTCAGGTTCGTGGCGAAATTCTTCGCGACTATCGAAATGGCGCCGTTTTCCGCCTCGTCAAACTCCGCCGCCACCGTATTCACCGTGTTGTTTTCTGAATTTACAATGTATTTGCCGTTCACGGCGATAACCGTACTGCCCTCGTTTAGCCCTGAAATGAGGCTCCGCCAGTCGCCGGGGAGGGGCATATGGATAAAATCGTCGCCTTCCGTAAGCTTGACGCCGTTGATATAGAGCGCGCGGAAGTCGTCGTCTAACTCGTTAATTACGAACACATAGATTTCCTGCTCTATGTCGGTGGTCTCCCCGGCAATTTCCGAGGGCAGCGCGGACACCGGCCCCGCGCCGAACGCGTTCCGCACCTCCCGCATGAACGCGGAATCTTGCGGGAGGGCGGGCAGAACAGGCGGCAAATCTATATATTCAGCGCCGTATTCTTGCCTCATAAGCTCGTTCATATAATCAATATCCAGATTATTCATTTCCGGCGAGGCGACGATAAATATCAGCTCCTGCGTGATATTCAGCCCTTCGCCGTCTGTTATCTTCAGCGTGTCTATATAAATCCCCTCGGGAAGGCCCTGTTTCGGCTGAATGTAAAATTCCCCGATATCCCCGACAAGGACGGCGTCGGGGATTGGCTCGGCGATAATAAAATGAGGGTCCTCCCCGTCCGCAGGGACAATCGTCACGGTGAGATTCTTCAAATCCGTGCCGCCCGTATTTGCCACGGTAATCGTTTTGGCCGCGCCGTCTATGAAAACCGTGTCATAACCCACAGCCGAGGGGCGAAAAACGGTAACGGGACCGTACTCGGCATAAATATCTTTGGCGGCGGGGTGCACGACGAACGACAAAAATACGGGCGCGTGAACCCCGTTGCTTGAAACGTCAAGCGTGTCGACATATGTGCCCGGGGAAAGCCCTGTTTCCGGGCGGACGCGGACAGTCGAGGCGCCGCCCGGCGGGATAGCGCCGTCCCCGGGAATGCTGTCAATTACTATTTTAAAGGCGTTCGTGGAGTTAAGCGCTGCCGTAACGTTGGTAAGACTCTCTGTCGACTCGTTCTTCAGTTCGAAAGCTGTTTCGAGCTCCTCGGCATAAGCTAATGTATAACCTTCAATCGCCGGTTCGAACGAATGAACTTCGGGGTCGATTGTCATACCATAATACGCCAGCGACGCGAAATCTTTCGGCTCTACTTCTTCGGTTCCCGCGAAAAAGCGTGTTCGCTCTCCGTGGTCGTCAAAATTTGTTTCGGAGCCAACCTTAATCCATTGACGTTTATGATAACCGTCACTTTTTTTGCGAACATTCGCGTGCAGCTCCACGTATCCGTCGTTGCTAATAGTCGCCGCGGCTGCTTCGAGCGACGGCGTGTCCTCATTCGTCGATGTAACCGTCACGCCGGGGTCGCCATTAGACGTCGCCAATAAAATGTCAGTACCGGCGTATATACCAACATCCTCGCTGATGATTGTAACTTTCGCGCCGCCTTGGATTTCTACGTCGCCTTCGGCGCTTATACCTTTCGCCGCGCTCGTGATTTCAACTACCCCGCCGTTGATTATCAAATTGCCGGTAAGGTCCACACCGTTCTCTGCGCCGCTATTTACAATCAGCTTTCCCGTGCCGCCTGATTGCCCCCAAATAGTAAGGCTTGCGCCGCTTGATAGACTGCTCAGACTGCTCAGTCCACCAGATATCGTCAGAGTGGCGCCGTCCTCAAGAATCACGTTTACATCTCCGTCTATCTTGACGGAATTGTTTATTGTAATCGGCGACGGCGCTGGAATCCCTCCTCCACCGTTCCCTTTTACAAAGTACCACCCTGCGCCGGTCGCTGCGATGTCCAGGAGAGATTCTCCGCCGGTTATCTCGGTAGCGGACGCTCTTGTTTTCCCATCCCCCGCCGCGTCTACGTAGCTTATATCCGCAAACACCGACAGCGGCGTAACCGTAATAAGCCCCGCCATAACCGTGACGGTGAGCGCGGCCGACAGAAACCTTTTCGTGATGTTTTTAATAAGTCTCATAACGATACCCCCTTCAGCGTATGTAGATCCGCTTCCGCTCCGAACCTAATGTAATGTATTCCGCGGAAGGCTGCGCCGGCTTCTATAATCCAAGGAGGACGCCATTATGTCAGCCGCCCAACCCAATCAGAAACAAGCGTCAAGTCCTCGAACTCGCGGAATATTACCTCAAGCGCGGGGAAATCCGCAACCATATTCATAATTGTTACGGGCGTACACATACCGCGCTCCGTATCAGCGGCCCGCTCCGCTTGACGCGGGAGGACGCGTACGGCTTCGGGCGTAAACGCGTCCGCGAGAGCGCCGCCGCAACCGAGAAAAAACGGCAAGGCAAAGCTCACCGCGGTCATACTGGAGATTTATAATCACTCGGACTTTTCTGCAACCCGTCGATACCTCGGAGCGACCCAAGACGATAAGGACGAGGTGTACCGCAAAATCGCGAAAGCCGTACAAGTATAATATACATCTTTTCTATTATATCAATACATTCCGCAGATGTCAACAAGAGCTCCCCGAAATTTGGGTGATTTGCGATTTTCCCTATAAATTGGCCGAGCTTCGGACGCAATGCGCAAAAAACAACTATCCGTCGGGGCGGTTTGTGTAGTTCGCCGTAAATAAAAAATTTGAAAAACCACCTTGACAAAACGGTATGTTAGAGCCGTACCGCGTGAAATTTACGGGCGCGGCGCTATTCCTTGATTATTTGAGCGAAAGGGGGCGCGGGGAATGACAAATACAATTATCGTAGGCGACGCGCTAACCGCGCTGGCGGAAGTCGAAAGCGAAAGCGTTCAAACTCACGTAACAAGCCCGCCTTATTACGGCTTGCGCGATTACGGCGTCGCCGGACGGATAGGGCTTGAAGAAACGCCGGAAGCCTATATCGAAAAACTTGTTGCGGTATTCCGCGAAGGTTCGCCGGACGCTTGCGCCCAGCGGAACGCTTTGGGTAAATATCGGCGGCAGTTACGCGGGGCAGACGTTCACGGGCGAGGAAATCGCCGCGATTCAGAAATCGAATGACGCGTTCGACGGCGCGGTGGTCAATCTTGCGCTTTTGGACTACGACGGCGGGAAAGAAGGGGGCTTTGGATTGTCTAAATCCTTTTAGACAATCCAAAACACCGAGCAAATCAATCCCCTCTCGGTTTGTCCTTCCGTTGTTCTTATAATAAGCCCTTTCCTGACGCCTGTCCTGCGCCACCGCCCTCTCGGCCAGCGGCGCGTCCGCGAATAAAATCCTTGAACGGCGGCAAGAAGCGTGGTATAATTAAAAAAATACGTTGCGGCGCCTTTGGGAGGATATATGAGCAAGCCTATAAACTGGGACATTTTTTTGGTCCCCTATCAACAGGCCGTAGATGAACTTGTGGCAAAATTTCGTTTCATATCAGAGGAATCCCATCGGAACGGGCTTCACTCCCCTGTGGAGAATGTCTACGGCCGGGTAAAGAACGCGGCTTCAATTATGGAAAAAGCGTCGCGGAAAAATATACCTCTTGACGAAGTGTCCGAGCGCATGGAAGACATAGCCGGCGTGCGCGTAATCTGCCGTTTCGTCGAGGATATAGAGAGGGTGGCGGGGCTTATACGCCGCCGAGACGGGTTTGACCTGAGCGTCCGCCAAGAGCGGGATTATATCAAAAAAGCCAAGCCCAGCGGATACCAAAGCTACCATATGCTCGTCAGGTACACCGTGATGACGTTAACGGGGGAAAAGGAGGTTTGGGCGGAGATTCAGATTCGCACCCTCGCGATGAACTTCTGGTCAACAATCGAACATTCCTTAAAGTATAAATACAGCGGGAATATCCCGGAGCCGATTCAGAAGCGTTTGCAGGAATCGGCGGCGGCGGCGCATAAATTAGATATGGAAATGAGCAAAATTCACGATGAAATAATTGAGGCGCAAAACGTCAAGTTTCTGCGCGACAACCTTGCGAATTCAATACTTAAAAGAATAGGCAACCTTTATTTTACCGCGCACGTGGAGGAGGCCAACGAGCTGCACCGTCAGTTTATAAGCATAAACCAGAGCGGCGGATTAGAGGAGCTTCAGGCTCTTGACGTGAAAATCACGACGCTGGCGAATATGTGGAAGGTGAATTACTAAGGAGGGGGCTTTGGTTTGCTTAAATCTTTTTAGGCAAGCCAAAACACAGGGCAAGAAGGGGGCTTGAGGTTGTCTAAATCTTTTTTAGACAACCTCAAACACCGAGCGTTCTCCGCCGTTTTTCCCGTTAATCAAAAAACCGCCTGGTTTAGCTTAGCATAGGCGGTCTTTATTTTTCGTGATTGATTACTTGTTAAAATACCTTTCGAGCAAACCCTGAAAAGCCTTGCCGTGCCGCGCTTCGTCCTTGCACATTTCGTGCACGGTGTCGTGAATAGCGTCAAGGCCGAGTTCTTTGGCTTTCGTGGCGATGTCTTTTTTGCCTTGGGTGGCGCCGTGCTCGGCGGCGACGCGCTTCTCAAGGTTGGTTTTGGTGCACGGGTCGACAACCTCGCCCAAAAGCTCGGCGAACCGAGCGGCGTGGTCGGCTTCCTCAAAGGCGATACGCTTATACGCTTCGGCCACTTCGGGATAACCCTCCCGGTCAGCCTGGCGGCTCATAGCCAAATACATACCGACTTCTGTGCACTCGCCGTTGAAGTTGGCGCGCAGACCCTCCAAAACTTCCTGGTCAACGCCCTTTGCCACGCCGATTTTGTGCTCGTCCGCGAAAACCAGGCCCGAGCCGACCTCCGTGAATTTGGAAGCGGGAGCCTTGCAAAGCGGACAGAATTCCGGAGGTTCGTTTCCCTCGTGGACGTAGCCGCAAAGTGAACAAGAAAACTTTTTCATTGACAAAAACAAATCCTTTCCGCACTGTTAGAATCGTTCTCTTAAGTAAGTAATGGAGATAGAGGGACTCGAACCCTTGACCCCTTGAATGCCATTCAAGTGCTCTCCCAGCTGAGCTATATCCCCATTAAGAATTATTTTAGCACAAGCCGCGGGGCGTGTCAACACAAAAATTCAAAAAATGATTGACCTGACGCGGTTTTTTTTATATAATACGGATATGACCTTTAACGACGATATAAAAACCATACGCGGCGCGGGGGAGAAGCGGGCGGCCCTGCTTGAGAAACTGGGGATTCTGACGGTGGGGGACCTGCTTTTTTATTATCCCCGCGCTTACCTTGACCTGACGCGGACGACGCCCGCGGGCAAGGCGGGAACCGGCGATTTTTGCGTAATCCGCGCCGTTTGCGGCAATTCAGAGAGCGTGATGAAAAACGGCGTGTGGGTGACTCGGGTCTATTTTTCGGACGATACCGGCGGTCTGTACGCCGTGTGGTACAATCAGCCGTATATGCGGGGTAATTTCAGGCGCGGGGAGGAATACTTCCTCGCGGGCCGGGCGGAGGGCCGCTTCGGGGAGCGGCGGATGGCCGTCGCGGACTACGCGCCGTCGTCAAAGGGCGGCTTTTTGCGGATTGTGCCGCAATACCGCGTGACGGAGGGGCTTTCCGCCAAAATCCTCAGGGGCTTTGTAAAGGCCGCGTTAGACGGCCTGCCGCCGCTTGAGGACGACCCTCTGCCGCCGCGAATCCGCGAAAAATACGCCCTTTGCGGGCGGGCCTTCGCGATAAGGAATATTCACTTTCCCGAAAGCGCCGCCGCCTTCTTGGAGTCCCGCCGCCGCCTTGTTTTCGACGAGCTGCTCCTGGCGCAGGCGGCCCTTTTTTCGGCGCGGGGGCTTATAAAGCGCAAAAAAAACGGAATCGTTTTTCGGGACGCCGATATTTCCCCGATTTTGGGGATTTTGCCGTATGAGCTGACGGAGGGGCAGAAAGCGGCGTTTAGCGAGATTGCCGGCGATTTTTCAAGCGGGCGCGCCGCGAACCGCCTCCTCCAAGGGGACGTGGGATGCGGCAAGACGCTCGTGGCGGCCCTGCTTTGCTTCATAGCCGCCAAAAACGGTTTCCAGGCGGCGATAATGGCCCCGACGACCGTTTTGGCGGGCCAGCATTTTACATATTTTTCCAACTTATTCGGGCCGCTTGGGATAAAAACCACGCTGCTGACCGGCGCGCTCAAGAAAGCCGCGAAGGAAGCGGCACTGCGGGATATATCAAGCGGCGAGGCGAAGATGGTAGTGGCCACGCACGCCGCTTTTCAGGAGCGGACGGAGTTCGCGGCTCTGGGCCTTGTAATTACGGACGAGCAGCACCGTTTCGGGGTTTTACAGCGCCGGGCGCTGGCGGAAAAGGGGAAAGGGCCGCACGTCCTTGTTATGACCGCCACGCCGATTCCCCGAAGCCTTGGGCTTGTTCTGTACGGGGATATGGATATTTCGACGATACGGGATATGCCGGCGGGGCGGCGGAAAATTGAGACTTACGCGGTTTCGTCAAAATACCGCCGCCGCGTGTGGAGCTTCGCGCAAAAACTCGCGGAGGAGGGGCGGCAGGTTTATTTCGTCTGCGCCGCGATAGGCCTTTCGCCGGGGGCGGCTCCGGACGAGCTTCGGGAGCCGGACGATAAGTCCGAACTGAAGGCGGTTATCGATTACGCCCGGGAGCTGAAAAGAGCCTGTCCCTCCCTCGACGCGGTCGTTTTGCACGGCAAAATGCGAGAGGACGAAAAGGAGCGCGTTATGGCCGCGTTTGCCGGCGGCGCGACTCGGGCGCTTGTATCGACGACGGTTGTGGAGGTCGGCGTGAACGTGCCGAACGCCGCGCTTATGGTCGTCGAAAACGCCGAGCGGTTCGGTCTTTCCGCGTTGCATCAGCTTCGCGGGCGCGTCGGGCGCGGAGCGCACAAGTCTTACTGCGTGCTCATAACCGATTCAAAGGCGGAGAATACAAAGCGGCGTATGGAAGCTATGTCGGCTGGGCTTGACGGTTTTGACCTAGCCGAGGCGGATTTGGAGCTTCGCGGCCCGGGGGATTTTTTCGGCACCAGGCAGCACGGGTTGCCCGAGATGCGCATCGCCAACCTCTATCGCGACGCGGAGTCCGTCAAGGAGGCTAAGGAAGCGGCGGAGAGCTTGAAGCCGGAGGAAATACGCGCCCTGCTGGACGCGGCGGGGCTTGACTGGAGCGCTTTCGCCGGAAATTCAGAAGTGCTGTGATTCGCGGCGGAATTTAAAAACCGCCGGAAGGGCGGGCGCCCTCAAACGCCGGACAAGACGGACGGCGATGGATTAGATTGCCCGCTGTTTGAGGGCTTGGTGACGGTTCCCGATTTTTTGCCGGAGTATGAGGCTGACCGCCGCAACGCCAATGTCGTCCAGCGGGAACGAAAAAAAGGGCAAGCCCCGCTATATGTCTTTGAAACGGACGGCCGCAAATACAGCCTCACATTACGCTCGGGCGAGAGGTCGCGACCGGCCGAGCGCCGCGGAATATTGAGCCGTTCGGCGAAACCGCGCGCTCAATAGATTTGAGGAATTCAAGGCGCGTCGGCGGCAAGCTGACGCATACGTCAATTTATGAAAAATGAGGGACGAATAATGGCTAAACTCTACTATCAGGGACACGGGAGCTATCGGTTCACCGCTAACGACGGGCGCGTTATCTACGTTGACCCTTACGCCGGCGACGGCTATGGCCCGCCCGCCGACGTGATACTCGTCACGCACGGACACAGCGACCACAACCAGATTCAGCTAATCGCGCAAAAGCCTGATTGCAGAATTATTACTCACGAGGAAGCTCTCGCGGGCGGTAAGCATAACAGCTTCGACGTGGACGGCATTGTAATCGAAGCAGTTGAAGCGAAAAATATTATGCACAATCCGAAGCAATGCGTCGGCTATATTCTGTCGTTCGACGGACTGAAAATCTACTGCTCCGGAGATACGTCGAAAACGGAGCAAATGAAGTCGTTCGCGGAGCGGGGGCTTGACTACGCCATATTCTGCGGCGACGGCAAATTCAATATGGGATTGAAAGAAGCGGCGGAATGCGCGCGGATAATCGGCGCGAGGCACAGCATTATCATACACTTAAAACCCGGCGCGCTGTTCGACCGCGCCAAAGCCGAGAAATGGGACGCGCCGAACAAGCTGATAATCGAGCCGGGACAGGAGGTTGACTTATGAACATAATATTCTATTTTTCCGGCACGGGGAACAGTCTATTCGCGGCGCGGGAAATCGCGAAAGTTCTTGGCGACACGAAAATTGCGCCTGTCGCGGATAATTTCGGCGCGGATTTGGGAGGCTTCGAGCGTATCGGATTCGTTTACCCGATATACTTCGGCGGCGTTCCTCTCGTAGTCAAGAACTTTGTAGAGTCGCTCGACTTCTCCAAATGTCCGAACGCTTATCTGTTCGCAATCGCGACGCGCGGCGGCATACCGCAAAACGGACTCAATGAGATGAACGCCCTGCTTTCGGCGCAAAGCCGCGAATTGGATTACGGGACACTCTTAATTATGGGCGCGAACTATATTTTATTGTACGGCAGGATGTTTTTTACAAACGCGGCAAACCGCCACGCCGCCAAAGTTTTGCCCAAAATCGCGGCGGCAATTCGTGATAAGGAAAAACGCCCCCGCGCTTTGCCGAAGCCGGGTTCGATGTCTATGACGGAGCGGGCGCGAGGGAAAGTCCACGAGGCCGCGCGTGATTATACCGTCAGCGGCGGTTGCGTTTCCTGCAGTCTGTGCGCCAAAATCTGCCCGGTTTGCAACATCGAACTCAAAGACGGCAAGCCTACGTTCGGCGAAAAATGTGAGCAATGTATGGCGTGTTTGCAGTTTTGCCCGCGGAGAGCGATAAACTATAAAGGCAAGACAGAGAAGCGCAAGCGCTATCGGCACCCTGATGTTACCGCTGCGGATTTGGTGCGAAGGTAAGGTGAGTGAGAGAATGACAGACATTGCAAAAATTCTCGGCGTTGGCAAAGACGCGGCGGAGATTTTGACCCGCAACGGGTTATGATTTTAATCGGGGTTCGTATCAAAAGCGGCGGACAATAAAAAAACGCCCCGGTTTTTATAGCAATTCCGTTTGACATAAGCCGCCTTATTATTCATCGCCGGAAACGCTGTTCCCCGCATTGGCTTCGCCAACGCTCGTGGCGTGGCATCGCGATTTCCGGCTCGAAAGCGGCAAGTCAAACCTGGAATTGCTCTAAGGAGTGTTTTTTATCGCCGCGTTTTAAAACCGGAGCAAGCCCCGAAAGGTCAGGTCTCGCCCATAGCGCGGAATTTCCGCCACCTTAGCTCAAGAAGCTCCTCTTTATTAAGTCCGCATAATTTCCTGAGAGTCACGCGAAGCTCTTTTTTAACGTCCATAAACGCGCGCTCGAAGTTGTCGTTATGTTCGGAAAACACGCGGTCGATAAGGCCGAAGGAGGCTAAATCCCCCGCGGTTAACCTGAGAGAGTCGGCGGCTTCGGCGGCCTTGGCCGGGTCCTTGTATAAAATGCTTGCCGCGCCCTCCGGCGAAATGACCGAATAAACGGAGTTCTCAAACAGCCAGACCTCGTCCGCCACGGCCAGCGCCAGCGCGCCGCCGCTGCCGCCCTCCCCCAGCACGATGGAGATAACCGGGGTTTTAAGCCGCATCATTTCCATTAAATTAACGGCGATGGCCCTGCCCTGGCCGCGTTCCTCCGCGCCTATGCCGCAGTACGCGCCAGCCGTGTCCACAATGGTCACGACAGGACGGCCGAATTTTTCAGCCTGTTTCATAAGGCGCAAAGCCTTGCGGTACCCCTCCGGGTGAGCCGCGCCAAAATTGCGCTCCACCTTATCCTTGACCGAGGAGCCTTTTTCAAGGCCGATTACGGTGACGGGCGCGCCGTCAAGCTGGGCAAGGCCGCCGACGACCGCCCTGTCGTCGGCGAAAACCCTGTCTCCGTGAAGCTCGAAAAAGCCGGTAAACACGGCGTTTATAAGGGACAGCGCGGTTGGCCGGGCGGCCCCGCGCGCCTTCTGAACTCTTTCGTATGCCTGCACTTTCAGTCCTCCTTGTGTTTGTGCTCGTCGAAGTTTCTCGGCTCGTGCAACCCTAGCAGACGGGATATTGTCTGGGCGTGGGCGCGCCTGTCGGCGATAGCGTCAAGAAAACCTTTCTCGAGCAGCAGCTCGGAGCGCTGAAAGCCCTCCGGGAGCTTTTTGCGGATGGTCTGCTCAATCACGCGCGGACCGGCGAAAGCAATCAGCGCCTTCGGCTCCGCCAGGATTATATCGCCCTCCATAGCGAAACTGGCCGTCACGCCGCCGGTGGTCGGGTCGGTCAGCACGGCGATATACAGCAGGCCGGCTTCCCCATGAAGGCGCACCGCGCCGGACACTTTGGCCATCTGCATAAGCGAGAAAAGCCCCTCCTGCATACGCGCGCCGCCGGAGAGGGTAAAGCCGACGACGGGCAGGCGGTTTTCCGCAGCGTATTCAAACAGCCTCGTGATTTTTTCGCCCACGACCGCGCCCATACTGCCCATCATAAAGGCGCGCTCCATAATGAACAGAGCGCATTTTTTGCCGCCTATTTCCGCCGCGCCGGTGAGGACGGCCTCTTTTTCGCCGGAGTCCTCGCGTGATTTTTGCAGCTTTTCGTCATACCCGGGGAAATCCAGCGGGTTTTTCCCGGAAAGCGCGGCGTCAAACTCTTGAAAGGTGCCGTCGTCAACCAGCACGGAAAGCCGCCTCCGCGCGGAAATCCTGAAATGAAAGCCGCACCGGGGACAGACGTACAGATTTTCGGCCAGCTCTTTTTTGGGGATTTGGCGCGCGCAGTCCGAGCATTTCAGCGTGGGCGGCGGCGCCGCTCCGCCCTCAAGCGGGATATTCGGTTTTTTAAAAAGCGATTTTTTGAGCAAGCGGAAGCTCCTTTCGGTTTTGGCACAAATGAAAACACCGAGCCGAGCGAAAAGGCCGGGCGATTCAAAGCAACTTTAGTTTTTGGCGGCGCGGGCCGGTCAGCGGAAAGCGTACATAGCGAGAAAAACCTCCAAACCCAGTACAAGCACGCCGCTTAGGAGGTGAATCAGCGAAGCGGCGAAGCCTCCGGCGGTTACGGTTATTTTGCTCGGTGTTTCGGATTGCCTAAAAGGGTTCAGCCAATCCTCGCCGCCTGAAGGTTTCGCTTGTTTAAGGTTAAGGACTTTCCCCCCCCCCGTTTATAATGGCGGCGACGGCGCAGGCAAGCGTACAGCCGCTCCAAATAAGGTAGAATACGATTAATAACTTGCTCGGTGTTTTCATTTGCCTAAAGCAAGCTTAGACAAATGAAAGCCCCCTTCTTGATGAATAATGTAGTTGTCAAAATTTCCGGAAATTTCCACAGTTTCACCAGCATTACGCCGCGGGTAACTGCAGAACGCTTTGCGCCAGCGGGCAGGCGCTCCAAAACAACGGCGAGGGCCGGCAGCGTCTGATTATAAGCCCGCTTATGCCGACGGCAGCCAGGCAGGCGCTGTATAAAAACGGCAAAAACGTCGTCAGAAAAACTGCAAACAAAGCATCGGCAAGCTCCATACGCCGCGCCTCCTACTGGTCTTGGTCCTGAGCTTGGCCTTGATCCGCGTATATTTTCTGTTTTATATACCGCAGGTGGTCGATTTCCGCGTCCTTCGGAACGAGCGCGTAGAAAACGAATTTGCTCCGCCCGAAGGGAATCTTGTGCGAGTCGCTGTCGCTGAGGGAGAGGGCGTAGGCGTTGTCGTCCTTATCGCACGCCGTCAGGTACTGGTTGCCGACTAAATCGTTAAAATAGAGCTTTTCCTCCGCGGGGGAGTCGTTTTCAAAAACTATTTCAATCGTGTAAGTGAGCTTATCAGAGTCTTTCGTGAGGCGGGCCTCGTCGTTCTGGTCAAGCGAACCCGCCGCGCCGGGTTTGTTTACGGTGAAAGATTGCACCGACAGGTTTTCGAGCTGTTCAAGCCGCCCTTTGTCCCAGTTTCGCTCAAAACTCTGAAAACCGCGCGAAACGCCCCGGCCGAACAGCTCCCCGCCGACGTAGGCCGTGGCGTCTATCGCGCCCTCGACGACCTTTTTCGCGTTGAGCCGTATAAACACAATATCTCCTATGAGAAATACGCAGAACAGAATAAATGATACTAACCGAACCTTTTTCCACTTGACTTTCATTTTGTCGTTTTTCAAAAGAAACGCCAGGCCCCCGGCGCAAAGCGATATGAAAACAACAAGGAAGGCCAGCGCCGCCAAAATCCCGGCGATTATGGCTATATCAAACATCTAATCACCCTTTTTCGTTTTGTCTTTCTTAAGCGCGTTTTCCACAAAATCCGTCGTGTAGCTGCCGTCGACAAAAGCCTTTTCGTTGAGCAGCGCCAGCTGGCAATGAACGTTCGTGGTGATTCCCTCAATCGCCAGTTCGCACAGGGCGGCGTTCATCTTTCGCAGGGCGGACTCGCGGTTTTCGGCGTGGACTATGAGTTTGCCCACCATAGAATCATAGAACGGAGGGACGGAATACCCGCAGTACATGGCGGAGTCAAACCGAACCCCCGGCGCGCCGGGGATATGTAAAAACGAGATTTTCCCGCAGCTGGGGCGAAAGCCGTTTTCCGGGTCCTCCGCGTTCACGCGGCACTCTATGGAGTGCCCGGAGAGGCGCGCGTCCTTTTGGGAAAAACCGAGCGGCAGCCCCGCCGCGACGCGAATCTGCCATTTTACTAAATCAACTCCGGTCACGAACTCCGTAACGGGGTGCTCCACCTGCAGGCGGGTGTTCATTTCCATAAAATAGAAATTGCCGTCCTTGTCGAGCAGAAACTCAATCGTGCCGAGGCCCAGATATTTGCAGGCCTTGGCCGCTTTTTGACAGATGGCCGTCATTTTCTGGCGGGTTTTGTCGGAAATCTGGACGGAAGGGGATTCTTCAATCATTTTCTGGTTTTTGCGCTGAAC
Source organism: Clostridiales bacterium (assembly GCA_031287685.1). GTDB lineage: Bacteria > Bacillota > Clostridia > Lachnospirales > WQUN01 > JAITSQ01. The sequence continues at coordinate 33,116 of JAITSQ010000030.1, read as the reverse complement.
GGAGCACTCCCGTTCGCCGAGGCAGACGACGGCGCCGTGCGCGTCGGCTATAAGCTGCATTTCAATATGTTTGACGGGAAAAAGAAATTTTTCCATATAAAGAACGCCGTCGCCGAAATTATTTTTGGCTTCGGCGGAAACGAGCGCGAAATTGCGCGAAAGCTCGTCGTCAGAGTCTATCCGGCGGATGCCCTTGCCGCCGCCGCCGCTGCGCGCCTTGAGCAGAAGGGGATAGCCTATTTTTCGCGCGTGTTCCAGGGCCTCCCCGGCGGTTTCGACAATCGGCGAGCCGGGGATTACCGGCACGTCGGCCTTGCGCATAGCGGCGCGGGCTTCGTTTTTATCGCCCATAACGCGGATTGTGGCGGGGGAAGGCCCGATAAACTCAATCCCGTTTTCGACGCACAGCTCCGCGAAGGCCGCGTCCTCCGAAAGAAGGCCGTAGCCGGGGTGTATGGCTTCGCTCCCCGAAAGGAGAGCGGCGGTGACGACGGCGCGGCCGTTAAGGTAGCTTTTGGCGGCGGCGGCGGGGCCTATGCAGAAGCTCTCGTCCGCCAGGCTGACGTGGAGAGCGTCCGCGTCGGCCTCCGAATAAACGGCCACGGTTGATATGCCCATTTCTTTGCACGCGCGGATTATCCGCACGGCTATTTCTCCCCGGTTGGCGATAAGGATTTTGGAGAACATACGCGCTCCTTGTCAGATAAATTTATTTTATAACAAACGATAATTCACCTTGCGCGGCGGTTTCGTCGCCCACGGACGCCCTGACGGACGCGAAATAAAACGGCGGACGGGCCTTTGTTAGGGCCGCTTCGGTCACGAGGGTGTCTCCGGGTTTGACCATTTTCCGGAATTTTATTTTGTCCATGCCGGTAAAATACGGGGTTTTGCCCGCCGCCAGCTCGTCCTTCAGCAGGACGCAGCAGGCCTGCGCCATCATCTCGCACTGGATTACGCCCGGCACGACGGGGTTGTCGGGGAAATGCCCCTGAAGAAACCATTCCTCCCCCGTGATTGTAACTTCGCCGACGCAGGTTTTGCCGTCCGGCGATATTTCCGCGCGGTCGACAAGGAGCATAGGCTCCCTGTGCGGCAGGATTTTCTTGATTTCGTCTTTATCCATACGCGCCCCGCCCCGTTAAGCTAACCTGAAAAGCGGTTGGCCGTATTCCACCACGTCGCCGTCTTTGACTAAGATTTCGGCAATTTGGCCGCTTGTTTCGGCGGTTATTTCGTTCATCAGCTTCATAGCCTCGATTACGCATAAAACGTCGCCGACGGCGACGGACTGCCCGGTTTGGACATAAGGCGGCGCGTCCGGCGCGGCGGCGCGATAAAAAACGCCCACCATAGGGGATTTTATGACGTTTCCGGATTCGGCCGGCTCCGCCGCCTGGCCCGCGCCCTCCGCCGGAAGGTAAAGCGGGTTTATAACGGGCAGGGGAACCGACGAGGATTCGGCGGCCCGCTCGGCTGGGGCTTGAGCTTGGGCTTGATAAAAGCCGCCGCCGCCGTCCCGCACAAGCCGCACGGAAAGGTTGCCCTCAGTCACCTCAAGGCTTTTCAAATCGGATTCGTTCATCATTTTTATAAGCGCGCCGACTTCTTCGATATTCATACGGATTCCCCTTTATTAAGTAGATTTCGTCATACCTTACGGAAAGCCAGACACGCGTTGTGCCCGCCGAACCCCAGCGACACGGAAATCGCCAGCGCCGGGTCGAACCGCGCGGCTTCGTTCACGGTATAGTCAAGGTCGCACTCCGGATCGGGGACGGCGTACCCTATTGTCGGCGGCACAACCCCCTCCCGCAGGGTCAGGATTGAGGCGATGGCCTCTATCGCGCCGGCCGCGCCGAGCATATGCCCCGTCATAGACTTCGTGGAGCTGATTTTGAGCGTCCGCGCGCGTTCCTCCCCCAGAGCCGTTTTGATGGCCTTGGTCTCCGTCGTGTCGTTTACCGGGGTGGAGGTGCCGTGGGCGTTGAAGTAAACCCGCTCGCCGGGCAGAATCCCCGCTTGCTCCGCCGCTTGTTTTATAGCGCGGGAGGACGGAGCCGCGTCCGGGCGCGGATGGGTCACGTGATAAGCGTCGAGAGTGTTGCCGTAGCCCACGGCCTCGGCGTAGATTTTCGCGCCGCGCGCCTTGGCGCGCTCGTATTCCTCCAGGACGACTATGCCCGCGCCCTCGCCCATTATGAAGCCGTTCCGCTCTTTGTCAAAGGGGATGGAGGCGCGCTTCGGGTCAGTCGCGAGGGAGAGCGCCTTGCAGTTTATAAAGCCGGCTATGCCGAGCGGCTCGATAGCGGCCTCCGTCCCTCCGGCGATAATAGCGTCGGCCCAGCCCGCGGACACCGCGCGGAAAGCCTCCCCGATAGAATTGGTCGAGGTGGCGCAGGCGGTGGCCACGGGAAGCGAGGGGCCTTGCGCGTTGAAACGTATCGAAATCTGCCCCGCGGCTATGTTTGAGATGAGCATAGGTATAAAAAACGGCGAGACCCTGTCCGGCCCGCGCTCAAAAAGTTTGCGGGATTCCGCTGTGAAAGTATTCATACCGCCGATTCCGGAGCCGACGTACACTCCGAAACGCTCGGGGTCGATTGTTCCCGCGATGCCGCTGTCCTCAACCGCGTCTCGCGCGGCGGCCACGGCGAACTGCGTGAAAAGGTCCATATGTGAAGCGTCTTTATGCGATATACCGTAAAATTCCGGGGAAAAATCCTTGACCTCGGCGGCCAGGCTAACCTTGAAACCGGACGCGTCAAACCGCGTTATAGGCCCTATGCCGCAGACTCCGGAGGTCAGGTTTTTATAAAACTCGCCGGGCGTTTTGCCGACCGGGGATACAACGCCCAAACCCGTAACAACGACTCTTTTGCTCATAATGATTCTCCTTCTTCTAAAGAAGTGAAAACTTTCGCTAAGCTTAAGCCTAAGCTTTTACATATACAGCCCGCCGTTTACCGAAAGGACCTGGCCGGTGATATACCCGGCCTCCGCGGAAGCAAGGAACGCGGCCGCGGAGGCCACGTCCGACACGGTGCCCACGCGCTTCATAGGTATCGCGGAGGTCATAGCCTCCCGCGCCTGCCCGGTCATCGTCGTAGTCATATCCGTCTCAATATATCCGGGGGCTATGGCGTTGCAGGTGACGCCGCGGCTGGCCAGCTCCCGCGCCACGGATTTGGTCAGGCCGATAAGCCCGGCCTTGCTGGCGGCGTAGTTGGCCTGACCGGGGTTGCCCATCTGCCCTATTACGGAGGAGATGTTTATAATCCGGCCGTCCCTTTGTTTCATAAAATGAGAGTAGGAATGTTTTATAAAGTTGAACGCGCCCTTAAGGTTTATATCAAGCACGCGGTCAAAGTCCGTTTCGCTCATTTTGAGCAGGAGATTGTCGGCGGTCACGCCGGCGTTGTTGACAAGCACGCGGATAGGGCCAAGCTCCTCGAGAACCCGCGCCGTGAGCGCGCCCACGCCCTCGAAATCGGAAACGTCGCAAGCGCAGCAGAAGGTGCGCACGCCAAGCGCCGAAACGGCTTGCTGCGTGGCTTGCGCGGCGTTGTGGTTGCCGGCGTAAACAAGGGCTATGTCGTAACCGCGCTTGGCGAACTCAAGAGCGCAGCCGCGCCCGATTCCGCGCGAAGCGCCGGTTATAAGAGCTACCATAAAAAGCACCTCGATTTTTTATAATTTGCCGGAGGTTTCGTTCAGGGTGTCAATATTCTCTACCCGGAGAATTTTCGCCTCCGGGGCGATTTTTGACGCTAACCCGGAGAGGGTCTTGCCCGCGCCAAGCTCTATAAACGCGGAGATTCCCGCGCTTTTCATATTTTCAAGGGTCTGGCTCCAGAGGACGGGGTTTTTCACCTGGGCGGAAAGCAAATCGTCCGGGCTTGTCCCGCCGTACGGCTCCGCCGTGGCGTTGGAATAAAGCGGATATTTCGGGCAGCCGAAGATTAACCCGGAAAGATAGCGGCGGAATTTGGCCGACGCGCCCTCCATAAACGGAGAGTGAAAAGCGCCGCTGACCTTGAGCTTTATAAGCCGGCCCCCGGCGGCGGCGACGGCTTCCCTAAAAGGCGCGCCGTCTATGGTCTCCCTTCGGCCGGCCACCACGACCTGCCCCGGGCAGTTGTAATTTACGGGATAAAGCTCGCGGAAAGCGGCGCAGATATCCCGCGTTTGCTCGTCGGAGAGCTTCAGTACGGCGGCCATAGCGCCGTCCGACTCCCCGGCGGATTCGTCCATAAACTCCGCGCGTTTGCGGACGGCCTCAAACGCCGTTTCATAAGGAAGCATACCGCAGAACGCCGCCCCGGACATTTCCCCGAGAGAAAAGCCAGCGACGGCCGACGGCCCGGCGTCCGGCCGCTTTTCAAGCAGGGCGGCCGCGCAAGCCAGGTTTACGGTAAAAAGGCAGGGCTGCGTGTTTATAGTCCGGGAAAGCTCCTCCGCGGAGCCGGAGAAGCACATATCGGCAGTACCCGGGCGGAGCCGCTCCGCTAAATCAAAAACTGCGCGCGCGGCGCGGCTGCCCTCGTATAAATCCTTGCCCATACCCGGGTACTGCGAGCCTTGCCCGGCGAACAAAAACGCTATTTTATCCATTCGGACGCGCCCCTTAAAATATTTTCGGCCTCGCTGAAAATCCGGCTTATAATCTCGGCGGCGGGGGCTTCGTCTTTTACGAGCGCCGCGATTTGCCCGGCCATAACGCTGCCGTCGGTCACGTCGCCCTCCACGGCGGCCTTGCGGAGCGAACCCGCGCCGAACGCCTCGATAGCTTCCTTGCTGAGGGTATTGTCGTATTCCATTTCAAAAAAGCGGCGCGAAAAGGCGTTTTTCAGCGACCGCACCGGGTGGCCCAGGCTCTTGCCCGTGACTATAGTGTCGATGTCCTTGGCCGCCAGAATTTTATCCTTATAATTACGGTGAACGTTACATTCCGTCGCGGTCAGGAAGCGCGTGCCGCACTGCACGCCGCGCGCGCCGAGCATAAAGGCCGCGGCCACGCCGCGCCCGTCGGCCACGCCCCCCGCCGCCAGGACGGGAATATCCACCGCGTCCGCCACCTGCGGCACGAGCGCCATTGTCGTGAGGTCCCCGACGTGCCCGCCGCTTTCCCCGCCTTCGGCGATTATGGCGGAAGCGCCCAGCTTAGCCGCTTTCTTGGCCACCGCCACGGACGGCACGACCGGGGCCGTCTTAATCCCCGCCGCTGTCCAGGCCGGCATATATTTTGACGGCAGGCCCGCCCCGGTGGTGACCAGCGGCACCTTTTCGTCGACGACGAGCTGGGCTATATCGTCCGCGAAAGGACTCATCAGCATAATGTTCACGCCGAAAATAAGGCTTCCCACGGACTCTCTGCATTTGCGGATTTCCCCGCGCACATAGTCGGCGCCGGCGTTCATAGCGGAAATCAGGCCCGCGCCTCCGCCGAGAGACACGGCGGAGGCCAGACGCGCGTCTGAAATCCAAGCCATTCCCCCCTGAAATATGGGGTATTTAATTCCGAATATTTCGCATATTGGTGATTGTATCATTTTAATTGCCCTTTTCCTTGTCGATAAGTTTGACCAAATCGGTCACGTTTTTAAGCCCCTCGTCCGCGTTTATCGTTATCTCGAAAAACTCCTCAAGCTCCATTATGATTTCGGTGGTGTCGAGGGAATCAAGCCCGAGTTCCTCAAAAGAGGCTTCGGGCGAGATGGAGGAGGCGTCTTTGCCAAGGTGAGCCGCCAGGGTTGAAATTACTTTGTCAAGTGTCTGTGCCATAAGGATTCCTCCCGCAAATTGTGTGTTTTCGCGCGTTTAATTTTTCGTTGCCAGGTGTTTTCATTTGTCTAAAGCAAGTTTAGACAAATGAAAGCCCTCTCTTAATAACCGCTTTGAGCTGGAAACCCGCCGCCGCGGGTTCCTCCGCCCTTACCGCTCATTCCCATTCCATATAGCAGGCGGCGGAGGTCAGCCCCGCGCCGAACGCGGAAAAGACGACCTTATCGCCGCGGTTAATCCGCCCGGCGCGTTTAAGCTCGTCCAGCAGCAGAGGGACGGAGGCGGAGGAGGTGTTGCCGTAATTCCCGATATTATGCGGGAACCGGTCCTCTGGCGCGCCCATGCGGTCGATTATTGTTTTTATAATGCGGTAATTGGCCTGATGAAGCAGGAAAAGGTCCACCTCCGCCTCGGAAACGCCGGATTTTTCAAGCACGGCGCGTATATCGCCGCACATAGTGCTGACGGCCTGCTTAAAAACAAACGAACCCTGCATTGAAAGAAAGGCTCGCGGAGGCTGGTCCGGGGCGTAGGGGCTGTTGCCGGGCGCGTACCGGGCGAAGAGCGAGTCTAAGTTTGAAGATGTGCGCAGGTGAAAAAAAGGCTTGCCGGCGCTCCGCTCCACCACCGCCGCCGCCGCCGCGTCCCCGAAAAGAACGCAGGTCGAGCGGTCCGCCCAGTCCACAAGGCGGGAGTTTTCCTCCGCGCAGACAATCAGAATCCGGTCGTAGCCGGAGGCGGCCATAAAGGCGTTCGCCGTGTAGAGAGCGTAGACGAAGCCCGCGCAGGCGGCGTTTATGTCAAGAGAGGGGCAGGACGCGCCGATAAGCCCCTGGATTATACAGGAAAGGCCGGGGGTCATATATTCCCCGCAGACGTTTGAACACAGGATAAAGTCCACGCCCGAAGCGTCAAGCCCCGCGTCCGCCAGGGCCGCCTGGGCGGCGGAGGCGGCCAGGGCGTCAAGTTTTTCGCGCGAAATGACGCGGCGGCTTCTTATGCCCGTGCGGGGGCGGATCCATTCGTCGGATGTATCAAGAAAAGCCGCGAGGTCGTCGTTCGTGACGGTTTTTTCCGGCAGGGCGCTTCCCGTTCCGATTATTTTCAATATAGCACGCCTCCTTGGGCAGCCGTTCTGTTTTTTATAAAATGAAGGCTTTAAGCTTCTCCTTCGCGTCGTCGGCCTCGTCGTCGTTGTGGATTTCAAGAGTAAGCGGCGAGCTTAGGTCAAGGCTGAAAATGCCCATTATTGACTTCGCGTCAACCTTGTAGCGGCTGGAGCCCAAGTCGAAATCGCCGCTATAGCGGGACACTACGCCAACAAATTCCTTGACGTTATCGACGGAACTAAGTGAAATTTTTACGGTTTTCATAAAAACCCTCCCCCAAAATTATAGTAGAGCGATTCCGGGTTTTACTTGCGAACGTAAAACGGAATTTCTACTAGGATATTATACATGGTTAATGATATACTAAAATTTCCGAGAAGTCAATGCAAAAATAATTACATTTTGCGGCAAAATTAAGAGCGGTTCGCAAAAAACGCTTGACAAAGAATTTTATGTATGCTACAATCCCATCAAAACATATATATATAATATGTTATATATGAGATTGCGGCGTATTTAGCTACGGATGCTTATAGGGGGCGTTTTTATGCCGAAGGTTAATTTATCTCTGCCGGCCGTGCGGATTCGGGAAATCAGAATAAACTCAATCACGGGTTATCAGGGCGACGCGGAAGAGCTGGTCTCCGCGTCGCCCCGCGGGCTGAAGGACAAGAACCGCTCGTTTTCGCAATGTTTGGGCTGCTCCACGTCGAAAGCGGCTTGTATGACGGTTCTTATTCAGGACGGAGCGGTGATAAGCCACGGGCCTGTAGGCTGCGCCGCTTGTCTGCACGAGTTCGCCTTTACCTACCGGGTCAACTCGCCGCTTCGCGGAGTGGAAAAGCCCGCGCCGCGCAGGATTTTTTCCACGAATTTACAGGAAAAGGACACGGTCTACGGCGGCGCGGTCAAACTTGCCGCCGCGATACGCGAAGTTCGGGAGCGGACGGGCGCGAACGCCATTTTTGTCCTCACGACGTGCGCGGCGGGGATAATCGGCGACGACGTGGAGAGCGTATGCGAGGAGGCCGAGGAGGAGCTGGGCGTTCCGATAGTTCCGATATTCTGCGAGGGCTTCCGCTCGAAGGTTTGGACGACGGGCTTCGACGCGGCTTACCACGGCATAGCCCGTAAGCTCATAAAACCGCCGCGGGAGCGCAGGGCGGACGTTATAAACGTGATAAATTTCTGGGGGAGCGACGTTTTCAAGGATTGGTTCGCTCCGTTCGGGGCAAAGCCGAATTACATCACGCCGTACTCGACGACGGAAAGCCTGGCTTATTCGAGCGAAGCCGCCGCTACGGTGCAGGCTTGCTCGACGCTCGGGAGCTATCTCGGCGCGGTGCTCGAGCAAGACTTCGGAGTTCCGGAATTGCCGTCCGCGCCGCCTTACGGCATAGCCCAAACGGACCGCTGGTTCCGCGCCCTCGGCAAACTTTTGGGCAAGGAGGAAGCCGCTGAAAAGGTGATAGCCGAGAAAAAGGAGAAGTTTATCCCCAGAATCGAGGAATTACGCGGGAAACTTGAGGGGAAAACCGCCTACGTCACGGCGGGCGCGGCGCACGGGCACGCCCTGCTCGACCTTTGCGGCGAACTCGGTCTGAACGCCGTGGGCGCGGCGATTTTCCACCACGACCCCGTCTACGACAGCGGGCGCGAGGAAAACGACCAGCTCGCGCAGCGCGTCCGGGACTACGGGAGCGTCCCGAATTTCAACGTGTGCAACAAACAGGAGTTCGAGCTGGTGAACGCGCTGAACAAAATCCGCCCGGACGTGCTTCTCGCGCGGCACGGCGGAATGACCCTCTGGGGCGCGAAACTCGGAATCCCGAGCCTGCTTATCGGCGACGAGCACCACGGCATGGGCTATGAAGGAATAATCAACTATGGCGAGCGCCTTCTGGACGCCATAGAAAACGACGAGTTCGTCAAAAACCTCAGGGAACACTCGGTCAACCCGTATACCGACTGGTGGCTTGAGCAGGAGCCGCACTATTTCCTTCAGGGCGGCGCGGGGATTCAGGCGGTTCAGGGGGGAGCGGGCAAATGAGCAAAGCAAGCGGAATAATTGAGCAGGAGCGCTATACTTGCGCGATAGGCGCGCTTCAAAGCGTTGTGGCGATTCCGAGGGCGGTTCCGATTTTGCACAGCGGGCCTGGCTGCGGCGAAATGATTCAAGGGTTTTTCGAGCGGAGCACGGGTTACGCGGGCGGAAACACCTCCCCTTGCACTAATTTCAGCGAAAAAGAGGTTGTCTTCGGCGGGGCCGGCAAGCTCCGCCAAATTATAGAAAATACGTACAAGGTTCTCAAAACTGATTTGCAGGTAGTCCTTACGGGCTGCACCTCGGGAATTGTCGGGGACGACGTGGAGAGCGTCGTGAGCGAGTTCCGCGACGAGGGCAAGCCCATAGTCTCCGTTGAGACCGCGGGCTTTAAGGCGACGAATTTCGAGGCGCACAGCCTTGTCGTGAACGCCATTATAGACCAGTACGTGAGCCTTTTCGAGGAGGAGAACGCGCCGAGAAGCGAAAAAAACACCGTCAATTTGCTTGCCTCCCTTCCTTATCAGGACCCGTTTTGGAAAGGGAATTTATTTGAGTATAAGCGGCTTTTGGCGGGGCTGGGGCTGCGCGCCAACGTGCTGTTCGGCCCGGAGTCGGGCGGGGTCGCGCAATGGCGGAAAATCCCGGCCGCGAATTTCAACGTGCTCGCCTCCCCCTGGCACGGAAAGCCGGTTGCGGACCGGCTGAAAGCGAAGTACGGCCAGCCGTATACGTGGTTCCCGCATATCCCGATAGGCGCGAACCAGACCGAGGCGTTTTTGAAGCAAGTCGCCGCCTTCGCCCTTGAAAACGGCGCGGAGATTGACGAAGCGGCGGCGCGGGGGTTTATAAAACACAGCTCCGACGCTTATTATGAGGAAATCGACAATTTGGCGACTTTCCTCCTGGAATTTCGCTACGGCCTGCCGAACCACGCGCATATCCTGCACGACGCGGGGTATGTCGCGGCGCTCTCGAAGTTCCTGCTCCATGAAGCGGGCATTGTCCCGAAGGAACAGTTTGTCACGGACGGAACGCCCGAACGGTTTCAGGAAAACATCCGCCGGAACATAGCGGAAACGTCGGAGAAGCGAGAAATCCCCGTTTTCTTTGAACCTGACGCGGGCAAGGCGCAGGAGTTTTTGCGCGGCGTTTCGCACGCGGGGCGCGGGCTTATAATCGGCTCGGGGTGGGACAAAGAGCTGGCGAGGGAAAAAGGCTGCGACTTCCTGTCGGCCGCCGCGCCCACGCCTTACCGCCTGGTGATGACCACGAATTACGCGGGCTTCTCGGGCGGGCTGCGGGTGATTGAAGATATTTATCATAACGTCTTGGCGACGTATAAATAAGAGGGGGGCGTAATGCGGGCCGCTTTCGCGAGCATCGACGGAACCAGGGTGGACCAGCATTTCGGGCGGGCGAGATACTGGCGGATTTACGACATAAACGAAAACGGCGGGACCTTCGTGGAGGCGCGCAGAACCGAACCGACGTGCGCGGGTTCCTGCGACGGCGGGTTTGAGCGTATTTTAGCCGCCGTGGAGGACTGCGGCGCGGTATTCGTCCTGAAAATAGGCGAGGGCGCGGCGGCGTTTATGATAAGCAGGGGGAAACGCGTTTTTGAGGCGGAGGGCGAGGTTGAGGCAATCATAGCCCGCCTCGCTGAAATGAAGGAGGGCGGGGAAAATGGCGGCGGCTTTTAACGAACTGACGCTTTCCCACCCCTGCTTCTCGACGGGGGCGAAGAGCAATAAAGGGCGGATTCACCTGCCCGTAAGCCCGGGCTGCAACATAAACTGCAACTTCTGCCGCCGAGACATAAACAGCGGCGAAAACCGCCCGGGGGTTGCCTCCGCGGTTATAACGCCCGAGGAAGCGCTCGAAGCCGTCCGCCGGGCGGTCGAGCGATGTCCCGGCATAACCGTGGCCGGAGTGGCGGGGCCGGGCGACGCGCTCGTCACGCCTTACGCGCTCGAGACCTTCCGCCTCGTCGGGCGGGAGTTCCCGAAGATGATTAAGTGTATGAGCACAAACGGGCTGCTTCTCCCCGAGAAAGCGGGCGAAATAATCGAGGCCGGCGTGGACAGCCTGACCGTCACGGTGAACGCCGTTGAACCCGGGATACAGGCGGAAATATGCGAAAGCGTTTTTTACGGGGAGCGCCGGTTCTTCGGCCGAGAGGGCGCGGAGATTCTCATAAAAAATCAGCTCGCGGGGATTGAGCGGGTCGCGAGGGCGGGAGTTACGGTGAAAATTAACACCGTGCTTATCCCAGAAATCAACGCGGCGCATATCGAGACCATCGCGGAGACCGTTTCGCGGCTTGGCGCGAAAATCTATAACATAATCCCGCTGATTCCGCAGCATAATCTGGCGCATTGTTCCGCGCCCGGCTGTAATTTGATAAACCGGGCGCGGACGGACGCGGAGAAGCATATCCGCGTTTTCAGGCACTGTCAGAGGTGCCGCGCCGACGCGGCGGGAACTTTGGGCGGCGAGGACTTCTCGAAAGAGATTTACAGCCGCGCCGTGAGCGCGGAAAATACCTTCTCGCATGGGTAAGAAGGCGGCTTTGAGCCGCCGGAGGGGGGCCAAAACACCGAGCAAGAAGGGGGCTTTGAGTTGCCGGAGGCAACTCAAAACACCGAGCAAGAAGGCGGCTTTGAGCCGCCGGAGGGGGGCCAAAACACCGAGCAAGAAGGGGGCTTTTTGGCGGGGGCGGCGTTAAAGATGACGGAAAGGGGAAAATTTATGTCACAGGAATACGGTTTTGACACAAAGAAAGTGCGGGCGGGCTACGAGCCGAAGGACCATAAATACGCCGTTTCACCCCCGATTTATCAGACGGCGGCGTATGATTTCCGCGACGTGGAAAACGCCGCCGCGCTGTTCGGGCTTCGGGAGGCGGGCTTCCTCTACACCCGCGTGGGCAACCCCACCGTGGCGGTTTTGGAGGAGCGCGTAAAGGCGCTGGACGGCGCGTCGGGCGCGATTGCTCTCTCCTCGGGCATGGCGGCGGTGAGCTATACGCTGCTGAACCTTGCCGAGGGCGGCGGGCGGATTCTCACCAGCCCGTATCTCTACGGAGGGAGCGCGGACAGTTTCAAGAAAATTTATCCGAAATTCGGGATTAGCTTCGACTGGGCGCGGAACCTCTTTGACCCGGACAAACTCGCGGAGGAGATAAAACCCGACACGAAGGCTATATATATCGAAAGCGTGAGCAACCCGAACACGTTCCTTCTTGATATTGACGCGATCGCCGAAGCCGCGCATAAACACGGGATTCCGCTTGTGGTGGACAATACTGTCGCCACTCCGTATCTTTACAACCCCATAGCCCACGGCGCGGACATAGTTATATACAGCGCGACGAAGGGCTTAAACGGGCACGGAAACCTTATCGCGGGGCTTGTCCTCGAAGCGGGGCGGTTTAACTGGAAAACTGAGAAATTCGCGCACTTTGACGAAAAGTATTATACTCTGCGGGACGCGGAGGGGAACCTCAGGTCGTTCCTTGACGTTTTCCCCGAAAATCCGTTCACGGCGCGGCTCCGCTTCAATTTCCTGAATTATTTCGGCGCGGCTCTCGGGCCGTTCGACGCGTATCTCGCGATAATCGGGCTGGAAACCCTTTCGGAGCGGCTCGCCAAACAGGTCGGGAACGCGGAGAGCCTCGCGGAATACTTGAAAAATCACGAGCGCGTTGAATGGGTGCGCTATCCGAAGCTCGCCGAGGGCCGGCAGGGAGAGCTTTTCCGCCGCGATTTCCCGAGGGGCGCGGGCGGCGTGCTCGCGTTCGGCTTTAAGGGAACGCGGGAGGAGCGCGAGAAGTTCCTTAACTCGGTGCGGCTTTTTCATTATCACGTCAACATAGGCGATTCCAAGAGCCTTATCGTCAACTCGCCGCAGACCACTCACGGCGAACTTGAGCCTCGCGAAAAAGAGGCCGCGGACATTCCCGAGAACCTTATAAGAATTTCGGCGGGGCTTGAGGATTCGGCGGACTTAATAGCCGATTTGGAACAGGCGTTCCGGGCGGCGGGCCTGGGTTTATATTAAATATAAATATTTTATTATAGAGGAGAAATTACGATGATAAACCTTAAACGCGTCATAAACCTCGCGGCGGGCGCCGCCTTGGCCGCGTCGCTTCTGGCGGGGTGCACCCCGAAGCCGAGCCAAAGCCCCGCCCCGGGCGGGGCGGACGACACCCGGGCGGGCGAGGCCCAAACGGAGGCGCGAGAGGCGCCCCCCGCCGGTTCTTCTTCGGCGGATTATAAATACGGCAAAGTCGATATTCCCGGGAAAGTCGGCTCGCTTTGCAACGCCCCGACCTATATTGCTTACGAAAAAGGCTTTTTCGCGGAGGAGGGCTTTGACGTTACGCTCATTTCCTCAAACGCGGAGAACAGCAAACTCGGCCTGTCGAACGGAACGATACCTATCGTCAACGGAGATTTTCAGTTTTTTCCGTCCATTGAGGAGGGCGTAAACATGAAAGTTGTGGACGGGCTCCACAACGGCTGCATTAAGCTCCTTGTGCCGAAGGATTCGGCGATAAGCGGCGTAAATGACCTTAAAGGCAAAAAAGTCGGCGTTGACGAAATCGGCGGGACGCCGCACCAGGTAGCGGCGGTATGGCTCGAAAAGAACGGAATTTCCGCGAAGCCCGCCGACGGAGAGGTGCAGTTCCTGCCTTTCGACGACGGCAACCTTGAAATCGAAGCCCTCAATAAAGGGGAAATCGACGTCGCCGCCGTTTGGGACCCATTCGGCTCCGTTCAGGAAAAAACGGGGAATTATAAAGTAATCCTTGATATTTCCACAGACGAGCCTTTCGCTGGGCGGTACTGCTGCTTCCTCTACGCCTCGGGGAAAATCGCGGAGGAGAAGCCCGACGAAATAGCCGCTTTGCTCCGCGCGTATCATAAGGCGCAGGACTGGATCGCCGAAAACCCCGAGGAAGCGGTGAAAATCATAATCGACGGGAAGTATTCGGCCATTGAGGACGAGGAATTGGCGGCTCAGCTTCTCGGTCATTACGAGTATCCCACGGAGAGCGAGCACGCGATGAATACCCGGGACGTGGGCGCGGACGTTTTGTACTTCGCCACGCAGCTGCACGACATCGGCTATCTTAAAACGGACCCGGAGGATTTTACGGCGAAGGCGTATCAAAAAGTGGACTTGACGCTGGGAGAATAAATATATAGCAATTCCGTTTGACATAGGCTTCGCTCGGCGTCTTTTCGGCTCGAAACAAGCCGGTCAAACAAGGAATTGCTCTAACGACAAAAAACGGCGGGAGGCGGTCTGCTTGAACGAACGGAAAAATATTTCAAATACGCGCCTCGCCCTCGCGGCGGTTCTGACGGCGGGAGGGTTCGCGGCGGCGGCCGCCGTAAACCTGCTCGTTCCGCAGGCTGCGGACGTTCAAATAAACTCATATACGGTCGGCTCCGTGACGCTCGATATAAACGGCGCGTACCGCCTTGTCCTGCTCGCGCTCATCCTGCTTTATTTAATCGGCGCGGCGGCGGCGTTCTTTAAGACGGAGCGGCGGGCGAAGTTCGCGGCCAAAGCCCCGTTCCGCGCGGTTCTGGGCTGCGCTCTCGGCGCGTGGGATGTTTTGGGAACGAAATATCTGCTCCTGCCGCAGCCGTTTTTCCCCGGGCCGGCGCGGATTATTGAGGCGTTCCTCGCGGAGGGCGGGTATATCGGGAAAAACACGCTCTATTCCCTTAGGCTGTTTGCCGCCGGGTTTATACTCGGGGTGCTGCTAGGAGTGGGCACGGGGATTTTAATAGGGTGGTTTCCGAAGGTTTATTATTGGGTCTATCCGATTCTGAAAATCACGGGCGTAATCCCCGCCGTGGCGTGGATGCCGTTCGCGCTGACGCTTTTCCCCACGCCGTTTTCGGCGGCGGCTTTCCTTATCGTGATTTGCGCGTGGTTTCCCGTGGCATCACTCACGGCGCAGGGCGTGTCGAGCGTCCCGCGGACGCAGTTCGAGGTGGCGCGAACCCTTGGGGCGAACACCGCCTGCCTCGTGTTTCACGTGGCCGTACCTCACGCCATGCCGCAGATTTTCACGGGAATCACCACCGCGAACGCTTTCGCCTTCACGACGCTCGTTATGGCGGAGATGATGGGGCAGCCGGGCGGCCTGGGTTATTATATCAACGCGAGCAAGGTTTGGTCGGCTTATTATAAGGTTTTCGCCGCGATAATCGTAATGGCGGCGGTGTTCTCCTTGATTATGAAAGTGATGTCTCTGATTGAAGGCCGGGTGCTTCGCTGGAGAAAGGGGCTGGTGAAACGATGAGCGGCGCCGAAATAGTTCTTGAAGTGAGCGGCGTGAGCAGGACATATACGGACGATAAGGGAAACGTCGTGGAGGCGCTTCGCGACGTGAGCCTCTCCGTTCAAAAGGGCGAATTCGTCTCGATTATCGGCTCGTCGGGCTGCGGCAAGACGACGCTCCTCCGGCTCATAGGCGGGCTGGACAAACCCGAGGCGGGGGCGCTGACCCTCGGCGGGCGCGAAATACTGGACGCGGACCCCTCTCGGGGCTACGTCGTTCAGCAGGGCGCGCTGTTTCCCTGGCTCACGGTTTATGACAACATAGCGTTCGGGCTTCGGGCGCGGGGCGTTTATAAGGAGAATAAGGCTTTAATCCCGCGCTATATAGGGCTTATCGGCCTGGAGGGCTTCGAGCGGGCGTTTCCGCACCAAATAAGCGGCGGCATGGCGCAAAGAGTGGCTATCGCCCGCGCGCTCATAAACTCCCCGGAGGTGCTGCTTCTTGACGAGCCTATGGGCGCGCTCGACTCCTTCACCCGCGCCGATATTCAGGATAAACTTTTGGAGCTTCGGCGGGAGCGCGGCGCGACTATGATTCTCGTGACGCACGACGCGGACGAGGCGATTTACCTCTCCGACCGGATAGTCATTATGACGCCGCGCCCGGGGAAAATAAGTGAAATTATGGAAATAAAAATCCCTCGCCCCCGTCACAGGGGCGGAGCGGAATTTTTGGGAATCCGCCGCCAAATATTGGAAAAACTGCATTTGGCAAGCGCCCAGCCGCAGCCCGAGTATACGATTTAGGGGGATTGCTTAACGGAGGGGCGGCGGCTTCAAATATAGCCGTTTAACTTGCGCGGTGTTTGAGATTGTCTGAAAAGATTTAGACAATCTCAAGCCCCCTTCTTGAAAATAGGCTTTAAGCGTCGCCCAAAACGCGCCTAATGACCGGTGTTTTTTGGCGGTTCCCCGCAAAAAGCCACTTTCTTGCTCAGCGTTTTTTGGCGCCTCCCCGCCAAAAAGCCGCTTTCTTGCCCGGTGTTTTTTCGGCGCTAATGCCCGCCGAAAAAGCCGCCTTCTTGCCGCGCGTTTCGTTCTCGCTAGGAACCAGATGAAGTGTCCGGCGCGCGAAGCGCGTTTTCGCGAAGCGAAAATTCAGAGTCAGCCTTTTTTAAGTAAAAACGGCTGTAAATCACATTTTTAGGAGAAATCGCAATGTCTGACGACGGGAACAACAAACGAATACGACAAATAGCCATCTACGGCAAAGGCGGAATCGGCAAGTCCACGACTACCCAGAACCTTACGGCGGGCCTCGCCTCCGCCGGGAAAAACATCATGGTCGTGGGGTGCGACCCAAAAGCCGACTCCACGAGGCTCCTGCTCGGGAAGCTCGCCCAGAGGACGGTGCTTGACACAATCCGCGAGGAGGGCGGGGACGTTGAGCTTGAAAGCATTATGCGGACGGGCTTCGGCGGGATTAGATGCGTGGAGTCGGGCGGGCCGGAACCGGGCGTGGGCTGCGCGGGCCGCGGGATAATCACGTCTATCGGTTTGCTTGAACAGCTCGGCGCGTACACGCCCGAGCTGGACTACGTGTTTTATGACGTGCTGGGCGACGTGGTGTGCGGAGGGTTCGCGATGCCCATTCGCGAGGGGAAGGCGAAAGAGATTTACATTGTGGCGAGCGGCGAGATGATGGCGCTTTACGCCGCGAACAACATAGCCAAAGGAATCGCCAAATTCGCGAGAAAAGGCGGCGTCCGGCTCGGCGGGATTATTTGCAACAGCCGAAACGTGGACCGCGAGTTTGAGCTGCTCCGCGCGTTTTCGGCGGAGCTGGGGACGCGGCTGCTCTATTTCGTTCCCCGCGACAACATAGTTCAAAGGGCGGAAATCAACCGGAAAACGGTTATTGAGTACGCGCCCGGCGAACCGCAGGCGGAGGAATACCGGAAACTGGCCAGGGCCATAGACGAAAACCAAATGTTCACGATTCCGAAGCCGATGGGACAAGACAGGCTCGAGGAAATATTGCTTGAGTTCGGGCTTATGGACGCTATAAAGGACGACTACAGGATATGAACCCCCTCGCGGGGCTTAGAGCCTGTTTAACTTCCCCATTTTAACGTCTTTTCGGCGGATTTTCCGCCGGGGCCTCGCGCTTGTTGCTCCAAAGGAGCAACAAGCGGCTTCGCCAGTTTGCCCAAAGGGCAAACCGCTGTGTCAGCGGCTCCTTGCGTAATGCGCTGGTTACGCGGCGTCGCCGCTTTATAGCCAGGCAAAAAATCCGCTCGAATCGAATCCGAAAGACATCGGGCGGCGCGTTTTGGGAGCGCGGGGCTTCAACCGCGCTCCCAGCGCCGGTTCCGCGAAGCGGAACGTCTGAAATCCGTCAAAAGCGAGATGTTAAACAGGCTCTAAAACAGCGTCAGCTGGTTCGTCTCGCTCATACCGCCGAACACGCCGGATTTGCGCATTATGTCGAGCACGGTTTTGTTGACCTTTGTCCGGTTGGCGAAATCCTCTATCGTGGCGAACTCGCCGTTTTCCCGCGCCGCGGTTACGCTCTGGGCCGCCGCGCCGCCCAGCCCCGGTATGGCGCACAGCGGGGCCATAATCGCGCCGCCCGTGCTCGGCGTTTTTTCGCGCTTGCTGCCGCCCAAAAAAGCCGCCTCCGTGCTCGGCGTTTTTTCGGCACTAATGCCTGCCGAAAAAGCCGCCTCCGTCACGGTGAATTTTGAGGCGTCGGCGCGGTAAAGGTCAATCGGCGCGAATTTAAGCCCGCGCGCGTACATTTCCACCACAAGCTCGAGAGTGGTCTGCGTGGCCTTGTCCTTGGCCGTGGCCGCGTCCGCGGCAAGGGAGGCCAGCCGGCGAAGCTCCGCCGCGGCCTTTTCCCGCCCGAAGCACATGGTCTCATAATCAAAATCCGCCGCGCGGGTCGAAAAAGTGGCCGCGTAGAACGCCAGCGGCTCGTACACCTTGTACCACCCGATGCGGACGCTCATCATAACGTAGGCGACGGCGTGCCCTTTCGGGAAGAGGTACTTTATTTTTTTGCACGACTCAATATACCACTCCGGGACGCCGCGCTCCCGCATTTCCTCCTCCTGCTCGGGCGGCAGGCCCTTGCCCTTGCGCACGTTCTCCATTATCTTAAAGGCTGTCTTTTTCGGCAGGCCGCTGTGAATCAAGAAAATCATAATGTCGTCCCGCGTAGGGATGATGGTCTTGAGCGTGGCGTCGCCGCGTTTTATGAAATCCTGCGCGTTGTTGAGCCATACGTCCGTGCCGTGGGAAAGCCCGGAAATGCGCACAAGCTCCGCGAAGCTGTTCGGCCGCGTGTCCAGGAGCATCTGGCGGACGAAGCCCGTGCCGAATTCCGGCAGGCCCAGCGAGCCGGTGCGGCAGTTTATATCCTCGGCGGAAACGCCCAGCGCCTCCGGGGAGGTGAAAAGGGACATAACGCTTTTATCGCCCAAGTCGATTTTTGTCGGGTCGACGCCGGTGAGGTCGTGGAGCATGCGGATAATCGTCGGCACGTCGTGCCCGAGTATATCAAGCTTCAGAAGCCGCCCGCTTATCGAGTGGTAGTCGAAATGCGTCGTGGTGACGCTTGAGCCGGAGTCGTTGGCGGGCCGCTGCACGGGGCAGAACTCGTAAATGCTCCGCCCGCGCGGAAGAATCATAAGCCCGCCGGGGTGCTGGCCCGTGGTGCGCTTTATGCCGGTGCAGCCGGCCTTCAGGCGGTTAAGCTCCGCCCGGCGCGGGGACAGGCCCTTGTCGTCCGAATATTTCCGGACGTATCCGTAGGCGGTCTTGTCGGCGAGAGTGCCGATGGTGCCGGCTTTGAAAACGTGCCCCTCGCCGAAAAGCTCCTCCGTGTAGGCGTGCGCCCGCGCCTGATATTCCCCGGAGAAATTCAGGTCTATATCCGGCTCCTTATCCCCGTCGAAGCCCAGGAAGGTTTCAAAGGGGATGTCGTGGCCCTCCTTGGCGAGAGGGGCGCCGCACGCCGGGCAGGTTTTATCGGGCATATCGCAGCCGGAGCCGCCCGCGAACGCGCGGACCTCCTCGGAGTCAAAGTCCGAAAAGCGGCACTCCGGGCAGACATAGTGCGGCGAGAGCGGGTTCACCTCCGTGATTCCCGCCATGGTGGCGGCGAAGGAGCTGCCCACGGAGCCGCGGCTCCCCACAAGGTATCCGTCGCTGACGGACTTTTGCACGAGCTTCTGCGCTATGAGATACATTACGGAGAAGCCGTTTTTAATAATCGAGTCAAGCTCTCTTTGCAGGCGCTCCCCGACCGGGGGGGGCAGCGGATCCCCGTAAAGCTCCTTCGCGCGGGTTTCGGCCATTTCGCGGATTTGCTCCTCCGCGCCCTCTATTTCCGGAGGGAAAGTCCCGTCCGGGATGGGCTTGACCTCCTCGATCATATCCGCGATACGGTTCGGCGCGCGTATCACAACCTCTTCGGCGGCCTCCGGGCCGAGATAATCAAACTCGGCCAGCATTTCCTCCGTCGTGCGGTAGTAGAGGGGCGGCTGGAGGTCCGCGTCCTTGAAGCCCTCCCCGTAAAGAATGACGCGCCGGAAAACCTCGTCCTCTTTATTGAGGAAATGAACGTCCCCGGTGGCCACGACGGGCTTGCCGGCTTCCCGCCCCCATTCGATTATCCGGCGGTTTATATCCCGCAGGGCCTCGGCGGAGGGCACTATCCCGTCGCGCACAAGGTACATATTATTTCCGGTCGGCTGGATTTCAAGATAGTCGTAAAAACTGAGCAGGGAACGTAGGACCGGCTCCGGCGCGTTCTCCAGCACGGCCTTGTAAAACTCCCCGGCCTCGCAGGCGGAGCCGATTAAAAGCCCCTCGCGCAGACGGATAAAGTCGCTCTTGGCGATTAAAGGCTTCTTGTAAAAGCGCTGTAAATGCGCGATAGAAACAAGCTCGTACAAATTGCGAATTCCGGCCTGATTTTTCACCAAAATGACGGCGTGGCGGCGCTGAAGCTTGCGGTGGTCGATGTTTCGCGCGGCGCGGACGTTCAGCCCCTCAAGGGTCTGAACGCCTTCTTTTTTCAGAAGCTCGGCGCATTTGCGCAGGATTCCGGCGGCGGCCGCCGCGTCGTCCGCGGCGCGGTGGTGGTTTTTAAGCGGCACGCCAAGGTGCTCCGCCACGAGGTTGAGCTTATGCTTCTTAAGCTCCGGGAACAGCGCGCGGGAAAGGCCGAGCGTGTCGATAACGGTGTTTTTAACCTCCAGGCCGTGCTTTTTGGCGTGGAAGGAGATAAAGCCCGCGTCAAAAGAGGCGTTGTGGGCGGCGAGGGCCGCCTCCCCCGCGAAAGCCAGGAAAGCTTTGAGCGCTTCCCCCGCTTTCGGCGCTCTCTTCACCATAGCGCCGGTTATGCCGGTTAAATCCGTAATCGACGCGGGGATAGGCTCCTCCGGGTCTACAAAGGTCGAGAATTCCTCGGTGATTTCCCCGTTTTTCAGGCGGACCGCGCCTATTTCTATAATTTTGCAGAATTCGGGCTTAAGCCCGGTGGTCTCCAGGTCGAAAACGACGGTCTCGCAGTCTAAGCTCTGGCCGCGCCCGCTCGTGACGACGGCGGCCAAATCGTCCACAAGATACGCCTCCACCCCGTAGAGGACCTTTAAACCGTATTTCCGGGCGCAGCTCATAGCCTCCGGAAAGGCCTGCACCACGCCATGGTCGGTCAGGGCGATTGCTTTATGGCCGAAGCGGGCCGCCTGCCTCGCGTAATCTGAAAAAGAGTTCGTGGCGTCCATGGCGCTCATCTGCGTGTGCAGGTGAAGCTCCACGCGCTTCACGGGCGCGCCGTCCGCGCGCGCGTCGTCAGGCGGCGCGCAGAGGGTCGCTTCCTCCGGGGCGACGCTTATTTCGCCCGAGTAGCTGTCGAATTTCGCCGCGCCCTTGAGCGTAAGGAAGTTTTTCGGCGTAAAAAGCTCCCGAAGCTCGTCCTCCTCGTGGGGCCGCGCGAAAAATTTAATCGTTATGGAGTCGGTGGAATCGGTAATATCGGCGGTTATAATGAGCCACTGGCCGGTTTTCGTCGCCCGCGCGTCGAAAGAAAGCACGGAGCCGCACACCACCGCGTCCTCCCCGTCCTCAAACGGAGAGGACAGGGGCGAGGCGTCCGAAGGCTTCAGCCGGTCGGTTATTTTCAAACTTTTCCGGGGGTTCTGCCCTTGCCCCTGATATTTGCGCGGCTGCGCGCGCCGCTCCGGGCGTTCGGAGGGGGCGGGCGTTTCCGCCATAGCCCGCTCCACCGCGCGGATGAGGCGTTCCCGCCGCTCGGCGTCCGCGGCCGGCTCCGGGGCCGGTTTTCCGCCGTCGTCCTTATCCGCCGCGCCGAGCTTTACGGCGATATTCCGCCCGGCGCGCCGGCTTAGGAACTCCTCTATGTATTTGTCGGCGCGTTTTTCGGAAAAAACGTCCCGCTCCGCGCCGGAAATCCCCACGGTAACGGAGGCCTCCCCGAAGGAAAAGGACGCGCCGCGCAGAATCTCCCCGCAGAGCGGGCTTTCCCGGCTCAAGAGCCAGAGCGCGTTTGCCCAGAGCGCGGGCAAATCGAGCGGCCCGGTGTGCCGCAGGTTGATTTCAACGCCGGTCACACCGTCGAGGCTTCCCCGCAGGAGCGGGCCGAGCGCGTCGAGCGCGTCCTCCCGGATTACGTCCCGGCTCTCCATATTTACGGTGAGCCGGCCGCGCCGGTCAACGCTCACGGAAGCCACGGAGGCGCCCTCAAACGCCTCGAAAAGCTCTCCGGCCAGCTCGGGCTTTATAAATGAAAAAACGCGCGTAAAGGGAGCAGCATCCATTATAATTCCTCGATTTCCGCCATAAGCCGCGGGATTATTTCTTCCTCCGTTATATTGGCCACGACGCGCCCTTTTTTGAAAAGAACCGCGCCGCCCCGCCCGCAGGACACGCCCACGTCGGCGGAGGCGGCCTCCTTATGCCCGTTGACGGCGCAGCCCATGACGGCCACGGTCACGGGTTTGCCCAGCCCCTCGCAGGCCGCGCGGACCCTCCGCGCTATGGGGATAAGGTCAACCTCCGTGCGGCCGCAGGTCGGGCAGGAGATAAACTCCACGCCGAACCGGCGCGCGCCCACCGCCTGCAGGAGGGCTTTGGCGGCTCGGATTTCCTCCAAAGGGTCGTCGGTGAGGGAGATGCGCACCGTGTCCCCTATGCCCGAAAGGAGGAGCGCGCCTATGCAGGCGGAGGATTTTATAAGCCCGTCGTACAGAAGCCCCGCCTCCGTCAGCCCGATATGCAGAGGGTAATCCGTCTTTTCCGACAGCCGGCGGCAGGCCGCCACCGTCACGGGGACGGAGGAGGCTTTTATGCTGATTATAATATCCGAAAAGCCCGCGTCCTCAAGAACCGAGGCTTGGCGCAGGGCGCTTTCGCACAGGGCCTCCGGCGTGGGGCCGCCGTATTTGCGGAGAAGCTCGTCCTCAAGGGAGCCGCCGTTTACGCCGACGCGTATGGGCAGGCCCCGCTCCAGGCACGCCCGGGCAACCTCCCGCGCTTTGTCCGCCCCGCCGATATTGCCGGGGTTTATGCGGAGCTTGTCCGCGCCGGCCTCCGCCGCGGCGAGCGCCAGTTTATAATCAAAATGAATATCCGCAGCCAGGGGTATGCTTATACCGCGCTTGATTTCGGCGATCGCGGCGGCGGCACGCGCGTCCCGCACAGCCACGCGGACGAGTTCGCATCCGGCGGCGGCCAGCGCGTTTATCTGGGCCGAGACGGCGGGAACGTCCCGCGTGTCCGCGTTCGCCATAGACTGGATTATAACCGGGCCGCCCCCGCCTATGCATATGCCGCCGACTTTAATTTTTCTGGTCATAAACAAGCCCCTTCTATCGAAAAAAACGGCTATATTTTTTATATTTTATATCGTATAATTTTAACGCGGTATTGTCAATATAATTTTTTGCTGTTATAATTATGTCTTAGAGGAGAGTGTGTAAATGGACCAGAGAAATAAAACCCTGGCGGAGAACCTTGTGAAATTCTCAACAAAAATACAGCCCGGCGAGCGAGCGCTGATAGAGGCTCACGGCACGGCGGGGGTGCCGCTGGCGGCGCAGCTTGTCAAGGCGGTATACGCCGCCGGGGGGGTTCCTTTCGTGAACCTGACGCACGAAGTCTTAACGCGGGAGCTTCTGCTCAGGATGCCGGAGGAAGCGGCGCGGTTCACCGCCGAGCGGGATATGGAGCGGATGAGGGGGATGAGCGCGTATATCGCCATACGCTCGTATCAGAACGCGCTCGAGCTGTCGGACGCGCCGCAGGACCGGCGGGATATGTATAACAGGGTCTACCGCCCCGTCACGGAATACCGCGTGGGGAACACCAAATGGGTCGTGCTGACCTACCCCTCTCCTTCGTGCGCCCAGGACGCGGCCTTAAGCACGGAGGCCTACGAGGATTTTTACTACGACGTGTGCTGCCTGGACTACTCAAAAATGGGCCGCGCTATGGAGCCGCTTAAGGCGCTTATGGAGCGGACGGACGAAGTGCGCGTAAAAGGCCCGGGGACGGATTTGGCCTTTTCCATCAAGGGCATACCCGTAATCCCCTGCGCGGGGGAAAACAATATCCCCGACGGGGAGATTTACACCGCCCCGGTTAAGAACTCCGTCAACGGCACGATAGCCTACAACACCCCGTCGGTCCATCAGGGCTTTTGCTTTGAGAACGTCCGCCTGACTTTCCGGGACGGGAAGATAACGGAGGCCTCCGCCAACGACACGGAGCGCGTAAACAAAATTTTCGACACGGACGAGGGCGCGCGGTATATAGGGGAGTTCGCGCTCGGCGTGAATCCGTATATCGTCAACCCGGCAAAGAATACCTTGTTTGACGAGAAAATAAGCGGCTCGTTCCACTTTACGCCCGGCGCCTCCTACGACGAGGCCTTCAACGGCAACAAAAGCGCCGTCCACTGGGATTTAGTGTGTATTCAGACGCCGGAGCGCGGCGGCGGGGAGATTTATTTCGACGGCGTTCTCATAAGAAAGGACGGGCGCTTCACGCTGCCGGAGCTTGCCCCGCTCAACCCGGAGAATTTGAAGTGATTTTTAACCGGCTTGGCTTGGCTTTAACTAAACGAAAAGGCGGCTGTCTATGATTTCTGAAAAGGATTTTTACGTCCGCACGATGAAGCGAGACGACCTGCCGCGTCTGCGGGATATATATATGGCCGTTTTCACCGCGCCGCCGTGGAATTTTTCGTGGCTTTCAAAAGAAAACGTAGACCGGTATTTTTCGGATATGTTTTCGTCGCCGCCTTTCGCGGGCTTCGTGTGCGTGTGTAAAAACGCGGCCATAGGGGGCTGTTTCGGCGATATAAGCGACTATTTCGCCCATTCGCAGTATTATATCAAAGAGGTTTTCGTCGATTCGCGGATTCAGCGCAACGGCGTGGGCAGCCTTTTTCTCCGGCTGGCGGAGCGGCGCCTTAAGACGATAGGCGTGGTCAGCGTGACGCTGTTCACCTCAAAAACCATACCCGCTTATGATTTTTACCTGAAAAACGGCTACGAAACCGAGGAACGAAACGTCTATATGGCGAAGTTTATAGGCGAGGAGTAAAAAGGCGGCTTGAGGCTGGCTAAATCCTTTTAGACAGCCTCAAACAACCGGGTAAAACAATTTACGCGACTAATTTTAAGAACACAGGTTCTAAGGAGGATTATTTAAATGAACAAGATTTTCGGGAAAACGACGGCGGGCCTTATGGCGGCGGCTGTCCTGGCGGCTTTTCCGGCGGCGGCCTTCGCGGAGGCCAACCCGCGTTTGGCCATCACCAGCGGGGACGGCGGAAAAGCGCGCTCGATTACTTATGACAGCGGCTACAGCCGCGTCCTGCCGGACGATTACCGGTTCCTTGTAATCGACGGGGAGTTCGCGGGGAGCGCGGACATAAAGATTCAGAACAACCTGACGCTGGTGCCGGTGCGCCTTGTCGGGGAGCGCCTGGGCGGCTCCGTCAGCTGGGACGACAAGACCAAGAGCATCACCATAACAAAAGGCATCGACAATATTGTCGAGATGACAATCGGCGGTAACACAGCCGTTGTGAACGGCTCGAAAATCAAAATCGCCTCCCCGGCGCAGCTAATCGACGGCGTGACTTACGTTCCCCTGCGGGTTATAGCCGATTGTTTCGGGATTCAGGTGGGGTATTACGCGCCGGAGACCAGGTACGACGGCTCGTTCTTCGAGGGGCGGCCCATAGTCTGGGTGGAGAATATCCCGTCGATGGAAAAGCCCACCGTTGACGCGGAGGAAAGAGCGGAGGCCGTCCGGCGCGCGCTCCGGAAATGCCTTAACGACTTCACGGCGGAGCATGGGTACGACGCCCCTTTCGTCCAGGCGGAGACTCAGAAAATCGACAATCTTAAAGTGCTGGCGGACTGCGGGCATTACTGGCTCCTGCAATACGAACAGTATAAAAATTATTCGACGGAGATTCTGGTCGATAAATACAACGGCAAGGCCTATTTCGCCTCAAAAGACAGGAAAACCGGCGTGTATAAGGTAAACGCGCTTACGGTGAAGTTTTACTCGGATATGATGAACTGGAGCTGAGGCTTACCTGCCGTGTCCGGTGTTTTGAGCCGCAGCCGGCAGCTCAAAGCCCCCTTCTCGCCCGGTGTTTTGAGCCGCCTGAAAGGCTTCAGACGCCCCCAGCTCCCTTCTCGCCTAAAAAGGGCTTTCCGGCTGTTTCCGGAAGCCCTTTTTGGTCTATTTGGGGTTGTTGTCCACCCAGTCCTTCGCTTCCTTAACGGAAGCCAGGGACGGTTTCGTAACCCCGCTTTCCTTGTCTTTCTTGTGTTCCTCCAGGACGGCGTAGGTCTTGAACGCGCCGACTTCTTTTGTTTGCTCCTCCATAAAAACCACCCGTGCTCAAAATCGCGCGGCGTTTCGCGCGAAACGCCGGCGGAGGGCGCTCTGCTCGAACGCCGTTAATATAGCGATTCCGTTTGACATAAGCCGCGCTCGGCGTTTTTTCGGGCTTGATGCCGCTCGAAAAAGCCACCTTCTTGCTCGGCGTTTTCCGGCTCGAAACCAGCAAGTCAAACAAGGAATAGCTCTATTTTACCCTATTTCCCCCGGTTTATGCCTATGACGCCGCCGAGGCCCCCTCCGGCCAGACAGAGGGCGAAAAGGCTAAGCGAGCGCGCGTCGAACGCGCCGCCCCGGCCCAGCCACACGCCGAGCAGGGTCAGCGCGGCGGCGTAGAGCGCCCCGGCGATAAGCCCCCAGAGCCAGCCGCGCCGCCGCGCGCCGCGCGCCGCGTCGAACCCCGCCGTAATTACCGAAAAAAGGCTCACGAGCGTGACGACAAGCGGCGCTTTTTCCTCCGTCAGGTTTGTGTATGTAAGGAGCGCCGCGTAAGCGATAAACGCCGCGCAGGTTATGGCGTAGGCTATCGCCACCCCGCCGGCCACCGCCAGAAGCCGCCCGCGCGGCTCCTCCTCCGCCGTTATTTTGTTTTTCATAATAACCCTCCGGGGTTTGTTTATAGATTATACGCCGAGGCCGGGTTAATATGTCAAAATTAATATATTTTATAAAGCGGCTTGACAAAAAGCGGCTGGGGCGATAAAATTAAATTTACATTAAAATTTAATGAAAGGATTGATTTAAATTGAAAAAGCTTCTCAAATCTTTTCTGGCGGCGCTCGCGGCGGCGGCCGTGCTTGCTTCGGTCTGCCCGGTTTTCGCGGCGACCTACGGAAACTGGATCGAAGTGGAGGCGCGCGGCGAGACCCAGACGGGCGCCACGATAGCTTACCGCCCGCTTTACGGCGGGGATTACTACGCGACGCAGTTTAAGTATGTTTCAGTTGCGGACTCCAGGGAGCAGACGGTGAACGTGACCGCCTACAACTCCGGCGGGTGGCAGTGTTTCGACGTGACGAACCTGACCCCCGGCACTACTTATTACGGGCAGATTATCCTAAGCGGCGCGAGCAGCTCCGTCCCCGTTACTTTTACCACCGCCGCCGGGTCCAGCTCCGCCGGCGCGTACGGCTATGTGCAGAGCTTCAATATGACTGAGAGCGCGCCGGGCGCGGCCTACGCCTCGGCCAGCTACAGCTTCGGCGCGCCGAACGCCAGCGGCTATATAAAGGAACTGGGCTTCGTGTATTCCCAGACGAGCTCTTACCCGAACGTGAACGCCTCCGGCACCGCCAAGGCCACTTACCCCATAAACTCCTACACGCCCTCCTCGGGGAGCTTTTACGCCACGATTACCGGCCTTTCGGGCGCTTATTACGCCCGGGCTTATATGATTTACAACGTGAGCGGCAAGGACGCGACGGTCTATTCGGACGGCAATTTCACCTATAACACGAACGCCGGCTCGTCGTCGAGCGCGGGCATACCCTCCGTCACGACCACCCAGGCTTATACCTCCGGCGGGCGCGTGTACGCCGCCGGCCAGATTACCAGTATAGGCGGCGGCGCGGTGAGCGCTTTCGGCTTCGTTTACAGCAGCTCGAACACCCTGCCCACGACGGAAAACTCTCCCTCCGCGCGGGGGACGTACACGAACTCGGCCGCCGGGGTTTTCGGGGCGGATTTCTCCCCGGCGGGCGCGGGCGCCGTGACCTATGTCCGCGCTTACGCCGACAACAGCTATGGACGCGCTTACGGAAACGTAGTCTCCGCGAACCTCAGCGGGGCCGGCGACAGCCGCGTGACGCTGCAGTCCGTTGACTTTGTGGGCGCGGACTCGGCGCAGTTCACGATTTACGTATCATCTCAAAATTCAAGCTATCTGCTTGAATCCGGCGTGGTTGTGTCGAAAACTCAGAATCCGTCGATTGACGGCGCGAACGTGCTTGTGTGCAAATCTCCCGACTTGACTAAAGCGGGGGAATCCTCCATAACCGTCAGCGGGCTGTCAAACAGCACGACGTATTACGCGCGGGCCTACGTAAAAACCGATTTGGGCACGTTCTACAACTCCGACTCCTCCAAGAGCTTCACCACGCTCAAGGAGGACGACATATCGACCTCCCCCGTGACGGACGTTGAAAACACCACCGCGACGGCGGGCGGGAAAATTTCTCAAAACGCCGTGTCGGATTACACCATACGCCAGTGCGGCGTGGTGTATTCAAAGGCGAACACCAGCCCGGAAATCACCAACAGCCAGTACGTAACCTCCGACAACAAGGCTCCGGGAGAGTTTACCGTGAAGCTGACGGGGCTGACGGCGTACACGACGTATTATGTCCGCGCGTACTATCAGAACGTGCAGGGGTATGTTTACGGCGGCGTGCGCACCTTCAAAACCAGCGAGACGAGCCATGTTGACCTGACGAGCCTGCAGAGCGCGTCCGCCGGGACGGTCTCCGCGAAGGGCAGCATCCGGAGCGACATAGCCTATAACGTGACCGACAGGGGCTTCGTTTATTCGGATACCAACAAAACTCCTGAAGTAACAAGCTCCGGAGCGAAATCAACCTCGGCCGGGTCCGGCGTCGGCGATTTTTCGGCGGATATAAAGAGCTTGACCCCCCTGAGCGTTTATTACGTCCGCGCGTACGCCAAAACCGCCCAGGGCTACAGCTACAGCCCGGTCAAGACCGTGACGGTTTCGGACAAGCGGGCGAGCGCGGATATAAAAATAAGCTACGTCACGGCGAACGGAGCCTCCGTGGGCGGCCAGACCCTTTCGCGGAACATCGGCGACGTGCTTACCGCGAGCGACCTGACCGTGCCGGAGGGGTATTTGCTCGAAACCTCCCGCTTTGAGTATACCGTCACAGGGAGCGACTCCCTGCCCGTTACGGTGAAGCCCGCCGGGAAGGTGGAGGCGGCCTTCGCGCAGGGCAGCGGAAAAAGGTTCTATCCCGACCAGCCTATGACCCGGGTTGATGTGGTGAAAATGCTCTACGCGTTAAACGGCAGCGGCAAAACTTATCAGGGCCGGAGCTTTTCGGACGTGCCGGCGTATTCGGACGGCGCGGAGGCCGTCGCCTACGCTTCCGCCCTTGGGATTGTAAATGGCTACGAGGACGGGACTTTCCGCCCCCAAAACAGCATTACCCGCGGGGAAATGGCCGTAATCATAGCCAAAGCGTTCAGCCTGACCCCGAAAAACTCCGTCGCCGTGAACCTCACGGACATCGCGAACCACTGGTCGCGCCAGTACGTGACGCTCGGGGTGCAGAACGGGGCGATGGCCGGATACCCGGACGGCACTTTCAAACCGGACAACCAGGTGACCCGCGCGGAGGCCGTGACTCTTATGAGCAACTCGTCGCAGCGCTCGCTGCAGCCGCTGGGTTCTGTGAATTTTGACGACGTGCCCGCGAACCACTGGGCGTATAAGTATATAATGAACGCGGCTATGCCGGAATAAACACAAAGAGGCGCTGGCTAAATATAAAATAGCCAGCGCCTTTTTGTGTGAAAATCGGGGGGCCTGTCGCCTTTCAGCCGGCCCTTAGCCTAAGCTTACAGCGCGAACAGCACGTATTCCGACGGGAACCCCACGTTCGCGGGGTTTTGCCGCATATAAAACACATAGCTCTTATCAAAACTCCGGATTAATCTCGGGATTTCAATAAGGTCGCTTATATTGTGGTAAAGCGAAATGGCCAGTTTGGGGCGGTTGCGCAGTATCTGCTCCTTCGCGCCGAGAAGCGCGTCTATCTCCGCGCCTTCGACGTCCATTTTGATGAACGTCACGTCCTCTTTTATCTCGTCGTCAATACGCACGACGCGGCTTTTGGCGTTCCCTTGCCCGCCGGCCAGGCGGCTTCCCGAGGCGGCGCCCTGCCCGCTCAAATCGCGGAACAGTATTTCCTTGTTTTCATTGGACACGCCGGCGTTTATCGGGTAAACGCGCGGGTATTTCTCCGCCGTTTTTTTCATAATCTCAAAAGTTGACGGGGACAGCTCAAACGAGTAAATGCTTTTATAACCCGTTCCGTATTCGCTTATGAACTCCTCAAGCGTGTCGCCTATGAAGGCGCCGCAATCCACGAAAACTTCGTTATCTCCCGACGGAATGAGGTCAAGGTCGAAATAGTGTTTATAGACCCATTCCCTGCCGTAATAGCGCATATCGGGCCGCATCGTCATCCAGTGGCCCAAAATCAGCTTAAGGGTGGCCTTTGAGCGGTAATCGGCCAGCTCGTCATACAGCGCGGCCAGCTCCGCCGCGCGCGCCTTGAGATAGCGCAGAAGCCCGCCGAAATAGTTCAGAAAGCCCTGGTCCTCAATAGAAAACGCCCCGACGCGATACCAGCTTCCGTACCATTTTTTCAAGTCCTCATAGGAGCCGGGGTTCTCCTTCGCCAAGGCGGCGGCGAATATCGCGAGGTTCGCGACGAGGTGTTCCCAAGAATTTGTGTTCAAAGTGTGGATAAGGTTGGCAAACTCCCGGTCGCACCCGTTGACGGATTTCCCGGGGTTACCCCCCCCCCCCCCGAAAATTTTTTCGGATGGGTTATTGTTTTCTGATTCCATAATTTCCACTCCGCATCTTTTTGTTTTGATTGGTTGTCGGGTGTTTTGGATTGTCTAAAAGAATTTAGACAGCCTCAAGCCCCCTTCTTAATTAACCCCCCTGAAGGGCAGCGCAAAGCTCCGCGGCCTCGCGGGCAAACTCGGAATTCCTTACAAGGTCCAGCTTCAGGAAAGAACAGGCGGCGTCGAGAAGAACTCGCTTCTGCGCCTCTTGTGAAACCTTGGTTTTTGCCAGTAACCGCATTTCG
This sequence comes from Clostridiales bacterium, assembly GCA_031287685.1. GTDB lineage: Bacteria > Bacillota > Clostridia > Lachnospirales > WQUN01 > JAITSQ01. The sequence goes on along the minus strand of JAITSQ010000030.1, from coordinate 2,082 downwards.
GGGCTTGAAAAAATCTCAAGCGCGGCGGCGATTTTTTCTTCCTGGGGGATTTCCGAGGTGAACAACGGATTCATCATATCCACTACGGAACTCATATAAACGAGAAGCAGAAAGTCCAGGTTTCGCGGGGAAACAGCCCCGGCCTTGAGTTTCAGCAGGCGCTCCCCCTCGGCGAACAAAACGCTGTACGCCTTGGCGCGGGCATTGTTCCAAGTTTTGTAGATTGAATTGGGCCACAGATAATATCTGTGCAGGGTCCCGCTCAATATGGCGAGTTTTTCAACGCGCTCAAGGGCGTGAAAAACGAACAGAGTGTCCCTGCCGTTCCCAAGGTTAAACCCATAGTAGCGATCCCAGTCCAGACTTTCTATTACGGATTTTCGGTACAGTTTGCCCCAAATAGTGCGTAAAAACTGATAACTCTCCGGGAAAAAGCGCTCCAAGGCCCGGGCGTCTAAAACGCCGGGGGCGGGGTTCTGCCGTTTGCCCAGTTCTCGGCCGGTGGGTCCGTCGATAAAATCGCTCCCGACACAGGCTATGCCCGCGCCGGTCTCCTCAATAAAAGCTATGGCTTTCTCAAGAAAATCCGGCTTATATTGGTCGTCCGCGTCAAGCATAACCCAATAGTCATACTCGAGGTCCTTAAACCCTAAGAACTCCGGGTCAAACCGGCGCATAGGCGTGTTTGTCTCCTCGGCGAGCGGGTGGACGCGCGCGTCCCGCGCGGCGAATTCACGGATAATATCGCCGGTGCCGTCCGCCGAGCCGTTGTCAAGTATATAATACTCCAGATTGCCGGCGGTTTGCCCAAGCACGCTTTCCATAGTATTCCGGAGGGTTCTTTCGGCGTTATAGGCGATTGTAGTAAAAACAGTTTTTTTATCCAAGCGACCATTTCCTATCTAGAGGGCGGCGCGGCGCGGTTCCGCCCTCGAAGCTGATTTCCATACGCCTTAAAAAATATTTGTAATCCGGCGCGAGCGAATCAATATAAAGCGCTAATTCCATAATTTCCACTCCGCCTCCCCGGCTTCCCAAAGTTTTTCTAACGTTGTTTTATCCCTCGCGGTGTCCATACACCGCCAGAAACCCTGGTGCTTGTACACGCCGAGCCGCCCCGCGCGGGCCAGCCCCTCCATAGGCGCCCTTTCCAGCACGGTTAAGTCCCCGTCCAGATAGTCAAACACGTCAGGCTCCATAAGCATAAAACCCGCGTTTATCCAGCCGCCGTCCTCCTTGGATTTTTCCTGAAAGCCGACTATCGAGCCCTCCCGGTCGTTTATATTAAGAACGCCGAACCGGCCGCCCGGCTGAATCGCCGTCACGGTGACGGTTTTGCCGGATTCCTCGTGGGTTTTGAGAAGCGCGCGCAGGTCCACGCTGCTTACCCCGTCCCCATAGGTCAGGAAAAAGCGCTCCCCGCCGATAAACGGCCGCACGCGGCGGATACGCCCGCCGGTCTGGGTATTAAGCCCCGTATCCACGAGCGTCACGCGCCAAGGCTCCGCGACGTTATTGTGGATAACCATTTCGTTGCCGTTGCGGAAGTCGAAAGTCACGTCCGAGCGGTGCAGATAATAGTCCGCGAAGTATTCTTTTATGACGTATCCCATATATCCGCAGCAGATTATGAAATCGTTAAACCCGAAATGGGAATAATGCTTCATAATATGCCACAAAATGGGCATACCGCCGATTTCTACCATCGGCTTGGGGCGCAGGTGGGACTCCTCCGAAATGCGCGTGCCGAAGCCGCCCGCCAGTATTACCGTTTTCATACACACCGCTCCAGCTCTAATAATTTTATGAAGCCATTTTATCACACCGCTCCGGGCTTGTCAAGAAGGCGCGCTTTGTTCGGGGCTTGAGGCTGTCTAAAAAAAGATTTGGACAGCCTCAAGCCCTCTTCTTGCCCGGTGTTTTGGATTGTCTAAAAAGATTTAGACAATCCAAAGCCCCCTTCTTTTTCGCCCACGAGATAACCTTAAACCGCGATAACGGCATATTCGAGCTAATGGACGAAGTTTGCGCGGTGACAAAATCTGTGCTCGCCGAACTTGACAAACTGGTAAAAAATACCAT
>JAITSQ010000014.1 GCA_031287685.1 Clostridiales bacterium | reverse complement strand
CGTGGTGGCAAAAAGACTCGGTCTGGTGCCGTGCGTTACCATTATATCACAGTCCGCCGCCGACTTCCACCTTTTCGTTCATCGTGGTGCAAGGTGTGGCTTGCGTGAAGTTTCTTATGCGAGGGAGTGTTTGAAATGGATTTATTTATCACGAGTGAAATTTGGCGTATTGTGCAGATATGTGCAATAATAATTTTTTGCTTAGGTTACGCTTACATTGGAATTGATATGAAGCTATGGGAGAAATTTGGCAAACCCGGAAAATACAAAGATTCATCTGTGGTCTGTAAAATAGGTCGTCCGATACTTATTGTAAGCTTTGCGCTGATGGTTATCGGAGGATTTATCCCGGCATAAAAAACAAATTTAGGTTAAACGTCCCTATTTTAGGGCTTTAACGGCATAGAGCGAGGTTGCAAAATAGAAAGGCGGTCACTAATCCTCCCGCCTTTCTATGCCTTATATAATGTAGAAAGAGGATTAGAAAAACGCGTTGAAAACCGGCGACGAGGAAATGTTCGACCTCATAATGATGAACGCCACCGGGCGAGAGCTGACCGATGTATTTGCCCGACGAGCCGTACTCGCGGTCTATGGTGATATCACGCCCGGTTTCGTCGGCTGAACAGCGGGAATGTCGGCGGACTGTCCGGCGGTTTTTTCAGCCTCGCCCAACGACTTGAAGAACCGCGTAACAAGCGCCGCCGTTATACCTATGCCGACCGCGTCCGCTATCGGAGCCGCCCACAGCGCGCCCTCAATGCCCATCGAAATCGGGAGCAATATGACAAGCGGAACGAACAGCGCTATATCACGCGACAACGAAACCGCCGCCGCCTTTGAGGGCTGACCGACGGCTTGAAAGAAAATCGCCGTCATTTTCGTGACGCAGGTAAACGTAACCAGCGACAGGAATACGCGGAAAGTCCTCCGCGCAAACTCGTCGTACAAATCCGATTCCTTGCCGAACAGCCCGATAACCGCTTGCGGGCGCAGCTCGAAAACAAGCGTGGCGAGAAGCCCCACAATCACAGTCGCGCCAAGCGCCAAGCCGAAAGTTTCCTTCACGCGCTTATAGTTCCCCGCGCCGAAATTGTAGCCCAAAATGGGCTGTCCGCCGAGAATAACGCCGACCACGAGATTTATGACAATCGTGAACACTTTCATCGCGATGCCGATAACGGCAATCGGAATGTCCTGCCCGTATTTTGAAGCCGCGCCGTATTTAACGAGCATAATGTTGCACACCAGCGATATGATAACGATAGACATTTGCGTGATAAACGTCGAAGCGCCCAGCTTGACGACGCTGCCGAACAAGCGCGTATTCGGGGCGAAACTTTTGCGGCAGACCCTGAAAGTTTTCGACCGGAAGAAGTAGGCGAACGAAATAATAAACGCCGCCGCCTGCCCGATAATCGTCGCCCAAGCCGCGCCCTTAATGCCCCAATGAAAACCGAAAATAAAAACCGGGTCTAAAATGACGTTGATAACCGCGCCCGTCAGCATCGAAGCCATCGAAAACGCGGGGCTGCCGTCGGCGCGGATAACGGCGTTCATCATGTTCATCAGCATATAGGCGGGTATGCCGATAAGGATTATCGTGAAATAATCCCGCGCCAGGCCGATTGTCGCTTCAGACGCGCCGAAAGCGTAAAGAACCTTATCCTTAAACAAGAAACCGGCGCCTGCAAACAGCAGGCTCGCGATAAACGTCGCGCCAATGGCGTTGCCGATAGACTGGTGGGAGTGTTCCGTGTTCTTCCGGCCCTGGGCAATGCTCAAATAAGCCGCCGCGCCGTCGCCGAAGCACCAGGCGACCGCGACGGATATAATCGTAATCGGGAACACAATCGTCGTCGCGGCGTTGCCGAGGTAGCCCAGTTCGCTGTTGCCGATAAATATCTGGTCAACAATATTGTACAGCGAGCTTATGAGCAGCGACAAGACGCAGGGGAGCGAGAATTTCAGCAGCAGCCTTGATATATTCGCTTCCCCCAGGAACCTGGTGTTTTCAGTATTTTCCATTTTGACCTCCTATGACAGCGCACGGCGCATATGCGCGTGACGGGAGTCTTTTATAGAAAAGCTGCCTGAAACTTATTTGTTTTAGGACAGACGTAAAAACGCGTAAAATCCCGTTAGGAATTCTACGCGTTTCGCTGTCCAACTTAAATATTATAACATGTTTTGGCCGGATTGTCAAGGAAAATTTTCAAGCCGCCCGCCGCCGCGTTCTTTTCGGCTCAGGCTTGGCTTGGCTTTATACTGATACGTCAAAACTCTTGCCGCGCGCCCCGCCGTCAGACGGGCGCGTAACCTGCGTCGCGGCGGCGGATGCTTCCGATTCAGCCGCGCGCGGCCCTCCGCTGTCAGCCGGCGCGGCCCGCTTGGCCGGGCTTGCCGAGGTGGTTTTCCGCGCCGCCAGGGCGGCGGTCATCGCGGCTTTTTCAGCCGGGCTGAGCACGCCGTCCCCGTCCGTGTCGTAACGCGCCTCCGCCCGCGTCAGCTTCGCCTGGGTCGTTAGTTTCTGAATTTGCCACGAGCCGCTTGCTCCAACACTGCTTATAGGCATATTAATTTCTCCCTTCAAAAACTTGGTCATTTTTGTAAACTCCGCGCTTGCGCAGTCCTTTTCCTACCGCCCCCTTCCGGGTCTTTGGCCGGCGCCGCCGGGAGCTTGGCCGCCAAACCCGCCGCTTCCTGTCCCGCCGTCGCCAAACCCTCCGCCGGGGCCGCCTCTCATGCCTCCGCCGCCTGTTCCCGCCGTGACTGCGGCGAGTTTCGTATCGCCGTTGTAAATGTCATAGCTCTGCCCGGATTTAATATCGGGCGACGACAGCGCGAGAACTTTAACCGCCGCGTCGGGCTTGTAGGTGATGAGCGTTTTGCCGTTTTGTTTGACGGTGACGACGCTCCCCGCCGCGACGTTCGCCGCCGTATATACATAGCTCTGGGTGGAATTGCCCGTCGGGTTCACGCCCGTGCTTAACGTGCCGGCGTAAACGATTGTGCCGCCCGTGAACGTCACCGTGCCGTCCGCGTCAATAGCGTCGCCGTCCCTCGCGGGGATTGCCTGCGTGACGACCGTGCCGCCGCTGATCGTAATCGTGCCGTTGGAGTCCAGCCCGTCGCTTGAAGCGACGACTTTCACCGTGCCGCCGCTGATATTTAAGGAGTGGCTGCCGCCGCCAGACCTGTCTCCGCCGAATTGGCCGCTCATTCCGCCGCCCGCCGCGAATTTATCTCCGCCGAGGCGCCCGCCAAAGCCGCTGCCGTCCGCGCCGCCCGCCGCGTTTATGCCGTCGTCGCTTGACACGATACTGATGTCGCCGCCGCCGATGTAGACGTTGTCGCCCTCAAGCCCCTCGTAGGACCGCTTGACGTTTATCTCGCCGCTTTTAATCGTCAAATCGCCGTCGGCGTGCATACCGTCGTCGCCCGTGGCAATCGTGAACCCGCCGCCGCTTATGGTTATGGCCGCGCCCGAGTGAACCGCGTCGTCATAGCTGTCGAGGGTAAACGCGCCGCCGCTGATTGTCAAATTACCGCTTGCCTTTACGCCTTTATAACTGGTGGACGCGGCGTCTCCGTCCGTAATTGTCAGCTTTTTCTCGGCCCCGCCGCCCGCGCTTATGCTGAACGTACCCGCGCTGATGTTAAGAGTCGTGTCCGCCTGCAGGCCGTCGTGCGCGGCGGTAACGCTGAACGTGCCGCCGCTTATGGCAATCCAGCCCTTGTCCGCCTCCGTTTCGTTGTTCGTCTGTATGCCGTCGTTCCCCGCCTTAATATTAAAGGCCCCGCCTAAAATCGTCACGGAATCATTTCCGCGTATACCGTGGTTGGCGGCGTTCACGGTGATATCCCCGCTTGCGATAATCAGATTATCCTTCGCGGCAATGCCGTTTTTGAAGCCCGCGTTTACGGCAAGCGTTCCCTTGCCGTTAATCGTCAAATCATTTTTGGCAAACAGCGCGGCGTTCGGTTCCTCGTCGTCGGCCTTCGCGTAAGCGAATTTCACGCCGCCGTCCGTTATAGTGTTCGCCGTGCCCTCGGCAAGAGTGACAATCAGCTTGCCGCATTGCGACGCGTAAATCGGCGCGCCCGCGGCGCTTTTAATCTCCGCGCCGTTAAGCACAAGCCGCACGGTGTCGGTTTTCGCGGCGGCTATGGCGATTTGCCCGTTCGTCAGCTTGCCGCTTATTACGTAAGTCCCGGCTTTGCTGATTGTGACGACGCCGCCTTTTACCTCCGCCCCCGCGCCGCCGGCCGTCGCGCTCGCGCCGTTCAGCGTGATTTTTACCGCTGCCGCCGCGTCCCACGACGCGTCCGTATCCTCCGCTTTAACGCTCGTCGCGGCGGCTGTGGCGGCGTTTGCCGTCAGCGCGCGCCCGGCGTAACCCGTAAAAGCCAGCGCCGCGGAAAGCGCAATCGCGGAGACTTTTAACCCCAAGCCCAAGTGTTTCCTCATATGAACCCCTCCTTGTATAGCAATTTTACAAAACGTTGACTGGCGCGGAGCGGAAAACCGGCGGGAAGAAGGCGGCTTTTTCGGGCGGCATTAGGCCCGAAAAAACGCCGGGCAAGAAGGCGGCTTTTTCGGCAGGCCAACACGGCCGCCCGGTTTTAACCCGGAGACGCGTTTAGGTTTTGTGCGGCCTCAAGCACAAAACCTGCGTCGGAGGGCCAGCAAGCGAAGCTTGCGAGAGGGTCACGAGCGTTTGCAACAGCTTTTTGGCGGAGCCAAAATAGCGAACGCAAACGCGGGAGTGCCGAAAAAACACCGATTTTAAGCCGTTTTTCGCGAAGGAGGGGGCTTTCATTTGTCTAAACTTGCTTTAGATAAATGAAAACACCGAGCAACGCCGGCAGTCTACGATTTTGAAAATTGCGATAATGTTTGTCAAAATTCCGCGGCGGCGGAATTTGCCGCCGCGTCCATAATCAACACAATGTTCATATTACCGTTGCGGCAGCGCAGTTCGTCGATAAACGATTTCTCGCTTATCCCGTCCTTGAGTACAACGCCGTAGGTCAGCTCGTACACGCTGCCGAGGTCGGCGGTTTTAATGCGCTTAACGTCGCAAGACAGCGTGTATTCCCTGAATACCTCGTCAAACGCCCCGCCGAAGCTCAAGTCCTCCGGCACGGTGATTTTCAGCAGCCTCTCCGCGCCTTTCTTCTTGCCGTAACCGCTGACCTCCAAAACCGCCGCCGCCGCGCACAGCGCCGTTCCGACGATAGCCGCGTAGATCAGGAACCCCATACCAGCCGCCAAACCCACCGCCATACAGAATAAAACGTGCGTGATGTCCTTCGGCTCGCCGGGGGCGCTCCGGAAGCGGATTATTGAGAACGCGCCCGCCAAGCTGAACGCCCGCGCCACGTTGTTTCCGACCAGCAGAATTATGACGGCTATAACGGCGGGAAGCAGCACCAGCGTAAGCGCGAAACCGCGCGACGGCTGACCCTTGGTCTGCGTTTTCATATACACAAAGCTGATTAACAGCCCCAGGGCGAGCGACGTTCCGAGCGCCGCCGCGAGGGCGGGCGTTGTAAACGCCGTTTCGCCCGCCGCGCTGACAAAAATTGACTCAAACATAAAACACACTTCCCTTCGTTATAGCAATTTTCAAAATCGCGGCTCGGTGTTTTCATTTGTCTAAAGCAAGTTTAGACAAATGAAAGCCCCCTCCTCCGCGAAAAACGGCTTAAAACGGCGTTTTTTCGGCGCTGCTGCCCGCCGAAAAAGCCACCTTCTTGCCCGGCGTTTTTTCGGCGCTACTGCCCGCCGAAAAAGCCGCCTTCTTGCCGCTGATTTTCCGCTCCGCGCCAGTCAGCGTTTTGTAAAATTGCTATAGGAGACAGCTTCTACGCGTTCGCCGCGATAAGAGCCGTCTCTCTTTTTCTATTTATCGCGCTCGTAACCATTGTCTTGCCCGGCGCAAAAACAAAAATCCGCCTTGTATTTTTTTCTGTAAGCGACTTTTGGTATTCCGCGCCGTATTTCGAGAAACTTGAGGGGTACGCTTTATTCTCCGCGAGCAGCGACGACAGCCACAGCGGTATGCTTTCCGCTGTCTTAATCTCCATAAGCCACTCGCCCGCGCCCAGCAGCGGTTCGCCGTACGCGCCGTATTCAAGGCGCAAATCATAACGGCGCGTCAGCAGGTTTGTATCAAAGGACACGCGCAAGCCCCGCTCACCGAAGTACGCCAGCCGCTCATAGGACAGGAACAGCGCGGGTTTCAGCGGCTCCCGCCTCAGTATGTACGCGATCTCGCGCATTACCTGACCGTTCATATACGGCTGTATATCCGGCGTTTCGCCGTTTGCCAGAAACCGATAGGCTTCGTCAAGTTTTAAGCCGCCGCGCCGCTTGTTGACCACGCCGCCGACCTTTTTCTTGATTTCGGCATAGACAAGAGAATCCGCGTCAACCCCGCCATAGGAGCGCAGCCGCAATTTTTCCTTATAAGCGGGCTTCGCGACCGAGGCGCGGATAATATCGTCGTTCGGCGTGTCGTAATAAATATTGAAGATAGGGTAGGTTTCCCCGCCGCCGTTATACGCGTCGGCTTCCATACGCGCCGCTATTTCCCGCTCAAGTCTCTCGAACGTCCGCCCGTCCAGCCGATATTTGTTTTCGTGCCTGTTAAAAGTCTCAATCGCCATATCCTCAACCCCTTTCTATATCTTGACTTCATTATATAAGGGAAATGTGACGGCTGTATGAACGAACGGAGAATATTTCGCGAAAAAATAAGCGGGTCATAGAAAAGGCGGTTTGAATCCGAGAGGCCGAGCGCCGAACGGTTTTCAAACGCCTTTTCTATAAGCGCCCGCTTTTCTATCTGTTAAATCGAATCCAAAATACCGACCCGCCGCCGTCCGCGGGCTTTACGCCGTACTCTCCGCCGTGCAAATCCATCACCGACTTCACAATCGAAAGCCCGATGCCCGAACCGACGACGGCGCGTTTGTGCTTTTTGCCCGTGCGGTAATATCTGTCCCATATATAAGGAAGCTCCTCCGGCCCAACGCCTTTGCCGCTGTCCTCAATCTCCAGCGTTACTGAAGCCGGGCCGGCAAGCTGCCGCACCGTCACCGTTTTATCCTCGCCCGTGAAGGCAATCGCGTTTGTGAGCAAGTTATAAACCGCTTGCGAAACGGCGTTTTCGTCGGCGGTAATAACCGCGTCCCCGCTCGTTTCCCAAATAACGCGGTAGCCGTTCGCCTTTGTAAACTCCGCGAGCCGTTCCACAATGCCGGAAACGCTTCGAGTAAGGTTATACTCGGCAAGACGCGGTTCCATCGCCCCGGACTGAAGCTTGGATAAGTCCAGCACCTCGCTCACCAGCCTGTTCAGCCGCTTCGCCTCGTCCACTATAATCTGCGCGTTCTCCGGCGTGTTTTCGCCGGGCAAATCCCGCATAGCCTCGGCGTAGCCCTCGATGAGCGTCAGCGGCGTCCGCAAATCGTGCGAGACGTTCGCCATAAGTTCCCGCCGCATTTCCTCCACGGCGGAAAGCTCCCGCGCCGCTACGTTCAGCGTCCCCGCCAGTTCTGTAATCTCGCGGTAGCCCTTTGTGTCAAACACCGTGTTATATTCCCCGCGCGCCAGCCGCTTGGCCGATTGGTTCAGCGCGACAATCGGCTTCGCGATTCGGCGAGCTATGATAACCGCCAGCCCGACGGAAAACAATAGCATTATGACCGTTATAGCGTACAACTCAAGCTTCAAAGTATCGACGGTCGCGTCCACGGGCGAAATCATCGCGGAAAGGACAATCAGGGAATCCTCCGTCAGTTTGCAATGATATATATCCCTCAAACCGCGCGGCGCGCCGAAGGCCCTGCCGGTATCCCGCGGCGCGCCCCCCCGCGCGTCAGCCGCGCCGCCGGCAAGGGGGTATTCAAAATATTCGCCGCCGTTTTCCCGCGTTAAAGCGTACAGGCGCGAAAACTCCCGGTAAGCGTCCCTTTGGCGGAGAAACTCGCCGTTCGCGTAGGCCACCGCGCCCTCGGGCGACAAGACGGCCGCGTTCACGCCGCGCGACTCATAAAGGCCGTCCGCTATATTTCCGAAGTTTTCGCTCCCAAAATTCGCTACGAGCGTGGTCATAGCGGAGTTGACCTCCGCGATTTTAATCCGTTTATATATCGCGTCCAGCAGCACCACCTGGAACAGCCACAAAGCCGCCAGCAGAAACGAGCAGAACAGCAGCAGATAAGCGAAAAGCTTCGCGCGTATGCTCATTCCTATCCCTCAAATCTGTAGCCCACGCCGCGCAGGGTTACTATGAATTTCGCGTACCGCCCGAGCGACTTCCTCAGCAGCTTGACGTGCGTGTCAAGCGTCCTGTCAAAGCCTATGAAATCATAGCCCCAGACCTCCTCAATCAGCTTTTCGCGGGTTAGGGCGATGTTGCGGTTTTTCAGCATATAAAAAAACAGGTCATATTCTTTTGGCGACATATTTACGGTTTCGCCGTCCACCGTCACCGTCCGCGCGGTAGCGTCGGCGGACAGCCCTTCCTTGCTCCATAATTCGCGCCGCGCCGCGTCCGGCTGTTTGGCGCGTTTGAGTATAGCCTCAATCCGCAGCATCAGTTCTTTTGGGGAAAAGGGCTTGGTTACGTAGTCGTCGCCGCCGCTCTCGAAGCCGTGAATCCTGTCATATTCCTCGCCCCGCGCCGACAAAAACAGCACGGGCGTGCCGCGGGTCTTGCGGATTTCCTTAACCGCCGAAAATCCGTCAAGCTCCGGCATCATCACGTCCATAATTATCAAGTCAAAAGTTTCCCGCCGCGCCGCCTCCACAGCGGCCATTCCGTCCGCCGCGATAACAGCCTCGTGGCCTTCAAACTTCGTGTATTTAAGGATTAGCTCGCGGATTTTTTCCTCGTCGTCCACAACCAGTATCTTCGCCATACCCTCACCCCGATTGCGCAATAAATTTTATTATAGCACGATTTCCCACAACTTACAACCTCTGAAGAACCGCCTATATTCAAAGTTATTCAATATTTGCGCCGCTTTAAAGCGCCTTATATTGTGTCTGCACAAGAAATATTCTATAATGAAACCCGACTATCACCGCCACGGCATAACCGGCGAAGTTTGGGCGTTACCCGCCGATTTATCAACGCCGTGGCTCGGCGTTTTTTGGGATTCTCCGCACGGGTACGGTTCACCAGCGCTTCCGCCGCTGGCGCGGCGCGGGCCGATGAGAAAAATTGCTTGAAATACTTATTGAGCGGCCGAATTTCGAATGGCTTGTGATAGACGCCTCTTTGCTCGGTGTTTTGGTTTGTCTAAAAAAGATTTAGACACACCAAAGCCCTCTTCTTCCTTGCCGCCGTTTGCGTCCGCCGCGCCGCCCGTTGTAATTTTGTACAGTTTTATTAGAGCGTTCCGCAAGCGCAAATTGTCCTCGGGGGTCGAGCGGGGGTGCTTTGGCCTTCGGCGGGTTTTTCGGGCTTGATTTCACCTCAGGGAACTCAATCCCCGCTTGGCGGCACAAATACGGACCGCGTTGATACGCTCGGCGCTTTTTCACCCGAATTGCTCTCATCGGCTGCTGCCGTATCAATAAGGCGGCAAGCCGCCGAAACCCTCTCTCCGAGCAAACCTCCGCGAACAAAACGACGGCGGTTGGAGCGCAATTTACGGCAAAACGGGCGATAGCCGCAAATGAGCGGCAGACCGGGATAGCCGCGCCGGTCGGGTTTTTGGGCAAAGTCACGCTGAAAGTCAAGGGATTGTTTTTTGGACAATTTGCCGCAAGCGTCCGCTGAATGCCTGGCTGTCACGCGGTACGGCGGGAACGGGCGCGCCCTCCAAATTTTCGGTAATATTGAATTTGGATTGTCTAAAAAGATTTAGACAATCCAAAGCCGCCTCCTTGCCCGCCGGCTGTTTGTCAGCGGGCTGCGTTAAAAAAGTTTTCGACATAAATCGACAATGGCCCGGAGGATTGCCGGACGGGAGTTAAACGGAAGTTTAGCGAAGTTTAATCGCGGTTTAATTAAGTTTAATTGTAAAATTTCAGAATTTATTTTAAGGCGCCTAGGACAGTGAGAATTATTTTATGGCGTCTGTTTGTCTGAGAGGGTTTTTGAGATAAGTTGGTAAAGGAAGGCCGCGGGATAAGTTATTGTAACCCGGTTGTAATTTTTGCGAAAAGGCGCCCGCCGATGGCTGACGTTCTTTGCTTAGTAAATTGTAATTTCCTTGCGAAGAATCCCGTAAAGCAAAAAACGGCGGAGAGCTAAGATTAAGGAAGGTATCTACGCGAAACCCATTCTATAAGAATGGATTAATTCCGCTTATCGTCGTTATTGTTTTGGGATTATGCGGTTGTTCGGGTATAACCGGAGAAGTCCATGCGAGCGGGCCAACAACGCCGTCAGCGTCAATAACGGCGGAAGTCGGAGCGGTTGGCGAGCTAACGCCGACCGACCGCAACTACCGCCGTTGATATAAACGCGGTGAAAGCGGAGTACGGAAAGATGTTGCAGGGGCGCGGCGAAAATATTTTGAAGCACACCCAAAAACGGAAGCCGCGCCCGCGCCTCCGCCGACACATATTCGGAGATAGCGAAGTCGCACGACCTTAAAGAAAACGCCCTTCTTTCAAAACAGGCTTAGTTAAGAACGGCCGCGGCTGCTTGAGTCAGACTTCGGCGAACAGCAATTTCCGCCCGGTCAGCTCCTCAGAGCGCTCCCCGGGGGCGCTTCCGCCGGCATAGACCTTAATCCTGCCGTCTATGGGCTTCTCCGCGCCGCTTTCGTCGATTACTTTAGGTTCGCGAACCTCAAACGAAACCTCCGCGCTCTGCCCCGGCTCAAGAAAATTTACCGAAACGGCCCGGAGAGAGGGGTTGGGCGTGTCAAGAGGGTCGGCGCTGTGGAGATAGAGCATAGAAGTCTCGTAAGCGGGCGTGCCGCCGGTATTCCGCACGGTGACGGAGGCGGAGACGACGCCGTCCTGGCGCCGCGCGCGGAGGCCGGAGTACTCAAAATCCGTGTAGGATAGCCCGTAGCCAAACGGATAAAGCGGCTTGCCGCGCATAAACCGATAAGTGCGCCCGCCGCCCGCGCGCATAGAATAATCGGCAATCGGCGGCAGTTCCTCCGAGGTCTCGTAAAAGGTCACGGGGAGCTTGCCCGACGGGCTGAAGCCGCCGAAAATCAGCCGGGCGACGGCCAGGCCGCCGAGCGCGCCGGGATACCAAGCCTGGATAACGGCGGCGCAATGCTCGTGGGCGTAGCGCAAATCCATAGCGGAGCCGGTCATATTAACGAGAATGACGGGTTTGCCGGAGGCGCAGACGGTCTCGAGAAGCTTGTTCTGCAGGCCGGGGAAGCGGAGGTCTTTTTTGTCCCCGGCGTCGAAAGCGTTGGACACGTCCCCCTCCTCGCCCTCAAGGTTGGCGTCAAGCCCCAGGACAAGCACGATCGCGTCCGAGAGGGCGGCGGCTTCGGCGGCTTCGGCCAGGCGGTCCCCGGGCTTTTCGGCCAGCGGCTGGTCGGTCTCCTTATGGAGATGGCAGCCGGGGGCGTACAGCAGGCGGATTCCCGGGCCGATTTCGTCACGCACGCCGTCCAGGACGGTCACGTAGCGGGAGGCCGTGCCGAAGTAGTTGCCCTCAAGAGCGGCGCGGCTGTCCGCGTTCGGCCCGACGACGGCGATTCTGGTAATTGTTTCTTTATTAAGTGGGAGGGAGCCGTCGTTTTTAAGCAGCACAAGGGAGCGCCGCGCCGCCTCAAGCGAGAGCAGGCTGTGCTCCGGCGTGTCGTTTTCGAGATACGACAAAGAATTCCAGGAAACGGACTCTGGCGGGTCGAAAAGGCCGAGCTTCAAGCGGGTGGTCATAAGGCGGGTGACGGAGCGGGTTATTGTCTCCTCCGAGACGAGGCCCTCCGCGACGGCCGCCGAAAGCGCCAGGTAGAGGCTGCCGCAGTTAAGGTCGCACCCGTTGTTTATGGCCAGCGCCACGCTTTCCTGGGGGGTGTTTGTCACCTTATGGGCGAGGTGAAAGTCTTTGATTGCCCAGCAGTCGCTCGTGACGTGGCCGGAGAAGCCCCACTCCCCGCGCAGGATTTCCGCAAGCAGGCGGCGGCTGCCGCAGGCCGGCTCTCCGTTGACGCGGTTATACGCGCCCATAAAGATTTCAACGCCGGCCGCCGCGCACGCGGCGAACGCGGGCAGATAAGTCTCCCGAAGGTCTTTTTCGGACACAACCGCGTCGAACTCGTGTCGCAGGGCCTCCGGGCCGCTGTGGACGGCGAAATGCTTGGCGCAGGCCGCCGCCTTGAGGTATTTAGGGTGGCTGCCCTGGATTCCCCTGATAAAGGCCGCGGCGAGGAGCGATATTAAGAAAGGGTCCTCCCCGTAGGTTTCGTGGCCGCGGCCCCAGCGCGGGTCGCGGAAAAGGTTGACGTTCGGCGCCCAGAAGGTCAGGCCCTTGTAGATGTCCCGGTCGCCCCGGCGGGAATTGGCGTTGAATTTTGCGCGGCCCTCCGTAGAGACGACGTCGCCCAAGCGGGTCATAAGCTCCGCGTCAAACGCCGCCGCCAGGCCGATTGCCTGCGGGAAGACCGTCGCCACGCCCGCGCGGGCCACTCCGTGCAGGCCTTCGTTCCACCAGTTATAGGCGGGGAGGCCCAGGCGGGGGATTTCCGGCGCGCTGTGCAGAGTTTGGGAGATTTTTTCGTCGAGCGTCATCCGGGAAACGAGGTCGGCCGCCCGGGTTTCAAAGGAAAGGGAGGGGTCGAGGTATTTTTCCATTTAATCATCCTTAATATTCAGTTATGTTTTTGCTCGGTGTTTTGGTTTGTCTAAAAAGATTTAGACAAACCAAAGCCCCCTTCTTGCTCGGTGTTTTGAGGCGCCTGCGCCTCAAAGCCCCCTTCTTAACCCTTAACCGCGCCGAGCACGAGGCTTGAGCGCACTTTGTCGCTGAGCAGCACATATGTCAGGAGCGTGGGCAGAGTGGCCGCCATAAGCCCCGCGCCGATAGGGCCCCATTCCGTGCGGAATTGGCCGGTCATCTCCATTATGCCCACAGTGATGGTGCGGTAATGCCAATCCGTGGCGTAGGTGGAGGCGAAGAGCAGTTCGTTCCAGCACTGAAGGAAGGTAAATATCGCCACGACGGAAATGGCCGGGCGCATAAGCGGCAGGATTATCCGGAAGAATATGCCGTATATGGAGCAGCCGTCAAGGCAGGCGGATTCCTCAAGCTCCGTGGGTATGCCGCTGATGAAGCCGATAAAAATCAGGATGGCCATCGAGAGGGCGAACGCCGAGTACGGAATAACCAGCGACAGGTGGCTGTTGAGGAGCTTCATATCGCGGAGCATTATGAACACGGGCAGGAGCGCGGCGTGTATGGGTATGGACAGGCCGAGCATATAGAACATGCGCATTGCGCCGCGCCCGCGCCAGACCATCCTGGTCAGGGCGAAGGTGGCCATCATACCGAAAACGGAAACGACGGCGATGCTGGCGACGGTGACGATAACGCTGTTGAAAAAGTACGTCAGCATATGCGCGTTTTCGACGACGTTCGTATAGTTGCTCCAGAGCCAGTTTTTGGGCAAGCCGACGGGGTTTTCGCCGAAAATTTCCTGATTGGACTTAAGTGAGAAGGTGAACATCCAGTACAGCGGGAAAAGCTGTATAAACGCCCACGCCGACAGCAGGAGATACATTACCGCCCGCCCGGGGCTGAGCTTAGATAATTTTTTCATCAGGCGGCGCTCCTTTCGTCTTTAAGGGGTTTTTCGAGCTTTTCGGGCTTTTCGCGGAAAATCCGCCCAAGCGCCAGGTAGAGCAGGAAACACTCCGCGATGAGCGCTATGGCCATAGCGGAGCCGTAGCCGTAGCGGTTGCCGGGGTAAAACATTGTGCGCACAAGGAGCGTCGTTATAACCTCCGACGCGGAGGCCGGCCCGCCGTTCGTCAGGACTTTCACGAGGTCGTAGGTTTTCATCGAGCCGACCACGGCGAAAGTGACGGAGACTTCTATAATCGGCTTGAGCAGGGGTATGGTGATTGAGGAGCAGGTTCTCCAGAAAGAGGCGCCGTCGATTTTGGCGGCCTCAAAAATATCCTGGGAAATTGAGCGGATGCCGGAATAAAACAGGAGCATGTGATACCCGACGTATTGCCATAAAATCGGGACGATTACGGCGGGGAGCGCGGTTTTCATACCGCCGAGCCAGGCGGTTTTCGCGTCTTTATCGCCCAGCGCGCGCAGAAAGAGGTTGAGCAGGCCGTTCTGGTTGTAAATGCGCGCCCAGAGCTGGCCGATGACCACGCTGGCCAAGATTACGGGTATAAAGAACACGGTTATGAAGAATTTCTCCCCTTTGACGCCGTGGGCTATGCACAGCGCCAGCAGGAGCGAGAGCGGCAGCTGTATAAGCACGGACGCGACCGCGATAATCAGGGAATTAAGCATGGACTTGAGGAAAACGGGGCTGCTGAACAGCTCCTTGTAGTTTTGCAGGCCGATAAAGACTTTGGCCCGCGTGCCGTCCCATTCGGTCAGGCTGTACCCCGCGGACATAAATATCGGGATTATTATGACCGCGCAGAACAGGATAAACGAAGGCAGCAGGAATATGACCACGGCTTTTTTATCGCTCATTACTTTATCCAATTTTGGAACCCTCCTTCTTGCTCGGTGTTTTGAGGCGCCTGCGCCCCAAAGCCTCCTTCTTGCTCGGTGTTTTGGGCCGCCGGCGAAGGGGCTTGAGCCTGGCTTGCCTAAAGCTCTTCAGGCAAGCTCAGACACCGGGCGGAAAGGTTCCGGCGGCCCCAATCCCCTCTTTTTTTGTTATGGCTGAATTTTCTTAAGCTCCTCGACGAACTGCTCCGGCGTAAGCTGCTTCTGAATCATAAGGTCGAGCGCGTCCTGATAGGTGGTCACGTCCGAGCCTTCCAGCAGCGTGTCCCACCAGAGCACAAAATCCGAGGCGTCTTTGGTCGCGTCCACTATATCAAGCGTGGTCGGGCTGATTTTAGATTCGTCCACCTGCGCGTCCTTATAAGTAGGCAGGTAGTTGCCGGCCTGATAATCCTCCCGGGAGAGGTTTTCGGTGAAATATTTCACGAAATCCGCGGCGAGGGCCGGGTCCGCCGTGGCGGCGTTGACGAGTATGCCGTCCGCGCCGCCGCCGTTAAACTCCGTGGGGAGGCCTTTCGCGCCGCTGATAGTCGGAAAGGGGATAAACTTAAACTTGCCCGCGTCCACGGAGTCCTCCGCGTCCACCGAGCCGGAGGCCCAGCTGCCCATATAATACATAGCGGCCTGGCCCTGCTTTACGGGGACTTCGGCTTCGTCGCGGGAAATCGCCGCCGCGTCGGAATTAAACGCGCCCATCTCCTCAAGCTGCATGAGCTTTTTCGCCGCGTCAAGATACGCGGGGTCCGAAAAGGAACCGCCGTTTTTGGTCAGCGTGGCGTACATTTGGTCCGCGCCCGCTTCCTTAAGGGCGATTGCCTCAAAGAGCATGCCGATTACCCAGCGCTCCTTAATGGAGGTGGAAATCGGAATAACGCCGCTGGCCTTGAAAGTATCTATCGCGGAAATAAGCTCCTCCCAGGTTTTGGGGAGGGGCACGCCGTATTTCTCAAAAAGCTCGGAGTTGCAGAAAAGGCCCGAGCAGCTCATGCCGAAGGTCAGGCCGTAGACGCCGCCATCGTAGGTAAAGTTTTTGAGCGCGCCGCTGACGAGCTTGTCGCGGTCCTCGTTCGTGAGGTAGTCGTCGAGCTTGAGCACCTTGCCCGCGTCCACAAAAGGCTTGGAGAAGCCGCCGCCCCAGGCGGAGTAAATATCCGGCGCGGTGTCCCCGGAGACGTTCGTGCGGATGGTGGTCTTGTACGCGTCGTTCTCAAAGGTCTGCACCTCGATTTTGACGTCCGGGTGGAGCGTTTCGTAATCGGCGATAACCTTGGCCACGGCTGTGGAGTTTGAGTCGCCGCTGCCCCAGATATGCCAGAAAGTCAAGGTTTTCTTGCCGCCGGCCCCGGACGCGGTCTGATTGCCGGAGCCGGAGCCGGCCGACGCGCCCCCGCCGCCGCAGCCGGTCAGCAGCAGCGCCGCGCACAGCGTCAGGGACGAGAGTTTGAGTAAGAATGGTCGCTTGGTTCGTTTCATCAAAATAAGCCTCCATAAAATAAGTTTTTCGGCGCTTGAAGCCACAGGCAAAAAGCCTGTAAAATCCAGAATTGCCGTAAGTTAATTTTATTGCAAAAACAAGGCTGTGTCAATGCTTATATTGTAAAAAGCCCCGAAAAAATAAAATTCCGCAAGTTTCAAAAAAATCGTTGCATTTATAGTTTGTAAGTTATATAATTTACGTGAGGGAAAACCCGCGTTTTGTATTTTGCGGGAGGAATTCTGATACGAATCTATATTTTTAAGGAAGTGGCTGATTTTGGATAAAAACGAGATTCTGTCGGAGGATTTGAGCCGGGTGCTCGGCGCTCTTTCGGAAGGAGAGCGGGCGGCCCTGCGGGGACGGACTGTGCTCATAACTGGTTTCGCCGGCTCCTTAGGGTTTATGCTGACGGCGTTTTTCGCGCGATACGGCGCGGAGCTTGGGGTAAAGCGGGTATACGCGCTTGATAACTATATTTTCGGCAGGCCGGACTGGGTAAATGACATCGAGAGGGTTCCGCTGTTTTTTGTGCGTGAGGGCGACGTTACGAAGGAGGATTTATCCTTCGCCGGGGATGCGGATTTGATTTTTCATATGGCGTCTCTGGCTTCGCCGGTGTACTACCGGCAAAACCCCGTCGAGACTATGGACGCGGACGCGTGGGGGCTTCGCCGGCTGCTTGATTTTTATAAGGAGCGGGGGATATTTAACCTGCTGTTTTACTCCACGAGCGAGGTCTACGGCGACCCGGACCCCGCGATGGTTCCGACGCCGGAAAGCTACTGGGGCAATGTCAACACCTCCGGGCCGCGCGCCTGTTATGACGAGTCAAAGCGCTTCGCGGAGACGCTCAGTTATGTTTTCCATCACCAATACGGCTTCCCCGTGACGGTAATCAGGCTGTTCAACACTTTCGGGCCGGGCCTGCGGACGAACGACAAGCGCGCGCCGGCGGATTTCGCGCTGAATGTCCTCGGCGGCGAGCCGATTAGGATATACAGCGACGGAAACGCCACGCGGACTTTCTGTTATGTTTCGGACGCGACGGCGGCCGCCCTGAAATGCGCGCTGCGCGGGAAGTACGATATTTTCAACATAGGCGGCGACTCGGAGGAGATGACCATTCGGGAGCTTGCGGAAATCTATAAATCCGCGGGGCGGGCGCTTTTCGGCTATTCCGGAGAAATAATCTTCGAGGAGCACGCGGACAAGCATTATAACACGGACAACCCGAAGCGCCGCCGGCCGGACTTGAGCCATATCCGCGCCGAGCTGGGGTATAAGCCGGAGGTTGGGGTCGAGCGGGGCGTAGAGAGGTATTTAAGGTTCTTAAAATTCGGAAAATAGAGCGGTTCCGCGTTTTGCTTAGGCAAAAACGGAAAGCTGTTAAGGAGAGGCGGCGTGTCGGATTGACCCCATTTATCAGCGTAATACTGGTGACTTACAACCGGGAGGGATACCTGCCTGGTATGCTTGACTGCCTTCGCGCGCAGACTTTTAAGGACTATGAGCTTATACTTGTTGACAACGGCTCGACGGACGGCACGGCGGGCCTGTGCGCGGCTTACGCCGCTTCGGACGGGCGGGTTAAGCCGCTCTCAATCCGGGAGAACGCCGGGGCCTCCTTCGGGCGGAACGCGGGCCTGGCCGCCGCTTCCGGGGAGTATATCGCGTTCGTTGACGACGACGACCGGTGCGAGCCTGAGCTGCTTCGGTTTCTGACGGAGCTGGCGCGGGAGGAGGGCGCGGACATAAGCGTCGCGGGGAGTATGTTTGATTTCGGCGGCAGGACGGAGCCGAAGTACGCGGGGGGCGAGCGGAGCGTCTTCGGCAGGGCCGACGCCCTGCGGGAGCTGTTGAAGCGCCGGCTCTACAACGTCGCGCCGCCGGGCAAGCTGTTCCGCCGCGTTTTGTGGGACGGGCTGACTTTCCCCGGAAACGTGCTTGTGGACGATATACACGTCGTTTACAAGGCGTTTGAGCGGGCGCGCAGAGTGGCTGTGTGGAACAGGCCGCTGTATTATTTCCGCAGGCACGAGTCGAATATGACGGCGTTTACCCAGACCAAGAAGCTGACGCCGGAGCTGCTTGACGAATATATCGCGATGTACCTGTCGCGGGCGGAGTATCTCCGGGACAGAATTCCAGAAATTTCCAAGGATATTGATGAAGCGACGCTTGCTTTTATGAAGAATATGTGTCAGAATATTATTGAGAATAGCTTAGAGGGCTGCGAGAGGCAGCTTGAATATATGAAGGAATATTTGAAGAGTAAAGGGAGCTGAGAGCGTATGCGCTCACCTAAGGAAATGCGTATTATTCAGATTGACATAACAAACGCTTGTATTCACGCGTGTTCAAACTGCACGAGGTTCTGCGGGAACCATAAAAAGCCGTTTTTTATGGAGGAGGACGCGTTCAAAAAAGCGGTGGATTCTCTCGAGGGGTTCCCCAGGACCATTGGCGTTATGGGGGGAGAGCCGACGCTGCACCCGAAGTTTGAGGTTTTCGCCCGGTATATCGCCGAAAAACACCCGCCGACGTATAAACACAACCCCGCGCGCTGGCCGGTCAGGAATTTTATCCGCTATATGTGGGATAAAAATTACTTTTGGCACGAAAGTATGAATACCCGTCATGGCCCAGGTTTTTGGGGGGGGGGGGGGCAAAAGTACTATGAGTACTTTGAAACTATACAAGACGCGTTCCCTTACCAACTCATAAACGACCATAAAAACAACGCGATGCACCAGCCGCTGCTTGTCAGCAGAAAAGACCTGGGCATAACGGACGAGGAGTGGCTGCCTCTGCGCGACGCGTGCTGGATCCAGAATATGTGGAGCGCGACGGCGACTCCCAAAGGCGCGTTTTTCTGCGAGGTGGCGGGAGCGCTGGATATGCTGTTCGACGGTCCGGGCGGCTGGCCTGTGGAGCCGGGTTGGTGGAAGCGGGAGCCGGAGGAGTTCGGCGAGCAGCTGAAATGGTGTGAGCTTTGCGGCGCGGCTTTGCGGACAAAAGGCCGGCTTTCGTCGGAGGAGATAGACGACGTTTCGCCCACCCTTTACGAAATGCTTGAAAAGGCCGGCAGCCCCAAGCTCCGGCAGGGCCGCGTAGCCCTGCTGGGAGACGACAAGCTGAGCGAAACGAATCTGCAGGATAAGAAAAACTGGTATATAGACTCCTACATGGAGCGCATCTCGGCGGAGAACAAGTCGCTTTTTCCGCGAGAGTTGAAGAAGCTGCAAACCGCCGAACCCTTTGACTTGGCGGGGCTTCTCGCCGGAGCGGGGAGCGACTGGGTCCTCGCGTATGCCGGGGAGGAGCCGCGAAGCGCGGTTCTTGAGGATATTTATAATTATGTGCTTAATCCGGGCGTGGTTTATCCTTTCGGGGGGCGGGCGGCGCTGTTTAACGTCCGGGCGTCCGCTTTGCGCGGAGTTTCGGGGAGCTTTGACTTTGCCGGGTTTACGCGCCTTTGGCCGGACGGGAAACGGGCGGAGCTTACGAACTGGGCGGAGGAGGACGTGAATCCGGATTTGGAGTATTGGGCGGCGTTCGCCAAAGAGTCCGGCGCGCTGACGGAACAGGTGCGCGCGGCCTTAAATAAAATCGCGTCGGACTATGGGCGGACAGTGGAAATTTAAGGAGGGAATTTATGCGCGGGGTATCGGTATTCGGTCTTGGCTTCGTGGGCCTGACGACGGCGCTTGGTTTTGCCGACAAGGGTTTCGCCGTCCGGGGTTACGACGTTGATAAAGAGCGTGTTGAGACGATTGCGGCGGGGCGCCTGCCGTTTATTGAGCCGGGGCTTGACGACGCGCTGAAGCGCTGCCTGGGGAGGACTTTTACCCTGGCGGACAGCCCCGCCGCCGCGGTTGAGGAGAGCGACGCGGTTTTTTTCTGCGTGGGCACGCCCTGCGGGGAAAACGGCCGGGCCGACCTGACGTATCTTTTTTCCGCGCTTGACGCGGCGCGGCCCGCTCTGGCCGACGGGCGCTTCCGCGCGCTTACGGTGAAATCGACCGTGCCTCCGGGCACGACCAGCGGGGAGGTAATCCCGCATACGTCGGGCTGGGCCGGGGATTTTGCCGTGGCGAATAACCCGGAGTTTCTGCGGGAGGGCAAGTGCTGGGAGGATTTCACGCAGCCGGACAGAATTGTCGTCGGCGCGGAGGACCTCCGCGCGGCGGCCCTGCTCCGGGAGCTTTACGAGCCGTTCGGCGCGCCGGTTCATCTGGTCTCGCTAAACACCGGAGAGTATATAAAATACCTGTCGAACACCCTGCTGGCGAATTTAATCAGCTGGTCAAACGAGATGGCGCTTATGGCGGACGCGCTCGGCGGGGTTGA
This sequence comes from Clostridiales bacterium, assembly GCA_031287685.1. Classification (GTDB taxonomy): domain Bacteria; phylum Bacillota; class Clostridia; order Lachnospirales; family WQUN01; genus JAITSQ01. Next base: position 48,029 of record JAITSQ010000014.1, on the reverse strand, counting down.
GGTCGGGCCGGCTTTCCGGATTCTGCACGAGGACAAGCGCCTGCGCGGTTCCGGCATACGGACGTATATTTACCCCGGCTGCGGGTACGGCGGGTATTGCCTGCCGAAGGACACCAGGGCGCTGGCCGCGCGGGCGGCGGCGAGCGGCTTTGAGCCGCGTATCTTGCGGGAGGTAATCGCGGCGAACGACGGTATGCCCGCCGCCGCCGCGGAAAAAATCCAAAAAATTCTGCCGAAGGGCAAGCCGCTCGGCGTACTCGGCCTGTCGTTCAAGCCGGAGTCCGATGACGTGCGGGACTCTCCGGCGGCGAAAATAATCGGGGAGCTGGTCAAACGGGGATATTCGGAGTTCTTCGCTTACGACCCTGTGGCGAACGGCGTTTTTGACGCCGTTTATAAGCTCGCCGGCGTGACGTATTGCGATACCGCCGAAGAGGTGATTGAAAAATGCGACACGATCGCGGTCGTCACTACTTGGGCGGAGTTCGCCGGGCTTTCTGAGCGATGGCCGGGGAAACGGTGGGCGGACTGCCGGTATTTTTTGAAATAGGCCAACAGCCCCGCAAACGGCAGGGGTTCGCTTTCTTTTGTCCTTCGGACCCGCCCGCCAGCGGCGTCAAAATTTACGCGTTCAACGGTTCAGCGCGGCTATATCGCTTACCCATTCACGGATAAGCCGGGCAGACTGTGGAGCTTGCTCGGCATTATCGCGGGGCTTTTAAGTTTATCCGTATGGAATTGATCACGACTGTGGTTTCACAACAAAACAACCCCCCAGCTTTTTAATCTGGGGGGCTGTCGTTATCTTAGTCCTCATCTTGCAGCGCGCTGACGCCGTTGGCGCCAGTACGCACCTTCACCACGTCCTCAACGTCGTACACGAATATCTTGCCGTCGCCGATTTTGCCGGTGTAGAGGACTTCCTTCGCCTTATCCACGACCGTTTCCACCGGCACCTTCGATACTACAATTTCCATTTTCACCTTAGGAAGGAGGATAACGTCCATCTCCACGCCGCGGTAGAACGTCGCGCTGCCCTTTTGCAGGCCGTGCCCCAATACGTTCGTAACAGTCATACCCGAAATGCCGACGGAATTCATAGCGATTTTCAAATCGTCGAGCTTGCTCGGCCGGGTGATGATTTCAATTTTGGTGATCTTAACGTCGCTGCCCACGGGCTTTTCATACCTGTGCACCACGGGCACCGCCTCCGACCGTGTAACTTTATCGCTTGCCGCGAGCGCGGGCAGCGGGGCTTCCGTGCCGTAGGAGGAGCCGGAAACGGCGGGCATAAAGTCCGCGTAGGCCGACATAAGCCCGTGTTCCTCTATGTCAAGCCCGGCGATTTCCTCTTGCTCGGAAACGCGCAGACCCATAGTCGCCTTGATCGCGTTGAATATGATGATCATAGTAACGGCGACCCAGGCGATTACCACAACCACGCCCAGAAGCTGTATCCCCAGGAAGTCCGCGCGGCCGGTGTAGAAAAGGCCGTCGTTCACCGCGAAAAGCCCGGTGAGGATAGTGCCCGAAGCGCCGCACATCGCGTGCACGCCGATAGCGCCGACAGGGTCGTCGATTTTAAGCTTCTTATCCACAAACTCTATGCCGAAAACGACGACAAACGCCGCTATTATGCCGATTGCGAAAGCGCCGGCGGGGGAAACAAGGTCGCACCCGGCGGTAATGGCCACCAGCCCGGCCAAGGAGCCGTTGAGCGTCATAGAGACGTCGGGCTTGCCGTAGCGCACCCAAGTGATTATAAGAGTGACCAGGGTGGCCGAAGCCGCCGCCATATTCGTGGTTACGAAAATATCGCCCATTGAGCGGAGCGCGTCGTCCCCGGTGGCGCAGACGGTAGACGCGCCGTTGAAGCCGAACCAGCAGAACCAGAGGATAAACACGCCGAGCGCGCCGAGGGTAACGCTGTGGCCCAGAATGGCGCGGGGCTTGCCGTCCTTGCCGTATTTGCCTATACGAGGCCCGAGGATTTTAGCGCCCACGAGCGCCGCCACGCCGCCGACCATATGCACCGCCGTCGAGCCGGCGAAGTCGTGAAACCCGAGCTGGGCCAGCCAGCCGCCGCCCCATATCCAGTGCCCGGAAACGGGGTAGATAACCGCGCTGATAATGAAACTGTACATTAAATAGGAAGCGAATTTCGTCCGCTCCGCCATTGCCCCGGAAACAATCGTGGCCGCCGTGGCGCAGAATACGGTCTGAAAAATAAGGTGCGTCGAGCCGGAGAACGCGCCGAACACCCCGTCGTAGTTCCCGCGAAGGAAAAGATCCGGCACTCCGATAAACCCGCCGAGGTCGCCGCCCGCCGCGTCCGAGCCGAACATAAGCCCATAGCCCAGAATCCAGAAAATAAGCGTCCCTATGGCGAAGTCCATAAGGTTTTTCATAATTATGTTGCCAGCGTTTTTGGCGCGGGTGAAGCCCGTTTCAACCATAGCGAAGCCCGCCTGCATAAAAAACACGAGCACGGCCCCCACGAGCACCCAAATCGTGTCCGTTGGGGAAAACTGACCTACTTCCAAAAATTGCATAAAACCACCTCGTTATAAAATTTTGATAAAGCCGGAAATACGAAAAAGCAAGGGCGTTTTGGCGCCCTTGCCTTACGTTCAATGGTGAAATTATAACACAATATAAGAATTTGTAAAGAGAAGTAACGATTTTGTAATAAACTAAATTTTGCCAAGGATTCGCCTGACCGCCGAGTTTATCCAGATGGACTTATAAATCATATCGTCCAGAAGATGGGTCAGGTTCCTCGCTTTGCCGAGGTTTTGGGCTTCCTCCGAGATTTTGAAGTATTTATCGCCCCGCAGGTAGTCGGTCAGATAGCGCGCGGCAAGCTCGAAGGTGACGACTATAACGGCCTGGGGCAGCGCCTGCTTCTCCTCGTCCGACAGGGCCGAGGCCGCCTCGGTCAGAAAGGCCGTCGTGAAAGCGTCGAAAGCCTGCTCGTCAAGGCCGATTTTCGCCGTGTCCGCGGGCTTGCCGGGGACGTAAGGCTCGGCGTTGCAGGCGCTCCGCACGGAGTCGCCGAAATCCATAGGCGCGTACCCTAAGCCCACCGTATCCAGGTCAGCCACGCACAGCGCCTTGTCTGTTTTGGCGTCGAACAGCAGGTTTGAAAACTTTGTGTCCCCATGGGTCACGCGTTTGGGCAGTTTCACGATTTTTTTATAAAAATTAAGGCAGTCGCCGGAGTGCTTGAGAATCCGGCGGATTTCGTCCTGGCAGCTGACGGCGCGGCCGAGCGGGTCTTCGCTGACGGCGGCTTTAAGCTCCGAAAAATAATGCTCGGTGTCGTGCCAGTTGACGATTGAGGGCTTCAGGCTCTCAATCGGGAAGGTGGACATAAGCGAGAAGAAATCGCCGTAAACCCGCCCCGCTTCCGCAGCGTGCTCATAGCCGGGCGGGCTTTGGTAATGAACGGTGCCTTCGATATAATGATATACGCGCCAAACCTCGCCCTCCGTTTCGGCGTGGAGCTTCCCGTCGGTCGTGCGCACCATCGACAGGCGCTCCCGCCGGGACTCCCCGCCGCGCGCGGTTATTTTCGCTTTTAAGTGCGCTATGACGCGCTCCGTGTTTTCAAGCATAGCGTAAACGCCGCCCTCCGCGCCGAAGACCTCCTTGTTCACGCGCTGGAGTATGTAGCGTCTGCCGCTGGAGCAGGTCACTATATAGGTTTCATTGATATTGCCGACAGATATTCTCTCAAATTTTTCCGCCGCTCCATCAAACGCGAATTTTTCCGCTGTCAGTTTCAAAGTTTCGGTCGAAATTTCCATTGATTTGCCTCCCTTGCTTAAATCGCGATTGCGTCTTAAAAAAGTATCATTTACAGTATATCATTTTTCAGCCGGATATGGTATACTTTTTTCAGAAAAAGTTTGGAATTGAGAGAGAAGTGTTTAACTTGTCAAGAATTGCGGAAATTTCACGAGAGACCGCCGAAACCCGGATAACCCTCCGCCTTGACCTTGACGGCGGGGGGAGGGGGGAAATATCGACCGGCATAGGCTTTTTTGACCATATGCTCAGCCTTTTCGCGCGGCACGGCTTTTTTGACCTGAGCCTTGCTTGCGAGGGGGATTTGGCCGTAGACTGCCACCATTCGGTCGAGGACGCGGGTATCGCTCTCGGCGCTGCGTTCAAAGCGGCCCTCGGGGATAAGGCCGGCATAGCGCGGTATGGCTCCGCCGCCGTTCCTATGGACGAAACCCTTGTCCTGTGCGCCGTTGACCTGTCCGGGCGCGCGTATCTGAATTTTGACCTGAAATTCAGCGCGGAGCGTATAGGCGGCTTTGACACGGAAATGGCGGAGGAATTTTTTCGCGCGTTTTCGGACAACGCCGGTATGAACCTCCACCTAAAGCTGCTTGACGGGCGCAATAACCACCATATCTGCGAGGCGGCCTTCAAGGCGGCGGCCCGCGCGCTTTCGGACGCGTCGCGGCCCGACCCGCGCGTCGCCGGCGCGCTTTCGACGAAAGGGGTCTTGGCTTGAGCGATAAAATCGGGATAATAAATTACGGACTCGGCAATCTGGCGAGCGTTAAAAAGGCGCTGGATTTCTGCGGGTTCGAGTCGGGGTTTATCACGCGGGGGGAGGAGTTCGCGGACTTTGGGCGGTATATACTGCCGGGCGTGGGCGCCTTTCGCGACGCCATAGACGTAATCCGGGAAAAGGGCTTCGACGGCGAGATAAAAAAAGCCGTCCGCGATGGGAAATACCTCCTGGGCATATGCCTTGGCCTTCAGCTGCTGTTTGACAAAAGCCTTGAAAACGGCGAATTTGAGGGCCTGGGCCTGCTGGGGGGGGAGGTCGTCCGGATAGAGGGCGTGCTGAAGGTGCCGCATATGGGGTGGAATTCGCTTGAGTTTAAGGGAGACTGCCCCCTTTTTGAGGGCCTGCCGCCAAACCCGTGCGTGTATTTCGTCCATTCGTACCATATGAACGCCTCGGACAAGTCCATTGTGTCCGCGGTGTGCGATTACGGCGGGAAAATAGAAGTGGCCGCGCGTAAAGACAATATTTTTGCCGTGCAGTTTCACCCGGAGAAAAGCGGTGAGGACGGAGTTAAGATGCTGAAAAACTTCGGAAATTTACTTTAGGGGGAGCGGAATGAGCACGACGAAAGACTTTGTAGAGTACGTCGTTTCACAAATTGACGGCGCCGGCGATATTAGATACAGGAAGATGTTCGGGGAATACCTGGTGTATGTCGACGACAGGCCTGTGTTCCTTGTGTGCGAAAACACGGTCTTTGTTAAAATACTGCCGGAGACGGACGCGCTCTGCGCCGGCTGCGGCAGGGGCTTTCCTTACGACGGGGCTAAGGAGCATTATAAGCTCGACATAGACGACGCGGAGCTGGCCCGCGAGGCGGCTTCGGTTCTCGCGGCGGCGCTTCCCGTGCCCAAGCCGAGGCCTAAAAAGAGAAAGAAGGAGCAGGAGGTTTAGTATGATTATATATCCCGCGGTGGATATAAGGGGCGGCGCGGCGGTGCGCCTGCTCCAGGGGGATTTTGAGCGCGAGACGGTTTATGAGAGCGACCCCGCGGCGGTCGCGCGGCGATATAAGGAAGCGGGGGCGACGCATATCCACGTTGTGGATTTGGACGGCGCGCGGACGGGCGAGCCTATGAATGACGAAATAATACGGAGGATAGCGCGCGCGGGCCTGTTTTTGCAGACGGGCGGCGGCATACGCTCTATTGAGGACATAGAACGGAAACTCGCGCTCGGCGCGAACCGCGTCGTTCTTGGCACGGCTGCGGTTAAAAATCCGGGCTTCGTCCGGGAGGCGGTCGAAAAATTCGGCGAGGCCGTCGCCGTCGGGATAGACGCGCGGGACGGGGTCGTCGCCGTCTCCGGCTGGCGCGAAAGCTCCGGGGCGGACGCCTTCGCTTTCGCGGCGGAGGTGGCGGAGGCTGGGGTTTCGACGATTATTTTCACGGACATAGCGCGAGACGGTATGATGAGCGGCGCCTCGGTGGGCGAGACGGCGCGGCTGGCGGAGTCCGTCCCGGTTAAGATAATCGCCTCCGGCGGGGTCAGCTCCGCCGACGATTTGGAAAAATTGTCCGGAACCCGCGTACACGGCGCGATTATCGGAAAGGCGCTTTTTACGGGAGCGCTTGACTTAAAGGAAGTTATTGAAAAATACCAGAATTAGAAAATAAAATACGGAGGTTATTATGGACGTGTCAAGTTTCGGAATAGACCACGACAGGCTTTTGAGAGGGGTTTACGTTTCGCGCCTGGACGAGGTGGGGGGCGGCTTTGTCACTACTTTTGACATAAGAATGAAGGAGCCGAACCGCTGCCCGGTTATCGACAATCCCGCGATGCACACCCTTGAGCACCTTATAGCGATGTACTACAGGAGCAGCCCGGAGTGGGACTCACGCACGGTTTATATAGGGCCTATGGGCTGCCGCACGGGTATGTATTTTTTGTTCAAGGGCGACCTCCAGCCGGGAGACGTGCTTGACGGGGTACGCGCCGCGTTCGCGCACGTGGCGGCGTTTCAGGGGGAAATCCCCGCCGCGAAGCCCAAAATGTGCGGGAATTACCTTGACCATAATCTGGAAATGGCGCGGTATGAGGCGCGGGAATTTTTGGAGCTGCTGAACGACTTGAAACCGGAAAATACGGAGTACCCCAAGACGGATTACTGAAGGTAAAAATGGCGAAGTCGTTTGATATAAAACTTATATGCGCGCTATGTATTGCCGCGCTGGTCTTTTTTCTGGCGGAGCGGCTTTTCGCGGGGGAGGGGGGCCGCGCCGTAATCCGGGTTGGCGGGGAGACGGCGGAAACCCTGCCGCTGCCGCTCGACGCGGAGTATACCGGCGGCGGCGTGGTCGTCGAAATCAAGGGCGGCAAGGCGGGCATAACGCGCTCGACTTGCCCCAACCAGCTGTGCGTCAGGCAAGGCTTCACGGATTCCCCCTCGAAGCCGCTCGTCTGCCTGCCGAATAAAGTCTCTGTGACGATAGAAAAAGCCGGCGCGCCTGAAGGGGTTGACGACATTGCGTGGTGAAAAAACGCGGGAGATAGCCATATGCGCCGTTTTGTCGGCTCTGGCTGTCGTCCTGGGCGGCGCGGAGCGGTTCGTCCCTCTGCCGAGGATAGGCCCGTGGGTCAAGCCGGGGCTTTCAAACATAGCTGTTTTGACCGCGCTTTATGCCGTTCGCCCAAGAACGGCGGTATTCACGGCTTTTATTAAGACGGCCCTCTGCGCGTTGCTTTTCGGCGGGGCGGCTTCTTTTTTATATGGATTTTTCGGGGCGGCGCTTAGCCTTTGCGTTATGCTGCTGATGAAGAAGAAAACCGGCGCGGGCCTGCTGGGCGTGTCGGCGTCGGGCGGCGTGGCGCATAATTTCGGGCAGGCGGCGGCGGCGGTAATCCTGACGGGCACGCCGAGGATTTTATTTTACGCCCCGGCGCTCATTGTCACGGGGGTCGCGGCGGGGGCGCTCGTGGCGTGCGCCGCCGCTCCGGTCATAAAAACGGTTGTAAAATTATATGATTAGGAAATTTATTGCGAAAAGCCCTTGATTTTTTGTCGAAAAATTATTATAATAAAGCTATTAATTTAAATGAAAGTTAGAAATCAGAAAAAATATTATCGAAACAATACTGATAGCGCGCATATGTATTGTGTTAATAAGGAAGGTGATTCCCCCGCCGAAGATGGCTGCTTCCCGCCATCTTCGGCGGGGACTTTAATATCTGGTTTTTGCTGACTCAAAGTCCTGTTTAAAACGCGAATAAAAACCTATTCTCAAAGTCTGTTTAAAACAAATTCCAAAACAACAAATTATAAAACCTGGGAGGAAATATGCGTAATTTAAGTATGAAGTATAAGATGGCCGTGTTCGCGGCGATTCTAATCGCGGGGCTGATCGTGACCTGGCGTTTGACCGCAACCTTTGACAGCCGCGTTTCAATAGGCGGCGGCATGTATAACGAGATAATTCTGTCAAATGAGCTTACCGCCGATATTCTGCCGCCGCCTGAATACATTATTGAGAGCTACGCCAAAGCGCTTGAATTTGTCCTGACGGATTCCGCCGACACGCGTAAGGCTCTTTCTGACGATATAAAGCGATTAGAGGCCGAGTACGTCTCCCGCAACAAATACTGGCAAGAAAACGCGCCCGATTACGGCGACCTCCGCCAGGTCTTTGTGTCGGACGCGTACAAGCACGGCATGCAGTTTTATGACGAGTTTGAGAACAAACTGGCGCCCGCCGTTCTTTCCGGCGGCGATACTTCCGCGCCGCTTAAAGACATGCTCGTCGCCTATGAAAACCACCGAGGGGAAATAGACAAGGCTGTCGAGCTTTCCCGAGGCTACCTGGCGGACACGCTTTCAAAAGCGGAAGCCCAGAGCGCGGAGTCGCGGCGCTCAACTATTATTGTTATATCCATAATAGTTTTGGCGGCCGCCGCGCTTGCCGTGTATATGTCAAGCATAATCTCCGGCCCGCTGCGCTATGTAACCGGTATTTTGCGCGAAATCACAAACGGCAACCTGAATCTGCAAATAGACCCGAAACACCGCACTAAGGACGAAACGGGGCAGGTGCTTGAATGCACGAGCCACCTGCTTGAACAGCTCGGCCAGTTTTCCTTGCTGACAGAAGGCATGTCTGAAATGGCCGAGAGTTTTGACCGCGGCGACACGGACGCCAGATTGCAAGAATCGCGGTTTAACGGCGTTTATAAAGATGTCGCGGTCCGCCTGAACGGTATGGTCGGAGGCGTAATAGGCGAGTTTATGAACATACTCGGCTGTCTGTCAAAAATAAGCGGCGGTGATTTTAACGCCGCCGTGCCTGTGCTGCCTGGGAAAAAAGCGGTCATTACCGACAGCATTAACGGCATAAAAAACAACCTTGTCGCCGTGCGCGACGAAATCAACGCCTTCGCCGAACACGCCATTAACGGAGATTTAAAGAATCGCGCCGACGACGCGAAATACGACGGGGACTGGGCGGCGCTTATGAAAATCCTGAACCGCTTGGTTAGCGCTGTCGCCGACCCGATAAACGAAACCTCCGAGGTTTTGCGCAGCGTGTCGCAGGGTAATTTTGACCGAATGGTAACGGGCGAGTATAAGGGAGACTTCCTGCTCACCAAGGAGGCCATTAACAGCACGGTTTCAAATATTTCAGGCTATATAAACGAAATCTCGGAACAACTGTCCAGAATGTCGCGCAGAGACATAAACGTGGCCATAACCCGTGAATATGTGGGCAAATTCTCTGAAATCAAGGACGGGCTGAACAACACGGCGAAGCAGATTAACGTCGTCATGGTTGATATAACCTCCGCGTCGGAACAAGTGGCTGACGCCGCGAGGCAGATCGCGGATTCAAGCATAGCCCTGGCGCAGGGCTGTACGGAACAAGCGACTTCGGTTGAACATCTCAACGAATCGGCTGAAACCATAAGCGAAAAAACGGAGAAAAACGGCGAAAACGCAAAGATGGCGGAGAGCCTGGCCGCTGGCTCCAAAACAAATTCTTCTCGCGGAGAGGCTGAAATGCGTCAAATGCTCCTTTCTATGGAGAATATAAAAAATTCGTCAGCGGCCATAGCGAAAATCACGAAGGTGATGGACGACATAGCTTTCCAGACAAACCTGCTGGCGCTGAACGCGGCTGTCGAGGCCGCCCGCGCGGGCGAACACGGCAAAGGGTTCGCGGTTGTGGCGGAAGAGGTGCGAAGCCTAGCCACAAGAAGCATGGCCGCCTCCAAGGAGATTGAGCGGCTCGTCGCGGAGTCGTCGTCTAATGTTGACAGCGGCGCCAAAACCGTCGCCTCTACGGCGGAAACTCTTTCCAAGATAGTTAAAGACGTCGGCGGCATAGCGGACGTAATTACCGACATCGCCGCCATATCTCAGACGCAGACCAAATCCGTCGCTTCTGTAGTAAACGAGATTTCGCGTATAAGCAGCGTGGTTTCGGCAAATACCGCCGCGTCGGAGGAAACGGCCGCCGCCGCCGAAGAACTTTCAAGCCAGGCTGAAGTGCTGAAGCAAATGGTGAATACGTTTAATTTGGCGTAGTCGCGATAGGGGGTGTCTGGGGAAAACAAGAAGCGGTGATAAAAACGGTTGTAAGGTTATATGATTAGGGAATTTATTGCGAAAAACCCTTGATTTTTTGTCGAAAAATAGTTATACTTAAATAAAGATGGCGTTTCTGCCTGCTGGGAACAGGTTCTAAGAAAAAATCAGGAAGGAGTTCAAAAAGAGAGCCGCGAAGGAACGCGGGACGGTTCCTTGGGCTGAAGGCAAGCGAGGATAGTAAAGAGGGGGCTTCGGTTTGTCTACACTTGTTTTAGACAAATGGAAACACCGAGCAAGAAGGGGGCTTCGGTTTGTCTAAATCCTTTTAGACAAGCCGAAACACCGAGCAAAACCATTATCTTAAGGAGGAATTTGATTTATGAAAAAGCGTATGAAAAGATTTTTGGGTATGTTGTTATCGGCCACGCTTATAAGCGCGTTCGCCTTGCCGGTGCGCGCGGGTTCCGCCGGAGGCGGGGAAGCGGCGGTGTGCGCCAGCAATATTAACGCCATTAAGTCCGCCGCCGAAATGTACTCAATGTTCAACGGCTCCTATCCGACGAGCGTCAACGCCTTGGTGTCCAGCGGGGACCTTGAGGCCGTTCCGAAATGCCCCAGCGGCGGGACGTACTCAATAACCGGCGGGAAAGTGCGTTGCTCCGTGCACAGCGCGGCGCAAACCACGGCCGCCCAGTTTGACAGCTTTGGCGAACTTTCGGGCGCTAAGGCGGTTGACGCGGACAACGGCGCGGCTTTCGTGATTCCCGCCAACTACGGTCGTCCGTCGGCCGAGGATTTGGCGGACGCAAAAAAAAAACTTGCCGAGGTAATATCCGCACAATGATGTCGGCTTGTACGATTTATTACGCGATAAATGGCAAAGACCCGGAGAACCTTCAGGATCTTGTGGACGCGGATTTACTTTTGGACCTGCCCGTTTGCCCGGAGGGCGGAGAGTACACTTTAGGAGATAACGGCTGGACGGTGGTTTGCTCCGTGCACGGCCAGTTCGACAAGTTCGGCGGAGACTTTGTTGACCCCGCCGTTTCGCCGGGCGCAGTCGCTTCGCCGGAAGCCCACGAAATCAATTAAATAAAAGAGCAATAAAAAAGCCCCGCGTGACTCGGGGCTTTTTGTGTGTTACGACCCTTGCTTTGTGGCTTCGCCAGCCCAATACGCCGCCTTTTCGGAATCCGGAGGCGTGCCGAGGCCCTCCTTGTAGAGCCTGCTAAGCTCCCGCTGAGCCAGCGCGTGGCCGCTGACCGCCGCCGCCTGAAAATGTTTGAGCGCCTTTTCATAATCCTCCGCCGTGGGGGAGCCGTTGACCCACAGCAGGCCAAGGTTGTAGGACGCGCTTATATCGCCCTGGTAGGCCGCGCGCTCGAACCAGTAGACCGCCTTGTCCCTGTCTCGCGCGACGCCCGTACCGCTTATATAGCACACGCCAAGGTTGCTCTGGGCGAAAACGTGCCCCTGCTCCGCCGCTTTTTCGTAAAGCTCGGCGGATTTTTGAGGGTCGCGCTCCACGACGTGCCCGAAAGCGTAGGCCACGCCAAGGTTGTACTGACCGTCCGCGTCGCCCTGCTCCGCAAGAGAGGCGAAGCCGCGTATCTGCTCCTCAAATTCGGGCGTGATTTCCGGTTTTTTAATGAAGCCTTCGCGCAGAGCGTGCGCCGCCTCCACATTGCCGTTTTTGGCGGCGCGGCTGAACCATTTTATGGATTCCTCAAGATTCCGCGGGACGCCTTCGCCCGCGTAAAAACACCTGGCCACGTTAAACTGGGCGTTTGCCACATCCGCTTCCGCCGCCTCCATAAACAGGGAAAAAGCCTTTTCCAGGTCCTTTTCAACCCCGTCGCCCTCGTAGTAGCAGGAGCCGAGGTTGAGGGAGGCGCCGGCGTGGCCCTGTTCGCGGGCCGCCGCGTACCACTCGGCCGCCTTTTTATAATCAAGCGGGACGCCCTCACCCTCGTAATAGCACTTGCCGAGCGCGAACTGCGCGTCGGCAAAGCCCGCCGAAGCGGTAATTCGGTAGAGGCGGACGGCCTCCTCCTCGTTGACCGCCGTGCCGCGCCCGTAAAAATAACAGTCCGCCAAGTAATAAACGGCGCGCGCGTCCCCTGACTCGGCGGCTTTTTTATACCAAGAGAAAGCCATAGGCGCGGAAGCGGGCACCCCGTCGCCGTTCGTGTAAAGCGTGCCCATATTGATCTGCGCGGCGGTATGCCCCGCTTCGGCGGCTTTTTCGTACCACCGCGCCGCCTCGAAATAATCCTGCCCCGCGCCGGCGCCCGCGTCATAGCAGGAACCAAGCGCGAACTGAGCCGGCGGATAACCGGCCTCCGCCGCCTGTTTGAAATATCCGAACGCCCGCGTCTGGCCATGGTTAGTCTGTTCGTTGTAATAATTCATTCCGAGCTTGTACGCCGCCTCCGCGTTTCCGGCGGCGGCGGCTTTTGTCAAGTCCGATAATTCCAAAAAAACCAGTCCTCTCACGTGTGATAATGTTTATATTGTACAACAAATTGCGGCTGAAAACAATAATAAATTCTTGCCCGCGCGCCGATTTAATGGTAAAATAATCTTAGATATAGCAATTTTAAAAAACGTTGACTGGCGCGGAGCGGAAAATCGGCGACAAGAAGGCGGCTTTTTCGGGCGGCATTAGGCCCGAAAAAACGCCGGCAGTCAAGGAGGGGGCTTTGAGCTTCTCTTGGAAGCTCAAAACACCGAGCCGCGATTTTGAAAATTGCGATAGGGGTGACTTTTATGGAAAATTTGAAAAAAAGAGCGCGCGCGGAGCTGACGGGGAATATTCTGCCGTTCTGGCAGGGAATGCTTGACCGTGAAAACGGCGGTTTCTTCGGCTTTGCGGATTTCTACGGCAGAATCGACAAGACGGCGCCCAAAGGCGGGATATTGAACTCCCGGATTTTGTGGACATTTTCGGCGGCGGCGCGGGTCACGGGGGACGCGGGTTATCTGCCTTACGCCGAGGCTGCCCTTGATTTCCTTGAGGCCGCTTTTTATGACGGGAAATACGGCGGCCTGTTTTGGGAGGTGGACTGCCGGGGCGGCGTAATCTCCGACAAGAAGCAGTTTTACAACCTGGCGTTTGGGCTGTACGGCCTGTCCGAATACGCGCGGGCCGGCGGCGGCAAAAAGGCGCCGGCGCTGAAACTCGCGGATTCGCTTTTTGACGTTTTGGAGACTTACGCTTACGACAAAAAGCGCGGCGGATATTTTGACGCGGCGGCGCGGGATTATAAGCCGCTGGAGGATTCCTCTCTTTCGGCGAAGGACTTTAACTGCGCCAAGACCATGAATACGAACCTGCACATTCTGGAGGCGTACACGAACTTCGCGCGGATAAGCGAAAGGCCGAAGGAACCGCTGAGAAGCCTGATTGAAGTGACGATAGACAAGATAATAGAGGACGGGAAGCGGTTCCGGCTGTTTTTTGACGAGGATTTTACGCCGCTTTCCCGCAAAATTTCATACGGGCACGACATAGAGGGCGCTTGGCTGCTGCGCGAGGCCGCCGAGGTTTTGGGCGATGAGAGCCTTTTGGCGCGCGCGCGGGAGACGGCGGCTTCCATGGCGGCGGAGGTTTACGAAAACGGGCGGGACACGGAGCGCGGCGGCCTGTTCAACGAGCGTGAGGAAAACGGGGAAATTTGCGCGGCAAAGGCGTGGTGGCCTCAAGCCGAGGCGGTCGTGGGCTTTTGCGAGGCGTACGGCCTGACCGGCGGCGAAAAGTATCTAAAAGCGGCGACGGAGATTTTTGATTATATAGACCGGGTGTTTATCGACAAGGAGCGCGGAGAGTGGCACAACGAGGTTGACAGGGACGGCGCGCCGGACGTAAATATGGAGAAAGCCGGTTTTTGGAAATGCCCGTATCATAACGGGAGAATGTGCCTTGAAATAATTGAGCGCGGCGGAACTTTTCGCGGCGACGCGGAATAAAATAAGGAAAGGACAGATTTAAGTGACGGACAGAATAAGCGAACTATACCAGGAGTACGAAAAAATTATAGCGAGGGACAACGCGGAGTTGCCCTCCGAGAACGGGATTTTTACGCGCTTTGAGCGCCCGGCGCTTGACCGCCGCAGCGTCCCGCCGCACTGGAAGTATGATTTGGACGAGAAAACCAACCCTTACCTTATGGAGCGGATGGGCGTAAATTGCGTGTTTAACGCGGGAGCGATTTATCGGGGCGGGAAGTTTTACCTTGTGGCGCGAGTCGAGGGTAATGACAGGAAGTCGTTTTTCGCCGTGGCGGAGAGCGATAAACCACATTGCGGCTTCCGCTTCTGGGATTACCCGGTGAGGCTTCCGCAGACGGCGGAGCCGGACACGAACGTGTACGATATGCGCCTGACCGCGCACGAGGACGGCTGGATTTACGGAATTTTCTGCACGGAACGCAAAGACCCGGCGGCCCCCAGAGGGGACGTTTCGTCGGCGGTGGCGGCGGCGGGAATAGCCCGCACAAAAGACCTCAAAACGTGGGAGCGCCTGCCTGACTTGAAAACAAGCGGCTCTCAGCAGCGCAACGTCGTCCTGCACCCGGAGTTTATAAACGGCGGGTACGCGCTGTATACCCGCCCCCAGGACGGCTTTATAGACACGGGGAGCGGCGGGGGCATAGCCATAGCCTATACCGGCAGTATGGAGAACGCCGTAATCGGCAAGGAAACGCTGATTGACGAAAAAACCTACCACACGATAAAAGAGGTTAAGAACGGGCAAGGGCCGGCGCCCGTCAAAACTCCGGCGGGCTGGCTGAACATCGCGCACGGCGTGCGGAACACGGCGGCGGGCCTGCGTTACGTAATTTACGCGTTTATGACGGATATAAACGACCCGGCGAAGGTTATCCACAGCCCGGCCGGGCATTTAATCGCGCCGCGGGGCGGGGAGCGCGTGGGCGACGTGTCGAACGTAGTGTTTACGAACGGCGCGGTGGCTCTGGAAAACGGCGATTTATACATCTATTACGCGTCGAGCGACACGCGCCTGCACGTCGCGAAAACGACAGTGGATAAAATGATTGACTACTGCAAAAACACTCCGAGAGACGGCCTGTATTCCCATAAATGCGTGGAGACCCGGTGCGATTTAATCTCTAAGAATTTAGAAATATTGAAAGGTTTGAAGATTAAATGAGCTTTATTTATAAACGCGCAATCCCCCCCCTGGAGGAAATTTTAAGGGCTACGAGCGTCTCGCCGGAGCTTTCGGCGGTCAAAAAAAAGCGCGACAAGCTCGTGGCGGACGTAATAAGCGGAAAGTCGGACAAATTCCTGGTTATCGTGGGGCCGTGCTCCGCGGACAACGAGGACGCGGTTTGCGACTATGTGTCGCGCCTGGCGAAGGCGCAGGACGAGCTTTCGGAAAGGCTGCTTATCGTCCCCCGGGTGTACACGAACAAACCCCGCACCACCGGGGAGGGCTATAAGGGTATGCTCCACCAGCCCAACCCGGAGGAGGCGCCGAATATCCTTGAAGGCATTTACAGCATACGGCGGACGCATCTCCGGGTTATAGCCGAGACTGGGCTGACCGCCGCCGACGAAATGCTGTATCCCGATAATTACGTGTATGTTGAGGATATTCTGAGCTATGTGGCCATAGGGGCGCGCTCGGTGGAGAATCAGCAGCACCGCTTGGTGTGCAGCGGCTTTTCCGTGCCGTCGGGTATGAAAAACCCCACAAGCGGCGATTTGTCCGTTATGTTTAACGCGATTTACGCCGCGCAGTCCTCCCATACGTTCATTTATTACGGGCACGAGGTGGAGACGGACGGAAACCCGCTCGCTCACGCGATTATGCGCGGCTCGACGAATAAGCACGGAGAGTCGATCCCGAATTATCATTACGAGGACATTGTCCGCGCGGCGGAGCTTTACGAGGCGCGCGGGCTGGCTAACCCAGCGATAATAATAGACACCAACCACGCCAACAGCGGCAAGAATTACCTTGAGCAGCCGCGCATCGCCAAAGAAATCCTCCACAGCCGGAGGTACGACGCGAGCGTCCGCGCTATGGTGAAGGGCCTGCTCATCGAGAGCTATATAGAGGAGGGCGCCCAGAAAGTAAACGGCGGGGTGTACGGACAGTCGATAACCGACGGCTGCCTTAGCTGGGAGCAGACGGAGAAACTGCTTTTTCAGATAGCGGACGGGTGTTAGGGGGAAACGCTGTGAGTTTCGTTAAAAAACGCGCAATCCCCCCGCTTTCGGAGATACTGGCCGACACGCCGCTCTCCGCCGAAATGAAAGAAATAAAGAGGCGCCGGGACGCGGAGATAGAAGCCGTCATAAAAGGGGAGAGCGGGAAGTTTTTGATAATCGTGGGGCCTTGTTCGGCGGATAACGAGGACGCGGTCTGCGACTATGTGTCCCGCTTGGCGAAGGCGCAGGAGCGCGTTTCGGAGAAGCTCATAGTAATTCCGCGGATATACACTTGTAAACCGCGCACCACCGGCACGGGGTATAAGGGTATGCTCCACCAGCCGAAGCCAGAGGAGGAGCCGAACATCCTCGCGGGGATTTACAGCATACGCCGGACGCACCTGCGCGTAATGGCCGAATCGCGCCTGACCGCCGCCGACGAAATGCTTTATCCCGATAATCACGTGTATGTAGACGACGTTTTGAGCTACGTGGCCGTGGGCGCGCGCTCCGTTGAGGATAAGCAGCACCTTATGGCGGCAAGCGGAGTGTCCGTGCCCGTGGGGCTGAAAA
Source organism: Clostridiales bacterium (assembly GCA_031287685.1). Taxonomy (GTDB): domain Bacteria; phylum Bacillota; class Clostridia; order Lachnospirales; family WQUN01; genus JAITSQ01. The sequence continues at coordinate 31,164 of JAITSQ010000014.1, read as the reverse complement.
ACCCCACAAGCGGCGATTTGTCCGTTATGTTCGCCTCCATCAGGCAGGCGCAAAGCCCGCAGGCGTTTATCTATCATAGGAACGAGGCCGCCACGACAGGCAATCCGGCGGCGCACGCGATTATGCGCGGATTCGTGGATAAAAGCGGCGCGTCCGTCCCTAATTATCATTACGAGGATATTCTGACCGCGCGAGAAATGTACGAAAAATCGGGGTTGGCGCACCCCGCCGTTATCATCGACACAAACCACGCCAACAGCGGGAAGAACTTCGCGGAGCAGCCGCGCATCGCCCTTGACGTTATGCAGAGCCGCCGCCTTAATTCCGGGATTCGCCGGCTTGTAAAAGGGCTTTTAATCGAAAGTTATATCAAGGGCGGGGCGCAGGATATTACCGGCGGGGTATACGGGCAGTCCATAACCGACGGCTGCCTTGGCTGGGGACAGACGGAGACTTTGATTTATGAAATAGCGGAGCGGGTATAAATGGAAGGGCTGATTATAAAGACGGAAGCCTTTGAAGGCCCGTTCGAGCTGCTTTTTCACCTTCTCGACAAAAACCAGATGGAAATATCGGATATTCCGATAGCGGAGCTGACGAGCCAGTATATAGCCTATTTGGAGAGCGTGACGGATATGGATTCGTTAAGCTCGTTCCTGTTAATGGCGGCGACGCTGACGGAGATAAAGTCGGCGTATCTTCTGCCGAAAAAGCCCAAGGCGGCCCCGGAGGGCGAGGAGCAGGACCCGCGTGAGCGGCTCGTGGCAATGCTCTTGGAGTATAAACGGTTTAAGGAAGTTACGGGGATTTTGCGCGAAAAGTATGAAGCGGCGGCGGGTTCTTATGAAAAAGGGCCGGAGCCGGAGTATTTGGACCGGGCGGAGCGGCTGCCGAAGCCGCGCGCGGAGGAGGCGCTCGCCGGAGTGAGGATAGACCGGTTATGCGGGCTTTTCGCGGATTTAATGCGCAAACGCGCTCCTTCGGAAGATGAGCCGCTCTTTGCCGCCGCCGCGCCGGAGGTTTTCACGGTTGAGGATAAAATCCGGGAAATCGAGCGGATTTTGCGTGAGCGAAAGAGTTTCCTGTTTGGGGATTTTTTCGCGCGAGCCGACAAGGAAGAAATGGTCGCCGCTTTTTGCGCCGTTCTGGAGCTTGTGCGCCAGAATAAGGCGGAGGCGGGGCAGGACGGGAATTTTAAGGAAATTGTGGTCGCCGCCGTCCCCGCGTAAGGAGCGTAAAATTTGTATAGAAAAGGCGTTTGAAAACCGCGGAGCTATCTCAAGCTTTTCGCCTTCGGCGAAAACGCGCGCTTAAAGCCGCGCGCGCCGCTATCTTGCGGACTCTGCTCAAAACGAAAAAATCGCACCGGAAAGAAATCCGGACGCGCCGCAGGCGCGGCTTTTCGCGAAGCGAAAAGCGCTGAGTCCTCTGGCGTTTTTCTTCGCTCGGCTCCGCGGATTCAAACCGCCTTTTCTATAAGCGTAAAGAAAAATAAATCCAGGCGGTAAATTATGGAAATTCAAAAAACACGCGCCGCGCTTGAGGCGATTCTTTTCGCGGCGGGGGCGCCGGTTCCGCTGAGGGATTTGGCGCGCGCGGCCGGCCACGACGAGGACACGGTGCGGAAGCTCCTGAACGCTATGGCCGAAGAGCGCCGGGAAAGCGGTGTACGGATAGTCCAGGCGGGCGATTCCTGGCAGTTGCGGACGAATCCGGAGTTTTTCTGGGCGATAAACGCCCTTGCGGAGGCCCCGCCGAAAAGGCCGCTTACCCAGCCAATTCTGGAGACTTTGGCGATAATCGCTTACCGGCAGCCCGTCACCAAAGGCGAAATTGAGAAAATTCGAGGGGTTGAGGCTTCTCACGCCGTAAATAAGCTGGTTGAGTATGATTTGGTGTGCGAAAAAGGGCGGGACGAGTCTGTCGGCAGGCCGATACTTTTCGGCACGACGGAGCGCTTTTTGACTTGTTTCGGGCTTTCGGGCCTGGGGGATTTGCCGCCGCTGTCGGACAAGCTCGACGAATTGCGCAGGCAGGCGGAACGGGAAGTATACAGGGACGACGACTGAAAGGACTAAAGGCATGAAAAATAAAAGACGAACAATCGCTTTGGTTTTATGCGCGGTATCCGCGGCGGTTTTACTTATGAATATAAACGCCCGCGCCGCCGAGCCGGGGAGCGAGGGCGACCCGGTGGTCACAAAAAGCTATGTGGACGCGCGGATTGCCGAAATTATGGGGGCTTCGCCGCCATCGGAGGCCGCTTTACCCAACAAGAACGCGTTCGAGCCGGTTTTCGCCAGCCGGGGTCAAAAAGTCCTGGGCAAGGAGGGCGCGGAAATAATCCTCCGGAGCGGTTCGTGCGCGGCCTACTGCCCAGGAAGCGACGGACTTGTCAACGCGACGCGGGGCCTTGATTTGGCTGACGGCGCCGGGATTGACGCGAATAACCTCATTTTAATACCAAGGGACGACGGGCGGGGCGTTTTAGTGTCTAAGGACGCGTGGTTCATAATAAAAGGCGGCTACGAAATTAACTAAGCAGGGAATGTTACTATTTGTCCGAGGAAAATAAGAACCCCGTAAAAATAATAAGCGTGATGATGCTGATAACCCTTATTGGCAAAATTATGGGCTTGGCGCGGGAAATTTTAATCGGCGCGGCGTTCGGGAGCGTGGGGGAGGGCGCGGCGTTCAACTTAGCTTCGACCCTGCCGCGGGATTTTCTGGACGTGGCTTTCGCGTCGGCGATTTCCGGCTGTTTTATACCCGTGTTTAACTCCACCCTTGAAAAACGGGGCAGGGAAGCGGCTTTCGCGTTGGCCGCCAATTTTATGAGCGTGATTTTGGTTCTGACGGCGGCGATAACGGCCGCCGCTATGATTTTTTCACGGGAAATCGCGGTTTTAATGGGTCCGGGGCTTGACCCCGCCACGCAAGAGCTCGCGGGGCGGCTGTTTAAAATAACGCTGCCGCTCATTGTGCTCAGCGGCGCGGCTTTCCTGCTTATTGGCGTTTTGCAGTCTTTGGGGGAATTTAACATACCCGCAGCTATGAGCATAGCGGCGAACGGGGCAATAATCGCGTATTGTCTGTTTTTTGTGCGGAAATTCGGCGTTTACGGCTTGGCGGTGGTTTTCCTGGCGGGCTGGGCGCTGCAGATTGTTATACAAATCCCCGCGCTGAAAAAAGCGGGCTATTGGTACAGATTTCGGATAGACTTGCGGGACGGCGGGCTTAAGGAAATTGCCGCGATGATACTGCCGGTTATGGCGAGCACATGGACGCAGCCGGTTAACAATATGGTCAATGTTCGAATTTCGACGTTTATAAATGACGCGGCTTCCGTGGCCTATGTCAAGGCGAATGTGCTTTATTCGGTCGTTATGGGCGTTTTCGTGCTGTCGGTAGCGAATTTCGTTTTCCCGGAGCTTACTAAGATAAACGCGCGGGGAGAGGACGAAAAATTCGGGAATACCCTCAAAACCTCTATGAGAGGGCTGTTTTACTTGCTGTCGCCGATATCTCTCGGGCTTTTTGTGTTGAGCGGGCCGCTGGCTCGGCTTGTTTTCCGCGTCGGCAAATACGACGATTTTTCGGCGTATTTGACGGCGTCGGCGCTTTCCTGGCTCTCGCTCGGGATGCTCGGCTTCGGCCTGCAGACTATTCTGAGCCGCGCTTTTTACGCGCGGAAAAACGTGAAAACGCCGCTCATTACCGGAATAGCGGCTATTGCGATAAACGCCGCGCTCAGTTCGGCGCTCTGGCCCGTCTGGGGCGTGGGCGCGCCGGCGTTCGCGTCGGGCGCTTCGTTTACTTTCTCGGCCGCGGGTATGTTGATTTTTATGTATAAAAAGAATAAATATGTACTAGACTTAAAGACGGCGAAAGACGCGGGCTTGATGCTGGCCGCGTCGCTCGTGATGGCGGCGGCGGTGAGGGGCGCGTATATCGCGCTGGCCGCGCGGGTAAGCGGACGCTTCGGGGAGCTTCTGTGCGTGGCGCTGCCGACTGTTCTCGGGGCCGCGGTATACCTGGCGGCGACCTCCGCGTTTAGAATAGGCGAAGCCGTGACGGCAATCGGAATATTGAGAAAATTTACGGAGAAGCTGAAAAATGGCGGCGGACAGGGTAATTAAATTCGCGCTCGTGGCGTGCGCGTTTGTAACGGGGCTTTGCCTGTCGCGCGTGAAAAAATCACGCGACGGGAGGCTGCTTAATCTGGCTATGTTTTTCACGCTAATCGCCGATTATTTTATGGTTTTGCGCGGGGAAAACCTTCCGGGGCTTGCGTTTTTCAACGCGGCTCAGTTTACGTATTTTATCAGGTATAACCCGGGCGGAAAAGGCGCGGCGCTCCGGCTGCTCGGTGTTTTGGTTTGTCTAAATCTTTTTAGACAAACCAAAGCCCCCTTCTTTATACCCGGCGTGTTAGCGGTGAAGTCTTTGGAAGCCGCGCTGGTCGCCTCGTATGCCGCCGGGCTTATTGCCAACGTTTGCGACGCGTGGCGGAATTTCAGGAAAGGCGGGGGCAAAGAGGCGTTCCTGGCGTTTCTCGGAATGTTCCTGTTTTTCCTGTGCGACCTGAACGTCGCGCTTATGAATATTTATTCGGGTTATCCGGTAAGCCGCGTTTTTGACGCGCTTATTTGGGTGTTTTATATACCGTCGCAGTTTGTTTTGGCCGTTAGCGGGTCTTACCTGAAAACGACCGCGGTATAAGGCGGTTTATTTTGATTCGTTACTGGGGGCGGGGAAATGGGTGAAAAAAAACCGCTTATAATAATCGGCGGAGCGACAGCGACTGGGAAAACCGCGCTGTCGCTTGAACTCGCGCGGGTTTTGGAGACGGAAATCGTCTCGGCGGACTCTATGCAGGTGTACAAATATATGGACGTCGGAACGGCCAAGCCGGCGAAAGCGGAGCTTGAGGCGGTTCGGCACTATATGATAGACGAGTTTCCGCCGGACTATGAGTGCTCGGCGGCGGGTTTCAAGGAACGGGCAAAGGCGTATATCTCGGGAATCCACGAAAAGGGCAAAATTCCGATAATCGCCGGAGGGACGGGCTTTTATTTGAACGCGCTCATTTTCGATACGGATTTTACTAAAACTGATACGAACAAAGAATACAGAGAATATTTATACGGAGTCGCGCGAAAAGAAGGGGCCTATTTTTTGCATAAAATGCTTGAGAAAGCCGACCCGGAGTCCGCCGCCGCGATCCACGCGAATAATGTCAAGAGGGCCGTCCGCGCCCTTGAGTTTCTCCGCCAGACGGGAGAGCCTATTTCGACGCATAATAGGCGGGAAGCGCAAAAAGAAAGCCCGTATAATTATGTTTTTTTCGCTCTTAATATGCCGCGCGCGGAGATTTATAGCCGGATAAACGAGCGGGTTGACAAAATGCTCGAAAGCGGGCTTGTCCGGGAGGTAGAGGGGCTGCTTGCGCGGGGATACTACAAAAGCCTGACCTCGATGCAGGGGCTGGGCTACAAGGAGATTATTAAGTTTTTAGAGGGAGAAATCAGCCTGCCCGAAGCGGCCGAGCTTATTAAGCGGGCCACTCGGAATTTCGCGAAGCGCCAGCTGACCTGGCTTGCCCATAAATCCCCGGGCGTGGTGTGGAAAGACGCAAAAATAAAAGTCGCGGAGGCGGCCGAAACCGCGTTGAAGGACTTGGGTTTAAGCTAAGCCAGTAAATCCTTCATATAATTCACGATTACATCTACTTCGGCCAGCGCGCCGCGCCCCAAATCCCCGCACGCGAGTATGGATTCCCTCGGCTCGATAAACCGCGCGCCAAGCCGAAGGAGTTTGTTGATATTTTCCTGCGTGACGGGGTTTTCATACATCGCGGTATTCATCGACGGAGCGATTACTATAGGCTTGTCTTCCATGGCCAGAATCGTTGTGGTGAGCAGATTGTCGGCGACCCCCGTCGCGAGCTTGGCGATAGTATTCGCCGTGGCCGGAGCGATAAGCGCCGCCTTGGCGCGTTTGGCCAGCGCTATGTGCCGCACGTAAGGCTCGAACGCTTCGTCGAACATATCCGTATAGACGCGGTTTCCCGTCAAGGTGCGCATAGTGAGCGGGGTGATAAACTTCGCCGCCGAGTCCGTCATTATTACCTGGACGGAAAAATCCGCTTTTTTCGTGAGCTGGTTGGCTATGTCCGCGGCTTTGTACGCCGCTATTCCCCCCGTGATTCCCAAAATAATTTCTGTCATAACCTTTATTCACTTCTCCTTTCGTTTTGCGGCCAAGTCAAATGTTTTTTGCGACAAGGCGCGGGCCGTTTCGATTTTAGTGCCAAAAGTCTCGGGTTCACAAGCAGCCGCGGCTTTTGAAATTATATGCGCGATATGCGCGGTTTCCGTAATATTGGACATATCGTTGGCGACCATAAAATCCGCGCCGCTTTTCCGCATAAGAGCGCGGGCCACATCTATAAGGGCCTCCCGCGTTACGCCGGAAAGGAGCTTGAAGCCCGCTATGACGGCGTTTGGGGCAAGAGAACGCAGGAGAGCGATTATTTTTGGGGTCTGTTCTAAAAGCAGGGTCAAATCGTCGAGCCCGGACGGGATTTTGCCTTTCTTTTCGGCGTGAAAAAGCGTCTTGACCGCGTCGGCGATTATTTTTTCGTCCGCGCCGCCGAGAGCGCTTATTTTTTTGGCGATTTCCCGCGACATAGAAGGAACGGAGGACGCACCCGCCACGCGATAGTCCGAGACCGCCATAGCGTGGATAATTATATCCATACGCGGGGCGCGCGCTTTTATGGCGGCCTCCACGCTGGCGGCGTCCGTCACCGTGAGCGTCTCGCAGGGCTGTTTGGGCGCGGCGGCGGTTTTCGGCGCGACGTAAAGCACGGAACAGCCGAGCGCGGTTAAATTTTCCGCGATTAAAGCGCCCAGCGCCCCTGTCGAGAAGTTTGTTATCCCCCTTACGGAGTCGATAGGCTCGATTGTGCCTCCGGAAGTAACGAGCGCGTTCATAGCATCATCTCTTAATTATTTTTTCGCGGTCTCGCTCTATTTATAATATTCCACTATTGAGGCCGCCACCGCGTCGGCCAGAGCGTCTTGGTTTTTTTCGTTCACCAGCCACGAAAAATCCTGCGGGTTGCACATAAAGCTGCTCTCGAGCAGGACGCACGGCGCGAAAGCCGGGCGGAGCACGTAAAGGTTAGACTGAGACGGCTTCGGCTCACGCCTGGAGGCCGGGTTTATTTTAAGCAGGTTATTCATAAAAAGCTGGGCCAGGGGGCGGGAATTTTCGTTCCTGTACCACATAGTCAGGCCGTGGGTGTTCGTGGAGTCCGTAGACTCGTCCATACTGTTGGCGTGCACGGAGAGAAAGATATCCGGCATATTCTGGCGGTTTATGTTGACGCGCTGCTGAAGCGTGTAGAACACGTCGGAGTCTCGCGTTAAGACCACGTTCGCGCCGAGGTTTTTAAGGCGCTGGGCGATTTTTTTCCCGTTCTGCAGGTTGAGGGTCTTTTCGGGCATTTTGCCGCCCATAGGGCCGACCGCGCCGCTGTCGTCGTCGCCATGACCCGGGTCGATTACGAAAGTAAAGCCCGTAAGGGGCGCGGCCGCGTCCCCCGAAAGAGGCCGGGGTTTACGGAAGTTAAAGTTAAAATATCCGTCGGCGAAGGAGGTGTAATAACCCTCAAGGCGCGCGCCCTCCCGCAGGGTGAACGAGTAATAAGGGCGCGTGTCGTCCATACCGCTGTTTATGGAGGCAAACAGCGTGCCGTCCGGGTTAAGGTCAAGCGGCGGGAGCTTGGAGGACAGGCCGAAATACACGACGAGTTTTTTCCCGTCGAATTTGGCGTTGACGACGGGATAATCGGAGGCCTTGAAGCGGATTGCGTCCGTCAGCTCCCCCTTGACGTATTTTCCGTCCGAGAGCGGGTCAAGCGAGCCGCTCTTGGAGAGGGTCAGAGCCGCGCTTTCAACCCACTGCGCGCTTTGCAGGAGAATCCACCTGCCGTCGCGGGTAATGGCGACCGCCTTGTCGCGCTGGCCCTTTTCAAGCTGCCAGTCCGAGCCGCCGTTGCTCGTGGGCTTTGCGTAGGCCCAGGCCCTCTCGGCGGTCAGCGCGGCGTAATAGGGCGTGGTAAAATAATCTATCTGAGGGCTGGGGGCCGGCTCTGTGCCGCCGCCTCCTCCATCGTAGGGTTTCCGCCGGGTGATTACGCGGGCGACGGGTTTTTGGCCGTCCTGGGTGAATTTGAAAGAGTTTTCCCCGAGCGAGAGCGGCGCGTATACGCTGAAAAAGCCGTCCGGCGTGCGGTTTGAGACCTCCGCCCCGTTCACGTAAAGAGGGGCGGCGGGGTTATAAGTGCCGACGATGTTATAACCCGCGCCGGCTGTGGAGGCGTTCCCCGCCGGAATCCCCACGGAGAGCGTATCCATTTTTATTTCGGGAGGGAAATCGGCGACATAATAAGAAACCTGCGCGGCGGCGGGCTTTTCCGGCTCCTTTTCCGCTTCGTCGGGGGAGACCGCCGTTTTGTCCGGGTTTGCCGCGTCCTTGGCGGCGTAATAGGCCTTCAGCCCATCCCCGATTTTTCCGTTAAGGTGCTTGGCGCGGAAGAAAACGTCGCCTTTTACCCCCGTGGACTCGTTCAGCTTAAGCTGGCGGAGGATTTCACCGCTCCATTCGGCTCCGCCTTCGGTTTCTTTATAGGCGGCGTGGCCGACGTATAAATCAACGTTCGTACTCTTGCAAACGCCGTCCCACCAAGAGAGAACTTTCGCGTAATCGGCCTTTTCGTAGCCGATTTGCCAGTAAATCTGCGGACAGATGTAATCGACCCAACCCTCCTTTACCCAGCGGTATGTGTCGGAATATATGGATTTGTAGGCCTCGAAGCCTTTTGTGGCGCTGCCCTTCGGGTCGGAGGAGGAGTTTTGCCAGATGGCGAACGGAGATACGCCGAAACGAGCCGAGGGCTTAACTTCGCGGGTTTTAGCCTGAAGCCCCCTTATTACGGCGTTCACGTTTTCCCGCCGCCAGTCCTCAAGAGAAATGCCGGCAGGTTTGGTTTTGTCGCCGGCGAAGGTTTTCGCGTCGTCGAAATCAGGGCCGGGGTAAAAATAATCGTCGAGATGAATCCCGTCTATGTCGTAATTTTTCAGAAGCTCGGCGGCTCCGTTTATAATCAGCTCCTGATTGGCCTTGATTCCGGGGTCGAGGTAAAGCGCGCCGTCGTATTTCACGACGTTTTCCGGGTGAAGCCGCGCGGGGTTATTCGCCGCGAGCTGAGAAACGTCGGTGATTTTATCGGCGGTGTGGGTGACGCGGTAGGGGTTGAGCCACGCGTGAAGCTCCAGGCCGTTCGCGTGGGCCTGCTGCGTGAAATAGGCCAAGGGGTCGAACCCGCTGTCCGGAGCCTGCCCCTGAACGCCCGTTATGTATCGTGACCAAGGGAAAAGGTCGGATTTATAGAGCGCGTCGCAAGAGGGGCGCGCCTGAAAAATTATGGCGTTCAAGCCTATTTCGCGGCTGCGTTTCACTATAGCGTCAATTTCCGCCTTCATTTCTTCCGCGGAGAGTCCGCGTTTTGAGGGAAAGTCGAGATTTACGACGCTGCTGACCCAGACGGCGCGGAAATCCTCCGAAATTTTGGATCCGGGCGCCGGGGCTGAGTTTGCCGCGGTTATATCAGGAGCGGGAACGGAGGAAACCGCCTGAACGGAGGGCCGCTCACCGCCGGAGGGGTTTGTCTCAGCCGAAGCGGCCTCCGCCGGCCTGTAGGCGGGGATAAAAAGAACCCACGCCGCGCAAACGATAACCATAAGAACTATGCCGTAAACCTCGCGTATTTTCATTAAGCGCGAACCTCCCTGAATAATTGAGAACCCGCGCCGCCTGCGCGCCCAAGGCTCTTCTTCGACGTCTCTTTTTATTTTAACACATAATATCCGGTTTTTCAAGCCTGGTATCCGCGATTTTCACCAGAATCAACATATTCGCCGAGCTTGCCGTTTTTGTAGGTCAGGCCGGCGAAAATCCGCTCGGCGTTCTCCATAGCGGGGGCTTCGCCGCCGTCGGGCAGGCTCCTGAAACTTTCGAGCAGAATCCGGACGAGCTTGCCCGCTTCGTCGAGCTTATCGGCCCGTTTGCCGAAATACGCGGACGACAGGCACGAATCAACATAAATATAAACCCGCAGAAGCTGGGCGGACAGGGGTTCCTCAAAATCCAGGGCGTTCATAAGCTGAAGCAGCGCGCTCCGCGCCTTCTCGGCGTATTTGCGGAAAAGCTCCGGCTCCTCGCGGGTGAGCGCGTCCTTGGCGGCGGCGGCGCAATCCGCTATAAGCTCAAAGGTGAGCACGGTAAGGCCGAGCGGCGTGGCCGAAGTGACGCGGACAGCGTACTCCTTGAGTTTTTCGGGCATTTCTGTTATTGTGGGCAATGAAAACACCTTCCTTAAAAATACGCCATAAAAGGAAGCCGGTAATGTACGGCTTCCTTAATAAGTCAGTCTAATCGCCGCGCTCGGTGTTTAGGTTTGTCTAAAAGGATTTAGACAAACCAAAGCCCCCTTCTTGCTCAGTGCAAAAGCTGTAAAATAGACTGCGGGCGCTGGTTTGCTTGGGCGATTATGGAAATCGCCGCCTGCGAAATCACGTTCTTGGCGGCGTAAAGCGTGGACTCGTAAGCCATATCCGCGTCCTCTATGCGGCTGCGCGCCTGGTCTATGTTAAGGCCGGTGGTGTCAAGGCTGCTGATAGTGTGCTCAAGCCGGTTCTGGGTGGCGCCGAGCGTCGCGCGGAGCTCCGAAACATAGCCTATAGCGCGGTCCAGACGAATTATGGGGTTTTCCAGGCGCACGGGGCCGATGTAAGCGGGGTCGTCCTCAGGATAGCCGGCCGCGTCCACAAGCAGGCCGTTCGCGTTGCGGGCCATAGCGTTTGGGTTGGTGGTCGGATTGCCGTCCTTGTCGATGAAATTCCCTTTGGAATCCGTGCGGAAATTCACGTTGTCAAGAATGCCGTCGTTGCTCTGGTGATAATCCGCAAGGAAGTCATAGCGCGTATAGTCGAGCTTATCCGGGTCGTAACTATGGTCGGAGTCAAGCCCGGAGGCCTCGTAAACGCCGCTCCCCACAAGGCCGAGCGTGCGGCTTGTAAACTTCGGAATGGAGAGGTTAAGCTCCATGTGCTGATTCGGCCCGATTTGCAGGGTCAAGTCGTTCGAGAAGCCCGCCAGGGTGTTGGGGTTTTCGTTTTTATAGATTAATTCGTCGCCCTCCTGATATTTGTAAAGCTCGCCGCTCAGGATTTTAATGCGGTTAAACTCCGTGCGGGAGGAAATGGCGGTGATTTCAGTAAGGAGCGAGTCTATTTCCTTCTGGACTTTGGCGACGTCGCCCTTTTCGCGGTCGCCGTCCTCCTGCCGGGTCAGGGTGTCGTTGGCGGACTGCACGGCAAGCTCCCGCATACGCTGAAGAATGCTGTGCACTTCGCTAAGCGCGCCCTCGGCGGTCTGGATGAGGGAGACCCCGTCGAGCGAGTTCTGGCTGGCGGTGTGGAGCGCCGCGCCCTGGAGGCGGAGCTTGTTCGCTATGGCCAGGCCCGCCGCGTCGTCCGCCGCGGAGTTTATTTTATATCCGGACGAGAGGTGGTTAGCGGCCTTGGAGAGGGCGGAGTTGGCCCGGTTTAAGTTCCGCGTTGCCGTAAGGGCGGGGATGTTGTTAGTTATTACCATCGTTTAACTCTCCTTTGAGGTTTGTAATATCCGCTTGAATAAGCGGTACGCCGGGCCGGGCAAGCTGAAGCCCGATTGCTTTCATTGCTTGCTCCCGGTCCCGTTTATCGATGAATTTGACTAAGCCGTCGATAAGGCGGCAGGTTTTTTCGGGCAGAGGGTTCAAGGCCCGGACTCCTTTCGCTTATAGCAAAGGCGTTTGAAAACCGCTTTTGTTATGCTTCTATTATAATCTCCGCTTCGGGGAAGCCGAGGCTGTCTAAAAGCTCCCGGAGTTCGCCCTCGCTTCCGGCGAAGCCGCCGGTTGACGACTTAACCCGGAGGGAGAGCGAAGCCCCCTTCGGCTCGGCGTAAAGCTCCAGATCCCCGAGGTTCGACGCCGAAAGGCTCATATAAACCGTGGGGTTTGGCGAGGGGTTTATAATCCGCACGTCAAGCCCGGCCACGCGGTCGTGCAGCTTCACGGGGATTGAGAAAGAGCCGTCGCCGCGCCGGCGGCCAAGAGCCGAGCGCAGGCTTGCCGCCGCCGCTATCTCCCGGATTGTTTCCCGAAGGCGGGGCGGGGAGTCAAACGCGGCCAGGTCCGCCGCGGCGGAGAGGTTCCCCGTTAAATCGTCGAGCCGCCCGCGGAGCGCTTCTTCGTCTATATCCCCAGTCAGGCCGAGGCTTTCGGCAAGGTCGGGCAGGTACTCAAAATCGCCTTCGCCGCTTTCGTTTATAAGCTCATTTAGTTTATCGGCGATAAATCCGTTTTTCTTAAGCAAATTCGCCGCCGCCGCGATATTATTTACAGTAACCGGCATATTCGCGTCCATAAGCAGCTTCAGCGCGTCGGGAGAGACGTCCCGCGCGGCGGAAAGAAGCGCCTCGGACGCTTCGGAAATATCAAGGGGGGCGCGCGGCGCGTCCTCCAGGGGCAGGTTTTCCCGAAGCAGGGCGATTGCGCTCTCAAGAGGCAGGTCGGCGAAATCCGGGTTATTTTCGGCGAACGCGGCAAACGCGGCGTTGCCGGCTTTCGCGGTGATTTCCCGGAGGGCGAGCGCCTGATTCTGCCAAGCGAGTATGGCCAAATCGGGGTTTTCCGAAGCTGTGTCAAAGACCTCTCCGGCTTTTGTCACGTTCGTTTCAGTCGCCGCCATTAAGTTGTCGGACAGAAACGCCTCTATGTCGGAGAGGGTGCGCGCCCCGGCGGAGGGCAGGCGCGCCGAGATTTTATCCCCCACGGCGATTTCCGCGCGCCCGCGCCGCCCCGAAAGGCCCATATAGACCGCGTTGCGGAAAAGCCGCCCGATAGTCTGCGATTCGTCGCTTGCCGCTATACCCGCGCCTATGGCCGCGCCGCCGTTTTTTTGAATGAAGGACAGCATACGGAAAACCGCCACGACGGATTTTTTGGCGTTCTGGTCAAGCTCCCCGCTTTTTTCCATTTCAAAGAGCCGCTCGGCGATTTTGTCGGAAAGTCCGCCGCCGTATTTGTCGTTAAATTTCTCAATATAGCTCAGCACTTCGTCTACGTGCATCTGAGCGGGGTTCAGGTTGTTTTTGAGCATATCGGCGGCAATGGCGGGGTGTAGCGTGTCCGCTATGGCGCGCACCTTGAGGTCTATGCCCAGGACTTTCATAATGTTTTCGGCGGTGACGTCGAGCTTGTTGGCCGAAAGTATCCGCGCCGCGCGAATGTTGTCGTCGTCGTCCCCTATAGCCAGGGAGCGCAGGAGCTTTCCGAACTCCTCCTCCGGGTTTCTGAGCGCGTCGCCGTATTTGGAGCGGATATTCTCCGTAGCCTCGTAGGCGGTGAAATCCGGCCGTTTAAGCACGGCGCCGCTCATCCCGTCGATTGAGAAATCCACGCGCTTCTGTATAATATCCCCAAAAAGGGAGCGCGGGACGGGCGTTATTACGCGGATTTTGTCGTATAAAGCCTGAAGCGCGGAGACGTTCTCGTCCGGTTTGCCCGCGCCCGCGGCTTTGACGCTTTCCTCATATTCCGACGATATTTCGTCGTTCAGGGCGGCCAAGGCCTCCTTAACCGGCAGGACGGTGATGTCAAGCCCCTTTCCGGAGAGGCGCGAGGCGGCCTCCGCGGTCAGCTTAAACTGCACTTCAAGGAGAGTCTTCTTGATTTCAAGGGCTTCCGGCGACGGCACCGCGCCCGCGTTGCGAAGCCCCTCCGAAACCCCGGCCACGTAAAAATCCGTAAGCGCGCGCAGGTTTATAGTCACGCCGGAGCTTATGGCCCGCTGGATTACGAAAGGGGTTATCCCGGGGAGCAGGGAAGCGATTTCCCTGTATTCCCGCTGGAGCTGCGCCGGCTCTTTGCGCGGGCAAAGGTCGATGTCCCAAGCGGGGCGGCCGGAGGTGATGTTTTCGCACGCGGAGTGGAAAATATCTTCTTCGGGTATTTTGTCAAGGGTGGAGAGAAACTTCGCCTTGTCGAGGTTTTCGCGGGTAACGGGGATGTCTTTTTGCACCATGCGGCGGGCGGCCTCAAGGGAGGCTGGCCCGGCGGGTATGCCGCTCCGGCGGAGCAGGTCCGTTATCTGGCGGTCAAGCCGCGGGTCGGGCGCGTCCTCCCGGTTCGCGTCCGGGGACTGAAACCTTTCTTTATATATGTTGTCTATCGTCAGCGGAAGCTCCTTGCGGATCAGCTCTAAAATCCCTTCGGAGCCGATTTCGCGCGCGGCGCGGAAACGGGAGACGGCGGCGCGCGCCTGTTTTTCCGCGTCTGGCCCGAGCCCGTGAGATTTGAGGATTTCGGCGGAGTCGTAGGTTTCGGCCCGTTTTAAGGGAGCGGCTTCGCTCTCCGCCTTTCGGCGGGAATCCATAACCGAGGCGAAAGCCTCTACGGAGAGCTTTTCAACCGAAAGCCCCTGCGCGGCGAGCATAGCTATAAGCCCGGCGCTGTTTTTGGCCCCGTTTTCCAGGCGGCGCTTTATACGCGCGCACGCGTCCGCTATTTTTTTCTGTTCCTTCTGCGCGGCGGCGGAACCGCCGTCCTTTTCGTACAGGCCCTGCTGCTGAAAAAGGTCTTTTATTTGGGCGAAGTCCTCTTTCTTTTTATCCTCCGCGGCGGTTTTGGGCGCCTTTACCTGTTTCAGGGTAAAGCCGGCGGCGTCGGATTTCAGAACCTCGAAAAGAAGCTCGTCGCCGGGTTCGCCGCTTATTTTATCCGCGTCGGCGGTGAAAATAAGGTCGGAGGCTGCGCGAATATCGGCGGCTTTTATGGTGAGGGTGGCCGTTTTTCCCGTAATGGACGTAAGAGTGGCCTTTATGAGGCTGTTTGTCTTGTCCGCGAGCGAACCGTGCTTTTTGTCCGCTAAAAATATATTGTTTTCCGAAAAATGCGCCGCAAGCGCCGGAACGGTGTCCGATTTCAAGAAAAAGGCCCCCTTTGAGTCTTACGCGTCTGCATATATATCGGCGTTTTGTCAAAAAAAATAAGCCTTTTTAATATATTAAATATATTAAAAGAAAACACGGGGAAAGTTATGGAAAAGAGGCTTAGCGACCTGCGAACGGGGCAGGGGGGAATTATTAAAAAGCTAGAGGCGGCGGGCGCGGCGGGGGAGCGGCTTGAGGAGCTTGGCTTCACAAGAGGGAGCTTTGTCGAGGCGGCGCACAGAAGCCTGTTTGGGGATATAGCGGCATACAGCTTGTGCGGAGAGGTGTTCGCCGTGCGGGAAGAGACGGCGGAGGGCATTGTGGTGGAGACGGGGGGATAGGCTATGAAATCCGGCGCTTCAAGGAAAATCGTTTTTACGGCGGCGCTCGCGGGGAATCCGAACGTGGGCAAGAGCACGGTGTTCAACAGGCTGACCGGGCGGAGCGCCCACACGGGCAACTGGGCGGGGAAAACCGTCGTCAGCGCGGTGGGCGGCTTTAAGCGGGGCAACGCCTGTTTCACGGTGGTGGATTTGCCCGGCGCGTATTCCCTGCGGGGAAAATCGGCGGACGAGGCGGCGGCCGGCGGATTCATAATAAGAAGGGAGGCCGACGTAATAGTGGCGGTGGCGGACGCGGGGAGCCTGACGCGGGGGGTTAAGTTCGCCCTGGAGGTCGCCTCCGTTTACGACCCGTCGGAAATAATCCTCTGCGTGAACCTCCTGGACGAGGCGCGGGCCCGCGGAATAGAGACGAATCTGCCGAAACTTTCGGAAATGACGGGCCTTACGGTAATCGGGGCTTCGGCGGCAAACGGGGAGGGCATAGACGAGCTTCGGGAAGCGATAGCCCGGAAATGCGCCGAAAAAGAGCGCGGGGGGAGGGAGCGGAGCCTTGCCGCAACGGCCGACCCGGCGCGGATAAAGAAGCTCTGTCAGACGGTCAGGGGCAAACCGGACGGGCTTGACAGGAAAATCGACAAAATTATACTTGGCGTCAGAGGGATTCCCATAATGGCGGCGCTTTTCGGGTTAATCCTGTGGATAACCGCGTCCGGCGCGAACCTTTTGTCGGAGGGGCTTACGTGGGTTTTCGCGGCGGCGCTGCCCGCTGTGCGGGGCCTTCTTGAGGCGGCGGGCGCGGGGGCGGATTTGACCGGCTTTTTGTGCGACGGGGTGCTGGCGGTGGTGTGCTGGGTGGTTTCGGTAATGCTGCCGCCAATGGCGATATTTTTTCCTCTTTTTACCCTTCTGGAGGACGCGGGCCTCCTGCCGAGGCTCGCGTTTAACTTGGACGGGGTCTTTAAGAAAGCCGGCGCGCACGGCAAGCAGGCGCTGACCATGTGTATGGGCCTTGGCTGCAACGCGGCGGGGGTCACGGCCTGCCGCATAATAGATTCCGGCGGGGAGCGGCGCAAGGCGGTGCTCACGAACGTGTTCACCCCCTGCAACGGGCGGTTCCCCCTGTTGACCGCGCTTACGCTGATTTTTTTCGGCGGGGCGGCCAGGAGCGTCGCCGCCGGGTTTCTGGCGGCGGCTGTCTCCGTGGGGAGCACGCTTCTCGCCTGCAAGCTGATTTCCCTTGCTTCCCGCGAAAAAGGCGCGTCTGATTTTACGCTCGCCCTGCCGCCTTACCGGAGGCCGCGCGTGCTTCGGGCCGTCGCGGAAAGCGCGCGGGATAAGACGGCGCGCGTCCTGCTGCGCGCCGTGGTCGCCGCCGCCCCCGCCGGCGCGCTTATCTGGACTTTGCGCAGAACGGGGGCGCTTGACGGGTTCACGGCTTTTCTGGAGCCGGCGGGCGCGGCCATAGGGCTTGACGGGGTTATACTGGCGGCGTTTCTGCTGGCCTTCCCCGCTAATGAAATCGTCCTGCCGGTAATGCTTATGTGTTATTCCGGCGCGGGCGTCCTGCGGGAGGCCCCCGGGCTTTCGGAGCTTTCGGACATTTTGCGGCGCGGCGGCTGGAGCGCCCCGACCGCCGCGTGCGTGATGATTTTTTCAATATGTCATTTTCCTTGCGCGGCCACGCTCGCTACAATTTTCAAAGAAACGGGGAGCGTTAAAAGCACGCTGCTCGCGGCGGTTCTGCCGACGGCGTTCGGAGCGGGGCTTTGCGCGATAGTTAATTTCGCCGCGCGGTTTGTTTGACCGGTGTTTTTTGGCGCTTCCCCGCGTTTGCGTTCGCTATTTTGGCTCCGCCAAAAAGCTGTTGCAAACGCTCGCGACCACGCCAAAAAGCCCCCTTCTTGACCGGCTCTGCACGCGGAAATACGGCGGCGGTTGAAGCCTGTTTCCAAGTTGCTTTGCGTAAGTTTCGCGAAAAACGATTTTGAGAAATCTTAAAGAGTTTTTTAACTTGACTTCCGCCCCGTTTCATTGTAATATAAATGTAACATCTCGTTCCATAAAATACAAACTATAAGGGAGGAACCTTAATGAAATTCGGTTTTTTTGACGACGAGGCCCGTGAATACTGCATTACCCGCCCGGATACGCCCTATCCGTGGATAAACTACCTGGGTAATAAGGATTTTTTCGGGCTTTTTTCAAACACGGCCGGAGGCTACAGCTTCTACAAGGACGCGCGGCTCCTGCGGATTACCCGTTACCGCTACAACAACGTGCCGACGGACGCCGGCGGGCGCTACTACTACATCAACGACGGCGAGGGCGTTTGGAACCCGTCGTGGAAGCCCTGCCGCGCGGAGCTTGAAAGCTACGAGTGCCGCCACGGTATGGGCTATTCGCGCATTACCTCCAAACGGGGAGGCCTTAAGGCCGTACACACGGCGTTTGTCCCCCTGGGAGCCGCTTGCGAGATTAACCGCCTGAACTTCACCAATGAATCCGGCGCGGAGAAAAAATTCACGCTGTTTTCGTTTATTGAGTTCTGCCTCTGGAACGCGCAGGACGACTCGACTAATTTCCAGCGCAATTATTCCATAGGCGAGGTGGAAATAGACGGCGCGTCGATTTATCACAAGACGGAATACCGGGAGAGGCGCAACCACTACGCCGTATTTTCGGCTAACCGCGCGCCGGACGGCTTCGACACCGACAGGGAGAGCTTTATGGGCCTCTACAACGGTTTCGACGCGCCCGCCGCCGTGCTTGAGAACAAATCGCGGAACAGCGTCGCGTCCGGCTGGGCGCCGATTGGCTCCCACAGCTTCAATATTACGCTCAAGCCCGGGGAGACTACCTCCGTCGCGTTTATCCTGGCTTATTGCGAAAACCCGAAGGACCAGAAATTCGAGGCCCCCGGCGTGATTAACAAAGCCCCCGCTAAGGCCCTTCTGTCCAGATTTCAAACGGACGAACAGATAGACAAGGCGCTCGCCGAGCTTTCGGATTACTGGCACAGCCTGCTCACGGGCTATTCGGTCAAGTGCGCGGACGAGAAGCTCTCCCGTATGGTCAACATATGGAATCAGTACCAGTGCATGGTTACGTTCAACATGTCGCGCTCGGCGTCGTACTTTGAGTCCGGCATAGGCCGCGGTATGGGCTTCCGAGACTCGAACCAGGATCTGCTCGGCTTCGTGCACCTGATCCCCGAGCGCGCGAGGGAGCGGATAATAGACATAGCCTCCACCCAATTTCCTGACGGAAGCGCGTATCACCAGTATCAGCCGCTCACTAAAAAAGGCAACCTTGAGGTCGGCTCCGGCTTCAACGACGACCCGATGTGGCTGCTTATCGGCGCGGCGGCCTACGTCAAGGAAACGGGAGATTTCGGCATATTAAAAGAAGCCGTGCCGTTCGATCTTGCCCCCGGCTCGGAGGTGTCGCTTTTCGAGCACCTGAACCGCGCGTTTAACTACACCGTGACGAACCTCGGCCCTCATGGCCTGCCGCTAATCGGCCGCGCGGACTGGAACGACTGCCTCAACCTCAACTGTTTCTCCGAGACGCCGGGCGAAAGTTTCCAGACCACGGAAAACCAGGGCGACGGCAAGACGGCGGAGTCCGTCCTTATCGCGGGCATTTTCCTGTTCGCTATGAAGGATTACATCCGAATCTGCCGCTATATGGGCGACGAAGCCCAGGCCAAAAAAGCCGAAGCCGCTTACGAAGCCGTTCTTAAGGCGGTGGACGCGCACGGCTGGGACGGGGAATGGTTCCTCCGCGCTTACGACGCGAACGGCGCGAAGGTCGGCGGCAGGGAATGTGAGGAGGGCCAGATTTTTATCGAACCGCAGGGCTTCTGCGTAATGGCCGGCGTGGGCCTGTCCGACGGGCGCGCGCTCAAAGCGCTCGACAGCGTGAAGGAGCGCCTTGACACCAAATACGGCTGCGTGCTTCAGCAGCCGCCCTACAGCAAGTATTATCTGAATCTTGGCGAAGTGTCAAGCTACCCGATTGGCTATAAGGAAAACGCGGGCATTTTCTGCCACAACAACCCGTGGATTTCAATAGCGGAGTGCGTGGCCGGGCGCGGCGCGCGCGCGTTCGAGGTCTACAGCCGTATCGCCCCCGCGTACCTTGAGGATATAAGCGAAATCCACCGCACGGAGCCTTACGTGTATTCCCAGATGATCGCGGGCAAGGACGCCAAGAACCACGGAGAGGCCAAGAACTCCTGGCTGACCGGGACGGCGGCTTGGACTTTCGTTAATATCTCACAGTACATTCTGGGCGTGCGGCCTGATTTTGACGGGCTTATAGTGGATCCGTGCGTGCCGCCGTCGATGAAGGACTTCACAATCGAGCGGCGTTTCCGCGGCAAGAAGTTTGTTATACACATAAATAACTCCGCTGGGGCCGAAAAAGGCGTGAAATCCGTCACGGCGAACGGCAAGGCCGTAAGCGGCCCTATTCCCGCCGATATTGACGGCGCGGACGTTATAAACGTAGAAGTCGTAATGGGATAAGAAAGCGGCTTTAAGCCGCCTGAGTCTTTTCAGACGACTTAAACACCGGGCAAGGAGGGGGCTTCGGTTTGTCTAAATCCTTTTAGACAAGCCGAAACACCGAGCAAGGAGGGGGCTTGAGGTTGTCTAAATCCTTTTTTAGACAACCTCAAACGCCGAACAGACCGAAAACGGCAAGCCGGGCCTCCCGGTCAAATAAAAAACCGCTCGCCTCGCCTCGCCAGAGCGGTTTTTTGGTTTAGGCTTTTTCCATTTGCTTCGCGGCCACGTCTCCGATTATCGGCAGGCGGAACAGCTCCATTTTGAAAGCGTGATACGCCGAAACGATAAACGCGATTAAGCTAAGCAGGCCGAAAACCGAAATCACCGGCGCGAACAGCCCGCCCAGGAAGGGTATCCCCCGCAGAAACTGCAGCGCCACGTTCACGACCGACACCACCACGCCGAGCAGCACGCTCTGCATCGCGTGGAAGCGCACAAACCGATTCTCCCGCTCCATTATCAGGATCACAATCCCCGATATGAGCGAGAAAATATACGCCGCCGCCGCCGCGATGTTCTCGTCTAAGCCGAATACTGACTTTTTCATAAAATTACCTCCTGGTTTGATGTGTTTACAAATATTTACGGGGGGCGTCCGCTTTTGTCTGAACAAGTTCGCCGCTTTTTCGGAAAAATTATTCTTTTTTCGCGCGGACTCCGCTTTAGCGTTTTCCGCGGCATATCATAGCGTCCCGCGGCGCCCGCGGCGACCAACGTCAAGGCCGCCGAAAAAATGGCGAAGCTCCACGGCGCGCAGCGCGGTTGTTTGAAGCGCTGAATTTGCCTGAGGAAACCCGCGCCAAACGGACTCTTTTGTCGGACGGAATTGAGGGAATTCCGCTACATAAACGGCGGGTTGCGACCCGCGTTCACATATGTAAATTTTCCCGTGGACATTTCCGGAACGCCCATAAACGAGTTAACGAACATCGCGGAATCATTGTTTTCAAAAAGCGCGTTATTGACTAATTCAAAGCAAAGCTCGGGAGAGCGTTTGAGCTTCATGTTTTCGTCTATAAGAGCCTTCGCTATAACCGCGAACAGGGCGGCGGGAACGCCTTTGCCGGACGCGTCCGAGACAAGCGCGCGCATATGGCCGTCGTCGATAAGGAAAAAATCGTAAAAATCACCGCCGGCTTCTTTCGCGGACGGCATAGAGGCGAAAATGTCGTCCGCGCGCCAAGGAAACGGGGGGACTTTCGGGAGCATATCCGTCTGAATATTCGCCGCGACATTAAGCTCCGTCACAATACGCTCTTTTTTGGCGTATACCAGGATTCCCGTTTCGGCGGCGGCATACGCGGCCGAAATCCGAGGAGCTTCATTCAATACCCAGGCCAGCATTCTATTGAGGAAAGGTTTTCTGTTTCTCTCGCAAGCGCCTCTTTGTTTTCTTCGGAGTACAAAACGCGGATTTTGCCTTTTTGCCCTGTGTTCTTCGGTGTCAAGTATCCGGCGTGAGCTTTGCTTGCCGCCAATGTCACAATATCAAGATACGATTTGAAGCGCGAAAAACTATTGTCAATAAACACCGCGTTTTCCTTTGAAATCTCCAGCAGGTTATCTGTCTTGATTTTTTCGATGGTTGACGTCGCGAGGGGTTTTCGTTTGATTTTCAAGCTCCCGCGAGTTTTTCAGGACATAATAATTTGAATAGCGATAGCCGCGAGAGAAATCAAACCGACAAGAATAACGCCTCTAAGAGAAATGGTCAAAAGAAGGCTTTTGACTTTTTGGGGATATCGTTTTTCATTTGTTTTCGATAACCACAATGTCCGAGAATCCCGTCATGTCAAACAATTCCAAAATTTCGGCGTTCACGTTTCTAAGCACGACCCCGCCGCCCCGCTCGTCCGCTTTTCTGTAGACGGCTAAAATAACGCGAAGCCCCGCCGACGATACATAGGCCAGCTTCTCGAAATCAAGAAAAAGCCGTCCGGTTCCGTCGAAATTATCCTCAATCGCGGCCCTAAGCGCGTCCGAAGTGTTGTTGTCGAGTTTTCCCTCTGCGGCAAGCGCGACCGCGCCCTCGTATTCGGATTTTGTTATAGTCATAATAATATCCCCCTGATTTACAAGTTTTTAGACATTTCGAAAAGAGTCTGCCCCACGGACTTAGACGACTAAAATTATAGCATATAATCAGCCCCTTGACAATATTTTTTAATTAGTGTTATAATAAAAATTGAAATAAAATTACATTGAGTCATGGCAAGGAGAGCGAATTATGGGAAATCCAACCGCCGAAGACGTCTTCGGCGCCGTACTTCAAAAAAGCCAGGAAACCTTGCGGCATTTGGAGGATATAAGCAAAAACGCCGCGGCCGTGAGCGAGAACCTTCTGCTTAAGATGCTTTCCGACAACGCGGATACGGAATACGGCCGGAAGTATGATTTCGCGGGGATTAAGACCGTCGCGGAGTATAAAAGCAATGTGCCTTTTTCGACCTATGAGGATTATGAAAATTACATAGCGCGTATGTATGAAAACGGTGAAAAAAACCTTATAACCGCGTATCCCATAGCGCATTACGCGACGTCGTCGGGGAGCGTCGGCGCGCCTAAGCGCGTTCCGGTGTCGAAGCGGGAGATAGAGCTGTATTCGGAGTACGCGATGGCTTACTTTGGCGTCGCCCAGGAATACACTCAAAAAAAGTACGGGCGCGGCCTGAACAAGGGAAAGGTTTTGGCTTCTCTTGAAGTAGTGGTGGAACACGCCCCGGACGGCGCGACGTCGGGCTGCGTATCGGCGGCGACGATTGACCAGCTGAAAATCATAGCGTCTTTTTTGTACACAACCCCCGCGTGCGTCTTGTTTCCAAAAGAGGTGCGCTTTCAGCGTTACCTGAAGCTGCGGTTCGCGCTTCCCGCGCGGGAGGTAACGATTTTGGGCGCGCCGTTTATGACGTCGTTCGCGGATTTGTTCACGTATCTTGAAAGCAATTGGGAACTTTTGGCAGACGACATCGAAAAAGGCGTTATAAGCGAAGAAATAGAAATACCGCGGGGAATGCGCGACGAGCTTGAGCCTCTGCTAGCGCCCGACCCGAAACGCGCCGCTGAGCTTCGCGAAATATTTTCGCGGGGCTTTGAAAACGTGATTAAAAAAATTTGGACGGGTATAGAGCTTCTTTCGGCGATAGGCACGGGCGGATTTGCCGTATACACCGAAAAAATGCGTTACTTTTTGGGGGACGTTCCGATTCATTTTGAGGTGTACGCGGCTTCCGAGGCGATTGTGGGCGTGGCGACGGGTATGGAGGAGGAATTTTACACCCTGATACCCGACGGCGGATTCTATGAGTTTATACCGGAGGACGCGGGGGACGAAACGCAAACCCTCACCCTTGACCAGCTTGAAGCCGGTAAAAATTACGAAATCGTGATAACCAACGTTTCGGGGCTTTATCGCTACCGCATAGGCGACGTTGTGCGGGTTTTAGGCTATTATAACCAATCTCCGAGGATTTGCTTTTTATACCGCAAAAATCAGCTTGTCAGCATAGCGGGCGAAAAAACGGACGAAAACATGGTGAAATGGGTGATGTCGGAGCTTTCCCGCGAAACGGGCGAGGTTTTCGTTGATTACAGTGTGTACGCGGACACGGAAGCCTCCCCGGGGAGATATGTGTTTTTCGCCGAGCCGAAAGACCTTGTGCCCCAAGAAAAACTTGAAGGCTACCGCGGGATTATAGAAGATAAACTGTCGGCGGCAAACCCCTCCGCCGGCGCGAAAATAAAAAGCGGCGCGCTTGGTTCTGTGGCGCTTGAGGTTTTGCAGCAGCAAACGTATTATCTGCACCGCGACCAAAAAATCGCGAGGGGCGTTTCTGAAAATCAGATGAAGCCCGTGCGCGTAATCTCCAAGCCCGAGGATAAGAAATTTTTCTTCGCGCTCCGGGAAAGGTATTAAAAATGAGCGGCGAAACGATTCTAACGCGCCTGTCGCGTGCCTTGCGAATACCCGCCATATCAAATCACGATTATGATAAGACGGATTTTTCCCGGTTTGAGCGTTTTATTCTTACCTGGAGGAAAATTTTCCGTTGTTTCATCAAAACGCCGAAAAAACGAGGGTTAACGGCTGCGGGCTATGTCTGGGGCCGCGGCGCGCTTGATAAGAAAATTTCAAAAAATTTATAGAGGAATTCGCGTGAGAGGTGTGTTATGATATCTGTAGTAGTTCCGATATACGGGGTTGACAAGTTTTTGCCGAAATGTATTGATTCAATATTGAGCCAGACGTATACCGATCTGCGGATTTTGCTGATTGACGACGGCTCGCCCGACGCGAGTCCCGCTATTTGCGACGCGTACAAGGAAAAAGACAGCCGGATAACCGTCATACATAAAAAAAACGCCGGGGTTTCGGCGGCGCGGAATACGGGTATAGATTTGGCGGAGGGCGAATACATAACTTTCGTTGACGGCGACGACTATTTGGCGGAAAATATGCTGGAGGATTTGCATAACGCGCTGAAAAAAGACGGCGCGGACCTCGCGACGATAACTACCGCCGTAATAGTCGCGGAGGAGGGTTTTGAACCGCCGCTTTTCACATCCAGAAAGCCTTTGCGCCTGACGGGGCTTCACCCCGCGCTTGAGGTCGGACGCGCTTTTCTTGAGGAGGAGCCTTTGCTTGCCTCCGTCGTATGGGGAAAGCTGTATAAACGCGAATTGTTTTCGTCTCTGCGTTTCGACACGGAGCACCCCTATGAGGACACCCGGATTTTGCCGTATATATACACAAGCGCGAAAACCTGCGTTTGCGTAGACGGGGATTATTATTACTACTTGCAAAGGGCTTCAAGCGCTATGCACCAAGAATCCAGCCCCAAGCGGCTTGTGGAATTCATTGACTCGCGCATACACAAAATACGCGTTTTTTACAATAACGGGCTTCGCGACGCGTCCTATGACAAAGAGCGAACCTTGCTGGAATCAAGGCTGCTTTGGGCAAAATACCTCTCCAAGGGGAACGAGGCGGCGGAGCGGAGCCTCGCGGCAAGAAAGCGTTGGTTTGACGCGCAAAAATGGTATGTGCGCGGCAGCCGCACAAAACTTGAGCTTCTTCAGGAGGAATTACAGGAGGGGAGCATATGAGCAAAGAAACCGTTTCAGTGGTTGTGCCTGTCTACAACGCTGAGAAGTTTTTAGAAAAGTGCGTGGATTCAATACTGGCGCAGACGTATACGGATTTGCGGGTGATTTTGGTAGACGACGGCTCGCCCGACGCAAGCCCCGCCATATGTGATTCTTACAAAGAAAAAGATTCGCGCGTCGTCGTCATTCATAAAAAAAACGCGGGGGTATCCGCCGCCAGAAACGACGGAATCGAGCTTGCCGAGGGCGGGTACATTACCTTTGTTGACAGCGACGACTATATTTCGGAAACTATGGTTGAGGATTTGTATAACGCCCTTGGGGCTTCCGATATCAGCGCAATCAAGAAAGCCGAAATCGTCGGCAAGCCGAACCAAATGCTTGACGGAAGCCCGATTGAGTTAAGCGGGACGCAGCCCGCGCTTGAGCTTTGCCGCCAGTTTGTGGAGCGCGAGCCTCTAATCACAGCCGTCGTTTGGGGGAAATTGTACCGAAAGGGCATTTTTGACAATATACGTTTCGCCGTGGGGCGGGCCTTTGAGGACACCCTCATTTTGCCGAGGATATACCTTGCGTGCGAGACGGTTTCTTTCATAGACGGCGAGTATTACTATTACGTGCAGCAGCCCGGCAGCGTAATGCACCAAAAATACGGTTTGGCGCGCAGATGCGAATTTATAGACTCCCGTATCCAAAAGATTATAACTTTTTATGATAACGGGTTAAGCGACGCGTCCTATGGTTTTGACAGAACGTTAATAGAAATATTTATGACATATTTCGCGGAATACCTCTCGCATATGCCGCCCGGCGAACTTGCCGTCTGGAAACCGGAGTACGACAAACGCGGCGCCTGGTTCGCGGCGCAGGAGTGGATAATTCATAACGGGCGCACAAAACTCAACCTGCTTGAAAGATATGGTGGCGGCTTATGATTTCGGTTATAGTTGTGGGCGAAAGCCCCTTTCCGCAAAATCAAACCCACAAGGATTTTGAGGTAATCCGCGAGGACGGGGAGTTTTCGGCGCGCGCCCTTAACGCGGGGCTCTCGAAGGCGTCCGGGGAATACGTCATATTTTCGTTGTCAAATCATTATGAAGATAAAACCTTGCTTGAAACTTTAATCGCTCCTATGCTGGAGAACGGCGCGGATATTTCCGTTTCGGACTCCGTCTATAATTTTGAGAAACTGGCTGGCCCGTCGCTTTTTCAGTCCTACCTTAACCTTGCCGACAGGCCGCTTGCGCTGGACGGCGTTTTTTCCGCCCGCGACGTATACCAAGCGTACCTTGAGGACGAGCCGTTCGCTTTGCGCGGAATAGGCGGGAAGCTGTTCCGCCGTTCTTTGTTCGAGGGCTTGTCTTTCCCCGAGGACTCTTATTACAGCGAATTTTATACCCTTTCTCAGGTTTTCCTTCGCGCCGGTAAAATATTCTGCGCGAAAGAAATACTGCATACCGTGAAGTACCCCACAAACGACTTTTCGTATTACTTAAAAACCTCCGCGCATATACAAAGCCTTTGGGACGCGCACCAATATAAAACGGAATTTTCATACAAAAACGGCTTTTCGGACTGCTCTTTTCGCCACGAGCGCCGTGTTTTCGAGATGCTTTCCTCCTATTGGCTTCCGAAAATCCAAACGGAGGGCGGAGCGAATCCCGAATCCGAAAAGGAACTTTTCAAACGCCGCGCTTGGTTTGACGCGCAGAAATGGGTCACGCGCGGCGGCGTTACAAAACTTACCCTGACAGGCAAAAACGAACCGTCCGCGCCTCTCCTGAAAACAGGCGCGCCCTCTTTGCTGAACTGCGGCGAGCCCTTGCTGGACGCTGATTTAATATCGATAATCGTGCCTGTGTACAATGTTGAGAAATATCTGCGGGAGTGCGTGGAATCAATAATGAACCAAACCTACAAGCGTCTGGAGATTCTGCTGATTGACGACGGCTCGAAAGACACAAGCGGGTTTATTTGCGACGAGTACGCCGAAAAAGACGCGCGTATACAAGTGGTTCACCAAAAAAACGGCGGCGTGGCGGCGGCGCGGAACACGGGGCTTGACTTGGCGAAAGGGCTTTACATTATGTGCGTCGACAGCGACGACTATGTCGCCCCGACCATTGTCGAGCGGCTCTACAACGCTGTTATAAACGACGATTGCGATATGGGCGTCTGCAACCTTGATTACGTCTTCGAGGAGGGTTATGACCCTACCTTTATGTCAAAAGCCCCGTTTGCCCTTGAGGGCGTTTTCGACGCGCCCGACGTTTTCCGTTGCTATTGCGACAAAATGCCTTTCGCGACGGCGGTTGTTTTCGTGAAACTATACCACCGCAAAATATTTGACAATCTGCGGTTTCGGCTGAACTGCCTGTTTGAGGATACGTTTATCCTCCCCGATATTTATTTGCGGTGCCAAAAAATAACCTGCGTACAGGAAAAACTATACTACTACCGTATGCGCCCGGGGAGCATAACTCACGGCAAAATGCCTTCAAGCCTCTATATGAACCTGTTCGACTCTTGCCAGAATAAAATCGCCGCGCCGTATACGCACGGATACCGGGATTTTTCGTGCAAGGTTGACAGCCGGATTTTGGAGGGCGTGATTGACTCTTGGGGATATAAACTGAAAATAACGGACGGTTGTGAGCGCGAGCGTTATGAAGCCGAACGCCTGTTTCGCAAAGAGTGGTTTGAGACGCAAAAATGGACGTCGGAAGACGGGGCGACGTTTTTTACGCCTGAACGAGATATAAAAGATTAAGAACCTGTACCCACAGGAGGATTGCTATGAATAAACCTGCGCTTTTAGTTTTGGCGGCGGGAATGGGAAGCCGCCGCGGAGGGCTTAAGTAAATAGACCCCGCCGGGGAACACGGCGAGGTAATTATCGATTACTCCGTAATGACGCGCTTCAAGTGTAAATTCGCTTATAGATAAGGGTGAGGCGGACGTCGCGGCGCTTTCGAGCGGCGGCGTATGGTACGGCGTAACCTATAAAGAATATAGGGCTATAGCCGCGTCGGCCATGAAGAAGGGTGTTTTCATTTGTCTAAACTTGTTTTAGACAAATGAAAACACCGGGCAAAGCCAAGCGGGAAAACGGGCAATACCCGTCGCCGCTTTGGAAAACAGGAGGACATATATGAAAACTTATCCGTTGAGCAACTTTCAAGACCAGCATATTAAGGTGTTTTTGAACGACCCCGAAAACATAAAGGGCAATTATCCTTTGGAAATCCGCTTTTCCAGGAACGCCGACACCGAAAAACTCCGCGAGGCGGTCTCCGCCGTGTTTGCGGCGCACCCGATGCTTTCGGCGCGTATCGTAAAAAACGACGGCTGTGAGTACGAGTGGGCGTATCCCGAAGAAACCGCCGCCGTGTTTGAACCCTATGCGGAAATGACGGCGGGGGAGCTTGCGGAGCTTAAGTCAGCTTTCATAAAACCTTTCGACTTTGCGGGCGGAGGCAGGCTGTACCGCGTTAAAATATGCAAAACCCCCGACGCCGTAACGCTTTTGCTGGACATTCAGCACGCGATTTTTGACGGGACTTCTCAAGCCATATTCATAAGAGAGGTCGTCGCGGCTTACAACGGAAATCCCCCGGCCGCCGAAACGGACGAGGCTTTTTTGGAAAGCCTGCGCGAGCGGCAAATACCCGATTCGCTGGAGCGGAAAACGGAGGAATTTAAGGAGCTTATGGAAATCAGCGGCGGAGTTACGGTGTTTCCCGAGCAAAAAACTCTCGCGGAACCCGCGGGCAGCCCCAGGTTTATTTTCAGTAACACGATCCCGGCGGATAAAGCGCGCGCTTTTTGCGGCGCCGCCCGCGTTTCGCCAAACAGCCTGTTCGCCGCCGCGTTCGCCGCCGCCGCCTATAAACGCACGGGTAAAAAGGCGCTGCTTGTCGGCGCGATTTTTTCCGGACGGATTGGGCTCGGGCTTGAAAACTCAATAGGCGGATATATAAAAACCGTGCCGCTTATAATACGGCACGAGCCTGATAAAACCCCGCTCGAAAACTGCCGCCTCGCTAAACAAAATATTCACGACGCGAAATATTACGGAAACGCTATGCAGCTTAACAGAAGCGGCGGAAGCGTAAAAAATTTCAGAATACCCATGTTATATATATTCCACGGTAATTTGCTGGACGCCGGCGCTTGCCCCGTTCTCCACGGCGAAAAAGTCGCCGTCAATTTTATAACGGACAGCAAAGAGGCGAAAAACACCCCTTTAGTGGCTTTTGAGTTTATAGTCGCGGAGTCCGAGGGTTCCTACACCATTAACTGCAAACATAACGACGCTTTATTCGACGAAACCTTTATAAAGGAATTCTTGGGCGATTCGGAAAGTTTCATTTTAAGTTTAATAGTTTAATATGAGGGAGATTGAAAAATGAGCGATAAAAAATATCCGTTGTCCGCGGAACAGTATGGCTACTATAATCACTGGAAAAACACGGGAAAAACAACCGCGGTGCCGTTTAGGCTTGAATATGAAAACGGCACGGACGTAAAACGCCTTGCCGAAAGTTTTGTTAAAGTTGTGAACGCGCACAAATTTTTGAAGGCGAACGTCGCAAGCGGCGACGTTCCCTATTGGGTTCGCAATGACGACGCGGAAGTTTCCGTAAAAATTTTTGAAGTGTCCTCCGAAGAGTTTGAAAAAATCCAAGACGATTTTTTTCAGCAACCGGAGCTAAACCCCGACATGGCAAAAGACCCCCTCTATTATTTCGCGGTTTTTCGCGTGGACGGGACGGGCGTTTACGCGCTTGGGGGACTTAATCACATATACTATGACGGAATTACGCGCGACATTATTATCGAGGACATAATACGCGCCTATAACGGCGAAGATCTCGCCCCCGACGGCGGAGCCGGCTTTGAAGAGGGAAATTATGAAGTCGCGGCCCAAAAAAGTGAAAAGTTCGCGGAAAGCGTTCTGTTTTATGACGAACTTTTCAAACATTACAAAGAGGTAATCCTTGATTTTAAGAACGCCCCTGACGCCGCGCTTACCGAGGGCACGGGCATAGCGCGTTTACCCCTTGAATCCGCGAAAGTGAACGGCTTTTGCGCGAAAACTAAAATTTCCCCTAACGTACTTTTTCTGGCGGGATTATGCCGCGCCGCGAACGCCCTGAGCGGCGAGGAGCACCTGTTTTTCGGGTCGAACACGGCGGGGCGGGCGAAACGGGGAATAAACCGAGAAGCGGGGCTGTTTGTCCGAAACTTCCCTTTGATACTTAAAATTGACGCAAGCCTTGAAGGAATTGATTTCGTAAAATCCATAAAAGAACAGTATTACAATATTTTGAAGAACCACACCGAATACACCTCAAGTATCGCGCAGGAAAGACACGGTTTCAAAGTTAGGATCAACTACCTTTTTCAGGCGGGCATAGGGGGCGCGGACGAAGCTATGAACAAAATTTACCCGAAGCCCGCGTGTACCGACACCTCGTGGGGTATGTTCCTTAAGGTTTTTATACCCTCTTTCGGGAATGTGTTCGACATTGGCGCGCAGGTATTTGAAACTAAAGTGCCGCAATTTGACAACCAAAAACACTATGTGTTTGTATTTTCGTACAACACTGAAGTTTACGCCGACGACACTATGAAAAAAGTCACAAAGATGATAGGCGATTTCATAAAAGGAGTTATTGAGGAATAAAAAATAACGGCGCTCTTTCTCTCACGGATTGCGGGCAATGTCAACGGAGGGTTTTGGGGGGAGGGCAAGCTGCGCCGGCGGTGTTCCTTACCCTCCCGGCCCTGCCTTACTTTTCCGCAATGCCGTTTAAATCTATTTCTCCAATATATTCCACCAATGGCTCACGCGACAAAAATCGAACCGCAGTCCGCAAGCCACGAATATAATCAATACGCGGGACAGCGGTGTTGCTGTAAAGCGAACTAAATAACAAGAATTAGCGAAGCAAAGACCAAGAAGCGCCAACCGCGACTGCTTTCAAAATCACAAATGGATTTCAACTATTTTCCGGGGGGGCTGTTTTTGTTAT